>JBFINP010000157.1:0-2185 GCA_041611095.1 Acidimicrobiia bacterium | reverse complement strand
TTGGAGCGCGCTAGACATCGAGTCCCGGCGACCCGAGCTGGGTCGCAACGTCGTCTACCACGAGTTCGCCCACCAGCTCGATCTCCACGATGGTGCGTTGGACGGAATGCCCCCCTTGTCACGAGAGATCCGATCCCGATGGGTCGAGATGCGGGATGCCGTGTACGGCGAGGTGCTGGCCGACGGCGACCCACTGTTGGGAAGCTATGCGGCGACGAATCACGGCGAGCTGTTCGCCGTCTCGACAGAGCGGTTCTTCACGAGGCCGGTGGAGCTGAGAGAGGCGCATTCGGGTTGGTACGAGCTGTTGACGGTCGCCTATGGGCAGGATCCCGCCGCGCGGGTCGCCGGGCCGGACGGTGACGGCAAAGGGAGTGATTCGCCGGGAGACGGGCCATCGGCTCGGCTAGCGTGACGCGAGTTCACCCCAAGGAGGATTCGTCATGAGCGTCGTCGTCGGTTACATCCCCGCTGCACGTGGGCGAGCAGCTCTCGACCTCGCCATCGGGGAAGCACAGCGGCGCAACACGAGCCTCGTCGTGATCCACTCCTTCCACGGAGGGTCGCGCGACGAAGCGGACGAGATACTCGCCACCGATGAAGAGCTCGCCGAGATCGGCGCTCGGTTGGAGGAGGCGGGGCTCGAGCACTCGATCCACGACTACGTGCGGGGCAACTCGCCCGCCAAGGATCTGGTTCTCGCCGCAAAGGAGTTCGATGCCGAGTTGATCGTGATCGGCATCCGACGTCGCACTGCGGCCGGCAAGTTCCTTCTCGGCTCCAACGCCCACGACATCTTGATGGACGCCGAGTGTCCCGTGCTCACGGTCAAGCCTGCGGGCGAGTGACCGACGCAACGGTTCCCCCCGAACCGATCAGCATCCAGGAGCGGGTCAAGCCCGACGGGATGTGTTACGGCTGTGGACCGGCCAATCCGGAAGGTCTTCGGCTCCGCAGCTTCCCCCGGGGCGACGAGGTCGTCGCCGAGGTCGTCATCCCCACGAAGATGGAGAACGGGTTCGGGATCGCCAACGGCGGCATCGTCACGATGGTGCTCGATTGCCACACCGGTGCCGTGGTGGCGCATGACCTGGCCGGGTTCGACTGGGCAACCCACCCGCCCTTCCTCACGGCGAACCTCGATGTGTCCTTGCGCCGTCCCACGCCGCTCGACGTACCGCTCAAAGTGGTGGGCCGTCTGACCGAACGGCGGTCCACGGAGCTGATCACCGAGGCGGAGATTCGCGCTCTGGACGGTGTCGTGACGGCCCGTCTGGTCGCCGGTTGGCGCCCGGTCCTGCGCAGGCTCTAGCGCGAGAAGTCGGGGGCCGTCGTCCCGGCCCCCGACTCGATCGATGCGTCGTTCTCAGGTCGACTCGCGTCGCCTGGCCACTCCGAGCAACGTCGCACCCGTCAGTAGGAGGACGAGCCCAGCCGCAAACGGCGTCTCCAGGTCCGCACCCGTGTCCGGCAACACGTCCTGCTGCACGAGATAGGCCCCGGCGTCACAGGTGAGGTCGACGAAACCGGCCGGGATCACCATCACCGGGGATTGGCCTGTGGTGAGATCGGCGTCGCTGTCGAGGGCGCGGTCGCCCACCAACCGCTTGGTCCAGCGGAATCCGGCGGGCAGACCTGTGAACTCGACCACGTACTGCCCGGCGGGGACGTCCTCGATCAGGTAGTGACCCGTGCTGTCCGTGCGTGCCGTCGCGACCAGGGTTCCCTGCGGAGCCACGATCGGCGGCGTCGCCAGAACGCCGTTGCCGGTCCGGTAGACGTTCACCCGTACACCCTCGATGCCAGGCTCTCCGGCATCCTGGATGCCGTTCTTGTTCTTGTCGTGCCACACGTAGTCGCCGATGGCTCCCAGGGGCGGCTCGACCACCTGCTCGTTCGTGAACTCGCACTTCACGTAATCACCGGCTCCGGCGTCGACCGTCACGGTGCCGGCCGTCAGGTCGACGACCGCATCGGGGACGTCGCACGTCACGTCGGTGAGCTGCCAACCGTCGGTGGCAAGCTCCGTGACCGTGTAGGTGCCCGGCACGACCATGGTCGATGCGCTCATACCACCGTGCAGCGACGGCGACCAGCCGGTGGCGTCTGATGTGAAGTCGAAGTACACATCGTCCGTGTCCGGATTGGTCGTTTTGCCGACCCACAGCGTGCCGTACTGCGTGTT
>JBFINP010000156.1:0-2528 GCA_041611095.1 Acidimicrobiia bacterium | reverse complement strand
TCGCGCTCACCTACGATCGTCGCCGTGTCCGACCCTGTGCCGCACCACATCGGAACGCTGCGTGAGAAGCCGCTCCATGCCGCGTTGAAGCGGTGGTACGCCGCACCCGGCGATCGTGTCGAGGAGGCGGTGGACGGCTTCGTCATCGACTTGGTTCGAGGCGATCTCCTCATCGAGGTACAGACGCGTGGGTTCTCGTCTATGAAGCAGAAGGTCGGCGCACTCCTCGAACTTGGCCATCGCATCCGTATCGTGCACCCTATCGCTCGGGACAGATGGATCCTCAGGATCGACGGCGATGGCCAGATTCTCAGCCGCCGCCGCTCGCCGAGGCACGGCGAGCTCCCCGACGTGGCCGCCGCGCTGGTGAGCTTCCCCGATCTCCTGGTCGATCCGTCACTCGAGGTCGAAGTGCTCATCACGCTCGAGGAGGAGCTCCGGCGCCACACCCCCGGCAAGGCATGGCGGCGAAAGGGGTGGACGGTGGTGGAGCGTCGTCTGATCGACGTGGTGGACTCTTCGCTGCTCCGCAATCCCGGCGACCTACGCGGTCTGCTGCCCGAGGGGCTTCCCGACCCGTTCACGACCGCCGATCTCGCCGATTGTCTGCGGCGACCCCGCCGCACCGCCCAGCAGCTCGCCTACTGCCTGCGACGATGCGGGGCAATCGTCGCCGTGGGCAAGCAAGGCAACACCGTCGAGTACCGCACCGCCTGAAGCGGTTTGGTTCGCCCGCGCCGTGGATTCGGGGCCGTCTCCCACTCTCGGTAGGGTTGCCTCGTGACGAGCGACCTGTGGGCCGAGCCGGTCTCGGTCGACGACATGTACGGCGACTGGGACTACGAGGCCGCCGTCGCCACCTTGGCTCGCAGCCTGCACCCTCGCGCCAGTACCTCGCTGTACGACGCCCTCGAGCAGCTCGGCGTGGGTCCCAATGACGTGGTGCTCGACATCGGCGGCAGGGACGCCCGGCACAGCCTCGCCATCGCCGGGCGCTTCGGCAGCCGGGTGGTGTGTGTCGATCCTGTTGCGGAGAACATCGAGGACGCGATGCGGGCCGTCGAAGTGCACCCCCACGGCGAGCTCGTTCAGGTGATTCCGGGGACGATCGAGCAGATTCCCGTCGACGACGGAGCGGTCGATGTGATCTTTTCCCGCGACATGCTGGCTCACATATCGGATCTGCGTCTGGCCCTCGGCGAGTGCGCACGGGTGCTGACGGCCGTCGGCGCAATGGTCGTCCACGGCGTCTTCGCCACGGCGCTGATGGAGCCGATGGAGGCGCAGCGCCTCTACAGGGACCTCGCCGCCGTGCCGGAGCGGATGTCCGCGAAAGGATTCGAGGAAACGGTCGTCGCCGCCGGCTTCGCCATCGACATGGTGGAGGTCATCGGGTCGGAGTGGGCGGAGGCCTCCCAAGAGGCCGGCACGGCTCCCAACTACATGCTCCAGGTGTCTCGGCTCCGCAGGGGGCGAGAGCGGTTGGTCGACGAGCTCGGCGAGATCACCTATCGAGTGATGTACGCAAACGCCCTCTGGAGCATCTACCACATGATCGGCAAGCTCGAGGCCCGGGTCTACGTGCTGCGACGGGCGACATCCTGATACGCTCGCCGGACGCGAGCTCCCGAGGAGTCCCGAGGAGGTTCTCGATCCACGACGACGGATACTTCGACGAGGCGATCGCCGCCACCTACGACGACGACACCAGCATCTCGGCTCCGGAGCACGTGGACCCCGTGGTCGACTTTCTCGCCGAGCTCGCCCGCGACGGATCGGCCCTCGAGTTCGCCATCGGCACCGGGCGGATCGCGCTTCCGCTCTTCCAACGCGGCGTGCCCGTGCACGGCATCGAGCTGTCCCGTGCGATGGTCGCCAGGCTCCGCGCCAAACAAGGAGCGGAGCGCATTCAGGTGACTGTGGGTGATATGGCGACGACCACCGTCGAAGGCTTGTTCACCCTCGTCTACCTCGTGTTCAACACGATCGGCAACCTGACCACGCAGGACGCCCAGGTGGCTTGCTTTCAGAATGCTGCGGCCCACCTCGAGGCCGGCGGCGCGTTCGTCATCGAGGTAGGACTTCCCGGGCTGCGACGGCTCCCGCCCGGCGATTCCCACCGGGTGTTCCGTGCCGGCGACGAGGGCTGGGGGATCGATGAGTACGACATTGCCAACCAGGGCCTCGTGTCCCACCACCTCAGGATTCGGGATGGTGAGCTGCGACGGATCTCCATACCGTTCCGCTACGTATGGCCGGCCGAGCTCGATCTGATGGCGCAACTCGCCGGTATGACGCTTCGGGAGCGCTGGGGAGGCTGGAAACGAGAGCCCTTCACCGGCGAGAGCCGTCAGCACGTATCGGTCTGGGAGAAACCGCCGAAGTAAGCCGGCGCCGGCATGACGTCATAGGCACTCGGGTCCGTGGGCGGCGTGCGCCTCGCGGACTCGGCCGGCGAGGCTGATGAGCGCAGCGCGGGCCACGTAAGGGATCGAGAGCAGCGAGTCGAAGTCGGAGGCCGTGACCGT
>JBFINP010000155.1:0-2539 GCA_041611095.1 Acidimicrobiia bacterium | reverse complement strand
GTACATGCCCTCGGTGATCCCGGCGTCACGGCCGAATTCGTAGCGTTTGATGCCGGCGATCGTCGCCGGCATACGGGCGAGGCCGACCTCGAGCGCAGCAATTGCCTCTTCCGACGTGTTCTCCTTGAAGCGGAAGAGCACGGTGTGGCGCAGCATGACGCCTCAGTACTCCGAGGGCACGAAGGTCTGCTCGGCGATGGGGGGCCGCACGTAGGCGACATCCTCCCGCTCCGGGAGCGGAACCGGCTCGGACACGACGTCCTCGTAGGGAATCATCGAGAGGATGTGGCTGATGCAGTTGAGACGCGCCCGGCGCTTGTCGTCCGACGGAACGACGTACCACGGGGCCTGCTTGATGTCGGTGTACTGGAACGTTGTGTCCTTCGCCATCGAATACCGCACGTAGAGCCGGTGCTCTTCGAGGTCCATGTCCGACAGCTTCCAGCGCTTGAGCGGCTCCTCGTTGCGGGACTCGAAGCGGCGGCGCTGCTCCTCCCAGCTCACCGAGAACCAGTACTTCAACAGGATGATCCCGGATCGGACGAGCATGCGCTCGAACTCCGGGCAGCTCCGCAGGAACTCCTGGTGCTCGTGCTCGGTGCAGAACCCCATCACCCACTCGACGTTCGACCGGTTGTACCAGCTGCGGTCGAAGAGCGCGATCTCGCCCGCCGCCGGCAGATGCGTCACGTACCGCTGGAAGTACCACTGGGTCTGCTCGCGCTCGGTCGGCTTGGGGAGAGCGACGACGCGGACGATGCGGGGGCTCGACCGCTCCGTGATCCGCTTGATCACCCCACCCTTGCCGGCCGACCCTCTGCCCTCGAAGACGATGGCGACCTTGAGGCCCTTCCGCTGCACCCAGTATTGGAGCTTGACGAACTCCTCCTGGAGGCGGGCGAGCTCGGCTTCATAGAACGTCTTCTTCAGCCTTCCCTTACCGGTGTAGTGATCGGCGCCGGCCGGCTGATCGTGAACGACCGGGTCGTCGGCGCCCGTCGGCAGGATCGTCTTGTGGTCGCTGGTCACACTGCATCCTCGGCTCTCGCTGGTACCCAACCGAGGGTAGCGAGATTCGCCGGACGTGCCTCAACGGCGGCACCGACTTGCGTCGCCCGCCCCATTGCGAATCGGTGCCCTCCACCCATACCGTGGCCTCAGGCTGGGGGCTCGTCGCACAATGCTCCGACATCGATCAGGAACATCGGCTCGTGCTGCTTTGAGGCAGCATGCGGGCGCGCTCGCCCTGGCGGCTGCCTGTGCGCTCACGTCCTGCGGCGGCGGCCCTGCGGCACCTCCCGACGATCCCCCCGACACCACGGCACCGCCGGCCGTTGTCGCCCCGACCTCAACGGCGCTCGACGAGCTCGCCAACGCTCGGGCCCGCTGGGCGGCGGCCGGCCTCGAGACGTACCGCTACCTGTTCGAAGACGACTGCGGCGAGTGTGATCCCCAGGGACCCATCGAAGCGGTCGTGTGGGACGGCGACGAGATCGACCCCGGGAGCCGTGTGCCCTCGGTCGAGGAGCTCTTCGCCACGATCGAAGCGGCCATCGCCGACAAACGCTCGGTACAGATCGTGTACGACGAGGCGTTGGGCGCTCCCCTCGAGGTGTCGATCGACATGGAGGCACGGGCCTACGACGGGGGAACCCACTGGCTGGTGTCGGCGCTCCAGCCTGGTCTGCCCGGCGATCCGATCACGCTCGAGGCGCTCGTCGAAGCCGAGAAGCGATGGCAGGCGGCCAGGCCCGAGGCGTACGAGTACACGATGACTGCCGAGTGCGACTGCGACTTCGCCGGCAGCCTGCGGACACGTGTCGACGGCGGCGTCATCGTCGGTGTCGAGCGGGCGTTCCCTAACGCCGAACCGGGAGACATCTCGCCGATCACGATCGACCAGGTGTTCTCGGACCTCATCGATCTGCTCTCCAGCCCAGATGGTCTCGTCCAAGACGGCGTCAAGTTCGAAGGCTCGGTGCGCTTCGACACCGCAACCGGGTTGCCGACGTGGATCGGGCTCGACATCACCGTCCTCGACCAGTCGTCCGTGTTGGCCGACCTACCCGAACGCATCGTCTTCGTCATCGACGGCTTTCGCGAGATCGAATCGACGACGGAGTTCGGCGACCTGCCCAACGACGGCGAGGCGGCCTTGGCCCGCTGGGAGCAGGTGGGGTTGCTCGACTACCGCTACGAGCTCACCGTCCACGACATCGCGACGGGGGACTTCAGCAACCCCTACCTCGTCACGGTCCGCGACGGTCGCGTCGATTCGGTCACCGCAGGCGGCGCCAAGGTATCGACCGTCGGTCTGCCTGCGTTCTCGGTCGACGACGTGTTCGAGCGTCTCGAGTTGTGGCGGCAACAGGGCTCCCGGGTCGAGGCGATCTTCGACATCGCACTGGGCCACCCGGTCATCGTCAGCGTCTACCCCGTAGACGCCACTCCCGAGGACGTCCTGTTCTTCTCGATCGACAACCTCGAGGAGTTGGACTGAGGGCTCAGGTCTGCGGCCGCTCGCCCTGCCCCCTCGCAT
>JBFINP010000154.1:0-2711 GCA_041611095.1 Acidimicrobiia bacterium | reverse complement strand
GCTGAGAATCTGGCCATCGCCGTCGATCCTGAGGATCCATCTGTCCCGAGCGATGGGGTGCACGATACGGATGCGATGACCAAGCTCGAGGAGTGCGCCGACCTTCTGCTTCATAGACGAGAACCCACGCGTCTGTACCTCGATGAGGAGATCGCCTCGAACCAGGTCGATGACGAAGCCGTCCACGGCCTCCTCGACACGATCGCCGGGTGCGGCGTACCACCGCTTCAACGCGGCATGGAGCGGCTTCTCACGCAGCGTTCCGATGTGGTGCGGCACAGGGTCGGACACGGCGACGATCGTAGGTGAGCGCGACCGATTCCCTATGTCACACCGGCGCGTGGCCGGAGCGCGGCGGCTCGTGCCTTGCCCCGGCCGGTAGTCTCGCTGCATGGTGACCTCGAACCTGACTCGCCGGCTTGCGGCGATCGTTGTGGTCGACGTGGTGGGCTACTCGGCGATGATGGCGAACGACGAGGAAGGCACCCTCGCCACGCTGAAGGCGCATCGCAACGAGACCGACCCCATCGTGCTCAACCACGGTGGCCGTATCGTCAAGGGCACCGGCGACGGCGTGCTCGTCGAGTTCCCGTCGGCGGTCGAAGCGGTGCGAGCAGCCGTCGAGACCCAGCGGCTCATGGCCGAACGCAACGCCGCCGCACCGCCGGACCGGCGCATGCATTACCGGATCGGCATCAACCTCGGCGACGTCATCATCGATGACGACGGCGACGTCTACGGCGACGGCGTGAACGTCGCCGCTCGCCTGGAGTCCGCTGCCGACCCAGGCGGCATCTGCGTGTCAGGCTCGATCCACCGCCAGGTCCAGGGCGTGGTCGAGGCGCAGTTCGAATCCCTCGGTTCCCTCACCGTGAAGAACCTGCCCCGGCCGGTCGAGGCATGGCGCATCGGTGGCGGCCGTGTCGAGGTCCGGACGACCCCGACAGCGCCGTCCGCGTACTCGCTCCCGAGCATCGCCGTGCTGCCCTTCGACAACATGGGTGGCGACGCCGAAGAGGAGTACTTCGCCGACGGGCTGGTCGAAGACCTCATAACGGCCTTGTCGCGTCACCGCGACCTGCGAATCATCTCGCGCAACTCGACTTTCGCCTACAAAGGCCGCGTGGGTGACATCCGCGACACGGCTCGTGAGCTGGATGCCACCTACGTGGTCGAGGGCAGTGCCCGCCGGGCCGGGGATCGAGTGCGGATCACGGCCCAGCTCATCGAAGCCGAATCCGGTCACCAAGTCTGGGCCGATCGATACGACCGCAATCTCGAGGACATCTTCGCCGTCCAGGATGAGGTGGTGGCAGAGATCGCCGGCCACATCCACCCTCACGTCGAGCGTGACCAGGGCGAGCGGCTGCGGCGCGCCAAGCCGGAGGAACTCGACGCTTGGGATCTGGCCCAGAAGGCGAGGTGGCATGTCTACAACAACACGTCCGCAGGCACCGAGGAGGCGATCCGGCTGCTGGAGATGGCCGCCGAGCGAGACCCGAACCTTGTTCTCGTGCCCCAACTGCTCGCCTACGCATGGACGACTGCTGCGTTCAACTCGTGGCGGGTGCGCGACCGAAACGCCTGGGACGAGCTGCAGAGAAACGCCGACACGGCCTACCGGCTCGCCCCGACGGACCCCCTGTCGGTCATCATCTATGGATTCGCCCAGGAGTACGCCGGCAACCTCGACGCCGCCCACGACCTGGCGCGGCAAGCCATGAAGCTGGTGCCGCATGACGCGTTCGCGCTGCAGCTCCTCGGGCAAGTTGCGTTCTTCAAAGGCGACTTCGAACCGGCCGTCGAGCACCTCACCAATGCGTGGCGCCGGGCCGAGCACGAGCCGTGGCGCTTCCACATCAGCAACAGCCTCGCCTTCACGCACTACCTCGCCCACGCCTACGAGGCGGCGGCTGCCTGGGCGGAGCGCACCCTGGAGATCACCGACTACTTCCAGACCCGCGCCATCTACGCCGCCACGCTCGGCCGGCTCGACCGTCTGGACGAAGCATCCCGCCAGGTAGCAGCGCTTACCGAGGCTCGTCCAGGTGTGACGGCGTCGGATCTCACCCGCAACGCGAGGTGGGCGCAGACCGAGGCCGTTGCGCTCTACCACGAGGGATTGGTGAAGGCTGGTCTCCCCGACTGACCGCCCCCGGCAGCTAAATTGCCTGCGATGTCGATCCGAGCGTTGAGCGATATGGACTTCTCCGCCTGGGAGCAGCCCGATCCCGCCGCCGAACCCCGTGCGCTCCTCGAAGCGTGGCTCGAGTACCAACGTCATGAGTTTCATCGCAAGCTGCGGGACCTCGACGCCGCAGGACTCGTTGCCTGGTCGATCCCACCCGTCGAGCTCTCGGTGCTGGGCTTGGTGCGACACATGACGCAGATGGAGCACGTGTACCTGTCGTGGGGCCTCGGCGGAGGCGAACAGCTGATGGCGTACGGCGACGACGACTACGCCGGCGGATCGGTCGAAACGGTCGAAGAGGACCTCACCAGGTACTTCGCGGAGGTCGAGAAGGCGGATCGCGCCATCTCCGCCATGCCGTCGCTCGACGCCGAGGGAGCCGGTCACGGTCGACCGCTGCGAGCGACGCTGGTGAAGATGATCGACGAATACGCCCTTCACGCCGGACAGGCCCACATGCTTCGCTTCGCCGCCCTCGGTGAGATGATCCGGTAGCCAGACCGCCGACGCATCGCGGCTC
>JBFINP010000153.1:0-2808 GCA_041611095.1 Acidimicrobiia bacterium | reverse complement strand
GGCAGGTTGACCGTGCCGCCGGTGAGGCCAGCGGACATCTCGTACAGCTTGCCGTCGTTCTCATTGGGATCGGCGCCGTTGTCGATGCCGCGATCGACGATGTAGAGGTTGAGGCCGGGCCCGCCGTTGGAGGGCGGGGCGAGGCCGACACCGGCGGCGTTGACAGCGTTGGTGGCGCCGATCCCGATGGTCTGGAGAAGCGCTCCCGTCTTGGAGAACACGTAGATCTTCTTCGTCCGGTTGTCGAGGACGAACAACGTGTCGTCGGCTTCGTAGTGGGCGATGCCCTCGGGATCGATCGCACCATGGATGCCGACGTCCCAGTTGGTGGGGGCGGGATCGTCGCCTGTGCCGAACTTGCCATCCGCCCCGGGTGCGTACCGGAAGACCTCTTTGTCGACTCCGTCGATGACCCACAGGTGACCGGTAGCGGTGTCGAAGGCAACGTCCTCTCCGTCGAGGTTGTTGAATGGCTTCACGTTGAGGTTGGTGACGGTGTCATCCGGGGTGGCGTAGCGCTGGTCGGGCCCCGGGTTGAACTCGTAGACCCTGTCGGCGTTGTCATCCGTGATGAAGATGTGCGTGTTGATCGGGTTGTAGCTGACGCCTGTCGGTTCCCTCGTCCACGACGTGGTGTTGCCGACGTCCGACGTGAAGAGGCTTCCGCCGTAGGTGATGGGGAACGCGTTGGTGGCGTACACGTTCCACAGCCACGGCATCTCGTTCACCTCGGAGTCGACGACGAGGAGGCGGCTCTGGTGGCGAATCCACGCGACGCCGGAAGAGTCCGGGCTGGGAATGGGCATCGCCGAGAGCGCCGTCGTCTTCACCAGATTCGCCTCGGTGGCGGGGGCCGCTGCGGTCACCGTCGCCGCGGTCAACGAGACCTCGACGACCCGAGCCGCACTCGAAGCGGTCCCGCCGTCGACGACGAAGAGGTTGTAGACGGACGCCGCATCGGTGTGGTCGGCCGATGGGGCGAAGACCATCGATTGCACGTCGGCGATCGCCACGCCCGTCAGGTCGTATACCGCCGCCACCGATCCCTGATCGTCCAGGGAGTACAGGCTGGACCCGTCTGCCGACGCCACGTAGAGGCCGCCGTCCGTGGGGTTGGTTGCGATCGCACCCAGCTCGCCCTTCGGCAGCCCGCGGAGCGTGAGCTCGTCGCCGGCGCCGCCGGGACGGACACGGCGCACCGTCGCCGCACCTTCGCCGAGCACCAGGAGGTCACCATCGTGGGGATCCACGGCGGTGCCCGCCGCATCACCGATCTGGCGCCCAGTTGCCCGCGCCGATGCCTTGCCACCGGCGGAGGGGAGCGCCAGCGATACCAGCTCGCCGTCCTTGCTCCCGAGCAGGCGAGACGCCGCAGGATCGAAAGTGATCGATGCCGGGTCGTCGACGCCCGCCACGGAGTAATGGGCGATGACGGTCTCGTCGGGATGGAGGGCGAGCAGGGGCATCGCCGAGCCCTGCGCCTCGCCTGCCACGAGCAGCGCTCCGTTGTCCGGGTCGTGTGCGATCCCGGCGGCCCCGCTCAGACCGAACTCGGACGGGTAGAAGGACCTGACCTCGACCGCTGACGCAGTGCGCGGGGCGAGCCCCGATGCAGGCGCAACGGGCCAGATGCCCGACGCCACCAAAGCGGCGGCCATGAGAATGAACCAGTTAGCCCTTGAGCCGCGATGCGCAGCACCACAACGACGGAGTGTCCGAACCACCATGCCTCCCAAGCGATCGCATCATGCGACTCGTTCCCCCCGAGTCGGCTCCCCTTCGACCGAACCGACGGCGCATCACACACAAGAGACAGGACCGAACTACTCACAGTCCGTCGTTCGTGGCGAAACACTACCAGTGCCGGAACGCCTGTCCATACCTTTTCGAGAGCTTCTCGAACGCATCTCTGCGGGCCGGTGCGAACGAGCCCGGCCGCAGGCGTAGTCTGCCGCGATGAGCGTGATCGAGTGGCTGCTCGATGGTGACCCCGCCATCCGCTGGCAGGTGATGAGCGACCTCCAGACGACATCTCCCGAAGCCATCGCCACCGAGCGCGCTCGAGTCGAGCACGAGGGGTGGGGTGCCCGCCTTCTGGCGCTGGAGGGTCCCGATGGCCTCTGGGACGGCGGTGCGTGCTTCCCGGCCTCCTACCGAGGCGGTGAACCGGGTCAACCATGGACGGCGACGATGCACACGCTGCAGACGCTGCAGCTCCTGGGGCTCGATCCGGTTTCGCCGTCGGCGCGGCGGTCGATCGCGTTGATCGCGAAGAACGGGCGCTGGGAACACGCCGGGCAGCCCTACTTCGACGGCGAGGTCGAGCCGTGCATCAACGGCCGAACGATCGAGACCGGGGCCTACTTCGAAGTGGACGTCGCGCCGATCGTCGAGCGAGTCCTCGGAGAGCGGCTCGACGACGGCGGCTGGAACTGCGAGGCGGAGAACGGCTCAGTACGGTCGTCGTTCGACACCACGATCAATGTGCTCGATGGGTTGCTCGCATTCGAGCGTGCGACCGGCGGATCCTCTGACGTGCGTACCGCCCGGCGCACCGGTGAGGAGTACTTGCTCGAGCGGCGTCTGTTCCGCCGTAGGAGCACCGGCGAGGCCGTCGACCCCTCATACCTCGAATTCGCGTTCCCCTACTACTGGCGCTACGACCTGCTCCGCGCGCTCGACTACCTCCGCCGATCGGGGGCGAACCCGGATCCCCGCATGGCGGAAGCCATCGACGTGGTGCGATCGAAGCGGCAGCCCGACGGCAGGTGGCTCCTCGACCGCATCTACCCGGGTCGCGTCCACTTC
>JBFINP010000152.1:0-2810 GCA_041611095.1 Acidimicrobiia bacterium | reverse complement strand
GACGAGGACCCCTGGCAGGCTTTCGATCGCCACGTCCGATGCCCGCTCAGCGGGTGCGGAGGGGACCCAGCGCGTCGAGGATGGCGTCGACGATTGCCTCGGGAGCCTGGGCGAAATCGGCGACGAGGCCACGCTCGTCGGGTTCGAGATGCTCGAGCGTGGCGAGCTGGCTGGCCAGCAGACCGCCCGGCATGAACGGATGCCGACGAGCGCGCACGCGCTCCTCGAGGATGCCCCCGGCACCATCGAGGTGCACGACGACGAGGTCCGGATGGTGTCTGCGCAGGCGGTCGCGGTACGCCCGTTTGAGTGCGCTGCACGCCACGACGACCGGTCTTCGGGCGAGATGGCGGCCGACCTCATCGAGCCATGGCCTTCGATCATCATCCGTCAACGGCGCTCCCGACCGCAGCTTGCGTTTGTTGGCCTCGCTGTGCAGATCGTCGGCGTCGACGAACGGCACGCCGAGCCGGGCTGCGAGCAACTCGCCAACCACCGTCTTCCCGGCACCCGAAACGCCCATGATCACCACCGGCGGCTTCTCGGCATCTGCTGACATACAGGCACGATATCGACCCATCCGAGCCTCGGCCCCTGCACCGACGGGTACGCTCTCCGTCATGCTGGACCGCGACCTCCTCGATCGGATCGCCGACGCAAAGGAAGTCGTCATCGAGACCCACTCCGGCGACCGCTCATACCGAACGATCATCTGGGTGGCGGTCGTCGACGGCTCCATCTACGTCCGGTCCGTGCGAGGTGAGGCGGGACGCTGGTACCAGCGTGCCCGCGTAGAGCCATCGGTGGCGCTCCACATCGGCGCAACGACGATCCCGCTCGAAGCGATCCCCGCGACAGATGACGCCTCCGTGGCCCGTGCTTCACGGGGATTCGAGGAGAAGTACCCGAGGGGTCAGTCGCTCGCCGCGATGCTCCGGCCCGACGTGCTCGACACGACGCTGCGCCTCGAACCCCCGAAGTGACTACCTCGATTAGGGGTCACACCGGCACGGCGATCGACAGCTTCTCCGGGATCGGCTTGAGCTCCCTCACCTGGACGTATTTGTCGGGATTCGTCGTGACGAAGTCCCAGATGTCGTCCGGGTTGGCCGCACCCGCATCGACGCCGAAGTGCTTGTCCGCCTCCTTGAACGCATAGGCCACGAGCCAGGAGCAGATCGGATAGTCGTCGCGGTGGGTGAGCCGGCGGAACACGTATGCACCCTGGAGCGCCCAGTCCATCGCGTGCGTGACGATCTTCGTCCAGCCGTACCTCTTCCCTTCGTAGCTCTTGGCCTTGGCGACGATCTTCGCCTTCTCGTCCTCGGTGAGGTTGGTCGGACGAAACACGGCGACTCCGGTCGTCTTCTTGGATGCATATCGCCGCAGCGCATGCATCCGAACCCTCACCAAGGCCTCCACCGCGATCGCCGTGTGGACCGTACCCGGCGCCACGATCACTCCGACGTGATTGACCTGCGTGCGCTTCTCCCCGACCTTCCGAGTGAAGAACCGGATCGCCTTGGAGACGAAGCTCGTCCCCTGCGTCAGAAAGACGTCGCATGGCTCGAGAACGAGTTCCTGATCTGGCACGAACACCGGCATGGTCCCCTCCTTGCCGCATCGACAGCCACGGCTGCGCACCTTCCGTCGCGCAGTTCCTTGGTCCATTGTCGGCGGGCCGGCGTGCCCTCCCCAGAGGGCTTTGGTCACCGCGCCGAGGTCGACGCGTACGCACCGTCCGGTACGAGAGGGACCACTCGGGTGCCCGCCACACAGAAAGAGGGCCTGAAACCGGCATCTCGCGCTCCTCCAAGTCGTATGCTCCGCTCGTCGGATCTGCGGTGTTGGGGCCCATGAGGAGGGGAAGAGTGACCATGGCATCACGACGATTGCCCGTACTGCTCACCGCCGTCGTGCTCGTCTTCGGCGCCTGTGGGGGCGATGACGACGCAGCGGACGGCGGCGCACCCGATGACACCGTCGCCGCCACGACGACGGCGCCGTCCGACGACGGTTCCGCAGGGGGTGACGAGGGGGACGCCGGCGACCTCGCCCTCGGTTTCGGCGGCGAGTGTCAGGAAGCGCTTGCGGCGATGGGTGCCGCCGTCAGTGGTGTCGGCGGTGCCTTCTCGGGCCAGGTGAACGAAGACCTCCTGCAGTCAGCCGAGGAGCTGAAGGCGATGGCCGACGCCGCCCCCGACGAGATCAGGGGCGACCTCCAAGTGATCGCAGAGGTCATCTCCGGCTTCTATCAGAGCGTCTCCGACGCCGGCATCGACCTCGGCAGCGGCGAAACGCCATCGCCGGAGCAGATCGAGCAACTCGCCGAGCTGTCGGCGCAATTCGACCAGGAGGCGTACCAGACCGCCACCGACAACGTCACCGAGTGGTTCGAGGCGAACTGCGAGTGAGAGACCGCTAGATCCGCTCTCGATCCGGAACGCCTCGACTCGCTGCCTCAGGCGGGGGAAACGCGCACAGAACCGCCCATTTCGAACATCTGCCGAGGTTGCGAAAGCGTAGCGTTTGGGTGGTACGCAGAAAGGGGGCACGGCTATGTCACCAGCCTCGTCGGGGGGGCAGCTCAACGTGCGTCCATGCCGAGATGCCAGGCATCCGCCGACGGTCGTGGTGAGCGCGAGGGACGTTGCGCCCTGGTTGTTCGAACCGTCGAACCTCATGCTGGAGGCATGTCGAACGACCGCACTCGCCTCCCGCCGGGTAGCCAGCCCTACGACCCACTGAACGGCTTCCGTATCGGTGCGTTGGCAGGCGGCCTGCTCGGCGCCGTGGCGGCCTGGGCATTC
>JBFINP010000151.1:0-2919 GCA_041611095.1 Acidimicrobiia bacterium | reverse complement strand
TGGCCCTACCGTACCGCTCCAGCGTGAGGGACAATCGGCCCACAGCTGCGGGGGAGGCAGGCGTGCGGGCGAGGACCGTTGGTGCAGGCGCGAGAACGCTTGCCGTTGGCAGTTGCCAGCTGGTTCGGAAGGTCGTGTTCATCGGTGTAGCTCGTCGGCATGGAGCGAGCTGGTGAATACCGGCCCGCCGGCAGGCGGTACGGGCGCGGGTCGCGACCGGCGATCGTGCCGGGACGACTCGTCTCGGGGACGACGATTGGCGCGCTCGTTTCCGCTGGTGATTGCGGTAGCTCTGGTGGCGTCGATCGTGCCGGTTACCGCCGGACCTGCAGCCGCCAGCACCGCTCCCGCCAACGACGACTTCGTCGCCGCCTCGGCGTTGGCCGGTGATGCGGGGTCCTTGCTGGGCGAGACCAACGTCGACGCCTCGGCGGAGCCTGGCGAACCCGTCCATGATGGGCACAGTGGTGGCCGGTCGGTGTGGTACCGGTGGACACCCTCGGTGGACGGCAACGCGGTCATCACCGTCACCACACCCCCGGTCCCCGACGACTGGGATAGCGTGCTCGCGGTCTACACAGGCGCTGCAGTCGACTCGCTCACTGAGATCGCGTCTCGTAACACCACCCTCCAGATACTCGAGCTTGAGGTGCCGGTCGCTGCCGGCACCACCTACCACATTGCCATCGACGGCCGCGACAGCACCGACACCGGCACCTTCGACCTCAGCTGGCTCACGGAGGTGCCTCCGGGAAACGATGACTTTGTCGATGCGACGACTATGAGTCTCGACATCGGGTGGCTCCCGGACCTGACCAACAAGCTGGCCACCGCCGAGCCGGGAGAGCCGAGCCACGACGGACATCCGGCAACTCCAGTTCACTCGGTGTGGTTCGAGTGGACACCGTCGCAAGATGCGCTTGCGACGATCGTAGTCACCACCCCTTCGTCGCCAGACGATTGGGACAGCGTGCTCGCCGTCTACACAGGCTCAGCGGTCGACTCTCTCACCGAGGTGGCGGCGAACCGCACCGTAGGGACAACATTGCCGCTCGAGTTCCCCGCGACGGCAGGTGTCACATACCGCGTGGCCATCGATGGGCAGAACGCCGATCAGATGGGGGCATTCGACCTCGAGTGGTCGACTTGGCCTGACAGCCAGCACTTTGTCGTCACCAAGACGGAGGACACCAATGACGGTGTGTGCGATGCGGATTGTTCCCTGCGAGAAGCGGTGGGAGCGGCCAACAGCACCGCCGGGGACGACACGATCGAGCTCCCAGCCGGTACCTATCCGCTCACCCTGAGCAGCGAGGGGATGCTGGTCATCGAACGGGAACAGGGCACCACCAGCATCCTCGGCGCGGGCCGCGACATCACCGTGATCGACGCCGCCCCGCTCGCCGGCGGGCCCGGCGGGGTCTACGACCGGTCGCGGGTGTTCTACGTGGGCTATCACGCCGGCCTCGGCCTCGTCGGGGTCACCATCACCGGCGGCTACACGGTCAGCGGCGCCGACAAGGACGGCGGCGGCATCTTCAACTTCAACGGCTACCTCACCGTCACCGATTGCATCATCGAGGGCAACGTCTCGGGCGAGAACGGCGGGGGCATCGCCAACTTCTACGGCACGGCGACGATCACTGACTCGATCATCCGCAACAACCACACCAATCCTCCCGAGTACGGGAGCTACGGGTCCGGGGGTGGGATCTACAACAGCGGCACGATGATCGTGTCCGGCAGCCTGATCGAGGGCAACGCAGCCGAATGGGGTGGCGGCGGGCTCGCCAGTGAGTATTGGCTGGAGGACTACTACCCCAACGTCACCATCGAGGACACCATCATCACCGGGAACGCGGCGGGCGGCGGAGTCGGTGGGGGCGTCGTCAACATCGAGATGATGCCTTTCGGGACGGAGGAGGCCGTCCTCACCATCACCGAGAGCGTGATCACCGACAACACGGCCGCTGGCGGCGGCGGGGTCCAGAATCACGGATACGGGGCCGCCACCTACATCACGGACAGCACCATCTCGGGCAACGTCGCCACCGCGTCGGTCCATTCCCCCCATACCACCGCGGGGAGCGGCGGTGGCGTCCAGAACTTCGAGGGCCGGACCGAGATCTCCCGCACCACCATCAGCGGCAACAACGCGATCTACGAGCAGCTGCCCGGCGACAACATGCAAGGCGGAAGGGGCGGCGGCATCCTGAACGTCGGGGCCGCTCGGCTGATCGTCTCCAACTCCACCATCTCGGGGAACTCGGCGACGCTCATCGGTCGCGCCGAAGGCGACTGGCGCGGCGGAGGAGTCGGCGGTGGGTTGTCGCACGCCCGGTACTGCGACCCGGTCTGCAGGGACCCGATCTACACCACAGTCATCAGCACCACCATCACCGGCAACGAGGGCGATACCGGGGGCGGGATCGACAACACCTACGAGAAGCTCGAGCTGACGGTGGAAAACTCTATCGTGAACGGCAACGTTGGCCAACTGCCCGACTACGTCGACTGCTGGGGCGCGAACGCGTCGGGCGGCCACAACCTGGTTGGAATTGGGACGGGGTGCCCGGCCGACGCCGCCGGCGACATCACCGGCGGCGATGCCCGGCTGGGCCCACTGGCCGACAACGGCGGTCCCAACCTCACCCACATGCCACTCAGAGGCTCGCCTGCCATCGATTCAGGAGCCACGGACGAGGCCTTTGACCAGCGGGGCGTGAGCCGCCCGATCGGGGCTGCCGACGACATCGGCGCGGTCGAAGCGCCCGTCTACCCTAATGCGCCGCCGGTGCTGGATCCGATTGGGAGCCAGTGGGTGGCTGAGGGCGACACCGTGGACGTGATGATCACTGCTTTCGATTCCGATGGGGACACGGTGGGGTTCTTCATCACCGGCCATCCGTCGTTCGCGGG
>JBFINP010000150.1:0-3256 GCA_041611095.1 Acidimicrobiia bacterium | reverse complement strand
GAGCTGACCACTCGCTGCCCGTCCGGTACCTCGAAGGTCGCCGGCTGTGGGCTGTGTCCGAGTGCGTGGATGTTCTTCGTCTTCGGGTTCGTGGAGTGGTCTGCCGCTGCCGGTAGCACTGCCACCACCAGCATGAAGACGGAGACCACGCCGAGCATGAAGCCGAGACGTCGCATGAGCACCTCCTCGTTGCTTGCGCACGTTGCCCCCGCAAGGCGGGTGGCAAAACCTACGCGGCCGCGGTACGCCTCGACTCAAGAAAGTGCGAAGTTTGTGCAAAGTCGCGAATTTCAAACGTTCCAAGAGCCCGGAGAGACGGTTGGGAGGGCGTCAAACGGGGTGAGCCGGTGTCGGGTGGCTCACACGCGGCGCAATCGACCGTGCAAGCACAATCGACGTTCAGGCGATCGTCCCGGCGTTGAAGGTGTAGTTGAACCGGCGGCACCAGATGGCGACGGTCATGTACTCGTCGAGCTCGACGTCGGCCGGAATGCCATAGTTCTGATTGCCCTGGTTCCCGGTGAGCGGCCCGAGGTCGTAGAAGTCGCCGTCGTCGTACGCGTCGCGGTCCTCGACGAGCGGCGACGGCGAGAGGATGACCCTCAGATCGGGTCCGTTCGAGACGTCGAGGTTCTCGAACCGCAGCACTCGGGAGCCGTCGGGCAGTTCGACCACCAGAACGTCGCCGGCGCCTTCGTGTCCGACGCTGATCAGCTCGCTCTGGTGGAGCACCACCGGCCCCGGAGGCTCGGTGGTGGTCGTCGGTGCGGCGGTCGTGGTGGTCGTCGTTGCGGGTTCGTCGGCGACGCTCGTCGTCGGTTCGGGAACGGTTGTCGTCGTTGTCGTCTCCGGTGCGGTTGTCGGGGGGGCCGCCTCGAGGCCGGGCAGCGTGTCGTCGACGCGGACGTCGATGAAGAGCTGTTGGGGTTGGAACCACACGATCACGAACACGAGCCCGGCGGCGGCCAACCCGGCACCGGTCCAGACGAGCCCGCGGTGCTCACGGATCCACCTTCGCATGTCCTACTCCTTGTTTCGGTAGTCGGACCATCAACGCTCGGTACCGACCGTCGCAATCCGAAACAAAGTATGAACGAGCGAAGGCTTCGCCGCGGCCGCTTGGTGAGGTGGAGGGGCCAGGAGATCGCACCCCACCACCTCACCGATGGCGAACCGGCTCAGCCTCCGGCGACGATCTTCATCACGACGCCGGTCTCGCCGGTCGGCGTGAACACCTGCGAGCCGAGCACGTAGAGCTCGCCGGCGCCGTCTTGACCGAAGCCTCCGATGAACAGACCCGGCTCGTCGAGCAGGGTGATGCCGGTGGCGGGCCTGAACGCGAACACCCGTCCTTCGGGCCCCGCAAAGCTCCTCGTGAAGTCGGCGAACACGTAGTGCCCGCGCAGCGCTCGAACGGCGCTGCCCCGGTAGACGAAGCCGCCGGTGATCGAGACGCCCTCGTCGTGGTCGTACTCGGCGACGGGGTCGATCATCCCTGCCGGCACGCCCGGCGAGAAGTCCGTTGTGAACCCGGGGTCGTCACCGTTCATGTCGAACAGGAACGAGCCCTCCTTGACCGGCCAGCCGTAGTTGCCGCCGCGGCGTACCACGTCGACCTCCTCGATGTCGTTTTGACCCACGTCGGCGGCGACGAGCCTGCCCGTTGCGGTGTCGAATGACATGCGGAACGGGTTCCGGAAGCCGTAGGCGAAGATCTCGTCGGCACCCTCGGCTCCGACGAACGGGTTGTCGGCGGGTATGCCGTAGTTGCCGTTCGCCGAGTTGGAGCCGGCGGGATCGATGCGGAGGATCTTGCCGAGCACGTTGCCGTCACTCAGATCCTGGCCGTTCCCGCCGGGGGCATGGCCGTCGCCCTGATCGTCCGCGGCTCCGCCGTCACCGATTGCGATGTACAGCATGCCGTCGGGCCCGAAGGCGAGAGCACCCGCGTTGTGATTGAACTGCGGCTCGTCGATGGTCAGCAGGATACGCGACGAAGCAGGATCGACCGTGGCGCGAGCATTCCGTGGTGCCGGGACGTGCCACTCGCGCACCACCGACTGATGGTTCGCATCGATGCCTGCCGGCTGGGTGGAGAAGTCGGCGGGTCCGGCGACCGGCTCCGAGGTGTAGGTGTAGACGAGGCCGTTCGTCCGGTAGTTCGGATGGAACGCCAGTCCGAGCAGCCCTCGTTCGTCGAACGTGCCGGGACCGAACGCTCCCAACGGAACGATGATGTCGAGCCCATCGACACCCACATCGAGGAACAACGTGCGCTGGCTACCTCCCGACGTCGGCACGGCCGTGATCTTCCCGATCTGGTCGACGACATAGATCCGATTCGTCACACCCGGCGGGCTGATCGCCCATACCGGCTGGGTGAATCCGTCGGCGACGAGTTCGAGATCGATCGCCACGTTGCTGTCCGGTATCACCTCCGGAATGACGTCCTCGTGGGTCGCTGCTGCGCTCACGGCCGTGGCGGCGACGAGCGCGAGCGCGCCAAACAGGGTGAAGAGCCAGTGTCGGCGTTTCATCCGATCCCTCCCTCGGGGGTTGCGAAGAGCGGTGGGGACGCTCCCGGTACAAGGCACTACGGGCCATCGCCGGGATCGGTTCGCAGCTCATCGACGTGACGCGCCGTTTGCGTAGGCTGAAGAACGAAAGGGAGCATCATGACTCGGCTGGCGATCTACCTCCAGGACGCCCACCCGATTCGCGACTCCATGGCGTACGCCCAATACGCCGAGGAGCGCGGCTTCGAGGCGGTGTGGCAGGCCGACTCTCGGCTCGTGCGTGAAGCGACCGTCCCGATGGCGGCGTTCGCCGCCACCACCGAGCGCATCAAGATCGGCTCGGGCGTCATCGACTGCTGGTCACGCAACCCCGCCCGTCTCGCATCGGCGTTCTCGACGCTCGACGACCTCGCTCCCGGACGGATCATCCTCGGAATCGGCGCATGGTGGGATCCGCTCGCTCGCAAGGTCGGTATCGAGCGCAGCAAGCCGCTCACCGTGATGCGCGAGGTCGTTACCGCCGTTCGGGGATTGCTGGCCAACGAGACCGTCACCATGCACGGCGAGTACGTGGATCTCGATGGCGTCGAGCTCGACTACATCCACCAGGAGCGGCGACCCAAGGACGTCCCGATCTACATCGGCGCCACTGGGCCGAAGATGCTGGAGCTGACCGGTGAGATCGCCGACGGCGCCGTCCTCAACTACCTCGTCGCTCCCTCCTACAACGAGCGGGCACT
>JBFINP010000149.1:0-3576 GCA_041611095.1 Acidimicrobiia bacterium | reverse complement strand
CCACCATCCTCGAGAAGCGGCGGCACGCGCAGGAGCAGCTCGATCACCTCAGGACCTTGCTCATGTGGGAGCCGCGGGGTCATGCCGACATGTACGGCTGCGTGTTCACCGAGCCGGTCACTCCCGACGGCGACGTCGGCGTCCTGTTCCTCCACAACGAGGGCTTCAGCACGATGTGCGGCCACGGGATCATCGCCCTGGTCGTCGTGGCCGCCGCCACAGGCATGCTCACGGAGGCGATCGCTCGCGGGGAGGTCCGCATCGACACTCCGGCGGGAAGGGTGACGGCGGTTCCTCACCTGACGGCGAGCGACCGGGTCGACCGCGTCACCTTCCGCAACGTACCCTCGTTCGTGCCGGTCACCAACCTGGCCGTCGACGTCGACGAGTTCGGTGAGGTGATCTGCGACGTAGCCTACGGTGGGGCGTTCTACGCGTATGTTCCGGCCGAGCGGCTCGGCTTCCGCCTGGTACCCGAGGAGACCCAGGCGATCATCGACGCCGGGCGGCGCATCAGCGAGGCGGTGAGGGGTTCGCTCGACATCGCCCACCCGTCCGGGGATCCGGACCTCGGGTTCCTCTACGGGACGATCTTCGTCGGTGCGCCGCACCTGGCCGGCTCCCACAGTCGCAACGTCTGCGTCTTCGCCGACGGTGAGGTCGACCGCAGCCCCACCGGCACCGGTGTCAGCGGCCGGCTCGCCATCCATCACGCCCGGGGCGACGTGGCGGCGGGCGAGCGCATCGTCGTCGAGAGCATTCTCGGAACGACCTTCACCGGGGAGATCGTCGGCGAGACCATGGTCGGGTCCCACCCCGCAGTGATCCCCGAGATCGGTGGCCGGGCGTGGATCACGGGGAAGCACCAGTTCCTGGTCGATCCGTCGGATCCCCTGGCGGCAGGCTTCCTGCTCAGGTGAGCTGGTCGGAGCTCGCTCAGCCAACCCAGGCGGAGGAGGTCGACACCCGGGGATCGGCGGCAGCCTCGACGCCGGCTGTGGTGGTGGCGATGGCCGCCATGGGACCCCATCCTGCCTGGGTCCCCTGGACCCGCTCCACGCGATGGCCGCACCGACGCAGGCCGTTGAGCACCGTCTCCGGCATTTCCGGCTCGACCAGAACGACGTGGCGCTTGCGGCGGCCCCAGTGGTCGACCGTCCACCGGGGGAGCGCCATGGCCTCGGCCAGCGGCACGCCCGCCGCCAAGTGGTGGGCGGCGAGCTGGATGAGAAGCTGCGGCTGGTATTGCCCTCCCCGTGTACCGAGGACGAGGCGCAGGTCTCCACCGTCGGTCCACAAGGTGGGAGCCAGCGTGTGGAGCGGCCGCTTGCCCGGCGCCAGCTCGTTGGGGTGACCCGGTCGTAGCGTGAACCCCGCCCCTCGATCGTGGAGGAACACGCCGGTGTCGCCTGCGCCCAGCCGTGACCCGATCCCGTGGAAGTTCGACTGGATCAGCGATACAGCCAATCCGGTGCGATCACGGGTGCACAGGTACATCGTGCCCCCCGGCGCACGACCCATCTGTGGCCATACGGCCACCGTGTCAGGGTTGATCGCAGCCGTCCGCTCGGCGAGCCGCACAGGGTCGACCAGAGCGGCCGCGGCCTGTGGCGCCGTCTGTGGGTCAGACACGAGGTCGTCTCGCTCCCATGCCACCGATCGATAGGCCTCGATGAGCGCATGGTGGTAGCCAGGATCGCGCGGGTCGAGGCCCTCGAGCAGCTCGGCGGCGATCCAGCAGCCCGCCAGGGCGAGGTAGCCCTGGCTGTTGGGCGGGATCGTCCAGCCGTTCACATCGAAGACCTCCAGGTGCAGCGGCTCGATCCAATCTGCCTGGACGGCGGCGAGGTCGTCCGGGGTGACGATGCCCTCCGTTGCCGCGGTGATCCCTGCGCCCACCCGGCCCTCGTAGAACGCAGTGCGGCCGCCTTGTGCCACGTCGCGTAGCGTCGCCGCCAGGTCGAGACGGGTGAGCGTGGCGCCGGCTTGCGGCGCCGCACCTCCGGGGTAGAGCGCAGCTGCCGACGGCTGGTGTCCGATGCCGGAGTGGAGGCGGCGCAGCGAGTCGCTCAGCTCTTCAGACACCGGGAAGCCTTCGCTCGCCGCTGCGATCGCAGGCTCCAATACCCGGGCGAGCGACTCGGTCCCGAACCGTCCGACGAGAGCCTCCCATCCGTCGACGCAGCCGGGAACCGTCACGCTCCACGGGCTGCGCATCGGGATCTCGGTGTGCCCGGCGTCTCGCAGCAGAGCGGCATGTGCCCGTGAGCCGGCCTTGCCGGATGCGTTGAGGGCGAAGGGCACATGCTCGCCGGGCAGGTGAACGAGCGCGAAGAGGTCGCCTCCGGGCCCGCAGGTATCCGGGAGCACGACGCCCAGCACGGCGTTGGCGGCGACGGCAGCGTCCACCGCATTCCCGCCTGCGGCCATGACGTCGTGGGCGGCCTGTGTGGCGAGGAAGTGCGTCGTCACCGCAGCCGGCTGGGTCGACGTCGCTCGGACGGAGCGCACGACCGCCGCGTCACGATCCGGGGACGCCTCGCCTTGGTTCAAGTTTGCGAGATCCTTGCCTATCGACGTGAGGGAAGTAGGTTACGTGTGAGTTTCGGCGTCTGCCGGAGCGGCCTCGGGCGAGGGCCCTCGAAGAGGGCACGGGGCAGGGTGTGGACACGTTGCCGTCAACGGCAGCTCACGTCGTCGCACCCGCCGGTCGAAACGACCGGGATACGGCCGCCGAAGCGCTCGGCGAGCCGTACACGGTGTGGGGATGTGGTGCTGCGGGATCGCCATGCGCCCGTTCCTCCCATTCCCAACACAGACCAGGCACCTCCTCGCAGCAGCAGCCGCCGCCATCGCGGCGGTCGTCGTCGTCAGCGCAGCGTGGCCCCGACCGAGCTGGGCGTGGGTTGCGCTCAGCATCGCTTATCTGGGGATCGAGCTGCGCTGGTCCGAGACGGCAGGTGCGGGCTGGGTGGTCGCCCCGGCGATGGCCGCCGCCATCGAGCCCGGCGGCGCCATGCTCGCCCTCGTCCTCGCCATCGGCGGGCTTGCGCTCGTGGAATGGCGCCTGCGTCGTCCGGCTCTCCGATCGGCAGCGACGAGGATCGTCGGCCACGTCCCCCTCGTCGCCGCCTTCCTGGTCACGGGGGGAGTCGAGGCGGAGCGGCTGACCTGGTCCGTAGTGGTGGCCGGCGCCGTGGGTGGCGTGATCGCCTTCGGGTCCGCCTCCCTCGTGCGCAGCCTCGCCGGCATGAGGGCGGCCGAGAGTGACGGTGTGCGCGCACCCATCGAGCACGTCGTTCTGGGGGTTGCCGCCGCCCTGCTCGGTGTCGTTGCCCACTCGGTGGGGTGGATCGTCGCCCCCATAGTCGTCGCGGCGCTCATCGTCATCGCCGCAACCGACGCCGGTCGGCGGGAGAGCGTTTCGGCACAGCTGGGCGTTGTCGAATCGCTCGTGACCGCACTCGAGGTCAAAGACGTCTACACCCGCGGGCACTCGCAACGTGTCGCCATCTACGCCCTCTGGCTCGGCGAAGAGCTGGGGTTGCGTGGAGAGCGGCTGGCGCAGCTCCGCAT
>JBFINP010000148.1:0-3736 GCA_041611095.1 Acidimicrobiia bacterium | reverse complement strand
GTTTCAATCAGCGGAACCCGAAGCTGCCGGGCTTCGTGGCAACCGCGGGGGGCCTGGAGAGCCCGCTACGCGACTTCCTCAAGGAGTTCCGCACCGGCTGACCGGCACCCGTCCGAACAGCGCCACATTGCGCGTTCTTGAAACTGAAAACGCTTACAGCGAGAATCGGGTGGCCCGTGAGCGCGCTTCCCCTCCCGTTGCTCCGGTCCTGAGGAGGCACTCCCGAATGGCACGCACGACTGATCTCATCGACCGCATCCCGGTCGGTCCGAAGCTCCCTCTCTCGATTCCGAAGGAGTTCGACCGCATCCACGATCTCGCCTACAACATGTGGTGGTCGTGGAGCACCGACTGCACGATGCTGTTCAACCGCATCGATCCGCTGTCGTGGGAGCGCAACCGGAACCCGCTGTCGCTGCTGCAAGCCGTGGAGACCGCCACCTGGGAGAGCCTGACGGCAAGCGAAGAGTTCATCCAGCTCTACGACGACACCGTGATGGCCTTCGATCGCTACCTCGAGGGCAAGGGGACGTGGTACGAGCGAGAGCACAGCGGTGCGCTGGAGGGTCCCATCGCCTACCTGTGCGCCGAGTTCGGCATCCACTTCAAGCTGCGCCTCTATTCGGGTGGTCTGGGCGTCCTCGCCGGGGACCACGTGAAGGCTGCCTCGGATCTCGGCCTGCCGCTCCTTGCGGTGGGGCTGCTCTACCGCCGCGGCTACTTCCAGCAGGCCGTAGACCCCGAGGGCTACCAGCAGCACACCTTCGTCCCTTTCGAGATCGCCCGCCGCCCGGTTCGCCAGGTCCTCGACCCGCGCACGGGATGGCCGCTGCGGGTGACCGTTCAGCTGCCAGGTCGTGACGTCGTCGTCGGTGCATGGCGCATCGACGTCGGCCGGGTTCCGGTGATCCTCCTGGATACCGACCTGCCCGACAACGCTCCCGCGGACCGCCCCATCACGCACATCTTGTATGTGCGAGGCAGGGCGATGCGCCTCTGTCAAGAGATCGTCCTGGGCATCGGCGGCACCCGCGTTCTCGAGGCGCTGGGCATCGAACCCTCGGTGTGGCACGTCAACGAGGGCCATGCGGCACTCAGCCTCGTCGAGCGGCTGTCGAAGCAGCTCGAGCACGGTCTGTCCATGGAGGACGCGCAGAAGGCCGTCGCAGCTCCCACGCTGTTCACCCTGCACACGCCGGTGGCGGCCGGCAACGAGCGTTTCGACCTCGATCTCGCCCTGAGCGGGCTCAGCGGCATGCTGCCCGGCGTCGACGATGAGACCCTGACGGAGCTGTCGAGCTCCCACGGCGGGGGCGAGTTCGACATGGGTGCCCTCGCCATCCGGCTGTCGACCCTCACCAACGGCGTGTCCCAGCGACACGGGGAGGTCGTGTCCGCCGAGTGGGGCCCCCTCATCGGCGGCCCGGCCAAGGCGATCACCAACGGCATCCACCCGCAGACCTGGGTCGGTCGGTCGTTCTCCCGCCTGTACCAGCGGACCGTGGGAGATGTGTGGGATCAGCAGGTGATCGATCACGGATCGTGGGACAAGGTGCGTGACATCTCGCCTGAGGAGCTGTGGAAGGCGCACCAGACCCAGAAGACGAGCATGCTGCGCCGTCTCCGGGCCCGGCTACGAGAACAGCTCGCCCGGCACGGCCAGAGCCCGGCACGGCTCCGCTGGCTCGACGAGCAGCTCGATCCCGGGCGCCTCACCATCGTCTTCGCACGCCGTTTCGCCACCTACAAGCGGGCGGGTCTGCTCTTCTCGGACCCGCACCGGGTGCGGTCGATCCTGACCAACCCCGAGATGCCGGTCCAAGTCGTCTTCGCCGGCAAGGCTCATCCGGCAGACCGAGAGGGCCAGGGTCTCGTGAAGTGGGTCTTCGACATGTCGAACAGCCCCGACCTGCAGGGTCACGTGTGGTTCATCGAGAACTACGACATGGGACTCGGCGCCGATCTCGTGCGCGGCGCCGACGTGTGGCTCAACACGCCCGTCCCTCCAAAGGAGGCCAGTGGGACGTCGGGCATGAAGGCCGCCGCCAACGGCGGTGTGAACCTCAGTGTGCTCGACGGTTGGTGGGCGGAGGGCTACAACGGCAAGAACGGCTGGGGATTCTCCGAGGAGTCGAACTCGGACGCAGAGGACGCCGGAATCCTCTACCACCTGCTCGAATCCGAGGTCGTTCCCCTCTTCTACGAGCGAGATGAGAACGGCATTCCCCAGAAGTGGGTGGAGCTCATGAAGGAGTCGATCGTCTCGGCGATCCCCCACTTCACCACCCAGCGGATGCTCGTCGACTACGCCGAGCAGGCCTACCTGCCGCTCGGACGCAAGTAGTTTCGCCCCGAAGCAGGCTTCGGGCGAGTTCGAGACGTCGCCTCCCGGCTGCGTCGGTGGTGGCGAAGCAAACCGCCGGCGTGGTGACTCAACCGCCTCGGAATCGGACTGGCCTGGAACACCGTAGACGGCACGAACCGACGATCAACCGGCTTCCACCGGTACCTCGACGTCGACAGGCGCCAGCGCCTCTACGGCCGGGCCGGCGAGGACCGTCCCGTCGACGTCGAAGCGAGAGCCGTGGCACGGGCAGTCCCAGCTGGTCTCGGCGCCATTCCATTGCACGGTGCACAGCATGTGCGTGCACGTTGCCGAAACGCAATGGAGGTTCCCTCCCGGGTCGCAGTACGCCGCAACGGCCTCGCCGTCGGTGCGCACGATCTTCCCTTCGCCACTCTCCAATGACCCCAGCTGTGGCGCGGCGAGGCGGCCCACCCGGTCGCCAACGAAGTGTTTGACGACGTTGGCGGTGTTCTTGGCGAGTTCCCCCACCGATGCCAGATCGCTCACTCGTGAAGCGTCGAAGGCCTCGAGCCAGGGGTTGTCGCGCTCCATGAACAAGTCGGTGAGGATCTGAGCTGCAGCGGTCCCGTTGGTGAGTCCCCACTTGCGGAAACCGGTCGCCACATACACTCGCCTGCTGACGCTGGAGCGACCGACGTACGGCAGGCCGTCCAGGGACGTGTAGTCCTGCGCCGACCAGCGGTATTCGAACGACTCGGCGTCGAAGTGCTCGCGTGCCCAGCGCTCGAGCTCGCCCCATCGACCGGGCGTGGCGGCGTCGGTTCCGGTTTCGTGCCCCTCCCCCACCACGACGATGCCGTCGGTGCCCCATGGCCGGGTCGACCGGGTGGGACTGCCCACATTGATGTGCACCGCTTCGAGACCGTCCCCGCCGATCTTGGCGGCCACGCCGTAGGCGCGGGTCGGCTTGAGGCGGCTGAAGTAGACCCCTCGGTCGAACACGGGGATGAGGGTTGCGACCACGGCTCGGTCTGCCAGGACACGCCCGTCCCCTGTGGTGACGCGAGTGTGGGTGAGCCGCTCGTCGAGGTCGAGCGCCCGGGCGTGTTCGTAGATGGTGCCGCCGGCCTCCTCGAACAGCTCGGCCAAGCCGGCCAGGTACGGACCGACGTCGATGCGCGCCTGATCGTCGAACCGAAGCGCCTGTTCGACGGGGAACGGGAGATCGGTCTCGGTCGTCAGCCGCCCCGGGAGTCCCAGTGCGGCCGCCGCCTCGAACTCGTCATAGAGCTCCTGGACCCTGTCGGGCGACGTCGTGTAGACGTAGGCCGGGGTACGGGCGAAACCGCAGTCACGGTCGATCTCGCCCACGAAGGCCTCGACGACGTCGATCGCCTGCTGGTTGGCCGACGCATAACGACCCGCCTT
>JBFINP010000147.1:0-3831 GCA_041611095.1 Acidimicrobiia bacterium | reverse complement strand
CCTCGGAAATCCGCGATAATCGGGCTTACCTCTCGTAGCCTCCCGCTCGCCCACCTGACGGCGGAGACGGAAGTGAGGCTCGGTGGGGTACGTGGCGCTGGCGCTGGCGCTCTTGTTCACCATGCTCGGGGTCGACGACTTGCCTCCTGGAGGCACCTTCTTCGACGACAACGGTTCCGTGCACGAACCTTCGATCGAGGCCCTCGTCGCCGCCGGTATGACCTCCGGCTGCAACCCGCCGTGGTCGACGCGCTACTGCCCGAACGACCCGGTGACCCGGGGCCAGATGGCGGCCTTCCTGCGCCGGGCGAACAAGCTCCCGCTGACCGTCGACGACTTCTTCACCGATGACGCCGACTCGATCTTCGAGGACGACATCAATGCGATCCGGGCGGTCGATATCACTCGCGGCTGCAACCCGCCGCTCAACGACAACTACTGCCCAGAGCGCGGCATCAGCCGCGCCGAGTTCGCCACCATGCTGACGCGCGCCTACGACTACGCCGCCGTCGAAGAAGACTTCTTCGGAGACGACGCCGGGTCGATACACGAGTCGGCGATCAACGCCATCGCCGCCGAGATGGTCACCTTCGGATGCAACCCGCCGGCCAACACGGACTACTGCCCCGACCAGCCCGTCTCCCGGGGGCAGATGGCGTCCTTCCTCGTGAGGGCGCTCGATCTGGACCCGATCGTCCCTCCCCCGCCCTTGCCCGAGCCGGGTGAGGAGTCGTGCATCGTCGGCGAGGACGCTCCGACCGGCTCGCTGGCGATCGTCGACGGAACGACGGACGTCGTCGGGCCGGGAACGGTATGGGACGCTCGCATCGAGATCGAGGTCGATCTCGGAGTCGATGGTGTGTGCTTCGCGAACGAGGTGCTTCGGATCCTCAACGATCCTCGCGGCTGGGGAGCCGAGGGCGGCGTGACCTTCCGCCGGGTCGACGGTGGCAGCTACGACTTCCGGCTCATTCTGGCGTCGCCGTCGAAGACCGACGCTCTGTGCGCTCCCGTGCCCACGGGCGGCATCTTCTCGTGCCGCAACGGCGACCGGGTCGTTCTCAACTTCTGGCGCTGGGAGAACGGCGCCGATCCATTCGACGGCGACATGACCACGTACCGCCAGTACCTCGTCAACCACGAGGTCGGCCATGCGCTGGGTCACGGCCATGTCGGATGCCCGGCCGCGGGCGAGCCGGCGCCGGTGATGATGCAACAGACCAAGTACACGGATCCCTGCGTACCCAACGGCTGGCCCCGCGCCGACGAGCTCTGACGCGTACGTTGACTGCATGGACGTGACCCTCCGGCCTATCGAGCGGCGCGATGCCGCCGCCATTGCAGCCCTCGCCGCCGAGCTGGGCTACGAGACCGACGAAGAGGACGTCGTCGCCGCCATCCCGATCGTGAAACGGGAAGGCGCCGCCTTCTTGGCGATGGTCGACGACCAGCCAGTTGGGTGGATCCACGTGTACCGCACGACGGTCCTCCAGACGAGGCCCTTTGCCGGGATCGGAGGATTGGTGGTTACCGAGGCGGTCCGCGCCGCCGGCGTGGGGGCGGTGTTGGTCGGCGCGGCAGAGGAATGGGCGACAGCCGGCGGCCTCGACGAGGTTCGAGTGCGATCGCGGAGCACCCGTGCGGAGGCTCACCGCTTCTACGAGCGGCTCGGCTATGGCGTGGAGAAGACGTCGCTCACGTTCCACCGGCGGCTGGGTCTGGACTGATTCCCCACCCCGGCGGCTAACTTCGAAGGGGTGCGGCTGGGTATCGATCTCGACGGCGTCGTCGCCGACTTCACCAACGGGTGGATGCGGCTCTACAACGACGAGTTCGGCACCGACCTCACCCCGGACCAGGTCGAGACGTGGAGCGGTGTCCTCGAGCTGACCCACTTCGTGACCAAACGAGACTTCTGGCGTTGGGCGCATCGGGACGAGGGCCCGTCGCTGTTCCGGTCCCTCGACCCCTATCCGGACGCATTGGAGGTCTTGGCGTCACTCAACCGTGAGCACCAGATCGTGATCCTCACCGCCAAACCGTCTTGGGCGGTTCCCGACACCTTTGCCTGGATTGCCGAGCACCGTCTCCCGACCCGGGAGGTCCACATCCTCGCCCAGAAGTGGATGGTGAAGTGCGACGTCTACCTGGACGACAGCCCACAGCAGCTCCACGACCTCGCCTACAACCGGCCGGAGGCGACCGTGTGTAGGTTCGTCCGCCCGTGGAACCGCTCCTATCCCGGAGTCGTGGATGTCGACGGCTGGCGTGCCTTCGCCGATCTCGTCAACGAGCTCAGCAGGGGCTGAGCCGCTCTTGACAGCGAGACACGCAACCGATAAGTTGCGCTTCATATGCAACCGCAGGGTTGCCTATCGGCTGGGAGGGCATCATGACCAAGACCGACACCATCGAACGCACCATCACCGTAACGAGCCCGGTCGAGAAGGTGTGGGAGGCCCTCACCGTCGCCGACAAGCTGGCGCAGTGGTTTGGTGATTCCGCCGATATCGACCTGAGGCCCGGCGGAGCGATGAGGATCGGCTGGTCAGAGTTCGATACCGCCGTCGATGCCGTCGTGGAGAGCGTCGAACCGCCCTGCAGACTCAGCTACAGATGGGAGGCGGGCCGTGATGCCGCCGGTGTCATGTGGACCACGCTCGTGACGTTCACCCTCGACGAGGACGAAGGGACCACCACTGTGACCGTCGTCGAGTCGGGCCTGGCGAGCCTCCCCGACGAGCTCCACGACCGTACGCTGGAGGAGAACTCGTCGGGATGGACCGAGGAGCTCGCAGACCTCCGGCGGTTCCTGGAGCCAGCGGCCGTGGCGTGAGGTCGGACGACGCTCTCAGTGCGTTCCGGGCCCTTTCCGATCCGACACGGGTCGAGATCCTCGATCGCATCGCCTCCGGGGCTCAAGTGACCGTCACCGAGCTGGCCGGCGTGCTGCCCATGACCCGCCAAGCCGTCGCCAAACACCTCAACGTCCTCGAAGAGGCCGGGCTCGTGGCGGGTGAACGCCAGGGCCGCGAACACCGATACCGGCTGCGCACCGCCCCACTCCACGACGCCGGCGACTGGCTCGCGCGACGGGCAGCCGGCTGGGACGGCGCACTGCAACGCCTCGCCGACTTCCTCGATGACTGACTCCCACGACCGGGGATCCGAGCCGGCTGGTGCAGATTGCTGGAAAGCGCACGGGTGGGTGCGCCATATCGCTCCGGGGCGTGAGTGCTCCATGCGGCTGGTCGATGGCATGGTGGCACGTGCGGGTTCGCCAACCAGTCGGTCGCGAGAGCGACGTTCGTGGGAAGGTCCGTACAGACCGATCACCAGCACCACGCCCAATGAATGCCCGACCGGCTCGTGATGTGGGACCAACTCGAAACAGCCGAGCCAGAATCCCGGGCCGAGTCCATGTGCTGATCTTGCAAGCGGTGGCGTCGCTTGCTGAGCGATGCGCGAGAACCATCGGCCGAGACCTTGGGCCACGTCGTCCGAGCCGTAGAGCCGACAGAGGCCTTCGCCTCTGGCAGGTTCCCCTGTGGGATGTACGAATGGACAGGTGGTCGAGGTCACCGGAGGCACGCCCCCATGAAGGGAAGACTTGCCATGGAACATGATTCCGAATTCGACATTGTGCTGTGGGGAGCCACCGGCTTCACGGGGAGGCTTGCGGCGGAGAAGTTGGCGGACCGTATAGGGAATCGGGGAGACCTGCGTTGGGCGATTGGGGGTCGCAACCGGACGAAGCTCGAGTCGGTGCGATCCAAACTGGGTACCGCTGCGGCAGACATCCCGATCGTCACGGGTGACAGCAATGACGTG
>JBFINP010000146.1:0-4027 GCA_041611095.1 Acidimicrobiia bacterium | reverse complement strand
TAGCCACGAGATCACCGTCACCGTCGACAACGGAACCGCCAACACACCGCCGCTCGCCCTCATCGCCGACGACGGCGGCGACACGATCTCGGCGGCTACCGGATCTCCCGTCACCTTCGATGCGACTGGTTCGTCGGACGCCGAAGGCACGATCGTCAGCTACGAGTGGGACTTCGGCGACGGCGCCACCGGCAGCGGAGCCGTCGTCGAGCACACCTACACCGCCGAGAGCACGTACGTCGCCACCCTCACCGTCACGGACGACGGCGGGCTGACCGCCACCGACACCGTCTCGGTCATCGTGACGACCAACGCACCGCCCACCGTGGCCATCACCGCACCTGCGGATCTCGCCACGGTTTCGGGCATCGTCACCATCACCGCTGACGCCGACGACGACATCGGCGTCGCCCAAGTCGACTTCGCCGTCGACGGTGTCCCGCTCTCGACCGACACCGCTGCACCGTACGAGGGGTTGTGGGATACGACGCTCGGCTACGACGGTGACCACATCATCACGGCAACGGCGGTCGACAGCACCGGCCTCAGCGCTGAAAGTTCCATCACCGTCACGACCGACAACGGCAACGTGAACACTCCCCCAACTGCGGTCATCGTCGATGACGGGGCGGGGAACATCGCCGGGATCGCCGGCGTCCCGATCACGTTCGACGGGACCCCCTCCTCCGACGCCGAGGGCTCCATCGTGTCGTACGACTGGGACTTCGGGAACGGTGACACCGGCACGGGCAGCCTCGTCGACTACACCTACACGGTCGCCGGCACCTACCCGGTGACACTGACCGTCACCGACGACGGTGGGCTCACGGGCACCACCACCGCCACGGCGACGATCTCGGGCGACATGCCGCCTCAGGTGACCGTCACCAACCCGCTCAACGGAGACACCGTCTCGGGCACGATCACGATCATGGTCGACGCCTCCGACGACATCGGGGTCACCAACGTCGAAATCTACGTCGACGGGCTGTTGCTCGGCAGCGATGACACGGCGCCCTACGAGACAGATTGGGACTCCTCGTCCGTCTACGACGGGTTCTCGGCGATCACCGCCATCGCCACCGACACGACCGGTCAGACCACCCAAGACGCCGTCGTCATCACCGTGGACAACGGCAACGTCAACACTCCGCCCATCGCCGACATCCTCGACGACGGTAACGGCACGATCGTGGCCGACATCGGTGAGCTGATCACATTCGACGGCAGCGCGTCCTTCGACAACGAGGGCACCATCGTCAGCTACGACTGGGACTTCGGGGACGGCACGGCCGCGACCGGTGCCGTCGTGGACCACAGCTATTCGCCGGCCGGTACCTACACCGCCACGCTCACGGTCACCGACGACGGTGGTCTGACCGGATCCGACTCGGTGACCGTGACGATCAACGACGTCGCCGAGATCGAGGTGCTGGCAGACAGCTTCGAGAACGGCGAGTGGAACGGTCTGTGGACCGAGGACGCATCGGGCGCATGGTTCACGACCTCCAAGGTCGCTTTCGACGGAGCGGTTTCGGCAGTCGTGCGGAGCACGGTGACGGACGCGACGCTGACGTCGGTTCCGCTCGACCTGGCCGGCAAGACCAACGCCACGGTCACCTTCTCGTGGTATCTGTGGCCACGCTCAGGTCCTGGGGACGTGGCGCGCTTCGAGTATTCGACTGACCAAGGCGCCTCCTGGGTGACGGCGGCGACCCTCGATGCGGCCGTCGACGCCAACAGCGTCTGGAACACGGTGACGGTGGACATCTCGGGCGCGACCGACTTGATGATTCGCTACCGGGCCACCCTCATCAGCACCAGAACCGCGGTGTCCGTCGACGACGTGGTGGTGACCGCGTCCTAGCGGATGCACCGGCCGGGGCTCAACCGAACTCGATGCCCTGGGCCAGCGGCATCTCGCCGCTCCAGTTGATCGTCACCGTCTGTCGGCGCATGTAGGCCTTCCAGGAGTCGGACCCCGACTCCCGGCCTCCGCCGGTCTCCTTTTCGCCGCCGAAGGCCCCGCCGATCTCGGCACCCGACGTGCCGATGTTGACATTGGCGATGCCGCAGTCCGAGCCATCGGGGGACAGGAAGAGCTCCGCCGCCGACACCGAATCGGTGAAGATCGCCGACGACAAGCCCTGGGTCACGCCGTTGTGGATGGTGATCGCCTCCTCCAGCCCCCCGAACTCCACCAGGTACAGGATCGGCGCAAACGTCTCCACCTGGAGGATCTCGGCGTCCGCCGGCATCTTGATGATGGTGGGCTCGACGAAGTGCCCGGGCCGGTCCAGCACGTTGCCGCCGTACAGCACCTCGCCCCCTTGCTCCTTGGCGATCCCCACGGCGGCGGCGAAGGTGTCGACGGCCGACTTGCTGATGAGCGGCCCCATCAGTGTCCCGTCCTCCATCGGATCGCCGATGCGCACCTGGGCGTAGGCATCGACCAGACCCTTGGCGATGCGGTCGGCGATGGCGCGCTGCACCAGCAACCGGCGCAGGCTCGTGCACCGCTGCCCGGCCGTGCCCACGGCGGCGAACAGGGCCGCCCGGGTGACGAGCTCGGGGTCGGCGTCGTCCATCACGACGATGGCGTTGTTGCCGCCCAGCTCGAGCAGCGAACGCCCCAGCCGCTTGGCGACCGCCGTCCCCACCTTCTCGCCCATGTCGCACGATCCCGTCGCCGAGATCAGCGGCACCCTGCGGTCGTTGATGAGCGCATCGCCGACCGTGGAGCCCCGCCCGACGACGAGGTTGAACACGCTCTCGAAGCCGGAGGCGGCCATGACCTCGTCGACGATGTTGGTCACCGCCACCGCCGTGAGCGGGGTCTGCGACGACGGCTTCCAAATCAGCGTGTCGCCGCACACCGCAGCGATGAGGGCGTTCCAGCTCCACACCGCCACCGGGAAATTGAACGATGTGATCACCCCCACCGGGCCGAGCGGATGCCACTGCTCGTACATGCGGTGTCGGGGCCGCTCCGATGTCATCGTCAGGCCGTAGAGCTGGCGTGACAGACCGACGGCGAAGTCGGCGACGTCGATCATCTCCTGGACCTCGCCCTCGCCCTCGGCCTTGATCTTGCCGTTCTCCATGGCGACGAGTGCGCCCAGCGGTTCCTTGTACTCGCGGAGTGCGTTCCCGATCCGGCGCACGTACTCACCACGCTGCGGGGCGGGCAGCATCCGCCACTCCTCGAAGGCCTCCTGAGCCTCACCGACGACGCGGTCGTAGTCGTCGACGGTCGCCTGGGTCACGGATCCGAGGGGCTCCGTGGTCGTCGGGTTCTCGCTGACCAGCTCGTCCCCGGCCGTCTCCAGCCAGCCTCCCGCATAAGCGCCCGGGTTGGTGTCGTTCAGCCCGAGGGCGGCATAGACGGCATCACGATTCACGGAGACCTCCCTGAAACCTGGTGAACCCCGGATGCTACCGGGCGGCAACGACCTCGATCTCGACCCGGACACCCAGGGGAAGCCCTGCGACCTGCACGGTCGAGCGGGCGGGCTTGGCGTCGCCGACGTACCCGCCGTAGACCTCGTTGACGGCGGCGTAGTCCCCCATGTCGGCGAGGAAGATGGTCGTCTTGACGACGTCGTCGTAGCCAAGTCCCAGATCGCCGAGGATGGCGCCGATGTTCCTCATGACCTGGTGGCACTCCGCCACCACACCGCCGTCCACGACCGACTTCGCGGCCGGATCGAGACCCACTTGACCCGACAGGAAGACGAAGCCGCCGGCCTCGGTGGCGACGGAATACGGCCCCACGGCCGGCGGGGCGGAAGCTGGTTCGTGGATCTGCTTCGGCATCGAGTGCTCCTCAGAGACGGGGACCGCGGAGGCTACTCACCGCAGCATGCGCCTCGGCCAGCGCATCGCTCGACGCCCCACCCTCGGCCATCGAATGGAACATGATCCACGCAACGAGGAGCAGGAGCACCAGCAGCGTCATCGTCATGCACCCACACCCGGCCCTGCGCATCGGGCCATGATCGGGGAAGCCGGGTCGCCGGTGCAAACC
>JBFINP010000145.1:0-4091 GCA_041611095.1 Acidimicrobiia bacterium | reverse complement strand
CTGCCGACCGGAGCTCGGATCTGGGCGGCCGGCGAGGCCGCAGCGATGCAGCACATCCGCAAGCACCTGTTCGACGAGCGCGATGTCCCCCGATCACACGCCACTGTGCGTGGCTATTGGAAGCACGACCGAGCCGGCTGAGTGGGGCGCGATGTGGACCAGGGACCCCGGGGCCTACTGCACGTCCCCAGACCTCGGTACATTGCCCGGCAGGCCACCGAGTGTCTCGCCGGCCAGAGCCGCCGACCGGCGGCGTCTCACAGCCGGCGGAGAGGAGCGACCATGCACGATGCCGTCGTCATCGGCGCAGGGCACAACGGGCTCGTCTGCGCCGCCTACCTGGCCCGGGCGGGTCTCGACCCACTGGTGCTGGAACGCCGCGACCGGGTCGGCGGGGCATCGGTCACCGAGGAACCCTGGCCGGGCTACCACGTGTCGTCCCTGGCGTACGTCTCCAGCCTGCTGATACCCGAGGTGGTGCGCGATCTCGAGATGCACCGGCACGGCTACTACGTCTGGGAGATGCAGCCGGATTACTTCGTTCCGTTTCCCGACGGCCGTTCGATCCTCTTGTGGTCCGATCCGAAGAAGAACGTCGAGGAGTTCGCCCGCTTCTCCGCCCACGACGCGGCGGCGTACGACGAGTTCGATGCCTCGCTAAGCCGCATGGCAATGACTGCACGGCGGGTGCTCACCATGACGCCGCCCCGAATCGGCAGCAAGCGCCCGGGCGACCTCTGGGCGTTGCTGCGCACCGCATGGGCGTTCCGGGGACTCGGCGTCGATGAAGTCGGCGAGTTGAGCCGGCTGCTGGGCCGCTCCATCGCCGACCTGCTCGACGAGTACTTCGAGTCCGACGAGGTGAAGGCCGCCCTGGTGAGCCAGGGGGTCATCGGTGCGTACGCCGGGCCGCGCAGCCCGGGCACCGCCTACGTCATGCTGCACCACTGGATGGGAGAGATCGACGGCAACATGGGGTCGTGGGGCGTGGTGCGGGGCGGCATGGGTGGCATCGCAGATGCCTTGGCCGCCGACGTCCTCGAGCACGGCGGGGAGATCCGCACCGACTCGAGCGTGGCACGGGTCATGACGCGTGACGGCCAGGTCACCGGCGTCTCCCTGGCCGACGGCACCGAACTGCAGACGCCACTCGTCGTGTCCAATCTGCACCCGAAGACGACGTATCTGAACCTTCTGGACCCGGGTGACGTGGCGCCGGATCTGCGCCGCCACATGGAGAACTACCTGACGCGGTCGGGAACCGTGAAGATCAATCTCGCGCTGTCGGCCCTCCCCGACTTCAGGTCGCGTCCCGGAACGGAGCAAGGTCCGCAGCACACCGGAACCATCCAGCTCCTCCACTCGATCGACCACGTCGAACGGGCCTTCGACGACGCCAAGGCCGGCCAGGCGTCCGTACAGCCCTACGCCGAAATGGTCATCCCCACCTGCTACGACCCGACCGTCGCCCCCGAGGGCAAACACATCGCCTCGATCTTCGCACAGTACGTCCCGGCGGGCTGGGCGAACATGGAACCACCAGGCGAGCTCGACGCCTTTGCCGATCGGGTCGTTGCAGGTTTCACCGAGCTGGCGCCGGGCTTCGACTCGCTCATCGAACACCGGCAGGTGATCGGGCCGCGCGAGATGCAGGAGGAGTACGGCCTCATCGGCGGGAGCATCATGCACGGCGATCTCCAGCTCGATCAGATGTTCAACTTCCGGCCCCATCCCCGCTGGTCTGACTACCGGACGCCCGTCCGCGGCCTCTACCTCTGTGGGTCGGGCACCCATCCCGGTGGCGGCGTGAGCGGCGCCCCCGGCCACAACGCGGCGCGTGAGATCCTCAAGGACCAGCGACGCTCGCGCCTGGGTGCGGGTCGCCGTCAGGCGGCCTCGTCCCCCTAGAACGTCACGACGAGCTTGCCGAGAGCGTGACCTTCACCGAGACGGCGCAGCCCGTCCGCGACCCGCTCCAAGGTATAGGAGTCCTCGATCACGGGCGTGACCTCCCCTGATTCGAGCAGCCGTGCCAGGAGCTCGAGATCGTCGCGCCTCACCTGGGCGGTGAACCAGGTCATCGTCTTGTCGCCGAACGTCGACGCCACCTTGCGGAACAGCAAGTTGCGGACCGGACCGAGCCACCGGTGCTTCGGCCCGGTGATCGTCACGTGCATCCCGCCGGGCTTCAAGACCCGACTCGTCTCGGACCAGGGCCGGGTGCCGGCGTTGTCGAACAAGAGGTCGTAACCCCGCTCCGTCGCCGTGTAGTCCTCCTTGGTGTAGTCGACCACCCGATCCGCACCGATCGACGTCACCATGTCGACCTTGCCGGTGCTGCAGACGGCGGTCACCTCGGCACCGAACCACTTTGCGATCTGCACCGCAAACGTCCCGACGCCGCCCGAAGCTCCGTTGACGATCACCCGCTGCCCGGTCGCGATCCCTCCGTGGTCGCGCAGACCCTGGAGCGCGGTGATGCCGGCGAGCGGAGTGGCGGCTGCCTGCTCGAACCTGACACCGGCGGGCTTGAGGACGATGTTCCTCACTCGCCCGACGGCGTACTCGGCGAACGCTCCGTACCCGATGTCACCGAAGACCTCGTCGCCGGGCTGGAAACCGGTCACGTCCTTGCCGATGGCCACGATCGTTCCGGCCACGTCGGCCCCGGGGATCGGGTGCTTGGGCTTGGTGAGCCCGGCGACGGCGCGGGCCATGTACGGCGTTCCCGTGGTCATGTGCCAGTCGTACATGTTGAGCGAGGAGGCGGCGACGCGGATCAGCACCTGGTCGTCCTCGGGGACCGGCGTCGCCAACTCCCGCAACGCAAGCACTCGAGGTAGCCCGTACCGGTCTTGGGCGATCGCGGTCATCGTCTTCGGAACCGGCGTGGTCTCCGGAACCTCGGCATCAGGGGTGCTCATCGCTGTCGCTCCTCGTCTTCGAAGTAGGCGTGGCGTCGAGGCCACCGCACGTCGCAACGCTATTCGTACGTCGTAAGGCTGTCAAGCCTTACGACGTACGATCCGAAGGCGACGGTCGGGGATGAAACCCGGCGGCCCTCCGATACCATCGGCGACGCGTGGACACCTCTCCCCCCTTCGATGCCGAGCAACTGCGCAGGGTCATGGTCGCCTATCACGACCTGCTCGCAGCTCACCGCCGCCGACTCAACCGGCTCAACGTGTATCCCGTGCCCGACGCCGACACCGGCACCAACCTGGCGATGACGATGCAATCGGTCGTCGACAACCTTCACGCAATCGGAGAAGCCGGCGACGTATGCGCCGCCATCGGTCGCGGTGCGATGTTCGGAGCGCGCGGCGCTTCCGGAGTGATCCTCTCCCAATACCTCGGTGCGGCGACGCGGCGCCTCGCGGTGGTTGCATTGTGGGATGGGCGGGTGCTGGCCGAGGCGCTCGACGCCGCCGCAGACGATGCGTACGCCGCCGTCTCCCATCCCGTGGAAGGCACGATCCTCACCGTCGCCCGCGCCGCAGCCACGGCGGCGGCCGCGGTCAGTGACGGATCGATCCCCGCCGTCGCCTCGGCTGCCCGGGACGGTGCCGCCGCCGCGCTGACCGCAACGCCCGATCTGCTCCCGGCGTTGCGAGCCGCCGGCGTGGTCGATGCCGGGGGCGCCGGGCTGCTGTTGCTCTTCGATGCCATGCTCCACGTGCTGACCGGGACGCCGTTGCCCGAGCCCGCGCCCGAGCCGGTGGCTCGTGTCGCGATCCCGGCGGGAGGGCACGGCCGCTACGAGGTCGTCGTTCAGCTGGCGGCGACCCCAGAGGCGATGCCCAGATTCCGCAAGACATGGGAGCAGCTCGGCAACGAGTCGACGGTGGTCGTCGAAAGCGGAGGCCGCCTGGTGGCCCACCTGCACACCGATGATCCCGAGGCGGCGATGGATGCCGCCCGGGCAGCCGGGCGGGTGCTCGAGGTCCAGATCACCGACCTCGTGGCTCAGGTCGCCGAGCTGACCGTCGCCGACCGGCCCGGGCTGCGCACGGCGCTGGTAGCCGTCGTCGACGGCGACGGCCTGCGCGAGCTCTTTCACAGCCGGGGGACATCGGTCATCGTCACCGGAG
>JBFINP010000144.1:0-4185 GCA_041611095.1 Acidimicrobiia bacterium | reverse complement strand
CGTGATCCCCTACGTCTTCGATCAGATCGCCATGCGTCGCCTCCCCCGCTCGACGTATGCACTGTTCGTGGCGCTGCTCCCCGCCACGGCTGTCGTGATCGGCATCATCGTCCTCCGCCAGATCCCCCTCCCGGTCGAGGCTGTCGGCGTCGCCCTGGTCATGGCCGGCGTCCTGTTCCACCGCCCGGCCCCGACCGAGCCGTTGGCGGCGAGCGACGCATGAAGGAACATCGGAGCGATGCGAAGCAAGCCAAGGGGGAGCACGAGGGGGAAGGCTCCGCCGTCCCCCTCGATCCGCGGTGCGGTGGCTTCGCCATCGCACCGCACAAACGAGCCGGGCGGGAGGCCGACCTCACAAACTCGTCCGAAGCCTGCTTCGGACGAGATCAACTCGCGGGGATCGTCCCCAGCTTGCCGGCTTGGTAGTCCTCGAAGGCCTGGACCAGCTCGGCGCGGGTGTTCATGACGAACGGGCCGTACCACGCCACCGGCTCGCGGATCGGCTTGCCGCCGAGGATCAGGACGTCGACGTTGGGGCTGCGGGTCTCCTGCTTCTCGTCCGCCGTCACGGTGATGGTGTCGCCGGCGCCGAACACGACGAGTTGGCCGATGCGGGCTCGGCGGCCCTCGGGCCCGAAGCGGGCGTCGCCGTTGAGCACGTAGACGAGGGCGTTGAAGTCGGGCCGCCACGGCAGCCGCATGCGCGCTCCCGGGTGCAGGGTGGCGTGAACCATGGTGATCGGGGTGTGGGTCGCGCCCGGCCCGGTCACGCCACCGAGGTCGCCGGCGATGAGGCGGAGCAGCACGTCGCCGTCCGGCGACGTGAGCAGCCCGACCTCGTTGCCCCGCAGGTCCTGGTACCGAGGCGCCAGCCACTTGTCGGCCGAGGGCAGGTTCACCCAGAGCTGAAAGCCATGAAAGAGCCCGCCCGACATCACGAGGTGCTCGGGCGGCGTCTCGATGTGGAGGATGCCCGACCCTGCGGTCATCCACTGGGTGTCGCCGTTCGTGATCAGCCCGCCGCCGCCGTGGCTGTCCTGGTGCTGCATCTCGCCGTCGATCATGTAGGTGACCGTCTCGAAGCCCCGGTGGGGATGCCACGGCGTCCCCTTGGGCTCGCCCGGGGCGTATTCGACCTCGCCCATCTGGTCGAGGTGGACGAAGGGATCGAGAAGGGCGAGATCCACGCCGGCGAAGGCGCGCCGAACGGGGAATCCCTCGCCCTCGAAGCCCTGGGGTGCGGTGGTGACCGAGATGACGGGTCGGTCTACCACGCCCTCGCTACCGGGTGCGGCGACCCGGGGTAGCTCGAGGAGATTGTCGACGGTGACGGCAGGCATGGCGTGTTCCTCTGGGTAGTTGCCCTGTACAACTACCCCTGAATTGTCGTATTCCAGCTGGTTCGCTCCGAACTTACTCGATCGAGGCCTGGGCCTTCTGGGCGATCTCCTCGACGATGTCGGCGTTGGCCAGCGTGGTCACGTCGCCGAGCTGCCGGTTCTCGGAGATGTCCTTGAGGAGGCGCCGCATGATCTTGCCGGAGCGGGTCTTCGGCAGGTCGTCGGTGAAGACGATGCTGGCGGGCTTGGCGATGGGGCCGATGCTCGACGCTACGTGGTTGCGCAACTCGTCGATGAGGGCCTCGTCGCCGGTCGCGCTTCCACGCAATGTGACGAATGCGGCGATTGCCTGACCCGTCACTTCGTCCTTGCGACCGACGACGGCGGCCTCGGCCACGGCCGGGTGCGACACGAGCGCCGACTCGACCTCGGTAGTCGAGATGTTATGGCCAGCGACCAGCATGATGTCGTCGACACGGCCCAGCAGCCAGTAGTAGCCATCCATGTCCCGCTTGCACCCGTCACCGGGGAAGTACTTGCCGGGGAACCGCGACCAGTAGGTATCGACGTACCGCTGATCGTCGCCGTAGATGGTGCGCAGCATCGCCGGCCACGGGCGGGTGATGGCCAGGTATCCACCGCCACCCAGCGGCACCGACTCACCCTCGTCGTTGACCACGTCGGCGGCGATCCCGGGGAACGGACGGGTGGCCGAGCCGGGCTTGGTGGCCACCGCACCGGGGAGCGGGGTGATCATGATGCACCCGGTCTCGGTCTGCCACCAGGTATCGACGATCGGGGTGCTGCCGCCGCCGATGTGCTCGTGGTACCACATCCACGCTTCGGGGTTGATCGGCTCGCCGACCGTGCCGAGCACGCGGATCGACGACAGGTCGTGGCGGGCCGGGTACTCGTCGCCCCACTTCATGAACGCCCGAATCGCCGTCGGCGCCGTGTAGAAGATGGTGACGCCATGTTCGGCGACGATCGACCACAACCGGTCGAAGTCCGGGTGGTTTGGCGCCCCCTCGTACATGACGCCCGTGGTGCCGTTGGAGAGCGGGCCATACACGATGTAGCTGTGGCCCGTGACCCACCCGATGTCGGCGGCACACCAATAGACGTCGTCGGGCTTGATGTCGAACACGAAGTGATGTGTGGTGGTGACGCCGGTGAGGTAGCCGCCCTGGGAGTGGACGATGCCCTTGGGTTTCCCCGTCGTGCCCGACGTGTAGAGGATGTAGAGCGGGTCCTCGGCGTTCATCACTTCGGGCTCGCACTCTGTGCTCTGGCCGTCGACGAGGTCGTGGTACCAGACGTCACGGCCCTCCTCCATGGCCGGGTCGTTCCCGATCCGGTTGACGACGATGACGTGCTCGATGGACGGGCAGCGGGCGACGGCGACGTCGGAGCCGGCCTTCAAGGGAACGATCGAGCCGCGACGCCACGCTCCATCTTGGGTGATCAGCGCCTTGGCTTGGGCGTCCTCGATGCGGTCGGCGAGGGCATCGGCGGAGAAACCGCCGAAGACGACGGAGTGGATGGCGCCGATCCGGGCGCAGGCGAGCATGGCGATGGGGAGCTCGGGGATCATGCCCATGTAGATGGCCACCCGGTCACCACGGCCGACACCGAGTGATTTGAGCCCATTGGCGAAGCGGGTTACCTGCTCGTACAGGTCGCGGTAGGTGATGGTTCGCTTGTCGCCCGGCTCCCCGACGAAGTGATAGGCCACCTTGTCGCCTTGTCCATCGACGTGACGATCCAAGCAGTTGTACGACAAGTTCAGCTCACCGTCCGCGAACCACTTGTAAAAGGGCGGGTTGGAGTCGTCGAGCACCGCGGTCGGCTCCTTGAACCACGTGATGCGCTCGAGGGCCTGGGCATGCCAGAAGGCCTGGAAGTCGGCGTCGGCCTTGTCGTAGATGCTCGGCCCGGCGTTCGCGGCCCCCGCAAACGCCTCCGAGGGTGGAAAGACACGGTCCTCGGTGAGAAGGTTCTCGAGTGCCTGTTGCGTATCCGCCACGGATGCTCCTCTCAACCGTCGAAGTGCACCGCATCGTATCGACCCAGGGCGTGCCGCTCCAGGGCCGAAAGCCGAAATGCCTGCCCGTTGGGCCGTGGCGGTGGGTCCGGGGGACAGGGACCCCTGACCCTGGCGTGTCCGGGATGCGGGCAGTGCAATGACGCCACAACCAATGACACCACAGCCATTGACACGAAAGTATTGACATCGGAGGAAGCCCGTGCCCTACCGCACCATCATCGAGCCGTTCAAGATCCACTCGGTGCAGTCGATCCGATACCCCAGCCCTGAGGAGCGGCGGGTGGCGCTCGAGGCGGCGGGCTACAACCTGTTCATGCTCCATGCCGACGACGTCATCATCGATTTGCTGACCGACTCGGGCACCGGGGCGATGTCGGCGAAGCAGTGGGCGGGCATGATGGATGGCGACGAGTCGTACGCCGGGAGCCGCTCGTACTACCGGCTGCGCGACACCGTCCGGAACCTCACCGGCTTCCACCACATCATCCCGACACACCAGGGCCGGGCGGCGGAGCGGATTCTGTTCACCATCACGTTGAAGCCCGGCGACGTCGTCCCCAACAACACCCACTTCGACACCACCCGGGCCAACGTCGAGTACCAGGGCGCCGAGGCGAGGGACCTGGTGATCCCCGAGGGCCGCGACCCGGCGAGGCGACATCCCTTCAAAGGCAACATGGACGTCGCCGCGCTCGAGGAGACGATCGCCGAGGTCGGCAGGGATCGCATCCCCTTCGTCATGGTCACCGTCACCAACAACTCCGGTGGCGGCCAGCCGGTGTCGATGGCGAATCTGCG
>JBFINP010000143.1:0-4202 GCA_041611095.1 Acidimicrobiia bacterium | reverse complement strand
CGATGAGAGCGTGACACTGACGCCAGCATATCGACAACGGCGAAGGCCCTGAATGGACATGGCGGCCCTCCGAGTGCATAGAGCCCATCGCCCTCAGGGTGCACGAACCCCGCCGGGACCTCGGACCCTGGTGCACCGCACAGGCGGTGCGAGACGGTGGTCGAAGGGCTGACGGAAGGAACCCGCATGAACTCGCCCACCCACCACCGGATCGTCGTCGCGGAGCGCGGGGGGCCCGAGGTCCTCCACCTCCTCGAAGAGCTCGTGCCGAAGCCGGCTGCGGGTGAAGCCCGGATCGCCGTGCGCGCCGCCGGTGTCTCGGCGTTCGATCTCATGCTCCGGTCACGGTCGTTCCCCGGGTTCCCCAAGCTGCCCTTCACGCCGGGCGTGGATGTCGTCGGCGTGATCGACGAGGTCGGTGCCGGCGTCGCCAACCTGACGCCCGGCTCGATGGTCGCCGGCATCACCACGGCCGCCGGCGGCGGCTACGCGGAGTCCATCTGTCTCCCGGCCACGAGCCTGGTACCGGTCCCCGACGGCGTCGATCCGGTCGAAGCGGTGTGCGTCGTGGCCAACTACCTCACCGCCCACCTGGCGATGCACCGCACCGCACGGGTGCGAAGCGGGGAACGAATCCTCGTCCAGGGCGCCGCAGGCGGGGTCGGCACCGCATTGCTCGAGCTGGGCCGGCTCGCGGGACTCGAGATGTACGGCACTGCATCGGCGCACAACCACGACTTCGTGTCGAGCCTCGGTGCGACTCCGATCGACTACCGAAGCGAGGACGTCGTCGAGCGGATTGCCGAGCTCACGGACGAGGGCGTCGACGTCGTGTTCGATCCGATCGGAGGGGCCGGGCAGCTGTGGCGGTCGTACCGGACGCTGCGCAAGGGTGGGCGCATGATCTGGTTCGGGGTAGCGGCCATATCGCGACAGGGCGTGCGCGTGATCCCGCTGAGCCTGATCATGCGGTTCGGGCTTGCGCTGCTGCCCGACGGCAAGCGTGCGCCGCTCATGCCCGATGCGGGGACCGTCGGCCACAGGGACCACGCCTGGTACTTCGACACGCTCGCCCAGCTGCTCGACTACTTGGCGACGGGCAAGATCCACCCGGTCGTCGCCGCTCGCTTTCCCCTCGCCGAGGCGTCACGCGCCCACGAACTCCTGGCCAGAGGTGGCCATCGCGGCAAGGTGGTGCTGCAGCCCGGCGCTTGACGCTGAGAAAGGGTCCGTTGCGCCCTGGTCGTGTCGCCGTGCGGTTGTACGGTCTCCAGGGAAAGGAGTGCTCCGATGCCAATGCCGCTCTGGTGGGGTCACGTCAACAAACACATCTTCAATCGCCTCGAGCTCAAACGCGGGAAGCGACCCGTCATCAGGCACGTCGGCCGAGCGTCGGGCACGACGTATCGCACCCCGCTCGACGCTCACGCAGTCGACGGCGGCTACGTCTTCATCCTCGTCTACGGCCCGAAGTCGGACTGGGTGCAGAACGTGCTGGCCGCCGGCGGCGCAACGCTGGAGATCGCCGGTGATGAGATCGAGCTCACAGCACCGAGGCTCATCGGCCAGGAAGAGGCGTGGCGGCAACTCCCCGGCGGCACGAAACCGCCGCCGGGCTTCCTGAACATCACCGACTTCCTCCGGATGGACACGGTCACGGCGTAGGCGCCCGGAACGTGCCGATAAGGTGGCGGCATGGATCTGCCCGTCATGCCACCCGTCCAGCCGATGCTCGCCAAGAACGTGCCGAAGCTGCCCGAGGGCGACATGTCATACGAGCCCAAGTGGGACGGCTTTCGGTGCATCGTGTTCCGAGATGGCAACGAGGTCGTGATGGGATCACGGAACGAGCGACCCCTCAACCGCTACTTCCCCGAGATGCTCGAACCGTTCAAGGAGAGCCTCCCCGACCGGTGTGTGGTCGACGGTGAGCTGATCGTCAGCATCGACGGCAAACTCGACTTCGACGCTCTCGGCCAGCGCATCCACCCTGCCGAATCGCGGGTACAGATGCTGGCGGAACAGACCCCGGCCGACTTCGTCGCCTTCGACGTGCTGGCCCTCGACGACGAGTCGTATCTCGATCGCCCGTTCTCCGCGCGACGCACTGCGCTGGAGTCGATTGCCGGCGAATTCATAGCGCCCGTGCATCTGGCTCCGGCAACGTCGGACCCCCAAGTGGCGATGCACTGGTTCGATACGACAGAGGCGGCCGGGCTGGATGGGCTGATCATCAAGCCGTTGGGCGACCCCTACGTCTTCAACAAGCGCACTCAGTTCAAGCTGAAGCACGTGCGCAGCGCCGACTGCGTGGTCGCGGGGTACCGGATCCACAAATCCGGCGACGGCGTCGGCTCGCTGATCCTCGGTCTCTACCACCCGGACGGGAAACTCTGGCACGTCGGCGTCGCAGCGAGCTTCACGGCGAAGAAGCGAGCGGAACTGCTCGCGGATATGGAACCCCTGACCCTGGACGATCTGAGCGAGCACCCCTGGGCCGATTGGATGGACGCCGAAGCGAATGCCGACGGGTCCATGCCCGGCGCTCCCAACCGGTGGAGCGGAGCGAGCGGGCGGGACCACTCGTGGATCCCGGTGCGGCCCGAACGCGTCGTCGAAGTGCAATACAGCTGGTCCACGTCCGGTCGCTTTCGAGGAACAACCAAGATGCTGCGCTGGCGACCGGACCGCGAGCCCCAATCCTGTAGCACGGACCAACTCGCCGAGCCGCCACCCCTCGAGGCCGACTCCCCGGTGGCGGCCATCGTCGACTGAGTTCGGCCGACCGACGCGGCCGCAAGCCGTAGTGAAACGATCATTCGCGCTGGGTGCCGCACGGCCACGGAGCCGTCGCCGCGACGAGAAACCCCGTAGCCTTCGCCGCCATGGTGATGAGTGAGCTCGCTCGATCCCTCAGGCTGCGCACACGCAGGCTGGCGAAACGGGCTTTGATGGTCGTCGAGCGCCGAGTCGACGCGGTGCGCCTGGCTCGCACGATGGACCATGCCCCCGAGCAGTTCCGGATCGCCACCTTCGGCGGACACGGCAATCCGAGTGCGGTCGTCGTTCGCGGGCGAGCGCTGGACAATCCAGAACCCTCGGTGGCGGTCGAAGGCGAAGGAATGCTGGCAGCCATCCGCCGCACGGTGACTCGGCTCTCCACGATCGAGCTTCCGGGCGTCCCCCTTCGGATCTCGCTGGCGGGGACTTCGGTCGATACCGTCACCGACCACGAGGGGTATTTCCACGTTCGCATCGAACCGGCCGGAATGCCACGCGACCCGTGGGTGTCCGGGCTGGTGGGACTCGCAACGCCCTACCGAGGTCTCGCCGACGGCTACACCGCACCCTTCGAGGTACGAGTCCCGGGGCCCGGCGCTGAGTTCGGCGTCATATCGGACATCGATGACACGATCCTCGAGTCTGGCGCCCAGCGACTGCTTGCGGTGGTGCGGCGCACCTTCACCGGATCGGCTTTGACGCGCACACCTATCGCAGGAGCCGCCGAGCTCTACCGGGCCCTGACCCGTGCTGACGAGAACCCGATCTTCTACGTGTCATCGAGCCCGTGGAACTTGCACGATTTCCTCGTAGCGTTCCTGGACCACCGCGGGTTTCCGGCCGGGCCCCTGTTGCTCCGCCACCTCCTCGGCGCAGACGTGCATCGGACGCACGCCGTCACCAAGCACGTCGCGATCGCCGAGGTGCTCGAGATGCACCCCGGTTTGAGGTTCGTGTTGATAGGCGATTCGGGCCAGGAGGATCCCGAGATCTACGCCGAGGTGATCCGGCGCCACCCGGGACGCATCCTCGCCGTGTACATCCGCGAGGCCCGTCTCGATCCGGGGGACGGCCGCGTCGAGGCGATCATCGACACCTGGAACGATGCAACCCCGATCGTCCTCGCCGCAGATTCGTTCGCCATGGCAGAGCATGCGGCGAGCCTCGGTCTCATCACGAGCGCCGACGTCGCCTCCGTCAGTGTGGCCCTTGCTGCGCTGCGGTGACTTCATCGATCACCGGCTTGGGTAGGGTCGAAGTGTGCCCGACTATGGACGCGATCTCGAGTTCGGGATTTTCGCAATCCCCTCCGCCGAGGCGATCGCCGACGTCCGTGCCCAGGTGGTGCTGGCGGATCGACTCGGCCTCGACCTCGTTGGGATCCAAGACCATCCCTACCAGCGACGATTCCTCGATACGTT
>JBFINP010000142.1:0-4203 GCA_041611095.1 Acidimicrobiia bacterium | reverse complement strand
TTCGTCACGTTCGTCGCCTTCGGGACCCTGGCCTTCGTCCTGTGGCGAGGGGGCCGGCTGGTCATCGCGGGCGAGATGAGTACGGGCGATCTCGTCTCCTTCCTCCTGTATACGCTGATCGTCGCCGGCGCCATCGGCACATTCACCGGGCTCTATGGAGAGCTCCAGGAGGCCCTCGGGGCGTCGCGACGCATCTTCGAGCTCCTCGACGAGCGCAACGACCTCGAGGAACCGGACCAACCCAAGGATCTGGGAGAGGTAGCAGGGAGCGTCACGTTCGAGCAGGTGGGATTCCGCTACGACGATCGCAACGTCGATGTCCTCGAAGCCGTGACCCTCGACGCCTCCCCGGGGGAGATCGTCGCGCTGGTCGGGCCGAGTGGGGCGGGCAAGTCCACCCTGGTGCAGCTGATTCCCAGGTTCTTCGACGTCACGACCGGGAGCGTCCGCATCGATGGTGTCGACGTGCGGCACGTCCGGAAGGCCGCCCTGCGTGCAGTCATGGCTGCGGTTCCGCAGGAGACGCAGCTCTTTTCGGGGACGATCGCCGAGAATCTGCGGGTGGGGAAGCCGGAGGCGACCGACGAGGAGCTGCGCGATGCGTCCCGGGCGGCGAACGCACAGGAGTTCATCGAGGCGTTCCCCGACGGCTACGACACGATCGTGGGTGAGCGTGGCATCAAGCTCTCGGGAGGCCAGCGACAGCGGGTGGCGATCGCCAGAGCACTGCTCAAGGATCCACGGATCCTGATCCTCGACGAGGCGACGAGCTCGCTCGACTCAGAGGCGGAGGCCATCGTGCAGGAGGCGCTGGAGACGCTCATGCGGGGCCGGACGACCTTCGTGATCGCTCACCGCTTGTCGACGGTGAGGAGCGCCGATCGCATCCTCGTCCTCGACGGGGGAACGATCGTGCAAGTGGGCACCCACGACGACCTGCTCGCCGAGGGGGGCCTCTACGCCGACCTGTACGCCCGGCAGTTCCGGGACGAGCTCGAGATCCTCCCCGACTGAGCGGAGCCGCCCCTAGGGAACGACTCCACGGGCGGCGAGCTCCCGGCGAAGCTGATCTGGGCTCTCGAAGTGGATGCCGCGCAACCCCTCGTCGACGGCGCACTCGAGGTTCAGCGCCCGGTCGTCGATGAACAGCACCTCGTCGGGTGCCGCCTGCGTGATCGAGAAGGCGAGGCGGTAGATACCGGGTTCGGGTTTCTTGAGGCCGAGGTAGCACGAGCTGAGGAACGTACGGAAGAAACGGCCGAGTCCGAACGTTGCGATGCGATGCTCGTTCAGCATTCGGGACTCGTTGTTGAGCGTGGCGAGGAACAGTCCTGCTTCCGCCAGCTCCGCGACCAGGGCGAGGCTTCCCGGGAGCTCCGCACTCTCCGCCTTCATGGCGGCCACGAACTCGTCTTGCGTGAACGAACGCTCGCGGTAGAACACCGTGCGGCGTAGATACTCATCGATGCCGATCCGGCCCGTCTCGAAGGGATGCACGAGAAAGTCATGACGATCACGAAACTCCTCGTAATCCAGTCCAAAGTCCTCGACGACGCGTCGCCGGCTGCGCCGGTCCCAGCCATTCGTGAGCAGCACGCCCCCGACGTCGAACAACAACGTCGTGACGGCCACGCTTCGGTCAGCTCCCCAGCGCCTCGACCTTGTCTTCGAGTGCCCGCAGCAACTCGTTCGCCGAGTCGGCGAAGGCGCGCACGCCTTCGGTCTGCAGCTCCGCGGTGATCTGGTCGAAGTCGATCCCGAGCTCACCCAGGGCGGCCACCTGGTCGCGGGCCGTCTCGACCCCTCGGATCAGCGCAGTGGAATCGATCACCCCGTGGTCGCGGAACGCTTCGATGGTCTGCGGGGGCATCGTGTTGACCGTGTTCAGACCGATGAGCTCATCGACGTAGAGCGTGTCCGAATACTCTGGATTCTTCGTCGAGGTGCTCGCCCACAGCACCCGCTGAGGACGTGCGCCCCGGCCGGCGAGGTCGGCGAAGGCGTCGCCTTCGAAGATCTGGCGGTAGCGGGCATAGGCGAGCTTGGCGTTCGCCACCGCGATCCGGCCCCGTAGGGCGAGAGCCTCGTCGGTCCCGACCTTCTCCAGGGCGTCATCGGTCTTGCTGTCGACCCGACTGACGAAGAACGAGGCCACGGATGCGATGGAGGCCGGGTTGGCTGCTCTCCGCAACCCTCGCAAGTAGGCCTGGGCGACGTTCTCGTAGTCGTCCATCGAGAACATGAGCGTGATGTTGATGTTGAGACCGTCGGAGATGAGTTGTTCGACTGCCGGGATGCCTTCCGCCGTTGCCGGCACCTTGATCATCAGGTTGGGCCGGTCGACGAGGGACCAGAGCCGGCGCGCATCGGCGATGGTGCCGTCCGTGTCGTAGGCGAGATTCGGGGCGACCTCGAGGCTCACGAACCCGTCGGCGCCTCCGCTCGTGTCGAACACGTCGCGAAGCACGTCGGCGGCGCCTCGGATGTCCCGGATGGCGAGCTGCTCGAAGATCGTCTCTGTGGAAGCCGTCGGGTCGGCCGCAAGGATCTCGCGGATCTGGTCGTCGTAGTACGTCGAGTTCGAGATCGCCTTCTGGAAGATGCTCGGATTGCTCGTGACGCCGCGAATGCCCTCGGCAACCAACTCGGCGAGTTCAGCCTCGGCGCCGAGCATGTCGCGGCGGATGTAGTCGAGCCACACGGACTGGCCGTGCTCGTGAAGCTCCCGCAGCTTGCTCATCGCTGGTCCTTTCGCATGGGCGTGATCGGTGGACTCATCAACCGTACCACCGTGCGTTTCTATGCCCGATCGGTCTCAGAAGTGGTCGAGAACCTGGGCGAGTCGGCCTCTCGCATCGTCCTCGAGGTCGTCACGCTGGAGCGCATACGCCACGTTGGCCTCGAGGAAGCCGATCTTGGTACCGCAGTCGAAGCGGGTCCCGGTCAGACGCAGACCGTGGAACGGGTGGTTGCCGATGAGCTTCAGCATCGAGTCGGTGAGCTGGATCTCGTTGCCCTTGCCGAGAGTGCCGAGCGACAGGTAATCCATGATGTCGGGTTGGAGGATGTACCGGCCGACGATGGCCAGGTTGGACGGTGCGACCGCCGGCTCCGGCTTCTCGATCAGCCCGAGGACCTCGACGAGGTGGCCGTCGTCCTCGCCGGGGTCGATGATCCCGTACCGGGTCGTGTGCTCGCTGGGCACCTCCATCAGCGAGATCACGTTGCCGCCGTGCTTCTCATACACGTCGACCATCTGTTGAAGCGTGCCCGGCTCGGACAGAATCAGATCGTCGGCGAGCAGCACGGCGAAAGGCTCGTCGCCCACGAAACGTCTGGCGCACCACACGGCGTGGCCCAGACCGAGGGGCTCTCCCTGTCGGACGTAGGCGATGCGGCCGGGCTTCGGGTTGGAACGAAGCACCAACTCCAGCGCCGAGTCCTTCCCACGGTCCTCGAGGGTGCTCTCCAGCTCGAAGTGACGGTCGAAGTGGTCCTCGATGGCGGTCTTGCCCCGTCCGGTGACGAAGATCAGCTCCTCGATCCCGGCCTCCATCGCCTCGCGCACCGCATACTCGATGAGCGGCGTGTCGACGACCGGCAACATCTCTTTGGGCAATGCCTTTGTCGCCGGCAGGAAGCGCGTGCCGAGGCCGCCGACCGGAAAGATGGCTTTACGGACTGGCTGGCGCATGGGCGTCCCCTCCCTCTCCTGGCTCGCGGCCGCGTTGGCAGATCTTAGGCGGGGCTCGGTGGGCCGGGACGCAGGTTCCTGGTCGGCGTTGGAGCGGTCACGTCGACTATCCTGCGGCGAGCTCGGCTGCGACCCGTTCGACATGACCTGTGGCGCGCACGTTGTACCAGGCGTGCTCCACCTTGCCGGCCTCATCGATGACGATGGTCGAGCGGATGATGCCCTCGTACTCCTTGCCGTAGTTCTTCTTGAGCCCCCATGCCCCATAGGCCTCGGCCATGGTGTGGTCTTCGTCGGAGAGCAGCGGGAACGGCAGGTTGTGCTCTGCCTTGAAGTCGGCCAGCTTGCTCACCGGGTCGGGGCTCACACCGACGATCTCGTACCCTGCGGCGTAGAACGCCTCGTGGCGGTCGCGGAAGTCGCACGACTCCGTCGTGCAACCCGGCGTAAAGGCCCGCGGGTAGAAGTAGAGGACGAGACGGTGGCCGGCGTAGTCGTCCAGCGTCACG
>JBFINP010000141.1:0-4283 GCA_041611095.1 Acidimicrobiia bacterium | reverse complement strand
GACGGCGATCACGGTGAAACAGATCACGCCGCCCTGTTGGAGGACCCGGTACGAAGCTCTCAGCACGGAGAGCTTGTCGGGTGCTCAACACAACACGTCCGAGCTGGTCACGGCGTCGAACGTCTCGTCGACGAAGGGCAGTGCATCCCCTGATGCGGCAACGACGTCGCCTGGTACGCCGTCGCCACGGAGACGACGCGATGCCGCCGTCAGGCCCTCCCACGGGATGTCGGACAGGACTACGTGGGCGCCGGTCGACGCGGCCAGGTAGATCCCGGGCCATCCGGCGCCACTGCCGACATCGACGAAGAGCCTGCCCGGGCCCAATCCGAGCATGCGCCCCATCTGGTCTGCCTGGGCTCTCGTCGTGTAACTCGTGCCGCCGTAGTCGCAGCCGATCACCCGTCGTTCTGCGCGACGCATCGCCTCGTGCTCGACGATGCGATAGCGCTTGTTGCGGCTGGCGACAGCCTCATCGGACTCGTTCATCTCCGTGCCAAGCCTATGAGCGCGGATCGTCTCATGTTGGCGTCGATGGCGTCCATACTGCGGGCGATGCCGGCCGGTGAAGCGATCTCCAGCTTGGCCCTGCTCCGCAGTCGCAGGCGGCTGCACATCGGTCTCCTCTCGTGGGCCGGGACATCGACGATCGGCGTCGCCGTCGTAGCCCTTCCTGACCGCGGCCCGCGATTGTTCTCGCTCAGTGAGGGGCACTGTCCTTCTCTCATGGGTGCCGTCGGTATCGGAGTGCTCCTGGTCGAGTACACAGCCTTCGTGGCCGGCTTGTGGGCAGTGCGGTCCGTGTTACCGGCTCGAAGGTCCGGCGGTGTGCTCGTCGTCGCCGGTGCGGTCGTGGTCGGTTGGTCGGTGGTCACCGGCAGCGGACTGTGGTGGCTCGCAGGCGTCGCCCTGCTCGTCGGAGTGCAGGTGGCCGCAGCCGCCGTCGCGCTGCGACGGCTGCGGGGTGTGACGTCGTGACGTCGGCGGGGCCAGGTCTACGCTTGACCTCGTCGAGCAGCGGGGACCTGGATGGCCGATGACACGCTCGAGCTGAACAAGTCGATCGCCGCGCAGTTCTTCACCGCGGCATTCGGCGAGCAACGCCTCGACGTTGCGTCCGCCCTCCTCGCTCCTGACGTCGTGTTCCACAACGCCGGCAACGAGGTGGTCGGACCTGCGGGCTGGATCACCTTCGCCAGCGATTGGACTACCGGCTTCCCCGACACAAGGGTGACGGTCGACTTTGTGATCGCGGAGGACGACCGCGTTCTCATCCACTGGCGGGCCGCAGGCACGCACTCGGGGCCGTTTCACGGAAGGCCTGCGAGCGGGCGCAGCCTCACTGCTTCGGGTTTCACCCTGTTCCGGATCGTTGACGGGACCATACGAGAGATCTGGGACCAGACCGAGGCCTTTGGCGAGCTGGAGAACTTCACGCTGACCTGAGGGCCGGCCCGCCACACGGCCGCCGGTAGCACGGCCCGCATCGAGCAGCCGTGGCCGCGTGAGGCGGTGTGGACGGTGACCGCTGTCGAGCCCCCGACCTGTTTTGCGTGGCAGCGCCGGCTGGGACAGTGGACGATCGAGGCGACTCAGGCCCTCGCCATTCCTGCTGGGTTCGCTCAGTGGAGCCCAGATCTACAGGACCTTGCGCACCGAGAACGAGAGTCTTCACGAATCGCGCCGAGGAATGGCGCGTCGGGACTGACGGCCTCGCCCGACGCCGGCGACCCTCATGATTGAGATCCCGACGGTTGGGTAGAGGACTTGGGATGCGGGACCTGATCGACGACACCAAGCGCCGAGCGCTCGTCGCTGCGGTACAAACCGGGGTGGCCGCCGGCCTGTCATGGTGGATCGCACAGCTCCTGCTGTCGAGCGCCCGTCCCCTCTATGCACCCGTTGCCGCCGTTGTCGTCATCGGCGCCGGATTCGAGCGTCGCGTAGAGCGAGGCGTAGCCATGATCAGCGGGATGGCGCTCGCCATCGTCCTCAGTGAAGTAGGCGTGCGCATGCTGGGCAGCGGTGCGGTGCAGATCGCAGCACTCACCGCGCTCGCCATCGTGGTCGCACGAGTGGTGCTCTCCGACCTCACGGCCGTGTCGTACGCAGGTCTGAACGCAGCCATCCTGGTGGCGCTGGGTGGAGAGGGCTGGGTGCCCGACCGGCTTCTCGAAGCCGCCGTCGGGGCGGCGGTCGCCTACGGGCTCGTGTACCTCGTGTTCCCACCGCGCCCGTCGTTTCACGTCCGTCAGGCCGTCGATGCCCAGGTAGCAGTCGCCGGGTCCAGCATGCGGCGAGTTGCCCAAGCCCTCCGCGCCGCCGACCCCGATCGAGCGTATGAGGCAGATCGTGGCAGCGACGGCGTCGACCGCAAGGTCGAAGAGCTGGCCTCGACCTTCGACTTCTCCCAGCAGGTCTCGCGTCTCTCACCGTGGCGGCGGAAGGAACGGCCGGCGACGACCCGGCTGCGGGAGCGAGCCGGCGAACTGCAGAGCGTCCTTCGCGACGCCACGGCGCTCGTGCGCGTTGCCGGCTGGCAGGTGCAGCATCAACGGACCGCAGACGAGCATCTGGCCAGGGCGATCACACTCCTCGCCGAGGCGGTCGAGGAGGTGGGACACCTCGTGACCATTCCCGGTGTTGAAGTCGACGGGCAAGTCCGGGAACGCTTCGAGCGTATTCACGAGCTCGTCACCGCCGCCGCAGTGCACGCCGGTGCGGAGTGCACCTCCGCCGGCGATGGTCACGTCGCGACGGTGGAGGCGGTGCGTACCCTGATCGAGCACATCCGGCAGCTCACGGACCGCTTGGCCGGCGGCCGCCGATTGGCGGTCAGCTCGGCCGCTCGATGAGCCCCACGCCCGCCAGAGACATCTTCCACCGAGCGATCAGCTCCCTGTCCTGATATGGCCTTCGGTCGAGCCACTCGCCGACATCGACGGCGGGAAACCGCTCCCTGACCAGCTGCGCCGTCGCTCTCGCCCGTCGCACCTGGCCCAGTTCCACCTGAGCGGCGGCGAGCACCAGCAGCGCTTCGAGGTTGCGCGGCTGGTAGTCGATCACGGACTGGGCAGTGGAAGCGGCCGCTTCGAGCCGGTTGCCCATGTAGAACGAACATGCCTGGACCGTCGGGTACCACGGCTTGTTCATGGCGGTGAGCCGCATCGCCACATCGAGCAGATCGACCGACTTCTCCCATTGACCGAGGTAGCGGCGGACGCTGCCCTCCAGGCCATAGGTCACGTCACACGTCGGTCGCGTGATCTGGACGTCCTCGAGCAGTTCGAGTGCGTCGTCCACCTGTCCCGTCGACATGAGGATGGCGGCTTGGACCATCTGAGCCAGACCCGTCTTGTCCTCCATGGCGGTGCCGGCCGCTGCCAGCTCCGCGGCCTTGGCGAAGTGTTCGGACGGGTTCGAGAACAGCCCTTCGGCCGCCCCGGCCCAGTGGGCGAAGGCAGACAAGGAGACACCGATGGGGAGCTCCGGGTGGGCGTCGGCGACCTGGTCGAACAGCTCGATCGCCTTCAGCATGCTCTCGGACGTGTTGACCGTGATGTAGTACCAGCCCTCGTAGATCTTGCGGATCGCCTCGGGATCGTCGAGTCGTGAGTACTCCCTGGCGGGTTCGCCCACGATGAGCTCGACTTGGATCGACCGTGCGATCTCTTCGGCGATGTCTTCGGAGCGAGCTGCGAGCTCTTCGGGTGTGTAGGTCCATTTCTGAGAGGTGACGATGTTCATCGTTGCAACCTCCATCAGTTGGGCATACACGCGTGCCTGGGCTCCGAACTGAATGAATCCAGTCTCGAGAAGGTACTGCGGTGTCTGGTCTCCGGGGCGGTCGAACTCGGTGGAGATGTCCATCACCTTCAGGTTCCGAACGCCGGTCAGGCGGTGGATCACATCGGACCTGATCAGGTCGGGCAGGCTGGCGGTGTCCTCGGTGACGCCGTTCTGATGGATCGGCAGGACCGCGACCGCGGGCGGACCCAGGGCAAGCCGCCGTGACGGCAGACTGTCGCCGTTTTCGGATGGGAGGTCGGCGAACTCGAAGACCTCGACACCCTCCGGGATGTTCTTCAGCTGGCGGACTCCGGTCGACCGAAACCGAAGTGCGGGTTCGTCGAGGGCTCGAAACACAGCTCCGGACACGCTGAGGCCGCCGGGGCGAGCGAGGGCCTGGATCCGCGCCGCGATATTGAGGGCTTCACCCAGGTAGTCGCCATCGGCAACGGTGACGGGGCCCTTGTCGATCCCCATCCGGAACCTGACCTTCT
>JBFINP010000140.1:0-4288 GCA_041611095.1 Acidimicrobiia bacterium | reverse complement strand
CATCTTCCTCGTCTACGGTGCTGGCATGTCGGTCGTCATGTTGGGCACCACCGTCGTCGTCGCCATCGGCAAGCAGTCGATGGTGCGCCGGCTCCGGCAATCGGCCCGGTACGTCGGGCGCGTCTCCGGAGCAATCCTCGTGCTGGCCGGGGCCTTCATCGTCTGGTTCTGGGCGACGGAGATCTCTGCCGGCGCCTCGGCGCTCGGTGCGTCCTCGGCGTTCCGCATCGTCGAGAACGTGTCACAGACCTTGCTCAACTTCGTCGCCGACAACACCGTTCTGGTTGCGGGCTTCTTCGCCGGGCTGGTCGGGCTCGCCGTCTGGACGGTGCTGGGCTCCGGCCGTGCGGTTCGGGGGCCACGTCGCGACGAGGTGGGCGCCGGTGCTCGGGGAGACTGAGCGGGACGAGCATTCCTTCAAGGCTCGACAACGCCGTGCCCTCGTGTCGATCGCAGGAAGCCAGCTGCTGGTCCTCACATTGTGGTTCTCGGCGTCGGCGGTCGCACCACAGCTCCAGCTGGCGTGGAGCCTCTCCGACGGCGAGGTTGCCTGGCTGACCCTCGCCGTCCAGATCGGGTTCGTGCTCGGCGCCCTGGGATCGTCGATGGTGGGGCTCGCCGACGTGATACCGGCCCGCTCGTTGTTCCTCGGTGCGACGCTGTTTGGTGCTCTGGCCAACCTCGCCTTGCTGGCCATACCTGACGGCTCGGTTCCCGAGGCGACCGGGCTGCGTCTCCTGACCGGGGTTGCTCTGGCCGGGGTCTACCCGAGCGGCCTCAAGGTGATGGCCGGCTGGTTCAGGGAGGGCCGGGGGATGGCGCTCGGAGTATTGGTGGGTGCCTTGACGGTAGGCAGTGCCGGACCTCACCTCATTCGGGGCCTCGGTTTCGGGTGGCAGGGGGTCATCGCCGGGGCTTCGGCGCTCGCCCTCGTCGGGGGCCTGGTTCTGTGGCTCACCGTCCACGATGGGCCCTACGAGGTCGCATCGTCGAGCTTCTCGTTCCGCCACGCCGGTGCGGTCGTGCGCAACCGGGGTGTGCGGCTCGCCACGTACGGGTACCTGGGGCACATGTGGGAGCTGTACGCCATGTGGACGTGGACGGCGGCCTTTCTCACGGCGTCGGCGGCGGCAGCGGGTGCGGGAAACGGCTGGATCAGCGTTGCCACGTTTGCGATCATCGCGGTGGGCGGGTTGGGGGCCTGGGCCGCCGGGGTGCTGGCAGACGTGCGCGGCCGCACCCTCGTCGCCGGGGCATCCATGGTCGTCTCCGGCACGTGTGCGCTGCTCACGCCGCTCATCTTCGGCCTGCACCCGCTCGTCGTGGTCCCGGTGTTCCTGGTCTGGGGGTTCTCGGTCGTCGCCGACTCGGCCCAGTTCTCGACGATGGTCACCGAGACCGCGGATGATGCCTCGCGCGGCACGGCGCTGACCCTGCAGACTGCGCTCGGCTTCCTCCTCACCCTCGTGACGATCCGCGGCGTGCCGATCCTGGCAGATGCGGTCACATGGCGGTGGGCGTTCCCGATCCTGGCGCTCGGTCCACTGCTCGGTGTGCTCGCCATGGTGCGGCTCAGGCGATCGCCCATGGCGGCGAGGCTGGCTGGTGGCCTGGGGTAGCCTCCGCCCGGCATGCTGAACGGCGTCATCTTCGATCTCGACGGAACCCTCGGCGACACGCTGCCGGTCTGTTTCGCCGCCTTCCGCACCGTGTTCGAGGAGTACCTGGGCGAGAGCCCGGACGATGCCGAGATCCAGGCCATGTTCGGCCCGACGGAGGAGGGCATCCTCGCAGCGAGGCTCGCCGTCGACGGGCAAGGCCCGATGGACCGCTACCTGGAGGCCTACATGGCCGCTCACCACCTCGCACCGGCTCCGTTCCCCGGCATCGAGGAACTGCTCGGCGAGCTGGGCGATCGAGGCGTGCGCACCGCGGTGGTTACGGGCAAGGGACCCCGCAGCGCCGCAATCTCTCTCGAGCATTGGGGCCTGGATCGCCGCTTCCCGATCGTGAAAGCGGGAGGCGACCGCGGCAATGTCAAGGACGTGAACATGAGAGCCGTGATCGAGGCGTGGGACACCCGCCCGTCGGGCGTCGTGTCCGTCGGCGACGCCCCGAGCGACGTGACGGCGGCGCGTCAGGTCGGGATCGTTGCGGTGGCGGCCGCCTGGGCGTCGACCGCAGACCGCGTGGTACTGCGCGCTGCAGCGCCGGACCACCTCTTCGCCGACGTCGAGGCGTTCGCGGCATTCCTCCGCAGCATGTGATCCTCGCGCCGGTCACTCCCAGATGCGTCCGTCCGGCCAGAAGGTGAGGAAGTCGGCCGGGAACGACGTGAAGCCGGGTAGGAGATCCAAGATCTCTCCTTCGAGAGGACCCGTCAGGCCCACTCCGCGAACCGGGTCCCACACGGTGCGCGTCTCCGTGTCGAGGATCAGGTCACCGTCTCGCACGAGCGTGACCGTGCGATCGTCGAGCAGTCTCGAGAACACGGCCCAGCGCTCCGGTTCGGCGGGGTCGACGAGAACGGCGATGGCCGCCCCGGCGACCACGTCGTTGACGACCACTCCCTCGCGAAGGCGTGTCACCGGGTAGGCGACGGCTTCGCTACCGAACTCGACGACGATCGCCATGCTCTCGAGGGCGAAGCCGGAGCTGCCGGCTCCGACGTCGAGTGCCCGAGTGCCGGGGTGGGCTTCCCGCCAGCTCTCCCACGTCGTCAGACTCGACGGGAGCAACTCGAGCCGCTCACCTGTGCGCGGGCCGAGGATCGCCTCGCCGAGTGGCTGACTCCAGACGCTCCCCGTGTCGTGGTCCCACCACGTCATCGCGTTTCCGTAGAGCGCTCCGTGAACGCCGAACACGAGCTCCTGTCCGTTCAGCTCGCGGCGATGGACCATCGCCGTCGCACACAGCGGTCACCACGTGACCAAGACCGGTATGCCGGCCAATGAATCGACCACCATCTCACGGCGGTTGAGGTGGCTGACGGGGTACGCCTTGGCCTCGCCGTCGATCTCGAGGCCGATCACCAAGGTCGTCGGGGACCAGTCGACGCCACCGGCGGCCACGAATTCCGGGTCATAGATGGGGACGATCGCATCCCGACCGAGTACCTGGCGGAATCCCGGCGGCAGCGGCTCTCCCGCCTCCACCGGGTTGTACACCGTGGCGGGGTCGGCGAGCGCCCCGAGCTCGGCCGTCGACTCGGGCCGCTCGGGCCGGCTCGACGCCACGATGATGCCGAAGACGAGGAGGGCGCCGATGGCGGCAAGAGGTGCGAGGAATCGGGACAGGATCGTCGCCTCGAACTGCTGTGTGCGGGAACGGCGAATCATGCCGTCTCAACGTACCGGAGGGAGCCTGCTGTGGTCGGAACGTCACCGCGTTGACAATTTCCGGGAAGAGCGACCCCCGTGAGCGCGTTGTGGCCAGCAAAGAGAAGGCTCCGTTGGATACTGCTGAACATCAACACTTTGCGTGGCTCGCCCGCTCATTCGGGCGCACGGACTACCTGCCGCTGACTGCACAAGACCTCGAGGCACTCGCCGGCGCAGGTGACTACGTCGAGAAGTACCCGGGCACCCACCTGTTCAAGGAAGGCACACCGGCGACTGCCGCTTACGTCATCCAGAAGGGCAATGTCGAGCTGTACCGCACGCGAGTCGAGGGCCCGCGCGTGGTCGGGCATGTGAAGCCGGGCGGGGTGATCGGCGACATCGCCATGTTCCAGGACCAGCCATACATCTCGTCGGCGAGGGCGGTCGGTCCGGTTGTGGCCTTCCGGCTCGAGCGGGTCAAGCTGTTGCCCGTGCTCCTCGAGCATCCCCGCATCGCCATGCGGTGGCTGGTCGCAGGCCTGACGCAGCTCGAGTCGACGCAGCGGCGTGTGATCCGGCTCATGCATAGGACGGTGAAGGAGCAGGTCGCCGAGTTGCTCCTCGAGGAGGCGGACTCCTTCGGCGAGGTTCACCTCAGCCAGTCGAGCCTGGCGACGCTGCTGGGTGCGAGCCGTCAGTCGGTCAACGAGGCGCTCGCCGAGCTGCGGCGGAACGAGATCGCCGACACCGGCTATCGGGTCGTGAGAGTCCTGGACCGCAATCGTTTGTGCCAAATCGTGGGCTCCCCGGCCGACGTGTGCTGACGGCCACGGTCGCCCGGACCTGCGGCACCCGTCAGTCCGGGGCGTCCTCGGCCTTTGCGATGAGATACCCGCGTGCCCGCTCGGCCAGCTCGTACCGCCCGACCAGCTTCCAGAACGAGCGGTTGTGGTTCGGGACGACGAGGT
>JBFINP010000139.1:0-4318 GCA_041611095.1 Acidimicrobiia bacterium | reverse complement strand
CCCCCTCGTACCGCGGTGTGGCGGCTCCGCCGCCGCACCGCACAACGAGCCGGCCGAGAGGCCGACGTCAACTCGCTCGAAGCCTGCTTCGAGCGACGCCTCTACGCCGGGATCACGTCGAGCGTCAGTTTGAACTCGACCTCGGGATGCGGCCTGAGGGTCACCTCGTGGAGGCCGATCTCCTTGATGGGCGTGTCGACGACGACGATCTTGCGCTCGACCTCGATGCCGGTGAACTTCTTGATGGCCTCGACGATGTCGTGCTGGGCGATCGAGCCGAACAGACGGCCTTCATCGCCGGCGCGGGCTGCGACGACGACCCGCGTCCCGACGAGGTTCTGGGCGAGCTGCTCGGCCTCGCCCTTGACGCGGCGCTCCGCCTCTTCGCGCGCGTCGCGCATCGCCTCGGCCTGGGCGATGGCCCCGGGAGTCGCCTTGACGGCCTTTCGCTTGGGAAGCAGGTAGTTCCTGGCATAGCCGTCGGCGACGTGCACGATCTCGCCCCGCTGGCCCAGGTCGGCGACGTCGTCGAGCAAGATGACCTGGACGCTCATGAGCGGATCGCCACGTAGGGCAGCAGTGCCATCTCACGGGCATTCTTGATGGCGATGGAGACCTCGCGCTGGTGGATCCCGCAGTTGCCGGTCACCCGGCGGGCGCGGATCTTCCCTCGGTCCGACATGAACTTCCGCAGCAGCGCGACGTCCTTGTAGTCGATGGTCATGTCCGACGATTTACAGAACTGGCAGACCTTCTTCTTCCGACGGCTGTCCGCCCCCGCCGGGCGGCGCCGCTTCTTTCTGGTGCTCGGTGGCATGGTGTGGCCCTCCTCGAAATCCTGTGAGCTCGGTCGGCTGCGTCCGGTCTAGAACGGAGCCTCGTCGGGCCCGTATTCGTCACGGACGACCGGGGCCGGTGGCGTGGACGAGGAAGAGGACGATGACCAATCGCCGCCGCCGGAGCGGGGGGTGCGGGTGACGCTTGCCGTCGCCCAGCGCACCGAGGGACCGATCTCATCGATACGCACCTCGACGATCGATCGCTTGTCGCCCTCCTGGGTCTCCCAAGAGCGCTGCTCGAGCCGGCCTGTGACGATGATGCGCATGCCCTTCGACAGCGACTCGGCAACGTTCTCGGCCATCTCTCGCCAGCAGGTCCCGCCGAAGAAGCTCGTCTCCTCTTGCCACTCGCCGTTCCGATCCTGGTACCGGCGGTTGACGGCAAACCGCAGCTTCGCCATCGCAACGCCCGACGGGGTGAACCGCAGCTCGGGATCGTCCACGAGGTTGCCGACCAATGTCACGCTGTTCGTTGTCATCTCGTTCTCTCTCGTCTACTACTCAGTCAGTGTGCAGGTGCGGTGTGACACGTTGCGCTCTCACGCATCCTCCCGCCTCAGGATCTTGTGGCGGACCACCGCATCGGAGAGGCTGAGGGCACGGTCGAGCCGGTCAACGAGCTCGAGGTCGGCCGAGAACTCCACGACCGAGTAGTAACCCTCGTTGAGGTGGTTGATCTCGTAGGCGAAGCGGCGCTTCCCCCAGAAATCGGTGGTGACGACTGACCCGTTCTCGGATATGGCCTTCTCGACCTCGCCGATCTGCGTCTGCACGTCGGTCTCGGCCATCTCAGGCCGATGGATGATCATGATCTCGTAGGCACGCAAGCCCTCACCTCCTGTGGACATCCGGTGTATCGGAAGGCCCCCGGCATCTCCGGGAGCAGGGGTCATGAGCGGATGAGAGTGTAACGGTGCCGTGACCGATGGCGCCAGATGGCGGAAACATGCGCTGGCGGAGGCATGGACTGCGTCTCAGAAGGCCCAGGGAAGAGCGAGCCCACCTGCGAGCACGACGCCCAGCGCATCCGGATCTCCCGAAGCGTTCTGCTCCGCCCACCACAGACCGCCGAAGTAGGCCGCCGCGGCCAGTGCGATAGCGGCGACGATGATGAGCACGGCCTTGGCGAGGCGGTCCTCGGCCGAGCCGGGGATGATCGTGGAAGGGTCGTCGTCCTCGAAGGCGCTCTTGGTGAACCCGGGTTGTGGCTGCGAACCAGGGGCGGTGAACGGTCCGGAGAGGCCGACGAGCGCTCGCTCGTCGCGGGTGATCTCGAAGACGTCCTCTCCGGGCGCATCCGACTCGGAGGCCCGCAACGCAGAGATGTCGTAGCCCTCAGGAATCGCGGCATCGATGCGATCCTTCAGGGCATCGATCCGCCTCTGAAGACGATCGATCGCCTCGCCGTCGAGATCGACGACGCTGGTGCTCTCGCTCGTAGCGAGCTCCGCATTCGTCATGCGTGCGCTCCGTCACTTGGACGATGCCGCACGACGTGCGTCCGGCACGATGCCCCCACCGAGAACACGCCGGCTCTTCCCCCGACAGCGTTGGCTGCACGTACGCCGGCCATATGGCCATTCCCCCTATTCAACTGGTCCCCATCCTAAGCAGAGCACCGACCCAACGGGCCTCCGCCCAGGAGTTCCCAGTCGACGCTAGCGCTCCATCGCCTCGTCCGCCATGAGGTGATCGGCGGATTTTGTGAAGTCGCGCAGGATCGCGGCCGATTCGGCAGGCATGTGGTACGTCTCGTCCTCCGAGGGGAAGGCGCCGCTCTGCACGTCGGCAAAGAAAGCCTGCAGCGCCTCCGTCGCCGCATCGGCGAGCCTGGCGTACTGGCGTACGAACTTCGGCAGATGCCCGTCGTGGAGGCCGAGCACGTCGTGGAACACGAGCACCTGGCCGTCGCAGTGCGGGCCGGCGCCGATACCGATAGTGGGAACGTCCACCTCCCGGGTGATGTGCTCGGCGAGCACATCCGGGACGCCTTCGAGCACCATCGAGAATACGCCGGCGTCGGCGAGGCCGACGGCATCGGAGATGAGCTCGTGGGCAAGCGCTGCGGTCTTGCCTTGAACCCGATACCCGCCCATCGCATGGACCGACTGCGGGGTGAGCCCGATGTGGCCCATCACCGGAATCTCGGCGTCGAGGATGGCCCGTACGATCGGAACGCGCTTGCGGCCGCCCTCGAGCTTGACTGCAGCGGCACCACCTTCCCGGACCAGCCGGCCGGCGTTGTGGACGGCCTCCTCGATCGAGGTGTGGTAGCTGAGCCAGGGCATGTCGCCCACGACGAGAGCATTGGGAGCTGCCGCCGTGACGGCAGCGGTGTGGTGCACCATCTCGTCGACGGTGACGGTCAGGGTGTCGCCACGCCCCAGGACGACGTTTCCGAGGGAGTCCCCGACGAGGATGATGTCGGCTCCGGCACGATCTGCGATCGCTGCGCTCGGGGCGTCGTAGGCGGTCACCATCCGGATTCTGTCGCCACCCTTGCGAGCCAGGATGGCAGGCGCCGTGATCTTGGCGGCCATGGTGTTCCTTTCTCCCCACCGCTTCCGGGTTGGGGGATGAAACGCGTTCTGGTCCTTGCGATCGACACTGGCCTCGGCCGCCCGACGGGTCGCCCGTGCCGCGATCGGGCCCCAGGATAGAGGGCGAGGCCGGGTGGTCGCCCGGGCAAGCGATGACGAGTGTGCTCACACCCGTCGCTATCGACGGCGCAGGCACACCGGTCACAGCCGCGGCCGGACGTCGAAACCGTCCCGGATGAGCTCCGCCGACTCGATCAGGCGGCGGAGATCGGCGCCGAAGCGTGCTGCGGGAGCGCCGTCGACGACCTTGTGGTCGACCGTGATCGTGAGATCGACCATCTCGCGCGGCAAGACCGTGCCGCCGACGATGTGGGGGCGCAGGCCGATCCCGCCGACGAGCACCCCTAGGGAGAGCACGGTGGGGTAGCTGATCCCGTGCCCGGCGCCGCCTCCGAACATCCCCACCGACGTGACCGCTACGGTCCCCACCATCCTGCGGAGCCGAACGGAACGGCGCATCACCGCGTACATCAGTGCCCAGAGGCCCGGAACACGGGCGCCGGCGATCCCGAAGCGCTGGAGCAGCACGCCGCTCCTGCTTGACCCTTTGTCGCCCTTCACCGCCCGAAGCTCGCCGCTGATGTCCTCGACCGAGCGCGTGTGGGCGTTGCGGATCAAGTGGGCGAGAGGGAAGGGACCGTCGGCCGCCTCGGTCTCGATCAGCGTGGCGAGATCGACGTGGTCGTGTGTGGCGAGCCTGCCCCACCACGTGCGGTAGGCGTGGACCGCGGGATGGGCGGCCGCCGCCCGGCCCACGCACGCCACGACGTACGCCGTGAACGAGAGCGGTGGATCGTGGGCCTGCAGCAGGCGGCGGGCCTCGGTGACGTCGAGGGACAGCAGCCCGTGGACCGGGGCCTGCTTCCGACCGGCCCGCAT
>JBFINP010000138.1:0-4323 GCA_041611095.1 Acidimicrobiia bacterium | reverse complement strand
CGCACCTGGCCCATCGTGATCTTCGCCCGCCGCACGAAGCGGGCCGTGGCCGTGGGGTCCCTTGCGGGAGCGGGCGTCGCCCTGGGGACCTCGGCGTACCTGCTGGGACGCCGCCACGGCAGTCGCGCTTTTGCGCTGCGCTGACGGGTCGGGCCTCCGCTCAGCCCGGCTTGGTGACGTCGGCGACGGCGGCGTCGAGGTGGCGGAGCAGGTCGGCGGAGGCGATGCGGATCGATACACCGTGGGCGCCACCACCGATCGACACCTCGGGCATCCCTGTGAGCGTCGCATCGGCCACCACCGGCAGCGGCCGGGCTGACCCAACCGGCGTGATCGTGCCCCGTGCGTATCCCGTCACAGTCTGTGCCTCGGCTGCATCGGGGAGGGACAGCCTACGAACCCCGAGGTGGTTCCGCAGCTTGGGCCAGTCGATCACGCGGTCGCCCGGCACGAGCACGAACACGTAGTCGTCTTCGTCCCGCCTGATCACCAGTGTCTTGATGAGGGCGCCCACTGCGATGCCGCGCAGTTCGGCGGCCTCCGTGACGCTGCGCGCCGGACGGGTGCGCACCACGGTGTGACGCAGCCCGGCCACCTGCACCGCTTTCAGCGCCGGCGTCTGCGCGTCGGGCCGGTCGTCGGAGGCGGTCACCCCGCGATGTCCTCACGATTCCGCAGCAGACGTCGCAGGATCTTGCCCGAGGCGGACTTGGGGATCTCGTCGAGGAAGGCCACCGCCGCGATCCGCTTGTAATGGGCGACATGTCCGGCGACGTGCTCGATGAGCTCCTCGGCCGTTGCCTCCGTCCCCGGTTTGAGCACGACGAAGGCCTTGGGGAGCTCTCCCGCCTCCACGTCCGGGATACCGATCACAGCGGCGTCGCCGACGGCGGGATGGCTGAGCAGGAGCGCCTCCAGCTCGGCCGGGGCGACCTGGAAACCCTTGTACTTGATGAGCTCCTTGAGGCGATCGACGATGTAGAAGTGGTCGTCGTCGTCCACGTGACCGATGTCGCCGGTGTGGAGCCAGCGCTCTTCGTCGATCGTCTCTTTGGTGGCGTCGGGATTGTTGAGGTATCCCCGCATCACCTGGGGTCCCCGAATCCAGATCTCTCCATCCTGGTTGCGCCCGAGATCCTGTCCGGTCTCGGGGTCGACCACACGCACCTCGGTGTTGGAGACGGTCACTCCGATCGACCCTGCCTTGTACTGCCCGGGGGGCGTAGCGTGGGTCACCGGGCTCGTTTCGGTGAGGCCGTATCCCTGCACCACCTCGCAGTCGATCCGCGCTCCGGCCTCGGCGGCGAGGTCGGCTCCCAGGGGGGCCGCACCCGAGAAGACCTGGCGCAACGCCGAGAGATCGTAGGCATCGACGAGGGGATGCCTGGCGAGTGCCAGGATGATCGGCGGGACCAGATAGGCGCGTGTCACTCCGTGATCCTGGAGGATCCTGAGGAACTGCTCCAGATCGAAGCGAGGCATGGTGACCGCGGTCGCTCCCCAGTGGAGTACCCCGTTCATGAGGACCTGCATGCCGTAGATGTGGAAGAACGGCAGGACCGCGATCACCACCTCGTCGTCGTCAAATGACAGCGCGTGCTGGCACTGTGCGAGGTTTGACGTGAGGTTGTGGTGCGTCAGCATGACGCCCTTGGGAAGGCCGGTTGTTCCGCTCGAGTAGGGGAGCACGACGAGATCGTCCTTCGGGTTCACCTCGACCTGCTCCACCGCCGGCCCGCCCAACAGCGCTCCGAACGCCGTCACCCCCTCTGCCTCGCCGAACACGTAGATCTCCTCGACGGCAGACGCAGCCGCAGCACGTTGGGCGGTCTCGAGGAACATCGGGATCGTGAGGAGGTAGCGGGCGCGCGCATCCTGCAGCTGATACGCCACCTCCTCGTGCGTGTAGGTGGGGTTGATGGTCGTGACCGTTCCGCCCAGCGTCGCCACGGCGTGGAAGGCGATGGCGTACTCGGGCAGGTTCGGCGCCATGATCGCAAAGACGTCACCGCGCTCGAACCCCCGTTCTGCAAGGCCGCCGGCCGTGCGAGCGATGGCCTCGGCGAGCTGGCCGTAGTTGTAGCTCCGCCCAGTGGGACCGTCGATCAACGCCGTGCGGTCCGGCTCCGTTGCGACATGGCGGAGCACGAAGGGAGTAATGGCGATCTCGGGCAGATCGACGGCAGGCAAGGGGCTGGTGAAGATCGTCGACATGTGCTCCCCGCGGTCGGTAGTTCCTGCGAGCCTACCGAGAGAGCGGTTGTCGGGCCCTCGAGCACGCGACTCGCCATAATCGAACCCGGCGAAGGGAGGAACGCCGTGAAGCCGCCGGTCGAATCACTGTCGCGTTCGGACTTGTCGGCCTTGCAGTCCGGGCGTCTGCGAGACGTTCTCGAACGCCTACGGCGCTCCGACACCCCCTACTGGCGGGCCAAGGTCTCCGGCGTGGAGACTCCATCCGGCATCGACGCCATCGGTGAGCTTCCCTTCACCACCAAGTCCGAGTTCCGCGAAACCTATCCGTATGGCATGGTGGCCGTGCCCCTCGTCGACGTCGTGCGAGTGCATGCGTCCTCGGGTACCTCCGGCAAACCCACGATCGTCGGCTACACCGCCGACGATGTCGGAGTCTTCGCCGAGGTGAATGCCAGGTCGCTTGCGTGTGCCGGCGGCGGGCGCAATGACATCGTGCACATCGCCTACGGCTACGGGCTCTTCACAGGCGGGCTCGGTCTGCACTACGGCGCGGAGCTCCTAGGTGCGGTGGCGGTGCCGGCCTCGGGCGGGAACGTCGCGCTGCAGCTCGAGCTGCTCGCCGACCTCGGGGCCACCGGTCTGGCGTGCACCCCGTCGTACGCACTTCTCCTGGCCGAGCGGGCCGCCGCCGCGGGCAAGCTCGAGGCGGTACGGCTGCGATGGGGTATCCACGGCGCCGAGCCGTGGTCCGAAGGCCTCCGTGACAAGATCGAGACGGCCTGGGGCGGCGCATACGACGCCTGCGACATCTACGGGCTCTCCGAGATCATCGGACCGGGAGTGGCGGCCGAGTGCCGCGAGAACAAGGGCGGCATGCATGTCATGGAGGACCACTTCTACCCCGAGATCGTCGATCCGTTCACGGGCGATCCGGTGCCGGACGGTGAAGCCGGCGAGCTGGTGCTGACGACGCTCACCAAACAGGCGCAGCCGGTGCTGCGCTATCGCACGGGGGACGTCACGCGCCTCCTCGGGGAGGGCTGTCCGTGTGGACGTACCACCCGTAGGATCGGCCGTCTCGAGGGTCGGGTGGACGACATGCTGATCATTCGCGGAATCAACGTGTACCCGCGCGAGATCGAGAGCGTTCTGCTGGCGGACCCCGACGTCGGTGGCCAGTTTGCGATCGTCGTCGATGAGCGGGGGACGCTGGCGGAGGTGGTCGCCGGGGTGGAGCTGGCCGAGGGGGCGAAGGCAGAGGCGAACGCTGTCGCCGGCCGCCTCGAGCAGCGGCTGGCGGAGAGGGTACGAGTCCGCATCGCGGTGGAGGTCCGCCAGCCCGGGTCGCTCCCGCGCACCGAGTTCGGGAAGGCGAAGCGCGTCTTCGTTCGCCGCACCGACGAGGATCCGTCGCCCCTCGACTGACACGCGTCAGCCGGCGGCGAGATCCGTTGCCGGCAGGCGCTCCCGACCTTCCTGGACGCCGATGACCAAAGCACCCGAGGTGAGCAAGCCCACACCGGCGGCCGCCGCGAGCCCAGTGAAGCTGCCGGCGTCGACGAACAGCCCTCCCACCAGCGGTGCCGCGGCGCGGCCTGCCGCCATCATGCCCTGTGCGTCCCCGGCACGCTCGTCCGGTGTCAACGAGCGGGCCGCCAGCATGTGCAGAACGCCCGGAACACCCATCCAGAAGGCGAAGCCCCACCACGCCATGCCGGCGAAGAACAAGACCGGCTCCCCGGGAAAGACGGTGAGCATGGCCGCAGGTCCTGAGCTCGCCAGCCGCCGCCAGTGTGAGGTAGACCGGACGGTCGCCGAACTCCGCGAGCGCAGCGATCAGCGGAGAGCCGAGCAAGGCGGTCACCGGAGCAGCCGCGGCGATCCGGCCCAGACCCCGGCTGCCACGCATCGCATCGGCCCAGGCAACCCATGTGATCGCCCCCGCCGCACCGCCTCCGATTGCGCGCAGCACGAGGAGGATGGGAAAGAGGTCGGGCAGAGCGCTCGCCGTGTTGGCGGCGGCCAGCGTCAGAACGCTGATGCGCAACACCCGAGGTGTGGGAGCGAAGAATCGTGGAAGCAGGAAGGTGGCCAGCGCGAAGGCGCCCACCTGGGTCGAGGAGATGG
>JBFINP010000137.1:0-4450 GCA_041611095.1 Acidimicrobiia bacterium | reverse complement strand
GCGGCGCTCGACATGTACGACGGGCTGGTCAACTCACCGACGGCGGAGAAGCGCCTCGGCGCCCTCGAGACGTACGTCACCACCGCAAGCGACATGGACGCCGCCTTCGAGCTCGCCGCCACAGCCGCCGGCGGCGGCTGAGCGCCGCCGCCCCGTTCCCCGCGGGGTCAGGGTTGCTTCGTGCGGGCTTCTTCGCTGCTCGTGGAGACGGCGGCCGGCTTTGCGGTCAGGAAGTCCGCCCGCACCGCAGCGATCGCCAGGTTCGAGACGGAGACCGTCGACACCGTCGACCGGCACCTCAGCGTGGCCGAGGCCGGAGCGAAGTCATCCGGATCGTCGTCGAACGCAACTCCGATGAGCGTCACGGCGACCTCGTCGCCGTCGAACTCGCCTGCCACGTCGACCTGGGTCGACGTGAGGCTGCCCTGCTGGTCCGCCTCGAGCTCACAGGTCACGACGGTGTCGTCGAACGTCGTGTTGAACACATCGGCGCGGGCCCACAAGAGGACGCCTCCCCCGAAGAGGAAGCTGCCACTCTCGTACGTGTAGGTGGCGACATCGGTCCACACGGATCCTCCGGGCACGGAGGCGGACTGCGGCGTCGCCAGCTCACCCACCGTGACCAGGTCGGTACCTTCTAGCCCGATGACCGTGCCGGCATCGACGGTCCGGCTCTCCGCCAGGCGCTTCAAGAACGCGGCCATCTGCTGACGAGTGACCGGAGCGTCCGGGCAGAACTGTGTGTTGGCTGGAGGATTGCAGCCTTTGGTCACACCGGCGTCTGCCAGCCACGAGATGTCGTCATGAAAGACGTTGGTGGTTGGCACGTCGGCAAACCGGTCTCCCGCCCAGACGGCGGCTGGGTATGCCAGTAATGCGATCGCAAGCGCCACGCCCGCAAGTCGGACCCATCGCCTGTCGAAGCGGCCCGCAAGCGGTCTGCTTCTCATGCTCACCCCTCCCTGTGTTCCTGACGGTCTGGATCACGAGACGCTATCTGTCGCTTCGCGCAGGCGGAGGGGTCCTTGGTCCCGGTGTTTCCCGAGTTTCTCCAGCCGGCCAGGGCGTTCACGGGCGGGTCTGGGGCACGCAGGAGGGCCCGCTCCGTCACCGGAGCGGGCCCTCGATCGGTGTTGACTCCCGGTCGGCTCAGGCGCCGCCTTCGAGGTAGCTGCACACCGTATCGGTGATGAGCCGGGTCACCACGTACGGATCGCAGTTGGCGTTGGGACGCCGGTCCTCGATGTACCCCTTCTTGTCCTTCTCCACCTGCCACGGGATCCGAACCGAGGCGCCGCGGTCGGACACGCCGTAGTTGTACTCCGTCCACGGAGCTGTCTCGTGGAGACCGGTGAGGCGCTCCTCGATGCCTGCGCCGTAGTTGGCGATGTGCTCGTCGTGTTTCTTACCAAGCGCCTCGCAGGCGGCGACGATGGCGTCGTAGTTCTCCCGCATCTCCTTCGTGGAGAAGTTCGTGTGGGCGCCGGCGCCGTTCCAATCTCCCTTGACGGGCTTGGGCATGAGGTGCGCCGATACGTCGAAGTCCTCGGCGGTGCGGTAGAGCAGCCACCTCGCCATCCAGAGCTGGTCGGCGACCTCGACCGGTCCCGCCGGACCGATCTGGAACTCCCACTGGCCGATCATGACCTCGGCGTTCGTGCCGGAGATGTCGATCCCGGCGTCGAGACAAGCCCTCGTGTGGACCTCGACGACGTCACGTCCCCAGATCTCGTCGGCGCCGACACCGCAGTAGTAACCGCCCTGCGGGGCCGGGAAGCCGCCGATCGGCCAGCCGTGGGGACGGCCGTCCTTGAAGAAGGTGTACTCCTGCTCGATCCCGAACCACGGCTCGTGCGCGGCGTACTTCTCGGCGACCTCGGCACACGCGGCACGGGTGTTGGAGGCGTGCGGCGTGAGGTCGGTGTTCAAGACCTCACACATGACGAGCACGTCGCTCCCACCGCGGATGGGGTCAGGCTTGACCAGCACAGGGCGGAGCACACAGTCGGACTCGCTGCCGGGTGCCTGTTCGGTGCTCGAACCGTCGAAACCCCAGATGGGCGGCTCGGCTCCGTCGGGGACGATCTTCGTCTTGGAACGCAGCTTCGACGTAGGCGTCTGCCCGTCGATCCAGATGTACTCGGCCCGGTACGGCATGGTGATCTCCTTCGATCCACACAGTGGTCCCAGAATGATTCCACGGATGATGCCACGTGCCGGTTACCGCGGGGTATCCGAAATGTGAACACTGTGTTTCGCCCGCCGTCGGAGGCTGGCGAGACCGCCGCGGTGGGCATACGATGACCGCGGCCGGGAGGTTCCGTCATGAGCAACGAGCGTGAATACGTGCTGCACACGGTCGAGGAGCGCGGGGTGCGCTTCATCAGGCTGTGGTTCACGGATGTGCTCGGGTTCCTGAAGTCGTTCGCCATCACGCCGGCCGAGCTGGAGACGGCGTTCGAGGAGGGCATGCGCTTCGACGGGTCCGCCATCGACGGCTTCTCGCGCCGACACGAGACGGAGATGCTGGCAAAGCCCGACCCGACGACGTTCCAGATCCTGCCATGGCGGTCGGCCGACGACGCCGGAGTGGCGCGCATGTTCTGCGACGTGGTCACACCGGAGGGCGAGCCTTTCGAGGGCGACCCGCGCTTCGTCCTCAAGCGGAACCTGCAGAGGGCGCACGAGCTGGGCTATGCGTTCTACGTCGGCCCCGAGATCGAGTACTTCTACTTCAGGGACAGCTCGCCGGAGCCCGAGGTCCTCGACCGGGGTGGCTACTTCGACCTGACGCCGCTCGACGTCGCCCAGGAGTACCGGCGCCGGACGATCATCACACTGGAACGGCTCGGCATCCCGATCGAGTCGTCCCACCACGAGGTGTCTCCGAGCCAGCACGAGCTCGACCTTCGCCACACCGATGCGCTGACGATGGCCGACAACGTCGTGACGACACGCATGGCGGTCAAGGAGGTGGCGATGGAGCACGACATCTACGCCACCTTCATGCCGAAACCCCTCGAGGGTTACGACGGCAGCGGCATGCACCTCCACCTGTCGCTCTTCCAGAACGACGAGAACGTCTTCTACGAGGCATCGGCGCAGTACGGGCTCTCGAAGGTCGCTCGGGGGTTCCTCGCCGGCCTGCTGCGCCACGGACGGGAGATCACTGCGCTCACCAACCAGTGGGTGAACTCGTACAAGCGGTTGGTCACCGGTTTCGACGCGCCGGTCTACGAGCAATGGGGCCGTCACGATCAATCCGCAGTGGTTCTCGTGCCGAGCGCCAAGGCGGGCAAGGCGTCGGCGGCGAGGATCGAGTACCGGTCGCCCGATCCGGCGTGCAACCCGTACCTGACGTTCTCGGTGATCCTCGCCGCCGGGCTCGCCGGGATCGAGAACGGCTACGAGCTCGAGGAGGAGTCGACCGGCGGGTCCGGCGCTCCTACCGGCGTGCACCGGCTGCCGAGCAACCTCGCCGAGGCGCTCGATGCGATGGAGGGGTCCGACCTCGTCCGCCAGACGCTGGGCAAGCACGTGTTCGAGTGGTTCTTGCGGAACAAGCGGGACGAGTGGGACCGCTACCAGAGCCACGTTTCGCAGTACGAGCTCCGGGCCTACTTGCCGGTGCTCTGATGTCGAGGCGTTGATGTACGTCGCCGTCTACCCACCGTCGCCGAGCCAGGCCTTGATTGCGGCGCTCATCTCCTCGGGCCACCAGCCGGTGCCGATCGAGTCGCTCGCCGACTTGGGGCGCAAGACGCCTGGCGATGGCTGGTCGGCGGCGATCGTCGAGATCGGCGACGACCTCGGGGTGGCGTTCGGCGTCGCCTCGAAGATGCGCGCGGAGCACGATGTGCCGGTTCTCGTCGTCGCCGATCGCACCCGCACCGGCGATCTGCGGGAGGCCGACGAGTACGACGACTTCATCCTCTCTCCCATCGATCCGACGGAGCTCGCCGTGAGACTGGGCCGCATCGCCGGCTCGGTACCCGACGACCCCGCCGAGGGTGTCCTCCGCTACCGGGACCTCGAGCTGAACACCGCCACGTATCAAGCCACGGTCGCCGGACGGCCCCGCGATCTGACCTACATGGAGTACGAGCTGCTGCGGTTCTTCGTCGAGAACCCGGGACGAGTGTGGAGCCGCGAGCAGATCCTCGCCAAGGTGTGGGGCTACGACTACTTCGGCGGCTCGCGCACGGTCGACGTCCACGTCCGCCGTCTCCGCGCCAAGCTCGGCGAGGAACGCGCCTCCTGGATCGGAACGGTCAGGAGCGTCGGCTACAAGTTCGGCTAGCGCAGCGATGCGAGGGGGCAGGCGAGCGGCCGCAGACCTGAGCCCTCAGTCCAACTCCTCGAGGTTGTCGATCGAGAAGAACAGGACGTCCTCGGGAGTGGCGTCTACGGGGTAGACGCTGACGATGACCGGGTGGCCCAGTGCGATGTC
>JBFINP010000136.1:0-4562 GCA_041611095.1 Acidimicrobiia bacterium | reverse complement strand
GCCGGCGACATCATCGGCTCCTTCGCCCTCACCGAGCCCGACGCCGGCTCCGACGCCTCGTCGCTGCGCATGGCGGCGACCCGGGACGGCGATTCCTTCGTGCTCAACGGCACGAAGCGCTACATCACCAACGCCCCCGAGGCGGATCTGTTCACGGTGATGGCGCGCACCGATCCGGCATCGGCGGGCGGGTCCGGGATCAGCGCTTTCCTCGTCCCCGCCGACACGCCGGGGATCACCATCGGTGAGGCGGAGCGGAAGATGGGCCAGCAGGGCAGCCACGTCGCCGACGTCGCCTTCACCGACGTCCGAGTACCGGAGACCGCCATCGTCGGCGGTCCGGCGATGGAGGGCCATGGGTTCAAGACGGCGATGAAGGTGCTCGACCGGGGACGGCTCCACATCTCCGCGGTGTGCGTCGGCGTCGCCGAGCGGCTCATCGCCGACGCCCTCGAGTTCGCCACCGGGCGGGTCCAGTTCGGCAAACCCATCGCCCAGCACCAGCTCGTCTCGGCGATGCTCGCCGACAGCCGCACCGAGGCGTACGCCGCCCGGTCGATGGTGCTCGACGCCGCCCGCCGCCGCGACGATGGTGAGGCGGTGACGATGCTCGCCTCGTGCTGCAAGCTGTTCGCCTCCGAGATGGTCGGCCGGGTCGCCGACCGCGCCGTCCAGATCCACGGCGGCGCCGGATACATCGCCGACTACGCCGTCGAGCGCTTCTACCGCGACGTCCGCCTGTTCCGCCTCTACGAAGGCACGTCGCAGATCCAGCAACTCATCATCGCTCGCGAGATGATCTCGGGGGCAGGGGTGTAGGCGGCTCGCTGCGCTCGGCTCAGTCGTAGCGGTGGCGGAACATGAGGGCGATGCGTGGTTCGGCGTGGCGCATCTTGGGGACGCCGTGCTCGTGGGTGCGCTGGCACGTGCCGCCCATGACGACCAGGTCGCCGTGTCCCAGGGAGAGCGAGCGGCTCGGACCGCCCGCCTTGGACTTGATCAGGAAGCGGCGGGCCCCACCGAGCGAAACGGTGGCGACGATCGCCTCATCGCGCTCGCGGGCGATGCGGTCGCCGTGCGGTGCCACCGAATCGGCGCCGTCCCGGTACCACCCGGCGCTCACCTGGTCGAGACGCACGCCGTACCGGTCCGACAGCGCCTCGACCATCGGCGGAATGCCCTCATGGATGCCGGCATCGAACCGCGCCACCAGCCGTGGCGTACGCACCTGACGGTCGTACATTCTCACGACCGGCTGGTCCCACGGAACCTGCACAACCAAGTGGTCGAAGAGAACCTGGTGACCTCTCAGCCACATTGGGGCGTAGTCCAGCCAGGCTCCTTCGCCGAGCTCGATGCGCTCCAGACTCGAGAACTTGGCGTCGAAGTCGACGCCGCCTCCGCCGAACAGGTCCTGCTGACCAACCGTGGTGTCGAACATGTGTTCGATACTAGCGGAGAGCGCGCGGGGAGGGGGGCGCGTAGCGAGCGCCGCCCCCCTCCCACCGTGCGCCCTACGCGAACGGAGACATGCCCGCGTCGAGCATGGCAGCATCCGACGTTGCCTCGGCTGAGATGCTGTCGACACTCGGCACGACACCGGCATCCATCGCCGGTGCTGCACCTCCGTCCATCCGCACCGCGGCGCCCTCGTCGGGTTGGGCCACGGGCGGTGTCGTCGCCACGATGTCGCGGGTTCCGACGATCCTGCCGGTCCCGTCGGGTTCGATGCTCAGTGTGATCTGCATGTCACCCTCCGCTTCACCGCATGACGGCATATTTGGCTTCGAACGCGGTCGTCACCGTGCCGACGTTCCGGATCACGATCCAGTAGGTCAGCATCCCGTTGGCGCTGCGCTCGATCTCGGTCTGCCACGTCACCCGCCCTCCGGCCGTCGTCGGCCGGACCGACCAATGGGCGACATAGCTCGGGCTCCAGTTGTACGTGAACCAGCGCTGGGTCTGCCCCGGCTGGATCGTCCCCGTGAACTGGGTCCCGGTGATCGCCAGATCGGAAGCGGTCACCTGGTGACGGTGGAGCGACGTCTGCGCTCCACTCGTCAGACCTCGCACTTGTGACGGAGTCAGCTCGACCTGCGTCTCTCCGATGGTCGTGTCGACCCGGCCGAGCCACTTCGTCGCCTCACGGAAGTCCTGCTCGAACCGCTGACGCAGTCGGTCCACCTCGACGATGAAGTCGTGGGACTCGTCGTGATCCTTCGTGACGACCACGAACGCCGTCTTGAACAGCTTCTGTGACGTCGCCGCCGTCGGGGTGCGCAAACCGTTGGCCAGCTCGACGTTGTGGACGTTGAGCAGCTTCTGGTTTGCGGTATAGGTGTTGCCGCTGACGTTCGTGACGTTGGACAGCAGGTAGAAGTCACCCACCTCGTCACGACCCAACAGCCCCATCAGGTACAGGTCGAGGTTGCAGTACCCGCGGTCTTCGGAGTTCACCGCCACCCGCTCGAAGGTGCCGTTGCCTTCGACCCAGTCGAACGTGTCGTAGTCCATCGGCGACGCGTCGTCGTCGAAGTACAGCGCCCAGTGACCCCAGCCGCCGAGCATGTGGTCGTTCATCGCCGGACCGTTGGCCGTCTCCTTGTAGGGGGCGAATGATCCCCACCGGTGACCGATCTCCTGGAGCATCACGTAGCGCCAGATCGGGAAATGCCCCGTGTTGAGGAACATGATCCCCTGGAGCTTCCCGGACCCGTAGGGCCCCCTCCAGTCGAAGTCACCCAGACCGATGCCCTTCGTGTCGTTGAACACGAAGCGATACCACGACGAGCCACCCTGGGGCGGCATCCCGCTCCGGGTGTCGGTGAAGAACGTGACGAAGTCGTAGATGTCCGGATGTCGCGACCGGAACAACTTGTATGCCTGGACGAAGTCGACGGTTTGCTGGCCGTTGATCGTCTTGACCAGCGTGCCGTCGTCCTCGATGACGCAGATGTCGCCGACGTCCTGCACCTTGCCGTGGAAGCTGATCGATCCGCCGGCCTCGGCGAGCCACTGCTCGTGGAGTCGACCCCAGTCGACGAAAGCCATGTCTTCCGAGTGCACGTGGCTCTCGGCGAAGCCGAGGGCCTCCTGCGGCGCCTCCGCCGAGAAGGGCTGCACGACGTCGGTTTTCAACCCCTCGAACGAGTCCGGGATCAAGTGCGCCTTGGCGACATCGTCCTTCTTCATCTTGCACTTCACGTACACGATCAGCGCCGTCTCGTCCTCGTGGACGTCGTCGCCCTTGCGGCGGGGGCCGACGCCGACGCCGATCACGTTGGGATCTACGTAGAACTCCTCCTTTGCTCTCTCGATGAGCGCGATGACATCGGTCTCGGCGTCCAACTCGTAGGCCGCGGTCGTGCGCTTGGTCTTGCTCGTTGCCTTCGTGGTCATTGCCACCTCCACTCCACATTCAGGTGCGCGAGGAGCCGGGACGACGGAGGAGAGCGGCAACGTTGAGGGGGTGGCACGAACCGCATCGATCGACCCAAGCTCCGCCGCCGACCCATAGGTCCCCTCGTCATGGATGCGTCAGCCACCAACACGCCGGACACCACCCGGCTGAAGCGCCTTCCACCACCGGCGCCCGCATCCAATCCCACTCGTCTCAGATGACTTGTCAACCCCCTCTTTGTGGAGCCGGCTCTGCGTGGGGGTAGCCTCCCGCCATGGATCGCGCCAGGTTCGAGGCGGTTGTCGACGACGTGCTGGAGCAGCTACCCCAATGGGTTCTCGACCGCGTCGACAACCTCCAAGTCCTGGTCGAGGAGTGGCCGACCCGCGAGCAGGATCCCGACGGACATGGCCTCCTCGGCCTCTACGTCGGCGTGTCGCTGCTCGAGCGCGGCAACGACTACTTCGCCGCGATGCCGGACACGATCTACGTGTTCCGCCAGCCCCACAACCAACTCGGACTGCCCGACGACGAGCTGCGCGCCGAGATCCGGCGAACCGTGCTCCACGAGCTGGGCCACCACTTGGGCATCGACGACGACCGACTCCATGAGATCGGCTGGGACTGACCGGGGCATTTCGAGAATTTCGGGAACTTTCTTTTGAGCGCGGGGTCAAAAAGTTCGGACTACCGCATAGCCCGCTCCCCCTCAGGAGGAACAGTGGACGAACTCATCAAGCAGCTCCAGGAGAAGACCGGTCTCGGCGTCGACCAGATCAAGTCGGTCCTGGAGGGTGTGAAGGAATTCCTCGGTGACAAGCTGCCCGGCCCCCTCGCAGGTCAGCTCAACAAGTTCCTGGGCGACGACGACGCCGGAGACACCGGTGGTGACGACGGCGACGGCGGCGCCCTCATGGACCAGGCAAAGAACACGCTCGGCGGGCTGATGGGTGGTGGCCACTGAGGTAGGAGAGAGCGCCCGGCCGAGTGGTGAACGCCGGGCGAGTTCGCACAGAGGGCCCTTTCCGAGGGCCCTCTGTCGCGTGCTGGGTCAGTCGACCAAGACGCCCGTCTTGGAAGAGTGGGGATCCCCCGGGCTTCTCTTGAACTCGATCGTCACGCAGCCCTCCGAAGATCACACCCCTTCATAGCTTGGGATGCG
>JBFINP010000135.1:0-4590 GCA_041611095.1 Acidimicrobiia bacterium | reverse complement strand
GCCGAGGCCGCCTGGGCGCTGGCGCAGCAACATGCGGTGCGCAGCGTGGCACGCGAGGGCGCCCGCTTCGCCGCCAACCATCCGGGCGACACACCGAGCCTCGTGGCCAAGGTGTGTGACGTGGACGACATCATCGGCACGGCGACCTTCGAAGCCACCGGGGAGGTCGACCCGGCGACCGGCCAGCCCTTCGCCTACGAGCGCGGAGGGCGTGCCTTCTTCGAGGTGACCGTGCCCTACGTTCCGCTCACCGGCTTCATCCCGGCGTTCACCGGCCGCAGGATCATCGAGCGGGCCTGGTTCGACGCCGAGTTGGATACCCGACCCGCCTGGTGGTCCCTGTCGGGTGGTGGTGCCACGTGCTGACCCGTCGCGGCCGGAGCAACGAGTCCGGCATCGTGCTCGTCTTCACGGCTGCGCTGTTGATCGTCCTTCTCGGGTTCGCCGCCCTCGCCGTCGATCTCGGCCAGGCGTGGTCGAACAACCGGCGGGCGCAGACCGCCACCGACCTCGCCGTCATGGGCGCCCTGCAACAGATCCCCCACACGTTCCAGGACCCCGGAATACCGGCCGGCACCGGTGCGCAGACGGTGGCGATCGCAGAGGCGACCGACCTCATCAGCCAGAACAACGCCACGCCCGGTGCCATCAACGTCGATCTTGCACTCACTGGAGGCAACTTATCGGTGACGGCGGCAGCCACGATCAACTCTCCGAACGCCTTCGCTCGCGCCATCGGCGCAGGAGGCGCGGTGACCGTCAACGGGTCCGCAACGGGCGAGGTGCTGATCAACTTCGCTTCGCTCGACGTGATGCCCATCGGATTCAATGGCGTGAGCGATCCGTTCCGCTGCGTCTTCTTCACCACGACGCCACCTCCCCCGCCGGCGGGGTGCAACCGCACCGTCAACCCGCAGCCGAGCCAGGACCTGATCATCTTGGGGATGCGGCGCCCGCTCACCAAGCAGTGCAACAACCTCAACAACGTGATGACGGACAACTTCCTCTTCGGCATCGACCACCTCGTCGATGTCGCCTCGACAGGCGACCGCACCGAGGAGAACTCGTGCCCTGACAATCTTGGTCATCCACTCACCATGCCAACCACCACGCAAACCGTCCCCCTGAGTCGTGGTGACTTCTCGTCGTACATCACCGCCGGCGTCGGCGGCCGCCTCGGCGGAAACGGGGAGACGCTGTGGGACAAGCTCCTGCCCGGCCTTGCGGGAGCGTGCAACAAGGCGTCCTACGCCGCCCTACCAGACGTGCAGGCTCGATCCGCCCAGATGTCAACGTGTCTGTCGAGCGGCAACGCTCGCTTCTCCGGCCTCTCCGGCTCGCCCCGATTTGTGTACGCGATCGACACCAGCGCCGGGGGCGCGGGCGCCCGCTACGACGGCTACGTGCCGGTCTGGCTCAACACCGTCATCGACAACGCAACGTTCACGGACCACATCGACCCAGCAGGAGTCGGCCCACTGACAGGCTTCACCCTCTACCTCCTCAACAACGCCAACATCGGTACGACGCTCGAGTTCGATCCGGGCGGCATCGACAACCTCGAGTTCCAGCTCACCGACTAGGCGCCGCACCGGCATCCGTTCCAGCGGTCGCGTCGACCCTCACACCACCTTCCATGGATCCATCCCTGGCCCGCTTCGCCCCGACGACCCAGCTGCCGGCCCCCCAGACCTGCAGGATCACGAAGAGCACCGCACCGGCCACCGGAGCGAGGTTGGCGACGACCCACCACGCCAGGGCCCCGGCCAGGAAGCCGCCGTACACCCCTCCCCGCCCGCCGAGAACCCGGACGCCCAGGGCGGCGACGGGCGGCACCGAGCCGAACAGGACGCCGATGACGATCACCAGCAGCAGCACGACCCCCAGCGGAATGCCCACCAGGGTCGATACCAGCACGGCCAGGACCAGGGGAAGACCCACGACCATCACCGATCCGACCCCGAGAGCGAGCCCGGGCCGGCTCAGAGCGGTGGCGACGGCATGGGCTCCGGAGCGCCGGGCCAGCCACAAGACGACGAGGCCCCCGGCGAGATACCCCAGGAACCCCAGAATCAGGGCGATGTCGAGCACGAGTCCCACGTAGAACGGGGCGTCGGTAGGCAGCTTGATGACCTGACCGGTGATCGATGCTCCTGGGTCGACGTTTGCGTCACGGCTGGCCTGGTACACAACGTCGCCGCCTACCACGGCGGTCGCCTCCAACCCGACGTCACGGACGGTGACGTCGACGTCGCGGCCGACGTCGCCCACGACCGCCACCTCGACATAGCGTCCCTTGACGTCCCGACCGACCGTGCCACGGAGCCGTGCCGTGCCCCCCAGCCCGATGACGTCGCGGCCGACGGAGCCTGGAACGTCCAGCTGACCCGCCACGACCGCCACATCGTCGCCCACGGTGCCGGTGACCGACACGGTCCGGGCCAGGCCCCGCAGCGAGCCCTCCACGACGCCGTCGATGGTGATCCGACCGCGAACCGCGGCGATCACGTCGCCGGTGACGGTGCCGGTGACGAGGAGCGAGCCGGTGGCGATCACGAGATCACCATCGACCGTGCCTTCGACCACTGCTGAGCTCGATGTGACGTACGCATCCTCGGCCTGTACCGCACCTTCGGGGATGAGGAACTGGCCGGTGTTGATGACGTCGGCGGCCGCCCCCACCAACGGCCCCACCAACAGCACGGCCGCCAGCGCTGCGGCGATCAGGAAGGTGCGGCGGATGGGGAGGGCGGTCGTCCCCTCAGAGCGGAAGCGCATCGCCGACGAAGTTGAGCAACGGCCACGGAACGAGGCCCAGTGCCACCGTCACCGCTGCCGACGCCGCCAGCACGATGCGTGCTCCGGTACTTACATCCGGAGGAGCCGTGGCGGTGCCCGGTGCCTCGGCGGCAACCGCCTCTTGGAAGAACATAAGAACGATGATGCGCAGATAGAAGAACAGCCCGGCGACGGCGGTCAGGAGGCCGAGCGTTGCCAGCCACAGGAAGCCGCCGTCGGCTGCTGCCGTGAAGACCGCCACCTTGCCCACGAAGCCGGCGGTGAACGGTATGCCACCCAACGCCAGCATGAACAGCGCCAGCATCCAGGCGAGGAACGGACTGCGGGCGCCGAGCCCGACGTACGAGTCGAACCCGGACCGATCGGACCGGGCTCCCGACACGATGGCAACCACCGTGAACGCTCCGATGAGCTGGAAGGCGTACGTGGCGACGTAGAACTCCATCGCCGGAACGCCGGCACGCCCGGCGACGAGCGCCGTCATGATGAATCCGGCGTGGGCGACGCCGGAGTAGGCGAGCATGCGCTTCACGTCGTCCTGGGCGATGGCGAACAGCGTGCCCACGACGACCGACAGCGCCGCCACCGCCGACACCGGAACCGCCCAGTCGTCGATCAGCGAGGGGAAGGCGCCGACGAGGATGCGGGCCAGTGCGGCGAACCCGGCGACCTTGACCGCGGCCGACATCATCGGCACCGCACCGGCGGGCGCTCCCTGGTAGACGTCCGGAGCCCACTGATGGAAGGGAGCGGCCGACACCTTGAACCCGTAGCCGACGATCATCAGCGCGACGCCGGCGAGCACGATGCCGGGACGCAGGATCGTGTTCGCCTGGAGGAAGCCCTGGATGCCCCCGGCTCCGTAGATCGAGGTGGAGCCGGTGGCGGCGAAGGCGAGGGCCACGCCGTACAGGAAGACCGCGGATGCGAAGGACCCGAGGAGGAAGTACTTCATCGCCGCCTCGTCCGAACGTTCCTGCTCCCTCGTGAATCCGGCGATCACGTAGAGGCTGATCGACCCCGTCTCGAGCCCGATGAACATGAGAACGAGGTTCGACGAGATGGCCATGAGGTGAAGGCCGGCGACGGCGAGCAGGAACAGCGCCACGAACTCGGCTCCCCTGGTGTCCAGCGAGGCCACGAGCCGCCACGCACCGAGAAGCGCAAGCCCGGCGATCGCAAACAGCACGAGGCCCGTGAAGGCGGACAGGCCGTCCATCACGACCATGGGCAACCGGATCGACTCGATGTCGCGTTGCGAGAAGTTGAGCTGCGGACCGATGTCGCGCACCCGCAGCCACTGGAGCACCGAGAAGGTGAAGGCGGCGGCGAGGCTGATGCCGGCGACGAGACCCCAGGCCCGCCTGCCCAGGCGGAGGGTGACCTCGACGATGAGCACGACGAGGGCGCCGAGCAGCAGCACGACCTGGGGAGCGATGGGGAGGAAGGCGATGTTCGCCATCAGCCCCCCTCGCCCGCGGCTTCGGCCGCCACCGGGAGGTCGGCGATCCGTCCGTACTCGGGCACGTCGTAGTCGGTGGTCGCCTCGATGCGGTCGAGGATCACCTCGACCGATGGCTCGATGCGATCGAGGGCCGGCTTCGGGTAGACCCCCAGGTAAACGATCAGCACGGCCATCGGCACGAGGATGACGACCTCGCGGAGATCGAGATCGAGCAGCTTCTCGTTCTCGGTCCTGGTGATCGGACCGGTGAATACACGCTCGTACGCCCACAGCAGGTACACGGCGGCGAGGACGACACCGCTGGTGGCCAGGATGGTGTGGACCGG
>JBFINP010000134.1:0-4712 GCA_041611095.1 Acidimicrobiia bacterium | reverse complement strand
GGCCGGTCGTACCGACCGGCCCCCCGACGTTGTTCCCGAAGCCGGGGCGAATGGCCCTGGGCCGGTGGCGGGCCCGGCTCCAAGCTTGGCGGCATGGAGCCTGCGCTACCACCCAGTTGTCGCGAGATGAACCAGCAAGCACCGTCGCCGGAGCCGCTCACCGACCGCCGGCTGGCGGCGCTGGCGAAGGCGCTCGGCAGCCCGAGCCGTCTCGCGATCGTTCGCTATCTGTCGCAATGCCGCTCCCACATCGCCAACGACATCGTCGAGGCCACCGGGCTGGCGCAGTCGACGATCTCGGAGCACATCCGGGCGCTGCGCGACGTCGGCATCGTGATCGTCGTCGACGATCCGCCGCGGACCTGGTACTGCGTGAACCGGGCCGTGCTCGCCCAGATCGCCGCCGGCGTGGTTGCCTTGCCGCGTCCGTTCGACGCGGGGCGTGAGGACACGACGGCCCTGGTGCGCTGAGCCGCAGCCCCCGCTCAGCCCAGCAGATCGGTCGGTGCCAGCGTCACCCGCACGGGACCCACGTCGAGTTCCACCGGATCCTCGCCGCGGTGCCGAGCCGTCTCCACCAGCCGGCCCTCGTCGTTGCGCTCGAACACCACGATCTCGGCGCCATCGGGGTCGATGATCCAGTACCGAGGCAGCCCGACCTCGGCGTACTTGCGGAGCTTGCGAACCCAATCTGCGGCCTTGTCGGTGGACAGCACCTCGACGACCAGATGCGGGATGCCGGTGTAGCGGATGACTTCTCCGGTGTCGTCGAAGACCATGACATCCGGACCGAACTCGTCGGCGGCGGGCTTCCACCCCCAGCTGAGCACGACTAGCAACCCGTCCGGCAGGATCGGTTTGAGACGGAGCGCCAGTTCGAGGCACACGTTCTGATGCGGAAGCGTTGGGAACGGGGCCATCACGAAGGCCCCATCGATGTACTCGCCCCGAACATCGGCCCCCAGGTCTTCGTAGTCCTCCCAGGACATCGGGACACGGTCGCCGGCTTGAAGTTTGGCCATGGCGCCATTCACGGTACTCCCTTTCCCTCCGGCCGCCACCGCCGCGCCCCTGAAGCTACGAGCGAGGCGTGACAGATTCGGGAGAGAGCTGACCGCCCGAGATGTCACTCCGCCGTGATCACTAACCGCTGGGTGTTGCCGCCGTTCATGCGGAACGTCACGGTGTACTCACCGGTGACGTCGGGGTCGGTGGTGAGGCTGGTGATGAGGATGCCGGTCTCGAACCCGCTGATCGCGGCGTTGCCGAGCACCGACGGCCCGTCGGTGCCCAGGCTGAAGTCGTCGGCTCCAGCAGGGGCGGTGACCCGCACCTGCCCGACGGTCCTGGTGCCCTGGACGAGGCGCCCACGGTAGGGGTCGGACATCTGGACGTCGACGCCCACGAAGGCGTTGAAGAACCCGTCGGTGACCGAGCTGCCCTTGTCCCACAGGTACATGCCGACGTCGAGAGAGTCGTCACCGGCGGTCACCGTCTGGAACAGCGGGTTGTTGAACGGCGGCGGAACGCCCGGAGCGCCGCTGAAGACGCTGACGACGTTGGCGCTCGGCTCGGCGATGGGCGTGATGTGCACCGTGCCGGTGCCGGTGTAGACGTCGGCGGAGTTGGGGTCGGGCTGCATGACGAGGTCGACGTCGTACAACCCGGGACCGGGGTTGCGGAACGAGTTCAACAGCAGGTGGAACTGCTTGGGTCCGGGCCCGAAGGCGCCGACGAGGTAGTCGGCATCCAGAGTGGCGGTGATGGAGTTGCCGGACACCGTCGTGGTCCAGATGAAGGCCGGCGGCGGGGCGGGCGGGCTTTGTGGCCAGCCTTGGAGGATGATGCCGGCGTTGACGGTGCCGTCGTCGAGATTGACGAAGTCGTCGGGAAGGGTCGCCGTCACCGTGCCGCCGGCGTGGAGGCCGATGCCGTCGACGGCCGGATCGAGGTCTACGAACGTGAGGATGAAGTCGGTGATGGCGCCCGCGGCGAGCCCGTCGGGGGTGATGGGCGCCTTGGTGACGCTGATGTCGAGCGAGCCGGTCGTGGTAGCGCCTGCGGTCGGCACGAGCACGACCAGCAGAGCGAAGGTGAACAGGAGCGGGACGAGGCGCCGCATGGGATCCTCCTGGGCAGGCATTCGATTGTCCGGGGCCGCACGAAACCCTGTCCCCCTCGCATCAGGGCTACTCCTCTCAACTCGCCGGGGTGCGGACGTTGTCGGGAATCCGACAGTCTGCGGGTCAGGTCGCCACCGGCTGTTGAGCGGTCGACGGCTCGACGTGACTCAGGTCGGGCCAGTCGTCGGGGTCGACGAGCATCACCCAGTGGGCATGACGGATGGGAACCCAGACCCTGGTCTGCTTGCCGATGGCCTTGATGATGTACGCCGCGTCCTCCACCGGATCGCCCTCGGTCGCTCACTCGACGAAGCCCTCGACCAGTTCGTCCTCGAGCTGGATGCGGGCGTAGTGCCAGGGCTTGCCCCCCTTCGGCATGAGGCGCCTCAAGCGATCGATCGTTGGCTCGTCGAGCGTGCGCCGGGTGAAGTGCTCGATGACGAAACACCCCAGTCCTCGAGCGGCGGCGGGCAGCGTCACGGCGACGGCCGTGAAGACGAGGTAGCGGCCCGCCAGCGAAACCGCCGCCTGCGATGACCCGACGTCACCGGCTGGAACGATCAGGTAGTCGCCGAAGGCGGCCGCCGTGGCAGCGGAGTTGATCAACTCGACAAGGACCAGCGCCGCCACCGACCAGACCACGGCGCTGAGGACCTGGCGGAAGTCGGAATGGGGGCGGGGCATGCGCGTGAGCTTGCGCATGAGCACGTCGCCGATGCCGCCCGGGACGAGAACCATGAGTGCGATCAGGAGACCGGTCGTCGAGCTGAGTGGCATGATCCTTCACCTCCGGCTGGATGGTTCGGCATTGTGGGGACGACGCGGTCACGGGCCGCCGATGATCACCCCTCCCTGCGACGGCTGCACGGCCGTCTTCTTGGCAGCAGCCTTCTTGGCCGCAGCCAAGCCGGAGTTCTTCGTCGCCCATTCCGTGGGGGCGAAGTGCTCCCGCCAGCTCGCAAGCTGCTCATCCAGCTGATCTCGGAGCCCCGTGTAGCGCTTGCCGATGGTGGAATCGGCCGCTTCGTCGAGCACTCGCTCGGTGGTGGTCCGCCCCTCTTCGGAAAGACGGGTGAACCCCAGTTGCCACTTCTCGACGCTCCGTTCGGCTTGCGCTTGCGCCGATTGGCCCATCGTGCGGACCCGGCGAACGGAGATCACTGCAGCTCCAAGACCGGCGTGGTAGACCCGAGCGACCGTGCGCATGTTGGGTACGAGCCTCATGGGCCAACCTCCCCTCGTTCAACCAGCACCATGGTCCCGGTGCGGTGGCCTCGGGGGTAGGGGTCTTCCGTACCCTCCGCTCCTCTGGCCGCGGTCCTACGCGCCTCTCCCGATGATCTCGGCGATCTCCCGGAGCGACGTGCGGCCCTCCGGGACCGGGGCGAGGGGCCAGGTGTGCTGCTGGTCCTCGCCGACGATCAGCGTCGCCTCGGTGCCGGCCTCCTTGGCCTTGTCCACGAACGTCCGCAGGCTGGGGTAGAGGATCTCCCACGTTCCGGCGAAGACCCATAGCGACGGCAGGCCACTCAAGTCAGCGAACAGCGGCGACACGGTCGGATGCTGCGCACCGAGGTCGCCCGCATACATACGTCCCGCCGATCTGACGTGCGCCACCGATAGCAGCGCATCGTGGCGCTCCAGGTCGCCCAACGGGTCGGCCAGAGTCATGTCGACGCCGGGTGAGATGAGGATCGCCTTCGCCGGTTGCTCCCGGCCCGAGTCTCGAAGGCGAGCCATGATCGCCAGCGCCAGCGCTCCCCCGGCCGAGGTGCCCATGAGGATGACGTGGGCGGCGCCGTAGCGGCCTACGAGAGTGTCGTAGGCGCTCATCGTGGCGGCGATCGTTTGCGGCGCCTCGTGCTCGGGCACCTTGGGGTAGTCGAACACGGCGAAATCGCAGCCGGTGGTCGAAGCCACCCGGTGGCATGCGGCCCAGTCGGTGCCGAACGGGCCGAACATGTACGCACCGCCGTGGAGGTACAGGATGATCCGGCTGCTGTGCCCGGCCCGGCTCGCCAACACGTGGAGAGCGTGGCCCTCGACGTCGACGGTCTCGACGTTCCATCTGCGCCGTAACCGGCGGGGCGGTGCTTTCCGATCGAAGCGACGCAGCTTGCGCACGAGCCTCGCCACCTCGGCGGGGTCGTGCTCCGCCTCGGCAACCCGATCGAGCCGCCGTTTGACTCCGGTCGCCTTCACGAGCTGTTTGGCGGCCCTGGCGGCGAAACTCGGCATGGTCGGAGGCTATCGGATGGAGCGCGGGGGCCGCCGGTAGCCTGGCCGCGTGGATGTCACGAAGGGCTACCTGCTGATCTCGGACATCTCTGGGTATACGAAGTTCCTGGTCGACTCGGAGCTGGGGCACGCCAAGGAGATCCTCGAGACGCTGCCCAAGACGACCACCGATGCGATCAAGGCGCCGGTGCGGGTCCTCAAGCCGATGGGCGACGCCATCATGTCGTTCGTCCACGCCGACGAGTTCCTGCAGCCGCAGTCGCTGCTCGAGTCGATGCGGGAGATCTACTTCACACCGACGCCGCCATCGCGGCCATGGACGCCGGGGAGCTGACGGCCGACATGACGCCG
>JBFINP010000133.1:0-4749 GCA_041611095.1 Acidimicrobiia bacterium | reverse complement strand
TACTCCTGCTTCTTCGGCACCGACTTCGAGATCCTGCTCAAAGGGCTCCGAGCCGACACCTTGATCCTCATCGGCGGCCATACCGACGTGTGTGTGCACTACACCTTCGTGGACGGCCATCAACGGGACTACTTCTGCCGTGTCGTCGAGGATTGCGTCGCCGGTTCGAGCTTCGAAGCGCACGAGGCGGCCCTGCAGGCGATGGAGTACCTGCAGACCGGAGCACGGCGGAGCTCGGCCGAGGTCATCGCCGCCTTCGAGCAGCAGGCAGGTCGAGTCGTCTGACGCACCCGGCAGACTGATCCCGAACGCCTGTTCGGTCGGGAGACGGGTAGGGTCGCGAATGCGGGGCATCGCCCCCGCCGGCGGTTCAGCCGCCTGCATGAGCCACGGGGAGAGCGAGCACGCCCACCATGACGTTGACGGAACCCCTTGCCGAGGAAATGACTTCGGGGCCAACCGTCTTCATCTCCTATCGCCGTGATGACACCGGCGATGTTGCCCGCAGCCTGGCGGAGCAGCTACGGAAGGACCTTGGAAGTACAAATGTCTTCCGGGATCAGGACGACCTCACCGTCGGGGACAAGTGGCAGGAGAGGCTGAGCCGGGCCCTACGCGACTCAGACGCAGCGCTCTTCCTCGTCGGACCGCACTGGCTCGGTCCACGGGCCGATGGGTCGCGACGCATCGACGAGCCCGACGACCCGGTCCGCACTGAGGTCGTCGCGGCACTCGATGCAGACAACGGTGCAGCGCCGCTGCCCTTCCTCATCGACCGCGACAATCCGCCGTCGTCCGTCCCCACTGAGATCGACGCACTCTTCGGGGAGTACCACTACGCGGCCGTCAGTCGATCGAGCTTCGAGGAACCGCCGGGTCCCGACTACCAGACCGTGCTCGTCGGTGTCTGGAACGCCTTGCGCCAGCAGGTGCCGGGAGGAAAGCTGATCATTGGCGACCGGGGCGCAATGGCCTCGCTCGACGCGCTCGTCGCCGCACTCGAAGAGGCCGGCTCCGTCGAAGCCCGGCATCTCAGCCGTTTTGCCTCCGGCGCCTATATCACTTCGATTCGCGGCACGAAGAAGCTGAAGAAGCGATGGCCTGAGGTCTTTCAAAACGACGTCATCGTCGTCATTGACGACGACGAGCCATCCGACGAGCTACGCGCCCGCCTGGCCGCCATCGCCGCCCATCCGGGTATCCGTGCCGCAACTCTGCTGAGTGTCGGCGCTGCGACCGGTGCAGCCATTGTCAGCTCGATTGGCGCCGACGTGGGCTCGACCACGACTTGGACCCAATCCACCGCGCAAGTCGCCGGAGGGGTCGCCCAACCTGCGGGCGCGTCGACCAGCGCGTTGTCCTCTGCTTGGGCCTCTCTCGGCGTCACGGCCAAGGTCGTCGCCGTCGCTACGGCGACGACTCTCGTCGTGGGCTCCGCGCTCGCTCTCAGTGAGCTGGGAGGCACCGATCCGGCACAATTCTCCGAGAGTACCGATCTGCCTCCCGTCGGAGTGGAGGTCGGTGCATTCCCCCTCGGAGAGCCGGAGTCTGTCACCGTCAGACTCGGTTCTCCTGCGACGGTCAGCGAGGAGGACTCCCGTGCGTACTTCGGCAACTTCCCGGGCGGCACCGCTGAGCGGCGCAGCATCGAGCTCGAGTACGGAGACGCTCGATTGGACTTGGGCGAAGTCGTCGTTCCGGTGTCGTACCCATCGGAATTCCTGGAACGAAACGTGGGTACGTTCCTCCTCACTCGGGTCGTCAGCGACGGCGCGGTCGAATTGATCGGAGCCGGAGTTGGCGCGCAGTCACCGTGCGTCTACGAAGGTACCGGCGACACCGTGGGAGGCTGGGTCTATACAGGCGAACCGGGCGTGGTGACCGTCGACCTGCTCTTCGAGAGCGACGGAGCAACGGTCATCGATGTCGGCATGAGGGCGACCTTCGACGGCCCGGCCGACGTCGTCTTCTTCGATGACGTGGTTGCGGAGGTGATCCCAGAGGACATCGACCTCACCGATCGGTGTACGCCGGTCGACAGGCTTCCGAGCTCCTGGGCGGCAGGAGCTGCTCGAGCCGGTTGAGAGGGCGGGTCCGGAGCGCATCGCGTGTCGAGACTCCCCCAGTTTCTTCCAGACCCAAGCTTGAACTCGCCGCGGGCTTCCCTCTAGCCTGGCGGCCACTCAGAGGCCATGCGCTGTGGCCCGGCCGTTCCAGGAAAGCGGCCGTCGACCAAAGAGCGGAGTGTTCACGCCCCCGTGCGATCCCGATCGCCCCTCGCCCTCGCCGGTGCCCTCATCATCCTCCTCCTTGCGGTGGTGGGCTTCGCCGCGTTCTCGACGACGCCGATCGAGACGTCGCAGACCGCAGACGGTGTCGTCCTACCCCCGACGGCGACGGGCCGCATCGCGGGCGCCGTGATGGCGAGCAGGCTCGGACCGGGTGTGGCCGAGGGCGAGACATCCACGCCGGCGCCCGAAGCTCCGGCGCCGGCACCGACGGTCCGCATCGACGGGAGTCCCGACGTGGAGACGGTGACCACGACCGAAGCCACGACCACCACGACCATCGTCACGACAACGACCACTGAGGCCCCGGTCGTAACCACGACGACCACCGAACCGCCGCCCACCACGACAACCACGACCGAACCGCCGCCCGCGACAACCACGACGACGGAGCCTCCACCCACCACAACGACTGAGCCGCCCCCCGCCGAACCGCTACCCGAAGGTGCCGAACAGTGGCGTTCCCTCGTGACCGCCTACTGGCCGGCGGAGCTCGTCGACGATGCGCTTGCGGTGATCTGGTGCGAGAGCCGCGGCGATCCGGACGCGCTGAACCCAGCATCCGGCGCAGCGGGCCTGTTCCAATTCCTCCCATCGACCTGGGATTCGGCGAGTGCGTCGGCCGGCTGGTCGGGAGCAGACGTGTTCGACCCGGAGGCCAACATCGCGGTCGCCTACTGGCTCTACGCGGCGTACGACGAGCCCTGGCAGCAGTGGAACTGCAGTCCCTGAGGCAACCGCACCTAGAATCTGCCAGCGATGAAGAAACCCGTACGCATCGCGCTCGTCGTGGTCACCTGGGCAGTCGTCACGTGGCTCTTCCGTGACCGGCTTCTCCGGATCGCCCGCCCCGACCAGCGCCCCGTCCCCCGAATCGCCGCTCAACATCCCACTGCGCCACCGGTCCCGGCGACGAGCGCCACAGCTGCAGGCTCCCCGAGCTCCGGAACCGTGCCCGGCGACGACCTCACCGACATCAAGGGCATCGGCCCGGTCTACAGCGCCCGCCTGGCCGACGCCGGCATTGCGACCTTTGCCGATCTCGCCGAGGCCAACGCCAAGCAGATCGCCGATGCCATCGACGCCGCCGAGTCGATGATCGACGACTGGATCGCCCAGGCGCGCAACCTCGGATCGTGACCGGCGGCGACGGTGCAACCGTCGTCAGTCCATACCTCGTCGCACCAGAGAGCCTCGACGGGTTGCTTGCCGGGGAGCCCGCTTACCGCAGCGACCAGCTTCGCGGATGGCTCTACGGGACGCCGGTGCTCGACGTCGACGCGATGAGCAACCTCCCGACGGAGGTCCGCCGCAGGCTGGCAGACGGACTCTGGCCCTTCGACGTCGAGATCCAGCAAACCGCCGACCGTGGGCGGACCGTCAAGTGGTTGTTCCGGACACGCGACGGGGCCTCCATCGAAACCGTATTGATGGGGTATCCCCGGCGTACGACGCTGTGCATCTCGTCCCAGGCGGGCTGTGCCATGGCGTGCACGTTCTGCGCCACCGGCCAGTTCGGCTTCGATCGCCAGCTCGATGCCGGCGAGATCACGGCTCAGGTCGCCTACGCGGCAGCGCACCTCCGGACGGCCGGGCTCGCCGGGGCTCCCGATCACGTGACCAACGTCGTGTTCATGGGGATGGGCGAGCCACTCGCCAACTACCCGCGGGTCCGAGAGTCGTTGCGGCGTATGATCGAGATCATGGGGATGGGTGCCAGGGCCATCACCGTGTCGACCGTCGGGGTGGTCCCCGGGATGCGCCGCCTGGCCGAGGAGCCGTGGCAGGTCGGTCTGGCGGTGAGCCTCCACGCCGCCGACGACGAGTTGCGCAGTCGCCTCGTCCCACTCAACGATCGCTACCCATTGGCCGACGTCATCGCGGCGGCTCGGCACTTCCGCGATCGAAAGGGGCGGAGGGTGTCGATCGAGTGGACGCTGATCGACGGCACGAACGACACCGACGAGCAGGCGATGAAGCTCGCCCGCATCGCCGTCGATCTCGATGCTCACGTCAACGTGATCGCACTGAACCCCACGCCACTCACCGCCGACCGACCGCCGACCCACGAGCGCACCCGAGGCTTCGTTGCCGCCCTGAGGCGAGCAGGTGCGACTGCGACGCTGCGGGACACGCGGGGGCAGGACATCGACGCCGCCTGCGGACAACTCCGAATCCGGAGTGCGGCCGGCGGAGCCTCCACCGCCGAATTGCCCACAACGGCTGGTTAGCCTTCGCCGACGCTGCGAGGAGGATCCGTGAGGCTCGAGACGGGCGCCGACGCCCCCTACTTCAACCGCCATGACCAGAACGGCGCAGACGTGACGCTGGACGACTACGCCGGCCACCGTCTCGTCCTCTACTTCTACCCGCGGGCCTTTACGCCGGGTTGCACGACGGAGTCGTGCGACTTCCGCGACCGCCACGAGGCGTTCTACGCCGCAGGGTACGAGATCGTCGG
>JBFINP010000132.1:0-4929 GCA_041611095.1 Acidimicrobiia bacterium | reverse complement strand
GGCAACGCCGAGCTCCACGGCGGGTCGCAGCAGCCAGGCGAAGCGGTACGCCAGCTGCCTGGGGCGCCGGCTTCCAATCGCTCGCGGAAGCAGGTCCCCCACGACGATGAGGACGACGACGAGGGCGACGAGCGCCCACAGCAACGACATGCCCTCCAGGCGCCGGGTCAACGCCCAGGTCGCGGGGAGGGCGGCCACCACGAGGAGCGCGGTGTGCAACGCTCCCAACGCCGGCTGGACCTGGGGGTGATCCTGGAGGAGGGTTGCGACGACTGCGGCCCTCAGGTCGCCGTCGCTGGCGTCGCGCAGCGCATCAGCTCGTGCCGTTTGAACGATCGAGGCCCCCGCGGCGCGAATCAGGGCCGTCAGCAGGAGGAAGACCGCCGATACGACGAGCGCCAGCTCTGTCACCGGCGCCGCCTGCCCACTGCCGCCAGGTACGAGCGTTCTCGCTCCTCCATGCGCTCGGCCTCGTCATCGGCCACGTGGTCGTACCCGAGGAGGTGGAGAAGCCCGTGGACGACCATCAGCGACAGCTCGTCCTCGAACGAGGAGCCTGCTGCCTCGGCCTGCGTTCGCACGACGTCCGGGCAGATCACCACATCGCCGAGCAGGGGAGGTGGACCGCCGGTTGTTGCCGCCGGGGGACTCCCCGGTGTCGCATCCTCGAGCGGGAACGAGAGGACGTCCGTGGGCCCCTCTTTGCCCATGTGGGCTCGATTCAACTCGGTCATCGCCGCCACGTCGACGAGCATCAACGCAACCTCGGCGTTCGGAGGGACCGCCTCGCCGGCGAGCACGACCTCGGCGAGTCGAACCCAAGGGGCTTCAGGCAGCGGGTCGTCGCGTTCATCCACGAACGATACGCTCACGCGCTGCCGACCCTCGGTCCGGGGAAGCCCGGGTAGGGAATGCGGGTGTGGTAGTAGCCGATGAGAGCGTCGACGAGCGCCCGCTTGACACGGGTGAGATCACCGAAGGTGAGTGCGGACTCGTCGAACTGGCCGTCGTCGAGCTTCTCGCCAACGATCGAGTCGACGAGTTTGGCGAGGCTGTCGGCGGTCGGATCCTCCTGCTGGGCCAGCGAGCGCGCCGCACCCTCGACGGCGTCGGAGATCATCAGGATGGCCATCTCCTTGCGCTGCGGCTTCTGGCCGCCGTGGCGGAACAGCGTCGGATCAACCGCAGGGTCGACCTCCATCGCCTTGTGGTAGAAGTACCGCATCAATCCGCTGCCGTGGTGTTGTTCGACACCTGCGGCGACATCCGGCGGAATGCGGTGGATCCTCGCCAGCCGGAGCCCGTCGGTGACATGGCGGCGGATGATCGCCGCCGACTCGACTGGATCGAGCTGGTCGTGCGGGTTCGAGACACCGAACTGGTTCTCGATGAAGTACTGAGGGTTCTCGGTCTTGCCCAGGTCGTGGTAAAAGGCCGCCGCTTGGGCGAACAATGGGTCGGCCCCGATCGCGCGCGCTGCCCGACCGGCGAGGTTGCCGACGAGGATCGAGTGGTTGAACGTCCCCGGTGCCTTCTCCTCGATCAACCGAAGCGCCGGATGGTTGCGATCGGTGAGGTCGAGCAATGTGATGGTCGTCGTCAGCTGGAAGGCGTTCTCGAGGAACGACACCAGCCCCTGTCCCAACAGGCTACCGATGACGCCGCCTGCGAACCCGGCAAGGCCGGCTTGGTAGACCTCCGGCATGGCGTCGCCCAACATCTCGCCGGAGAACAGCCACACCACCGTTCCCGCCAGAGGGGCGAGCACGACGGCACTGAGGGTGACGGCGAGGCGGAGCTGGCGGCGCGTGGACACCGCCGAAACGAAGGCGATGGGCGTGACGGTCGCTGCGGCGGCGAAGATCACGAGCGAGGCGTCTTGTGTGGTGATCGCCGTGAAGATGGCCATGGGCACCGACGTCATGAGGGCCGTCCGCGGGTCGTAGACGATCGCGGCGGCGTAACCCAACATCGCTGCAGGGATGGCGTAGCTGAGCTGGGAGTTCTCGGCGCCAAGCAGCTCCGGGACCCGTGCGATCACGGCGGCGATGGCCATCAGGATGCCGAGAATGGCAATGTGCTTCGGCTGCGACCACTGTTCGGGAGCGAGTCGCCACAGGAAGAGGGCGGCGAGCAGCACGGCGAGGCCACCGAGCACCATTGCGGCCGTGCGTGACGTGCCCGGTTCGGGCGCGAGCAGCCCGAGCTTGTTGATTGCTTCGAGCTGGACGGCCGAGATCGCCTCGCCCTCCTGCACGATGGGCTGGGCGAACTGGTAACTGACCACCTGAAGCTCAACGCTGTCCCGAGCCGATTGCTCGGCGAGGCGCGTTGCCTCTTCGTCGAGCACCTCGTTGGCTTCCAGCGACTGGGCGACGACGATCGCCGCGGCTCGACGCAGCTCGGCGAGCTCGTCCGCATCCAACTCCGGTATGACGATGCGAGGTGGATCGGCGAGCACACTGTTGCGCACGTCGGTGAGCTCACTCGACTTGATCCCGACGGCGAGCTGGTCGTCGGCGAGATCGACGATGTCCTGCTCGATGGTGTCGAAGAAACCGTCGCCGCCGCTGGCGAGGTCGGCGAGGTGGGTGGCATAGAGGTCGACGAGGACGGGAATCGCCTCTCCGTACACCAGGTACTCACCTTCGAGTGTGGCGACCTGCGCCTCGACCGGCAGCGTCGTGGTCGTGGTCGTCGAGGACGTCGTGCTCGAGGTGGAGCTAGACGTGGTCGAGTCCTGGGCGCCTTCGCCCTCCGCCGGCTCCTCGACAACGAAGGTCGGCAGGACTCGGCACGCCTGGGTCCTCGTGGCGTTGTCGAGAACGATCGTCTCGACATCGACCAAGAGACCCGTCCTCGTCCCGTCCTCGACCTCACCGCACCCCGACGTCTCGTCGGTCACGAGCGCGGCGTCCCCGCTGAAGGTGACCGTCACGATGTACTGGTCGGCGGCGCGTGCCGGCAGCGACGGCGCCTCGGACACGCCTGGGGTCTCTCCGGCCACCAACCAGGCGTCGGCCTCGGGCGTGAGCTCGGGCACGTCACCGTCGAGGCGCCCGTCTCGACCGAGATCGATGACGGCGGCCACCCCTTCGATCGTCACGGCCTCGGCGAAACGGGGCACCATCCGCAGCTCGTAGGCCCGCGGCCTCGAGCTGGGATTCTCGACGGTCACGGTGTAATCGATGGTGTACGTGTTGGGCTCACTGGTTGGGATCGGGCTGCGCGCCGCCGCTGTCAGCAAGACGATCGGGTCGGGCCCGAGAGGTGCGGCTCGAACGTCGTTGAAGAACGACCGAATCTGACCCTCGACCCTGCTCCTCGCCAGCGTGTCGATCTTGAAGACGGACTCGACGTTCAGAGCTGCGCGCTCCCTGGCGATCTCGGTGGCGGCCTCATCGGGCACCTCGACGAACGCCGTCGCGCGGTAGGTCTCCGGTGCGGGGTCGCCCACTGCGAGCTCGACGACGGGCGGGGCGTCCTCCCGCCCGATCACGAGGACGAAGCCGACGACGACGACCGTGACCCCCAAGACGATCAGGTTGAGCAGGAGCGGATGGCGGCGCAGGAGGTTCACGATCCGTCTCCGGCCTCCGAGGCGCGGAACCGCTCCTCGTAGCGCTGGTAGGCCTCGACGATGGCGGCGACGATGCGGTGGCGCACGACATCCTCGCCGCGGAGCTCGACGAACTCGATTCCCTCGACGTCGCGCAGCACCGTTCCGACGATCTTCAACCCCGACCGCCGGGAGTCGGTGAGGTCGACCTGCGTGATGTCCCCCGTGACCACCATCTTCGAGTTGAACCCCATTCGCGTCAGGAACATCTTCATCTGCTCGGGCGACGTGTTCTGCGCCTCGTCGAGCACGATGAAGGCGTCGTTGAGCGTCCTTCCACGCATATAAGCGAGCGGAGCGATCTCGATGGTTCCCCGATCCATGAGCCGGGCGGTCTCGTCCGGACCCAGCATCTCGTAGAGAGCGTCGTAGAGCGGCCGCAGATATGGGTCCACCTTCGCCGCCAGATCGCCTGGCAGGAAGCCGAGGCGTTCGCCTGCCTCGACGGCCGGGCGGCTGAGGATGATTCGTCGAACCGATCCCGACAGGAGCGACTCGATCGCACATGCCATGGCCAGGTACGTCTTCCCGGTGCCGGCCGGCCCCACGGAGAAGATGAGCGTGTTGTCCCGCACCGCATCGACGTAGTGCTTCTGGCCCAACGTCTTGGGGCGGACCACTCTGCCCCTTCCCACCTTGATGGACTCGGTGAAGATGCCCGACGGCGACGGAACGTCCTTGCGAACGAGATCGATGACTCGATTGACACGATCGGCCTCGAGACGGTGGCCCTCTTGGACGAGGATCAGCAGCTCATCGAAGATCGTCCTGACCGTCTCGGCGTCGATCTCTGCGCCCTGGATGTCGATCTGATTGCCGCGCGCGACGATCCGCACCTCCGGAAACGCCTTCTCGACGAGGCGGAGGTGTTCGTCCTGGGGTCCCAGCAGATCTGCGATGAGATGGTTGCTGGGAACCTTGAGACGGATGTCGATGGCAGAAGGCAGCGTCACAGAGACCCAACTTGGCGGGATGGGGAACGATGCGCGGCTGAACGCATGGAGACGCGAGGAGTATATCGGCATCGGGCTCTTCGGCCGAACGTCGTCATCGACGCCTCCATGCGTCCATGACGAGCGCCGCGGCGACGACTGCCGCCGTTTCTGAGCGCAACGTGCGTACACCGAGGCTGCACCGCAGTGAACCGGCGGGTACCTCGGCGCGGACGAAGCCCCCTTCCGGCCCGATCGCGATGCCGACCTCCGGCTGGTGGGGGATGAGGCTCGCCAACGGCGTCGGCTATCAGCATGGACTCGGCAACGCTCAATTCCGACCAGCTACACGGTCCGGCGAGATGGAGCATGTGGGCG
>JBFINP010000131.1:0-4967 GCA_041611095.1 Acidimicrobiia bacterium | reverse complement strand
GGTGGAGGTGCGGGCGAAGGCGCGGTCGACCGCCTCCAGCGAGACGTCGCGATCGTCGGTGACGAGCACCATGGCCCGGTACAGCGGCTCGCGATGAAGCTCGTAGAGCCCATCGAGTTTGGGTGCTGGTTGGCCTTCCGTCATCGCTCCCCGGGTGTCCTGTGCTTGAGACGTTCCGGGCCGTTCGAGGGTTCCCGAGCCGTCAGTATCGCGCCAGACGGCGGGCGCGCTCGACGATGCCGTCGGTGTTGGGTAGGAGCTGGGACTCGAGAGAGGCTGCGAACGGAAACGTCGGCACCTCGGGGGAGGTGTACCGCTCGACGGGCGCATCCAGCCACTCGAAGGCCTTCTCCGAGATCTGGGCGACGATCTCGGCGCCAAACCCGGCGAACCCCGTGTCCTCGTGTACGACGAGCACCTTGCCGTTGTGATGCACGGCCGCTTCGATCGATGGCCAGTCCAGGGGGCGCAACGACCGCAGGTCGATGACGTAGGCGTCGATGCCCTCCTCGGACAGGCGGTCTGCCGCCTCGACTGCGTAATGGGCCATCGCTCCGTAGGCGATGATGGTCACATCCGCGCCGACCCGGCGCACGGCGGCTTTGCCCAGTGGCACCACGTGGTTGCCCTCGGGCCACGGGCCCTTGGCGAGCCGGTAGAGCTTCTTCGGTTCGAGCACCATCACGGGGTCCGGGTCGAGGACGGCCGACCACAGGAGCCCTTTGGCATCGGCCGGCGTCGACGGCACCACGACCTTGAGCCCCGGTACGTGGGTGTAGAACGCTTCGATCGACTGGCTGTGATAGAGCGCACCGTGGATGCCGCCGCCAAAGGGCACGCGAATCACGAGCGGGCAGTTCCAGCGCCCGGCCGAGCGGTAGGAGATTCGCGCCGCCTCGGAGACGATTTGGTCGAAGCCGGGATGGATGAAGTCGGCGAACTGGATCTCGGCGATCGGTCGTCCCGATGCCGCAGCCTTGCCGACACCGATACCGATGATGAGCGATTCGGCGAGGGGCGAGTTGAAGCTGCGGCCGACGCCGAACCGGTCCGTCAGCCCGACGGTCGCCTTGAAGACGCCGCCCTTGGGGTCGGCGACGTCCTCGCCGAACACCGAGGCCTCAGGGATGCGTTCGAGGATCTCGTGCAACGTCTGGTTGATGGCCGTGATCAAGTTGACCGTGTCGCCGGCGGGCGGCCGCTCGGGCTCCCGGGCCGGCGGTTCCAGCTCGATCGGCTTGGCGTAGACGTACGACTCGGCGTCGGTGGGGTCGGGCGCCGCCTCGGCCTCGGCGACCGCAGAGGCAATGGTGTCGGTCACCTCGACGTCGAGCCGCTCTTCGGCCGCCTCGTCGAGGAGACGGGACTCGACCAGGTACTGGCGCAGGACGGTGATCGGATCCTTCCGCCGCCACAACTCGACCTCTTCGGCCGTCCGGTAGAGCTTGTCGTCGTCGTCTGAGGTGTGGGCGTAGTAGCGGTAGGTCTTGGCTTCGACGAGGGTCGGCCCTTCGCCCCGCCGTGCCCGATCGACGGCTCCCGCGATGACGCCGTACACCTCGAGCACGTCGTTTCCGTCGACCTCGACGCCGGGGATGCCATAACCCTCGGCGCGTGCGGCGACGCTGCCCGCGACCTCCTGTTCCACAGGCACGGAGATCGCGTACAGGTTGTTCTCGACCAGGAAGATCACCGGCAGCTTGTGGATGCCGGCGAAGTTCATCGCTTCGTGCCAATCGCCCTCCGACGTGGCGCCCTCGCCCGACATGACGGCGACGACGCCGGGAAGGCTGCGCGACTGGAGCTCGTGGGCGATGCCGCACGCATGGGGGAACTGCGTGGCGATCACACTCGAGTGGGTGAAGATCCGCAGATCGGGCTCCGACCAGTGGTTGGGCATCTGACGCCCGCCGCTCGCCGGGTCGCCCTGTTTCGAGAACACCCCGAGGAAGATGTCCTTCGGGGACATGCCGAGGGCGAGGTTGAAGGCGATGTCGCGGTAGTAGGGCAGCGACCAGTCGACTTTGGGATCGAGGGCGAAGGCCGCACCCACCTGGGTCCCTTCGTGGCCGGCGACGGACACCACGAACGGCACCCGGCCCTGCCGGTTGAGAGCCCACATGCGCTCGTCCAGCCGCCGTGCCAGCAGCATCGCTCGGTACATGTCGACCACCTGCTCATCGGTCAGGCCGAGCGCCTTGTGGTCACGTACGTTGTCGAGCTCGAGCATGTGGGTGTCCCCTCCTACGGCGTGTGGCGCAGCCCCCGATGCCTGCGCAGAGATCCGATACGGGCGATGCGGTCTTCGGCGATGGCGATGGCGGCCCGGTGTGTGGTGATGCCCTGCTCCTTGGCGAGCCTCAGCACGTCGGACACGGCAGCCTTGATGTTGTCGACGGCGGCAGCGGCTTTGCGCACCTCGTAACCGCTGATGCCCACGGCGATGTTGATGATGCCGCCGGCGTTGGCGACGAAGTCGGGGGCGTAGACGATGCCTCGTTCGGCGAGGCGGTCGGCGTCCTCGTCGGTCGCGAGCTGGTTGTTGGCAGAGCCGACGATGGCAGCGCAGCGCAGCCGCGGAATAGTGGTGGCGTTGAGCGTCGCCCCGAGCGCACAGGGCGCGAAGACGTCGCACTCGACGTCGAAGAGCTCGTCGAGTGTGACGACTCGCGATCCGTACTCGGCCGCCACACGCCGAGTCGCCGTGGGGTTGACGTCGGCGACGACGGTTGATGCGCCCGCCTGGGTGAGCCGGGCGACGAGGCTGCCGCCGACCTTGCCGACGCCCTGCACCGCCACGGTCCGGCCGGTGAGGTCCTCTGAGCTCCACAGGTGGTCGGCGACGGCCCGCATTGCATTCAGGACCCCTCGTGCGGTCGCCGGTGATGGGTCGCCGGATCCTCCGGCGTCCTCCGGCAGGCCGGCCACCCACTCGGTCTCCTTCGAGATGGTCACCATGTCGGCTGCGGTCGTGCCGATGTCTTCAGCGGTGATGTACCGGCCGCCCAGCGAGTCGACGACGTTTGCATAGGCACGCAGGAGGCGCTCGTTCTTCGTCGTCCGCGGGTCGCCGATGATCACGGCCTTGCCGCCGCCGAGATCGAGCCCGGCCGCGGCCGACTTGTACGTCATCCCCTTCGACAGCCGCAGCACGTCGATGAGGGCGTCTTCCTCGGAGGAATACGGATAAAAACGAGTCCCGCCGAGGGCGGGACCGAGAGCGGTGTTGTGGATGGCGATGATGGTTCGGAGACCGGAGACCGGGTCGGAGCCGAAGAGGATCTCTTCATGGGTGTCCGAGCCTATGGCTTCGAATACACCCAATGCGGCAACCTCCTGACTCGTACGACCGGAGCATGGCCCGACCCCGACAAGTGACGGGCCGAGTTTACCGGACCGCACGTTCTGGCCTTCCGACCTGGTTACGGAAGCTCGGCCGCCGGGTACGATCGACGGTGCGATGCAATCCGTAGTCAGGTCTGCCCACCTCCGCATCTACATGCCGATCGAGCGGATCGGCACCTTCGAGTCGCGGCCATACAAGGGTCGCTCGATCGTGCGCGTCGATGGTGAGTTCATGTGGGATGAGCCAACCGCCGACGATGCCTTCACGGCCGAGTGGAAGGGCCGGACCTACGCATGTCCGCGATACCCCCGGCTCCGGATGCTGGAGGGCGTGGTTGCCTTCTGGCAGGACAACCCCGGCTCCGGGTTGCTGTCTGAGCTCGCGGCCCGCCGTGCGGCACAAGAGCTGGCCCGCATCCGCTCCGAGGCACCGGCGGCCCGCTCGTACATCCTGTCGGCCGCCTGGCACGTGCCCCTTCGGTGGTTTGCCGCGTTCAAACCCGGCGAGCGCGAGATGTACACCGCAAGCCACGGCCCGTCGATCCGCTATCGAACCTCGGTTCGCACCGCCGTCCGCAGGATGGCCCGCGCCGTCGAGATCCTGGAGGAAGCGGGCTTCGACGACGCCGTCGTCGAGGACGTTCGTGAGGTCGAGCGGTGGCTGCGCGAGTTCTCGGCCGACGGGATGGTGGAGCTCGACTACGGCACCGTGGCTCGGTTGTTCGACTCCGGAACGCTCGTGCTCGACGAATCCGCCGCAGAAGTGGCCCGCAGCCTCGAGGCTCTGAAGACCTACGACTACGAGGAGGCGGGGATGGCCTACGCCGAAGTCGCCTCACGGTGGGCCCCGGCGCAGGCCCTCGCATACGTCAACTGAGCTGGCTGCTGGCTGTCCCCGGCGGCCGACCGGGTAGCCTCGCCCTATGCATTTGTACGCACGGGTCAACATTCTCGACGGCAAGGCCGTCCGCCTTCCCCGCGGCGACGTGGCGGACGCCATCTTCCTCGACGCCGACCCGGTCGCACGTGCCAAGGGCTGGGTGGGGATGGGCGCCGACCGGTTGCACATCGTGGACCTCGATGCCGCGGCATACGGGGACTACCGGAACCGGGCATTGATCAGCGAGCTGATCGCCGAGGTCGACGTGCCGGTTCAGGTGGGTGGGGGCGTGAGATCGACACAAGAGGTCGTCCGCTTGCTGGGCGCCGGCGCCTATCGCGTCGTGATGGGCACGGTGGCGATCATCGACCAGGTGCTGTTCTGGGAGCTGTGCCGTGACCATCCGGGCCGCATCGTCGTCAGCCTCGACGTTCGGCCGGATGAGGAGCTGGCGATTCGCGGCTGGACGGAGAGCAGCGGGACCTATCTGGAGGAGGCCCTCATCGAGCTGTCCTCTGCGGGAGCCGCCGGATTCATGATCGCCGAGGTCGGGCGCGATGCGCTCGAGGAGCCGCCCAACTTCGAGGCGCTGCGGCGTGCGCTCTCGATCGTCGACGAACCCGTCATGGCCGCCGGCGGCGTCCGCAACATGGACGACCTGCGAGATCTCGTTGCCCTCGAGATCGACGGCCGTCGGCTCGGCGGCGTGGTGGTGGGGCGCGAGGTGACGGCCGGGCGCTTC
>JBFINP010000130.1:0-4974 GCA_041611095.1 Acidimicrobiia bacterium | reverse complement strand
CGCCGTGGCGGCGGGCATTCCCGCTCTCGGGCTCACCGGGCGTCCGCGGGACGTGCCGCAGCTCCAGGTCGCCGCCGCGGTAGGTCAGGGGCTCCTGATGCACGAGTACGCCCGCCGCTTCGGCGCCGGCGGCACCGTTGTGGGACAGGTGCTGCTGACCCGTGACATCCTCGCCAACCGCAACCAGTACCTCCACGCCCGCGAGGCGCTACAGCGCATGCTGGCCATCGGTGTCGTCCCCATCGTCAACGAGAACGACACCGTCGTGGTCGATGAGCTCAAGCTGGGCGACAACGATCGTCTCGCCGCCATCGTCAGCCACCTCGTCGGCGCCGGGATGCTCGTCATCCTCACGGACACCGACGGGTTGTTCTCGTCGGATCCTCGGCTCGACGACGACGCGGAGCTCCTCACCGCCGTGCGTCACACCGACGAGATACTCGACGAGCTCTACAGGAGTCCGGGTCGTGGCTCCCTGGGATCCGGGGGCGTGGCGACGAAGATCGCCGCTGCTCGTATGGCGGCCTGGTCCGGCGTGCCGACGGTCATCGCCGATGCCCGCATCGAAGACGCGGCGTCTGCCGCGGTGCACGGTGTAGAGATGGGTACGTGGATCGAGCCTCACGAGAGCCGGCTGTCGGCACGCCGGCTGTGGATTGCCTTCGGGCTTCCGCCGGAGGGCAAGATCATGGTGGACGAGGGGGCGGCTCGGGCGCTCGTGGCCAAGGGCGGCAGCCTGCTTCCGGTCGGCGTCGTCTCGGTCCACGGGGACTTCGAGGAGGGGAGCGCCGTCGAGGTGATCGCCCCGTCGGGTGACATCGTCGGCAAGGGTCTGGCCGGCCTCGGTGCCAAAGCGGCGCGCGCCGCCGCCGGGTCTCACAGCTCCGTGGCCGGCGGTGTCGTGATCCATCGCGACGACCTAGTGGTGCTCCGCTGACCTGCCCCGACCTGCGGACCGATTGGTCCTTGACTCTCGAGTCGCTTGACACTCCATCATGGTGGGGAAGGCCTTCTGTAGAAGAGTTGGAATCGCGGAGGTGAGGCGATGTATCGCATCGGGGAGTTCTCACGGCTGTGCCGAGTGCCGGTCTCGGCGCTTCGGTACTACGCCGACCTGGGCCTGCTCCCCCCTGCGGACGTCGATCAGGACTCGGGCTACCGGTACTTCACGGTCGAGCAGCTCCCACGGCTCAACCGGGTGCTGGCGCTCAAGGACCTCGGCCTCACACTCGACGAGATCAGGTCGGTCCTCGACCAGGACCTGAGTGCCGCCGAGCTGCGCGGCATGCTGCGCATGAAACGCGCCGAGCTCGACAGAGCGGCCAGCGAGGCCGTGGCTCGTCTGACACGCGTCGAGACCCGTCTCCGTACGATCGAGAGAGAGGGAACAATGCCTGAGCACGAAGTGGTGCTGAAGACACTCGAACCCCAGCGCGTTCTTGCGATCCGCGAGGTGGTTCCCGAGCCGAGGGGTGTGTCCGCGCTGTTGATGGACGGCTTTGCGGCATTGGGTGCGCAGGGAGTGACGCCCGCCGGACCGCCGTTCACGCGCTATCACGATCCCGAGTTCCGCCCGACCGACCTGGACGTCGAGGTCGACTTCCCGGTCGCCGTCGGTGTGGAGAATGCCGTGGAGACACCGGCCGGACGCAAGCTCGAAGTGACTGATGTCCCCGGTGGCGAAGCCGCCGTCGTCCTCCATGAAGGTCCGTACGAGACCATCGACGAGGCGTACAGCGCGATCGGCACGTGGATCGCCGACAACGGGTTCCACATCGCCGGTCCGCCGCAGGAGGCGTACCTCCGCGCTCCGGGTGGTGGGGAACTCGAGCCGCTGACCGAGATACGATTCCCGGTGAGCCGCGGCTGAGGCGAGAAGGGGGCGGGGGAGCGTCGCTCCTCCGCCCCCGCTTCCGTTCAGTGGGCCACGCAGGGTTGGCACCCGCGACAACGTCCTTTACCGTGGCGCCATGGACAAGGGGAACCATCTCACCGCGCTCGAGCCCGGCATGCCGATCGTGTACGGGGGCGATCGCGTCACGTACGTGGACGAGGATCTCGCCGCTGCGTTCGAGCCGGGCGATCGCCTCATCGTGGTGCAAGGGACGGGGGATCTGCTCCACGTCCCCGCCGATGTGCAGGAGATCGCCACCAGTGCGGTCGACGCGGCCGTCGCCGCCTTCGACGCCATGGGCACCGTCACGGACCAGCAGATCTCGGCGTTCTACGAAGCCTTTGCGACGCGGCTCGCCGACGACGCCGCTTTCGAGCCGATTCAAGCCGCCAATGATGCCGACGTCGTCTCCGCCCGCGGACGCGAACGCTCCGTCACCAGGCTGATCCTATCTGAGAAGATGCGCGCCGACATGATCGCCGGCCTCCGCGCCTGGCGGGATGCAGAGTCGGGCCGCGGCTCGACCCTCGAGAGCGTTACTCATGGCGGCTGGCGGGTCGATCTCGTTCGCGCCGGGCTCGGCGTCGTCGGGTTCGTGTTCGAGGGGCGCCCCAACGTCTTCGCCGACGCCACCGGCGTCCTGCGGAGCGGCAACACGGTCGTGTTCCGCATAGGCTCCGATGCCTTGGGGACGGCACGAGCGATCGTCACGCATGCGCTCGAGCCGGCTCTCCAGGAGGCAGGGCTTCCCGGGGGTGCGGCCTCCCTGGTGGCGAGCCCGTCGCGGGCTGCCGGTTGGGCGTTGTTCTCCGACGCGCGGCTCGCTCTCGCCGTTGCACGAGGCTCCGGCGGCGCCATCGCTCAGCTCGGCGCAGTGGCCCGACAGGCCGGAATCCCCGTGAGTCTCCACGGCACCGGCGGAGCGTGGATCGTCGCGTCGGCACAAGCCGATCCGGATGCCTTTGCTGCCGCCGTCTACCACTCCCTCGATCGCAAGGTGTGCAACACGCTCAACACGTGCTGCATCGTCGAGTCAGCCGCCGAGGACCTGGTGCCGCGATTCCTGGAAGCCGTAGACCGCGCCGGGCGCCGGCGCGATGCCACCTCGAAGCTACACATCGCCGAGGGTGACGAGGCACGGATTCCGGCCGATTGGTTCGAGGAAGCCACGATCAAGCGCGCAGAGGGCGACGTCCGCGAGCCGCGAACGTCGACGATCGGCAACGACCGCCTTGGCGACGAGTGGGAGTGGGAGGACAGCCCCGAGGTGACGCTGAAGATCGTGCCCGACGTCGACGCTGCCGTGGGGCTCTTCAACGCACAGAGTCCTCGCTTCGTGGCGTCGCTCGTCTCCGATGATCCGGCGGAGCAGGACCGCTTCTTCGCTATGATCGACGCCCCGTTCGTGGGGAACGGATTCACCCGATGGGTAGACGGTCAGTACGCGCTGAACAAGCCCGAGCTCGGCTTGTCCAACTGGCAGACCGGCCGGCTGTTTGGTCGTGGCGGCATCCTGAGCGGTGACTCGGTTTACACCGTTCGTAACCGAGTCTCTCAGGACGATCCCGACATCGGTCGCTGAGCTCGGCACATGATGCTGCCTTCGCTCAACTGGCACGTTCTCTTGCACTTGTGAGCGCTTTGCCTTGAAACCGGTTGCTTTTCAGGCCCCCACCGGGCATCATCAAGACAGGGATGCGGAGCGTTCGGATTGCCGTTTGGCTGTCGGCCGCTCTCACGGCGTTTGTGATCAGCGCGACCACGGGCGGGATCGTCGGAGCGGCTGCGTTCATCCTCGCCCTCTTTTCCGTTCCGGTCATCATCGGCTTCGCCATAGTCGCCGTGCTCGACGCCTCCCCGGGACGTGCCGGCTTGCGGGCGAGGATTCGGCGACGTCGTAAGTCCCCGCGTGCTGAATCAGCGAATCGATGCGGCGAGTGCGGAGGTCCCCGACTCGAAGTGCAGTCGATCTACGTCTGCGTCACCTGCGATCACGTCGCCGCGGGTGCCTGACCCAGCGCCAGTTGGAACCGCGGCGTCCCCGTCAGGAGCCGCTGACGACGTCGTCGATCCATTGCGTCGCTACCATCGCGGTGGGCAGCCCTGCGCTCGTGATGGCCAGTAGCGCCGCATGGCGGATCTCCTCTGGCTCGGCTCCCAAGGCCGCCAGCTTGCGAGCGCTGGATCGCACGCCACCCTCCGACGCCGTGCCGATGGCGATGCCGAGTTTGACGAGCCGTCGACTTCGCTCGTCGAGTGGACCCGCATCGTCGATCGACGAGGCGAGTGCATCGAGCTGCGCGGCCACATTGCCGTGGCGCTCCCGGAACGTCCTGTATATGTCCGGCAGATAGTCGCTCATCGACACCTCTCTCGATCGCTCGCGCCAAGCCTAGGAGGCGGGTTGAGCGAGGGACTTGCGTGTGCTGGAACGCACTGTCACCGTTGCCGATAGGGGTCCCAACCTTCACGAATCGCTGCAGGCGGTCGTAGAGAGGCCCGGCGTGGCCGTGCGGGGATGCCGGGTCGTCGAGACTCGTGCGCCACCTCTGGAAACCGCCACGACACGCGTGTAGCCGTCCGGTAGAGATACTCATGCGTGGGGCGTCCTGCGCTCCTACAGCCGTCGTGGTCGAGCTCATCGAGTTTGGGCAGCGATCGACTGAGCCGGACACCAATGTGAAAGCCTTCACAAAAGGGACTTCGGACTCTTCTCACAAGGGCCACTCTTCCCGACGGTGTGACCATCCGGATAGGAGGGTGTCGGCATGCGGAGGGTCTCGCGCAGGAAGTTCGTGGCGACGACCGCTGGGGTGGCCGGAGGAACCGTGTTGGCGCACAACTTCCTCTTCGGCCCGCTGGAAACAGTGGCGGCGCAGTCATCTCTAGCTCTTCAAGCCGGCGTCGAGGACGTGATCCCGACGACCTGTTGGATCGGCAAACAGGACTGCGGCATGCTGGCCCGGCGGGTCGACGGGCGCGTGGTCAAGTTCGAGGGTCACCCGGCGGATCCGCGGAACAGCGGCACACTCTGTCCGAAGGGCCAGGCACAGATCATCGCTCTGTATGACCCCAACCGG
>JBFINP010000129.1:0-4994 GCA_041611095.1 Acidimicrobiia bacterium | reverse complement strand
GCACGTCTCACCGTCGCCTCGCGGATCGGGTCGAGGATGAGGTCCCCGGCGGATGCGATCCCGCCGCCGATGACGAACCGCTCCGGACCGACGACGGTGAACACGTTGGCGATGGCGATCCCGAGATACTCGGCCGCAGTCCGCACCGCCGCCTCGCACTGCGCGTCGCCGCTACGCAACCCCGCAAAGACGTCGGCCACCGTGGCGCGGCCGGCCATGTCGCAGAGCACGTCGGAGCGGGCCATCGCCTCGGCGCACCCCGGGTTGCCACATCCACAGGTTCGGCCGTCGGGGAGGACGGTCTGGTGGGCGATCTCACCGGCGATCCCCGTCGCTCCCGTATGAAGCTTCCCGTCGATCATGATCCCGCCGCCGATACCCGTACCGAGCGTCAGGCACGCCACAGGATTGGCACCTCTGCCGGCGCCGATGAGCCCCTCGGCGAGGGTGAAGGCCCGGGCATCGTTGATGAGGGTCAAGGGCAGAGGAAGCGCTTGCTCGAGGATGCGTCGTAACCGCACGCCCCGCCACTGCCCGGGGAGGTTGGTGAAGATGGTGACGACGCCGTCGGCGTCGAAGAGTCCCGGCGTGCCGAGTCCGAAGGCGCCGATCGGGGGGTGCCTCGTCACCGCCTCCTCGACGAGGCCGACGAGCCGGGCGAGGACGGCTTCGTGACCGTCCTCTCCCCGGGTCGGTATCGCCCAGTCGGCGACGACCTCTGGTGCCGACGGATCGGCGGACGCATCGAGGACGACGGCCTTGATGTTGGTGGCTCCGAGATCGACGCCCAGGAGTTGCTTCTCGATCACTGGATGACGTCGCTCGCGTCCCGGTGGAGCACGGACTCGAACTCGTAGCGAGCGGCGGCATAGCGGGTCTCGGTGTGCTCCAGGGGAAGACCGTTCTGATCGGTGATGATGCGGCGCTCGCAGAGCACGACACCGTTCTTGGGTAGCTCGAGGATCTCCGCCTCTCGCTCGGTGACCAACCGCGCACTCACCCTTGCCAGGGCCCGGGTCGGTAGGCGGCCGAGGCGTTCGAAGGCGGCGTGCAGCGAGGTGAGTTCGTCGTCTGCCGGTAGGTCGGCGGCAACCGACGGGTGGATGACCGCACGCTCGATGGCCATGGGGACTTGGTCGGCCAGGCGGAGCCTCTCGAGGATCAGCACCTCGTCGGGGCCGTCGAGGTCGAGCGCATCGACATCGGCCGGGCTGGGTGTCGCCCGCTCGCGGTCGAGCACCCGCGACGAGGCGCGGAGGCCACGGCGTCTCATGCTCTCGGTGAACGACAGAGGAGAGCCGAGCAGGCGCGGCACCGGGCGCGACGCCACGAACGTCCCGAGGCCTCGCCGTCGCACGACCAGCTCGTCGCGGACCAGTTGATCGACCGCCTGTCGTGCCGTCATCCGGCTCACGGAGTAGCGTTCGCAGAGCTCGGCGTCGGAGGGGAGCCGGTCGCCGGGTCGGGCACCGGCCACGATGGCGCGTAGCTCGCGGGCGATCTCCTCGTAGCGCGGCACACGCTTTGGGCTCATCGCTTCACCCTTGACGACGTTTCTACGAGGTTCCTAACCTGTCTATACATTTACGAATCAGGTTCCGATCCAGGTTGGTGCGATGATCGATCGGCCGCACGACACCGTCGACCCACTTCGCCCCGAGGCGGGTTCGTACTCCGGAAGCTACCTCGCCGCAGCGGCGGACGTTCTCGCTCGCATCTCCGCAACCCAGCTGGATGCGATCGGCGCCGCCGCCGAGCTTTGTGCACGAGCGATCGGCGCCGGAGGATTCGCGCATCTGTTCGGCACCGGGCACTCTCGCATCCCCCTCGAGGAAGCGTTTCCTCGCTACGGGTCGTTTCCCGGCTTCCATCCCATCGCCGAGCTCTCGATGACTTTCCACACGCAGATCGCCGGAGCGAACGGGCAGCGTCAGGCGATGTTCATCGAGAGGGTCGAGGGTCTCGCCGAGGTCATCCTCTCCAATTTCCACCTGCTCCCCACGGACGTGATGGCGGTGTTCAGCCACGGGGGAGTGACGGCCGTTCCCGTCGAGATGGCGATGGCCGCCCGCACGCGCGGGATGCCGGTGATCGCGGTGACCGCGGTGGAGCAATGCCTCGCATCGAAGCCCGCCCACAGCTCCGGAACGCGTCTGGTCGATCACGCCGACATCGTCATCGATCTCTGTACCCCGGTCGGTGATGCCATGGTGACGATCGACGGCGTCGACACGCCGGTGGGGCCGGGGTCGACGGTGGCACATGCAGCGATCGTCAACGAGATCAAGGTCCAAACCGCGGCGCTCCTCGCCGGCCAGGGATTGCTCCCGCCGGTACTGACCAGCTCGTGCCTCGTCGGCGAGCGACGGTCGGCCGAGCTCTTCGACGCCGCCTACCACGCGCATGCGCGCCGTCTGGCGCGTGCGCTGGGCGGGGATGCCTGACGCTCGGTGTTCGTTCGACGTCGATGCCGCGGCCGGGCGGCGGTTCGTTCGACGCCGCGGCTTGTGCCACGGCCGAGGGCTAAAGACGGTGTGGTTGGATGGCGAACCGGCAAACTTCGTCCTTGACGCACGCACAAGTCGGTGCTTGGCTGGCGAAAGCATGGCGGACACCACCACGTCCCACCGCCTCGCTGCGTCGGGCTCCGTCGGAGACCTGCTGACGCTGATTCGGACCGGCCGCGCCGAGACTCGCTCGGACCTCGCCAGGATCACCGGTCTCGGGCGCTCCACGGTCGCCCATCGCCTCGACCGGCTTCTCGCCAGCGGGCTGGTCGAGGAGGTCGGAGAGGCGAGATCGACCGGGGGGAGACCGGCCGTCATCCTCGGCTTCAACGCCGATGCTGGGGTCGTGCTGGTCGCCGACCTGGGCGCCACCCACTCCCGGCTCGCCGTGACCAACCTGAGCGGATCGGTCATCGCCGACGTCACCACCGACCTCGACATCGGCACCGGCCCGCGGTCGGTGCTGTCCTGGGTGATGGCAGGCTTCGACGACCTGCTGACGTCGGCAGGGCGATCTGCCGGCGACGTCCGTGGCGTCGGCATCGGAGTGCCCGGACCGGTCGAGTTCGCCGCCGGGAGGGCCGTTCACCCGCCGATCATGCCGGGCTGGGACGGCTACGACATCCGGCAGGATTTCGCCGAGCGCTTCGCGGTGCCCGTCCTCGTCGACAACGACGTCAACATCATGGCCTTCGGCGAGTACTGGGCGATGCGGCCGCGCGTCAACGACTTCCTCTTCATCAAGGTCGGGACCGGCATCGGGTCTGGGCTGATCCTCGGTGGCCGGCTGCATCGCGGCGATCGAGGGGCCGCAGGCGATATCGGCCACGTTCAAGCCGGGGACGCCGACGTCATCTGCCGGTGTGGCAACACGGGCTGTCTCGAGGCTTCGGCCGGTGGGGCGGCCCTCGCCAAGGCTCTGGCAGAGCAGGGCCACCCCGCGGAGAACAGCAGGGACGTCGTGGAACTCGTCCGCAGCGGCAACCACGATGCCATTCAGGCCGTGCGCGACGCCGGCCGGCTCATCGGCCGCGTCCTCGCCACGACCGTCAACATGCTGAACCCGGCGCGAATCATGATTGGCGGCGACGTCGCCCGTGCGGGCGAGCAACTCCTCGCCGGCATCCGCGAGGTCGTCTACCAGCGGTCGACGGCTCTGGCTACCAACCGCCTCGACATCCTCACGAGCGCCCTCGGGGATCTCGCGGGGGTGACCGGAGCGGCGGCCATGGTCATCGAGCACGTGCTCGCCCCCGACTCGGTGGAAGAGGCGCTGCGCACCCAGGGGGTCGCCGCGGGGTAGATGAACGGGCACCTATCAACGGGTTTGATCCCGGCCCACCCGGGATCGATGCAAGAGGGAAACGACGGAGGGAGGAAACGAATGCAACGTCCCAGGCACATGGGGCTGAGGTTGCTGATCGTATTGGCGGTCCTCAGCCTGGTCGCTGCTGCGTGCGGTGGCGACGACGATGCCGGTGGCGACGAGACGTTCACGCTCGGCGTGAGCAACACACTGGTCGGTAACGGTTGGCGGGAGCAGATGATCTGCGCCATCAAGGCCGAGGCTCGGGCGAGCGGGGTGGTCGACAACGTCGTCGTGATCAACGAGAACGCCGACACGACCGCCCAGATCGGGCACATCGAGAACCTGATCTCCCAGGGCGTCGATGCGATCATCATCAACCCGACGGACCGTGACGGTCTCAACTCGGTCATCGAGGAGGCCATCAGCCAAGGCATCGTCGTCGTTGCGGTCGATCAAGCGGTGTCCGCCGAGGGTGCGTACGTCGTCACCAACGATCAGACGCAGTACGGAGAGCTCGGAGCCCGCTGGCTGTTTGAGCAGCTCGGCGGCGAAGGGAACGTCGTCGAGATGCGAGGCATCGACGGCGTCCCGGCCGACACCGACCGTCACAACGGATTCCAGGCCGCCCTTGCCGACTTCCCCGGCATCACAGTGGTCCAGGAGACCTTCACCGGTTGGGATCCGTCGGTTGGCGCCCAGCAGGCGCTCGACATCATCACCACCCAGGACGTGGACGGCATCTGGACGTCTGGCATCGACTACACGGTGGTCGAGCAGTTCCAGACCGCGAATGTCCCGTACGTTCCGATCGTCGGGGCCGACAACAACGGTTTCGTGCAGCAGCTGATCGAGATCCCTGACCTCGTCGGTGCTGCGGTCACGAACCCGCCGGCCATCGGCGGCGTCGGGGCAGCGATCGCAATCCAGGCGTTGCAGGGCGAGAGCCCCGACCTGGTGACGACGCTCACACCCGAGGTATTCGACAGCTCCGAGCAGTCGGACCTCGAGGGTCTCTACGACCCGGACCAGCAGGTCGGGTGGAGCACCTACGTCGAGATCGAACCGTGGACGACCTACGCGGCAGCTGACGTGTCCGCCTGCAAGGGACCTGGCGAGTGAGCCGGCGCAGGTGACCATCGTCTCGGGCCGGGCGCGCGCAACGCGCCCCGCCCCCCGCG
>JBFINP010000128.1:0-5009 GCA_041611095.1 Acidimicrobiia bacterium | reverse complement strand
CGACTTGTCTCCGGCTTCGTAATGGTACTTCTTACCCGACTCTCCCCACTGGTAGTAGGGGCCCTGGCTGTCTTTCGACCTGTGTACGGGCACGACGACCTCCTTTTCCGCCACCTTCCTGGAGATACCCGAGCCGGGGCGAGTCGAAACCCGCCAATCGTCTCGTCGGCCGAACGACCCGGCCGTGATCGCCGGCGAAGGACTTCCTGCACCTTCACCCATGACGTTCGCGTCCCGCAAGATTGGGGCGAAGGCCAAAGCGACGGGAGGTACGGCATGGCCGAGAACACGAAGCAGCTCATCGTGGGCTTGATGGGGGTGGCCGGCGTCGTCGTCCTGTTGCTCGGGCTGTTCAGCGAGAGCTACGACTTCATGGTCGGGCTCGTGATCGCCATCGGCCTGTGGATGGTGAGCGGCCTCGTCGCCCAGTACTGGGGCGTCCCGAAGTGGAGGCTCCGCGACCGTTAGCCCGTTTCGATCGGTGCCCGGACGACCCAAGGCCTAGATTCGGCCAGGCATGCAAGCCATCGCCAAGTTCATCGTCCATCACCGCAAGCAGGTGCTCGCGGCGACCGGGGTGCTGACGCTGGTGAGTGCCTTGATGCTCTTCCGGATGGACTTCAACGCCGACGTCGCCTCGTTCGTGCTCGAAGGCAACGAGACCGGTGAGGCATTCGCCGAGCTGCAGGACAAGTACGACTCGCCGGATCCGATCAACGTGGTCGCGTCGCTTCCGGAGGGAGCAACATTCCTCGACACCACCAATCTGGTGGCGCTCGCCGAGCTGCGCGATCGGCTGGCAGCCGTCGACGGTGTCAGCAGCGTCACGTCGCTCGTGCCGGCAACGAATCCGGTGACGGGCGAACCGCTGACGCCCGATGCGATCGCTGCCGCGCCCCCCGGAGTGATCACGATGGCGCTCGAGGCGAGCCCGCTCCGCCCGCTGCTCCTCAGCGAGGACAGCCGCCATGCGCTGATGTTCGTCGCGCCTTCCGAAGACTCGATCGGAGTCGCCAGAGCGGTCGACGATGTTGCGACTCCGGAGGGCGTCGAGCTGACGTTCTCCGGCAACCCGGTGGTGTTCGCCACGGTGCTCGACAAGTTGTCGTTCTTCCTCCTGATCATTCCACCGGTTGTCATCGCGCTGCTCGTCCTCGTGTTCTTCGCAACGATTGGCGACCGCCGACTCAGCGCCCTCGCGCTCATCCCCGCCGGGCTCGGTGCACTTTGGACCTTCGGCCTGATCTTCGGCCTCGGGCGAGAGATCGACATCGTCACCGTGATCGTGCCGATCTTCGTGATCGTCATGGGGTCGGCCGACGGGCTCCATTTCGTCGCTCATTTCCAGGAGGCCGGCGCCGACGACCCGGTTCTTCGGGTCGAGTCCGCGCTCTCCGAGGTCGGGATACCGATGATCCTCACGACGATCTCGACGGCAGCCGGCTTCTTGTCGCTGGTCTTCACCGACGTCAGCCCCATCCGGCAGCTCGGTCTCTTCACGGCGATCGGCATCACCTTCGCCGGGATCATCTCCTTCTTCTCGTTGCCGGCGCTCCTTTCCGGGCTCCGCATCGAGGCCCGCCATCACCAGGCGCTCATCGGACCAAGGGTGACGAGGAGGCTCAAGGGCCTGGTGCGCACCCGAACGCCGGCGATCGCCCTCACCCTCGGACTCCTCGCCTTCTCGGCGATCACGCTCCCCCGGCTCGACGTGAATCCCGACCAGCTCTTCTTCTTCAAGGCGAACGACCCCGTGCGGGAGGCCTTCGAGCGGACCGAGGAGCTGTTCGGCGGAGCCACTCCGCTCGTCGGCGAGTTCGTCTTCGACCCCGCGGCGGGTCCGTCCCAGCTCGCCGGTCTGGCGGTCGTTTCGGCCGAGTTCGAGGAGCTCGGCGGGGTGCGGGAGGTGTTCTCCCTCGCCGATGTCGCAGCCTCCCTACCCCCCGAGCAACTCGCTGCGGTGCTCGATGGGGACGTGACGCTCCCGGTGGGCGACCTGGTGAGCGACGACGGCCTTCGCTTCCTCGTCCTCCCGTCCGACTTCGCCACCGAGGACCTCCGCACCTGGCTCGACTTCGCCGAGGCGACCCCGGAGATCCGCGTCTTGACCGGCATGCCCGTGGTGTGGGACGAGATCGCACGGCTCGTCCTCAATGCCCAGTTCGTATCGCTCTTCGTGGCCTTCGTCCTGGTGACGGCGATGCTGCTCATCTCGTACCGGAACCTGCGACAGACGCTCGTATCCCTGGTGCCGATCGCATTGACCGTCGCGACGATGTTGGGGTTCATCGCCATCTCCGGGATCCAGCTCAACCTGCTCACGGCGGTGATCTCGGGCATCGTCATCGGGGTAGGTATCGACTACGCCATCCATTTCGTCGCCGCCATCGACTACGCCCGCCGCGACGGTCCCGGCTACGTCTACCGGGCCATCGATCGCGCCGGACGGCCCATCGTGGCGAACGCCCTCGGCATCGCCGTCGCCCTCAGCGCCCTGTGGCTCTCACCCCTGGCGATCCATCCTCAGGTGTCGCAAATCATGTGGGTGGCGATGCTCACGGCCGCGTTGACGGCGATGCTCGTCATCCCCGCTCTGCTGGCGCGAGACGGAGTCGATGCGCCGGCGATTCCCGACGAGAGCGCCGTCCGTGCATGACTCGCTGCGCATCCGTCGGCTGTCGCCCACGGACATGGGGCTCGTTTCGTCCATCGATCGCTCCGAGCACCAGACGATCCGATACTCGTTGGTCGCCAAGCGCCTCACGGCCGAGCCGATCGACTACACCGTCCCTGCTTGGGACCTAACGGGCGATGGAGAGCACAGCGTCGCTGCGCTCATCGCATTCTGGGCGCCCGTCGTCGAGCGTGGGGCGGCCTTCCTCGGTGCGTTCGACAACGATGAGATGATCGGCTTCGCCATCGTGGACGGCGACTTCGAGCCGGATCGGGCCTGGCTGGGAGCCCTGTACGTGAGCCGGCCGCATCGTCGTCGCGGGGTCGCATCGGCGCTGTGGGCGGCTGCGGTAGAGGTGGCCCGCAACTCTGGCGCGCCTTCTATGTACGTGTCGGCAACGCCGAGTGACTCGGCCGTCGGGTTCTACCTCAGCCGGGGATGCGAACTCGCCGGCGATCGCGTCCATCCCAGATTGCTGGCCCTCGAGCCCGAAGACATCCACTTCGTCTGCCCGCTGAGCTGACCGGTCAGCACCTCACTGGGGGCCTCGGGTACGCCGGGCGAGCCAACGGGGATCACAGAGCGGTGCGATGTGAGAGGGTCAGGCGAGCGCAGCGAGCCGTTCGCAGAGCCCGCCACAATGAGGTCGTGCACTACATCGCGGCCATTGCGCTGGCCGGAATCGGCGAGAGCGACTGTGAGGCCATTGGTTCCGGCCTCCTCGCCCAGCCCGTCAACGCCCTGTCGAGCGTCGCCTACGTGGCGGCCGGAATGTGGCTGGCGTTGCGGGCGACGCGATGGCGACCCGTGGAGCAGCGCATTGCAGTTGTGTTTGCCGCCGTCGTCGTCGCCGTCGGCGTCGGCAGCCTCCTCTTTCACGGACCCATGCCACCGGCCGCCCGCGTCGTCCACGATCTGTCGATCGCCGCGGTCTTCGCCCTCGTCGTCGCCCGCGGGACCGGCACGCTGCTCGGCTGGACCGAAACCGGGCGGCTTGCCGGCTTCGCCGTGCTGACGACGATCCTGGGCCTCCTCTTCGCTGCTGCGCCCGACGCAAGCGGCCCGGTCACCGGCGCGTTGGCCGTCGCTGCGGGCGGCCTCGAGCTGTCGATGTACCGCACGGGCCGGAGGCCGGCGTTCGAAGTTCGCAGGGCGGCGTGGCTGCTCGCCATCGTCGCGATCGCCGCTGCCATCAACGTCCTTGGCCGCACGGGAGCTCCGCTGTGCGCCCCCGCCGGCCTGTACCAGGGCCACGCCCTATGGCATCTAATCACCGCCTACGCGCTGGCGCTCTACGGCACGCTCGCCTTCGCTCCGAGCTCGGCCGCGTCGTGATTGACGGCACTCGGCACCTTCGGGCTGCCAAGATGGGACCCCATGACAGATTCAACGCGCATCGCTCCAATACGAATCTGGCCGTTCCTGGCCGTTATCGGCGTCCTGAACCTGGTGATCGGGATCGCCATCGTCGTCTGGCCGAGCGCCACGCTGACCGTCGTTGCGGTCCTCGTCGGCCTTCAGCTCCTGCTCGCCGGGGTGCTCCAGGTCTTCCTGGGCGTGCTCGGTCCAGAGAGCGGCGGTCGGTGGATGGTGATCTTCGTCGGACTCCTCGGCGTCGTCGCCGGGCTCCTCGTCATGCGGGAGCCGCTGCGCATCATCGAGCTGATCGTCGTGGTCGTCGGCATCTTCTGGGTAGTTTCCGGCGTCGTGAGGCTGGCGGCGGCTGCCACCGACTCCGGGTCGCGTACCCGCACCGCCCTCGACGGGCTGGTGTCGGTAGGCGCCGGTGCAATCGTGCTGGCGTGGCCCGACCCGACCCTGCGCGTGATCACGCTGCTGGTCGGCATCCTGCTGATCGTGCGTGGGGCGGTCACGCTGCTGGTTGCCATGGAGGCGAGGAATATCGAAAGGGCCTGATCCGGCCGCCCGAACGGATCAACCGTAGGTGCGCCGGATCGCGGCACCGACGGCCGTTCGCCGCTCCAGGTCGAGCTCCTCGATCGCGTGCACGTCCCGTAAATGCGTGTGCGCCTTGCGCTCGACGTCCTGCTTGTCGTCGCCCCTGATCTTGTGTGGGCACCCGTCGACGACCTGACCGCACACGTACTCGTACGCCAAGAGCACCTCCTGTGACACCGGCGCTTCGATCGCGACAAACGCTACGCGGTTGCGCCAAGTACTTGCGCCAAGTGACTGGGCGTGCTCAGTCGCTCGATCCGGCGAGCAGCCGGTATGCGATCCCCAATGCGGCGCCGAAGGTGAGGTGGGCGGTGAGGTCCTGTAGCAGCACGTCACGGTCGTACTCGCCGATCGGTTGGTATACGCCGAGCTTGGG
>JBFINP010000127.1:0-5068 GCA_041611095.1 Acidimicrobiia bacterium | reverse complement strand
GACCGTTCCGGGCGTTAGTGCCTAACGGCCTGACCCCGCCTCAGGCCGAACTATTCCCTCCCGGAGTGGATCTGGGCGATGGACGACACGTCGCAGGGCTGGCAGGTCGGGTTCGACCGCGTCGCCAATGACCGCTCGATCGAGGTCTCGGTCTTCGTTCAGTGCCTCGATCTCACCCCGTGACCGAAGTCGCGGCAGGCTGGGCTTTGCCTTGTCGGTTCCCGAGGCACCGTCCCTACCGCAAAGTCCGCTCTCGGCGCACATGCATCGGTACTCGCCGATGTCGTCGGATCGGGCGAAACGGTAGGTCGTGCGTGCGTCGAGTGCCGACAGATGGGCGACCTCAACGAGGACCTGGGCGTCCAGGAGGTCGTTTTGGGTGACCTCGAAGCCGCTGCCCTCCACGGCGGAACGCCGCATGGGCCGTTTGATAGGCGCGGTGGAACCTCGGCTGGAACTCGGCGGTGAAGGTCGCAGCCCCGGCCTCGCCCAGGACTCGCACAGCGGTGGCCTCGACGGCGGCCGGCTGTCGTCGCCGACTGCGGCGATCACACGCGTTGATCCTTCACGATCTGTCCTTGAACCCGGCCGATTCTTCCCACCCCGTACAGTTCGTAGCGGAAGACGTTGCTCACCGTGCCATCCTCGTGATCGTGCCTCCGTGGACTGCTGCGGCCGGGATGCCAGCGAGGGTCGTTCGCCGCTCTGCGGGATGAGTCGAACGGGGCTAGTCGGCACGATGGGTCGGGGCCCGGGGCCGCGACGTGACCACCGCCGAGTCCGTGGCGGTGGTCACGTCGTCAGACCCTGCCCGCCTTTATCAGGCGAGGTCGAACCGGTCGAGGTTCATCACCTTGTCCCATGCAGCCACGAATTGTTGTACGAACTGCTGCTCTGCGTCGTCACTGGCGTACACCTCGGCGAGGGCTCGTAGCTCGGAATTGGAGCCGAAGACGAGGTCGATGCGGGTGCCCGTCCACCGTTGCTCTCCCGTTTCACGGTCGCGACCCACGAACTCGTCCTCGAACTCCGAGGTCGGCTGCCACTCCGTCGACATATCGAGCAGGTTGCGGAAGAAGTCGTTGGTGAGGGTCTCGGGCCGGTCGGTGAAGACCCCGTGTGCGGACTGACCGACGTTGGTGTTGAGGACGCGCATCCCGCCGAGCAGGGCCGTCATCTCGGGGGCCGACAGCTTCAACATGAACGCCCTGTCCACCAGGAGATGCTCGGCCGCCAGCTCGTGCCCCTTTTGCAGGTAGTTGCGGAACCCGTCGGCGGTGGGCTCCAGCACGGCGAACGACTCGACGTCCGTCTGCTCCTGCGTGGCGTCCGTGCGACCCGGCGCAAACGGAACGTGGACGTCGTGCCCGGCCCGGGCCGCAGCCTGCTCGACGGCGGCGCAGCCACCCAACACGATCAGGTCGGCCAGTGAGACCTTCTTTCCGCCGGTCTGCGAGTCGTTGAACCGCTGGCGAATGTTCTCGAGGGCTTGTAGCACCTGCGACACGCCCGCGGACACATTGACATCCCAGCCGGACTGCGGCGCCAGCCGAATCCGAGCACCGTTCGCTCCGCCACGCTTGTCGGTATCGCGGTAGGTCGAGGCCGAGGCCCACGCCGTCGAGACCAGCTGGGAGATGGACAGCCCAGAGTCGAGGATCGCGGCCTTCAAGGCGACGATGTCGTCATTGTCGATCAGTTCGTGGTCGACCGCCGGCACCGGATCCTGCCAGATGAGCTCCTCGTCGGGGACCCATGGACCGAGGTAGCGGGCAACCGGTCCCATGTCACGGTGCAAGAGCTTGTACCACGCCCGGGCGAAGGCATCGGCGAACTCGTCCGGGTTCTCGTAGAAGCGCTGTGAGATCTCCTTGTAGATCGGATCCACCTTCAGGGACAAGTCGGTCGTCGCCATCATGGGGAGCACTCGCGTCGAGGGATCGTGCGCCTTCGGCGGCATGTCCTCCTCGGCGATGTCCTTCGGGTGCCACTGGTAGGCGCCGGCCGGGCTCCGCGTCAGCTCCCACTCGTACGTGAAGAGCAACTCGAAGTACCCGTTGTCCCATCGGATCGGATCCGCCGTCCAGGCACCCTCCAACCCACTGCTGATGGTGTCGTCACCCATACCGCTCCCGAAGTGGCTCCTCCAGCCAAAGCCCTGCTCCTGGAACGGAGCGCCTTCGGGTTCGGCCTCTATGAACTCGTCCGGGTCGGCGGCGCCGTGGGTCTTGCCGAACGTGTGTCCACCGGCGATCAGGGCAACGGTCTCTTCATCGTTCATCGCCATCCGGCTGAAGGTCTCACGGATGTCATGGGCGGCGGCCAGCGGGTCCGGGTTGCCGTTCGGACCTTCCGGATTGACGTAGATGAGCCCCATTTGCACGGCGCCGAGCGGCTTCTGGAGCTCCCGGTCGCCGTGATACCGCTCGTCGCCGAGCCACACCATCTCGGGACCCCAATAGACGTCCTCCTCGGGCGCCCAGATGTCCTCCCGACCGCCGCCGAAGCCGAATGTCTTGAAGCCCATCGTCTCCAACGCCCGGTTGCCGGCGAAGATCAGCAAGTCGGCCCACGAGATCTTCCGGCCGTACTTCTGCTTGATCGGCCACAGCAGGCGGCGCGCCTTGTCGAGGTTGACGTTGTCGGGCCAGCTGTTGAGCGGAGCGAACCGTTGGGCGCCGCTACCGCCGCCGCCGCGGCCGTCCTCTACGCGGTACGTCCCGGCGGCGTGCCACGACATCCGGATGAAGAACGGGCCGTAATGGCCGTAGTCGGCCGGCCACCAGTCCTTCGAGTCGGTCATGACCGCGTCGACGTCGGCAGCCAGGGCGGCGAAGTCGAGGCTGTTGAACGCCGCGGTGTAGTCGAAGTCGTCGCCCATCGGATCTGCAGCGGGGTGGTTCTGGCGGAGGATCCTCAGGTTCAACTGGTTCGGCCACCAGTGCTGGTTGGCCGTGCTCCCCACCGCCAGATGGCCGGTGTGCATGACCGGACACCTCGCCGCCGACGGGTCGTCGCTGGTCACAGTCGTGCCGTGGTCTTCTGTACTCATTGCTCCCTCGGTTCTCGATGTGATGGACTTCGAACCATTCCTCGTTCGTGCACTCAGGTGTCCTCGGCTGCCTCCCGACACGCAGGACAGGTTCCCCAGTAGATGACCTCGGCCTGATCGATCTCGTAGCCCCAGTGCTCGGCGGCGTCCAGGCACGGCGTCTCACCGACGGCGCAATCCACATCGACCATCCGACCGCACCTGCGACAGACCAGATGGTGGTGATTGTCACCGACCCGATGCTCGTACCGGGCCGGCGATCCGGCGGGCTGGATGCGCCGGAGCAGGCCCTTGTCCACCAGCACGCCAAGTGCGTCGTACACCGCCTGGCGCGAGATGGCGCCAATCTCGGCTCTCACGGCCTCGGTCACATCGTCGGCAGAGCCGTGCGGCCGGTCTGACACCGCCCGCAGGACGGCCAATCGCTGAGCCGTGACCTGGACGCCGCGCTGGCGGAGAAGGTCGGCTGCGCCGGTCGGTGGCTGCGGGGACACCCTCACATCATCTGGTCAACTTCGGACTGTGTCAACAATTGAAACTGGTCCAATGTGCGTCGGTCCAATGTGTGTCGGAGCGCCGCGGTCGCTACGCCTCGCCGAGGCTCTCCCTGTCGGCGATGGCGCTGTCGGCGACTGCGATGTCGGCGGCGACGCGGGCGTTGTTGAGGACGAGCTGTACGTTGGCGTCGAGGCTGGCGCCGCCGGTCAGCTCGACGATCCGTCCCAGCAGGAAGGGGCTGATCTCCTTGCCGGCGATGCCCTTCTCCTCGGCGTCGGCGACTGCGGCCTCGATCGCGGCGTCGATCGTCACCCGCTCCATGCCGTGTTCGACGGGGATGGGGTTGGCGACCAACATCGCTCCTTGGATGCCCATCTCACGGCGCACCCGCATCACCTCGGCAACCCCCGCGGCATCATCGATGCGATAGTCGACGGGGAAGTCGCTCTCCCTGGTGTAGAAGGCGGGCACCACGTCCGTCCCGAAACCGATGACCGGAACGCCGTGCGTCTCGAGATACTCCAGCGTGAGTCGCAGATCGAGGATGGACTTGGGACCGGCACACACCACCACGACGCTCGTGCGGGCCAGCTCCTGCAGGTCGGCCGAGACGTCGAAGGTCGTACCGGCGCCCCTGTGCACCCCACCTATGCCGCCGGTGGCGAAGACCCGAATCCCGGCCATGGCGGCCAGCATCATCGTGGCGGCCACGGTGGTGCCTCCCTCCACTCGCCGGGCGATGGCGAACGCGAGATCGCGGCGGCTCACCTTCCCCGCCGCTCCGCCGGCCTGACCGAGGACATCGATCTCTTCGGCCGTCAGGCCGACGCGAAGTCGTCCCTCGATGACGGCCGTCGTTGCCGGAACTGCTCCCCGCTCCGCGATGGCCGCCTGCACCGCCAGGGCCGTCTCGACATTGCGCGGGTACGGCATGCCGTGGGTGATGATGGTCGACTCCAGGGCGACGACGGCGCGGCCCTCGTGTAGGGCCTCGGCGACCGTGGGGCTGACGTCGAGATGGGGATTTGTCACGATGCTTCCTTCTTGATGATGTTGAGGATGGCTTCGGCTGAGAAGTCCGTCGCCACCGGGCTCACCGAGGACGCCGCGATCGCGGCGGCGGCCAGGCCGAAACGCACCGCCTCTTCGAAGGGGAGCTCCGCCAGGTGGCCATAGACGAGACCCGCCATGAGTGCGTCCCCGGCACCGGTGACGCTGGCGACAGCCCGCCGTGGCGGATCCAGTATGCCCGACGTCTGAGCGTCGGCGAAGAAGACGCCCTCGGCGCCCAAGCTGATGACGATCTGGCGCACGCCGGCATCCAGAAGCGCCGTCGCGGCGGTCCGAAGGCTCCGCCGGCCCGTTATGTCGACTCCTGACAGCAGGGCGGCTTCTGCGCGGTTGGGCTTGAGCGTGTGCACCGTCGCCAGGTGGCGTGCGACCCGTTCTGCCTTTGGAGTGGAGACCGGGTCGACGAAGAGAGGCCCGCGGGCCGGTTGGGTGGCGATGTGGCCGATG
>JBFINP010000126.1:0-5162 GCA_041611095.1 Acidimicrobiia bacterium | reverse complement strand
GCTCTGCCAGCCTCTTGATCTCGAGCATCATCTTGCGGCTCATCACGAAGCTGATCACCTCGATGGGAAACCGCCCGAACGCCAGGCGGCTCTTCCAATCCGGGCTGTGGTCGTAACGGCCCCTGGTAAGGAACCGGCTGCCGCCAAGGGGATCGGGCATGACGATGAACTGCCATGTTGAGATTCCCCCGCTCTCCTCGCCACCAATGTCGGCGGGTGACCCGACGAGCACGAGGGCGTTCGGGGGATCGACGAGCCCGATTCGCATCGGGACGGTCGGATGCAGGTGGATGTCTTCGCCAACCGCCGGATGCTGGTGTTCCGGGAGGATCTCTGTCGTGTTCGTGATCCTGCACCCGGCCATGTTCTCGAGCGTCTGATAGGTGTAGAAGCCTCCGCGGCCCTGCCCGATCTGGGCGATCCAGGGCCACACCGCCTGCGGCGACGCCTCGACGGCGACTCCCAGGGTGTACGACCACTTGGGTTTGGGGACGAACTCGTCGCCCGGCAGCGGATCGCTTGCCTCGCTTCCCACGGTGCCCCACCGCAGCCTGCTCCGCCCGATGAACGGGGTGGCCACGATGTTCCAGACGATGAGGGAGGCGCCTTCGACCGCAGCCAGAACGCCGACACCGGGAGAGCGTGCCGTGCGCCGCCTGCGCAGTCTGGTATCTGAGTTGCCTGGTGTTGCCACGGTGCCTCCTCGATGTCCCAACGACCACCACCATCTCGCCCTTCGGGGTGTGTCTCCCAGGGCCGGATGTCCTTGGGAGCACAACGGACGATCGCAGTCTGGATCCGCCCAGACCGCGGGCTGGATCGAGGAACGGTGCGAGGTCTTCGAGCAACAGGTCGTGATGACGAGGCGATCACGCAATGGCCGCAAGCGAGTCGCAGGGCGCTCCTAGGATCGCGGGGTCACATCGAGGTGACCCATGCCACCTGCCGCCATCCCCCTCACCGAGAACGCTCGCACCGTCGTCGAGCGGCGCTACCTGCTGCGCGGCGACGACGGGGTGCCCACCGAAGAACCCGAGAACATGTTCTGGCGGGTCGCCGGCGACATCGCCGCCGCCGAGGCCACATGGGACGGGGATCCCGGTGAATGGGCCGAGCCCTTCTACGAAGTGATGGCGCGCCTCGTCTTCCTCCCCAACTCCCCCACCCTGATGAACGCCGGGCGGGAGCTCGGCCAGCTGGCGGCGTGCTTCGTGCTCCCCATCGACGACTCACTCGATTCGATCTTCGACACGTTGAAGCTGGCGGCGAAGATCCACCAATCGGGCGGAGGGACCGGCTTCTCGTTCTCCCGGCTGCGCCCGCAGGGCGACATGGTGAAGACGACGCGTGGAGTCTCGTCCGGGCCCGTCTCGTTCCTCGAGGTGTACGACTCGGCCACCGAGCACATCAAGCAGGGCTCCTTCCGACGCGGTGCCAACATGGGCATCCTCGAGGTCACTCACCCCGACATCGAACGCTTCATCGACGCCAAGCGTGCCGGCGGCATCACCAACTTCAACCTGTCCATTGCGGCGACGAGCGACTGGATGCAGCTGGCGGCTCGGGGCGAAGACTACGACCTCGTGAACCCACGCAGCGGGGAGCCGGTCGGGTCTGCCAATGCAGGTGCGGTGTTCGACAGGATCGTCGATGCCGCATGGGCGACCGGCGATCCGGGCGTCGTCTTCCTCGACCGCATGAACCGGCGCCGCACCAACCCCACGCCCCAGCTCGGCCGGATCGAAGCCACCAACCCGTGTGGGGAGCAGCCGCTGCTGCCCTACGAGGCGTGCGTGCTCGGCTCCATCAATGTCGGCGCCCTCGTCGCCGAGGGAGACGTTGACTGGGACGAGCTGAGCCGGGTCGTTGCGATCGCCGTCCGCTTCCTCGACAACGCCGTCGAACGCAGCCGCTACCCGGTGCCGGAGATCGAGAAGGTTCACAAGTTCGGCAACCGCAAGATCGGTCTCGGTGTCATGGGGTGGGCAGACTTGCTCGTCCGACTTGGCATCCCGTACGACTCCGAAGGCGCCATGGCGCTCGCAGAACGGCTCATGGCGTTCATCTCGGAAGGTGCCGACCGGGCATCGGAGGCGCTGGCGGGCGAACGCGGATCGTTCCCGAACTGGGAGGCGTCGATCTACGGCCCGGACGGCGAGAACCGGCCGATGCGCAACGCCACCCGCACCACGATCGCCCCCACGGGGACGATCTCGATCATCGCCGGTTGCTCGTCGGGCATCGAACCGCTGTTCGCACTCTCGTACTACCGCAAGGTGCTGGACGGCACTGTGCTCCTCGAGGTGAACCCCGATTTCGAGGCGGCGATGGAGCGGCACGGCTCTTGGACGGACGAGCTCGCAGCCACGGTGGCCGACCGCGGCGGAGTGCGCGGCCTCGATGGCGTGCCTGCCGATGTCGCCGATCTTTTCGCCACCGCCCACGATGTCGCCCCCGAGTGGCACGTCCGTCATCAGGCCGCATTCCAGCGCCACGTCGACAACGCCGTCAGCAAGACAATCAACCTGCCGCGGGATGCGACCCGGGAGGACGTACAGCGCATCTTCCTGCTCGCCGCCGAGCTGGGATGTACCGGCATCACCGTCTATCGGGACGGATCGAAGCAGTGGCAGGTGCTCAACCGGGGCCGACCCGGCGGGACCGACGTCGGCACGATGGAGGGGTCGCCACCGGCCGTGGGCGAAGACGAGGCGTTCGTCCCGCCGCGACGGGGGCAGAGCGTGCTGGAGATCTGTCCGGCGTGCGGCTCGGCATCGTTCGAGTTCGCCGAGACGTGCGGGAAGTGCCACTCCTGCGGGCACTCGACGTGTTGAAGGGCGACGGATGACGGACGAGCGGTTCCGGCTGCGCACCAGGAGGGACGCCGAGCAGCTCGAGGAGGAGCAGCTCGCACCGGCGGCGACGCGCTCGAGCGCCTCGAAGGGTCGCCGCATCGCCGAGATCCCCGACGCCAACCGCACCGCATTCGAGCGGGATCGCGACCGCATCCTCCACACGAAGGCGTTCCGCCGGCTCAAGCACAAGACGCAGGTCTTCATGAACCCCGAGGGTGACCACTACGTCACCCGGCTCACCCACACCCTGAACGTCACCCAGGTGGGGCGCTCGATCGCCCGCTATTTGTCACTCAACGAGCCGCTCACCGAGGCGATCTGCCTGGGTCACGACGTCGGACACTCGCCCTTCGGCCACACCGGCGAGGAGGCGCTGTCCGAGTTCGTCGCCGGCGTGTGGAGCCACGCCGCCCAGAGCGTGCGCATCTTCGAGGTGCTCGAACCCGTCAACCTCACATGGGAGGTGACGGAAGGGATCGGCCGCCACCCGTGGCGCGTCGAGCACGGGCCTTCGACGCCGGAGGGCCAGATCGTCCGGTTCGCCGACCGCATCGCCTATCTGGCCCACGACGTCGAGGATGCGCTCCGGGCGGAGGTGATCCGGCTGGACGAGTTGCCGGGTAGTGCGGTGGCGGCGTTCGGGGAGCCGGGACGGCAGTGGATCGACACACTGATCCGCGCCGTGGTCGAGGAGTCTCTGCGCACCGGCGAGATCGCGATGGAGCCGCCCCTCCTCGAGGTGATGCACGAGTTGCGCACCTTCATGTTCCAGCGGGTGTACCTACGGCCGGCGATGGAGCCGCAGCGCCGGCGCGCCAAGGAGATCGTTCGTGCGCTGGTTTCCTACTTCCTCGATCACCCCTACGAGATCCCGGCGTCATACCTCCACGAAGAAGCCGACACGCTCACCCAGGTCGTCGACTACGTCGCCGGGATGACGGACCGCTTCGCCATCCGTATCCACGATCGCTTGTTTCGGCCCAGCCTCTTCGACTGAGCGGCGGCGGGCCGACCGAGCGGCTGCGAGCACCCGGCAGGCGCCGGACTCAGCGTTGTGCCTCGACCTGACGCAGGATCTCGTCGAGGAACTCGGTTCCGGCCGGGGTATCGGGTTCGACCCCGCGCAGCCGGTCGAGCGTGTCGAGCTTTTGCCGGACCTCGAGGCACCCGATCTGCTCGGCGATGTCGAAGTACTGGCTGACGGCGATCTTGTCGACGAACTCGCGGATCTCGACGGCGGGCAGCCGGCCGCCCGACTGCTCGGCGAGCCCGTCGACGGCGTCCGCAGCCGTCTTCACGAGGCCGACGAAGGCGTCCGACAGCCGGTCGCAGTCCCGCAGGCCGTCCAAGGTCGCATCGATGTCGATAGCCTCGATCCGTTCCCGCAGCGACTGGGCGGACTCGCTGACACGGGCACAGCCGACTCCAGTCGACCCTGCCACCAGGATCAGGACGAGAACGGCCTTGGTACGCGTGCTCATACGCCGCCTCCCCACAGCGGTTCGGGGATGGTCCACGACGGAGGCTCGCCCCAACGATCCTGGTAGACCACCTCGTGGGCAGGGCGCCGGGCCGCCACGCCCCACCGGCCGAGCGGGTATCCGCAGGTGACGGCTGCAGCGTTCGTCCAACCCTTGTCCGGCGGCACGCCAAGCAGCTCGGCGAGCTCACGACCCTTGAACATGCCGAGCACCGTTGTCAGCGTCGTGCCGACGCCGTGGCCCCGGGCGGCGAGCATGAGGCTCCAAACCGCCGGGTAGATCGACGCCCCGGTCGGATCGTTCCGATGAAACGGCAACACCACGAGCGGCACCTGCTGGAAGTTGTCGGCCAGCCACTGCGCCGAGCCCACGACACGCTCCATCTGGGGGTCACCCGACGAGCCGACACCGGCGTAGACGGTCTCGTTGAGGATGCGCCACGCATCCCGATAGAGGTCGGCCATGGCCGCGATCGTGCCGGCATCCTGCACGACGAGCCATCGCCAGCTCTGTGCGTTCGAACCCGACGGCGCCCGCACCGCGGCGTCGAGCATGGAGGTGATCACGTGCTCGGGGACGGGGTCGGGCGCGACACGGCGCATGGCCCTGGTGGTGTAGAGCGCCTCGTAGAGATCCATCGGGGGAGGCTAACCCAAGCCCGTCAACCGGTGATGGAAGCGATGGCGGCGAGGCCGAGCATCGCGGCGACTGCCCAACCGATGGCCCACGCCACGTAGCGTGCCCAGAACTGCCCCCACGACCAGGACACGAGCGCCAGCCGGGTGCCCAAGAAGAACCACAGTGGGAAGCTGGTGATCACGCCGAG
>JBFINP010000125.1:0-5170 GCA_041611095.1 Acidimicrobiia bacterium | reverse complement strand
GCCGGGACGGCTGGGACGTGACCAGGGTCGGCCTCACGAGCGTCGACAGCCCGGCGGCCACGGGAGTCGCCAGGGCGGGCAGGTCGTTCATCGCCACGGGCAGGAGCGCCTCGGTGGCCAATCCTGTGTGGATCTCCACGCAACCCGACGAGTGGCTGCTCGCCGACAGCGGCCTCGAGCTCCGACACGTGTCGGCGACGGCGGATGCCTTCGTCGCACTCACGCCCGACGGGTTAGGCAGCGCCGTCGTGAGTTCGGCCGACGGTGTCGAGTGGAGCCGACTCCCGCCGCCCGAGCTCGAAGAGATCGGCATCGCCGGTTTGGCGGCCACCGACACCGCCCCCATCGCCTTTGGAGCCGGGCCCGTCGGGTCGAACCGCGGCGGCGTGCTCGCCGTGTGGCCCGACGCCACTGCGCCGCCGATCACCATCATCCCGAATCCGCTGATCGACGACGAGGAGGCTTTCTACGAGATCGGCGAGCTGTGCGTCGTCGACGAGGAGCATTGGGTCGCCTTCGCCGTCCGCCAGACCCGTGGTGGTGATGAGCCGAGCACGGCCACCGTCCACGCCGCGGTGACGGAGGACTCGGGCGCAAGCTGGGGTGCGGCATCTCTACCTCACCCTGTTCGCAGGGGCGCAGCGATCGATGGGTGCGCTGCGGCCGGCGACGGCTCGCTCGTCGTGTGGGGAAGCTCGATCGACGAGGACGGCGCCGAGTGGTGGACCTTCCGCTCGTCCGACGGGCTCATATGGGAGCCTGTGGCGACTGGCGAGGACCCGATCAGCCTCGTGATCCCGGTCGACGATGACCTCATCGGCTTTGGCCGCCGTGGTGAGGAGGTCGTGGCATGGCGCATCGCGGGAGCCGAGCTCGTGCCCCTCGGCCCGACCGGTCTCGAGAGCACACCGCGGACCTGGGCCACCGACGGTTCTCGCCTCCTGGTCACCGGCTTCGATTCCAACCAGGTCCTGATCTACGAGGCCGCCGTCGCCGGCCTGCTAGAAGCCGGGTGAATTGCTCAGCTCGGCACTCACGGGCTATATGGAGAAATCTGGGATAGCGACCGTAGGGTCTGCCTGTCTTCAAACGTGCGCCGAGCTTCCGGTGGGCGGCCGCGTCGCGAAGCGGCGTTAGATCACGCCGACCGCACGAACGTTCACCCGACGGGCGAGAACCGGATCAGGGGGGCGTCCTCGACCCAGCGGTCGAGTTGACCATTCGCCTTGGCAGGATCGGTGCCCCAGCTCTCCGTGAGGATCCGGTAGAGAATCGCCCTGCGGGTCTCGGAGTCCGTGACGATTTCGGCGACGACCGGAAGGTCGGTAGCCGGGTTGCGGAGGTGGATCGTGAACTCCGGGTTCGTAGTCAGGTTGGCGAGCCAGTCGCGCGGGAAACCCGGACGGCCGGTGATGTAGTTATCGCCGTCGAAGCTGTGGAAGTAGATCTCGAGCCGGTGGGGCGATCCGCTCTTGCGACCGATGGTTGTGATGTCCACGGTCCCCCCGGCGGCCAGGGCCTGAGCGATGGTGCTTTCCATGAATCCGCCAACCCGGACTGCTCCGAGGTATTCCCGCGAGGCGCTAGACGCCTTCGAGGAACACGAGGAGGGCCTCGACGATCGACGCAGCGATACGGCCCTGGAAGTCCGGGTCGACGAGCAGGGCTGCGTCGGTGGGATTGCGCATGTTGCCGGCCTCGAGGAACACGACCGGCACATCGGAGAGGTTGAGCCCACCGAGGTCATCGCGCGCCGAGAGACCGTCGACCGCGGTGTAGTCGGACCGCGGGATTCCGGTGGCGGCGTAGGCGTCGAGCAGCGCCCGCGCCAGGGCGAGCGAAGGCTCGGCGATGTCGTCGGTCAACCCGGCGACCGGCTTCGGATGGATCACGTGGTAGCCACGCCCGTCTTCGGGTCCGCCGTCGGCGTGGATCGACACGACGGCGTCGGCACTCGCTGCGTTGCCGATCGCGGCCCGCTCGGTGATGCACGGGCCCCACCCGTCGTTGTCCTGGCGGGTCAGCACGACCATTGCGCCCAGCGCCTCGAGCTCAAGGCGGGTCAGGGTGGCCACCTCCCATGTGAAGCGCGCCTCCGTGTAGCCGTCTGCCGTCTCGGTCCCCGTCGTGTTGCACGCCTTCGTCCCGTTGCCGATGTCGACGAGACGCCCGATCTCCTCGGGATGGGCGAAGTTCTGTCCGTTGTGGCCCGGATCGAGCACCACGACGCGGCCCTCGAGCGGGCGGGCACCAGTGGTCGAAGTCGTCGGCAGTGAGCTCGAAGGCGTCGGGCGGAGCGTGGTCGAGGAGGGCACGGCGGTCGAGGCTGCGGGCGGTTCGGCGCCACCACAGGTCGTTGCGGCGAGCATCATCATCACCATCATCGTGACCGCCCGGCGGGTGCGAACCATCGCTCTCCTCGTTTCGAGGGGATCGTACGGCGGGCACCGAAGCACCGTATATGTTTTGTCGCCCGACCCCGGACGACCACGGAGGTTCCGTGCGACCGATCCGCATCGCCGTTCAGTTCCATCCCCAACACGGCGACCATCCCACCCTCCGAGCGGCACTCGCCACCGCCGAGGAGATGGGCGCAGACATCGCCTACAACTGGGATCACTTCTACCCCCTCTACGGCGACCCCGACGGCGCCCACTTCGAGTGCTGGACGATGCTCGGGGCGTGGGCGGAGCAGACGGACCGCATCGAGATCGGTGCGCTCGTCACCTGCAACTCCTACCGCAACCCGCAGCTCCTCGCCGACATGGCCCGAACGGTCGATCACATCTCGGACGGGCGTCTGATCCTCGGCATCGGCTCGGGTTGGTTCGAGCGTGACTACCACGAGTACGGCTACGAGTTCGGTACCAGGGGCACTCGGCTCGACGACCTCGCCGCCGCGTTGCCGCTCATCGAGCAGCGATGGACAAAGCTGAACCCGCTCGCCACCCGCGACATCCCGATCCTGATCGGCGGTACCGGCGAGAAGAAGACCCTTCGCCTCGTCGCCCGGCACGCCACGGGCTGGCATGCGATGTTCCCGGATCACCCATCGCAGCTCGAGCCGAAGATCGCCGCCCTGCGCCGGTGGTGCGACGTAGAAGGTCGCAACCCGGACGACATCGAATGGGGTCTCGGGATCGAGCCCGATGACGTCGAGCGCTTCCTGCGCGATGACGCCGACGCCTACGTGGATATGGGGTTCACCCAGTTCACCTACGGGACCTCGGCGCCGGAGTGGAACCTCGATGTGCTGGGCGATTGGCTGGCGTGGCGGGACGAACGCAACCGCGATCGTTGACCCACGCAATCAACCTTGCCTTGCGTTGTTTTACGTTTTCTTGACCTCCTTGCCAGCGGTGGTGGGGTGCACTAGGGTCTCGTCCCATACCGCCACCAGGGGGAAGCCGTGGGGACAGCGCGATCCGGACGGACACGCAGCATCGCTGTTGCCGCCGGCCTGGTGGCGCTGATAGCAGCCGCCTGCTCCGACGCCGACGCCGTCCCCACCACGGTCGCACCCACCACCACGCCGACGACGGCCGCTCCGACGACCACCACAACGACGACGACCACCACCACCACCACGACCACGCTCGCCCCAACGACCACGACATCGAACGACGAGGTGGGCGACGCCGCCGCCATGCATGCGCAGGTCGTGGAGTTGTTGGAGATCCTGAAACGGACGGGTGGTGTTGAGGAGGACGTCCAGCCCTACATTCCAGATGTTTCGAACCCCGATCCCGTAGTAGCGCTCGAGGAGTTGTGGAAGTTCGAGAACTGGATGATCAGCACGCTTCCGAGCGCCGATTGGGTGCCGATGTACGTCTACCCGGACAGCCCGTACGACAGGGAGGCCAGCCGGTTCCTCAACACCTGGCAGCTCTCCGGGTTCCGGTACGTCGACTTCTCGGATACTTACTTCTTTCGGAATGCCCAGGTCATCGCGCTCTCCGAATCCGGCCTCCCCGACGACCTGATCAACGCAGTGCCTGCCGGTTCAGCGACGATCACCTACGAGTCGGGCGCTGGGGAACAGCCTCGGATCGACGTCGACACCGGAGAGGTGATCGAGGTACTGCCGGCCTGGGGGCCTACAAGATCTCTTGCGATCGTCAGCCCGACCCCCACGGGATGGAAGGTCTTCGCGAGTGAGTTCGACTATGTCCCGTAACACGCGCCTCGCTTTCGGCCTGGCCATCCTCGCCCTCGTCACGGCCGCACTCTCGCCGACCGGGAGTGCATTTGCACAGGCCGAGGGCGGAGCCGGCTTCGACCCCTACCGCATGTACGCCCACCTGATGGTGGACGGTGGGTCGAGCGAAGCGGGTGAGATCTCGAGCACGCCGTGCCTGCAGATTCACCAGGCGATTGACGACTACAACGCCGCCGAGCCCTGGGTCGTCCGTCCACCCGACGTAGATCCCGAAATCACGTTCTGGAAGCTCTTCCACACCGAAGTAGGACCTGCGTCGACGGACGTTCTGAACGCGTGGCTCATCTCGGAAGGACGAACCACCTACACGCCAAGCGAAACAAGGACCTGCACCTTCCTTCACGAGGATGGATGGCTTGCGGCCAGCGCCTCGGTCGTCGAATGGGTGGACGACGACTTCGGTGGACTGATCATCATCACCTCGGAGGGTGAGACGACCTGCGCCATCGGCGAGGTGCTGCTGGCTTCGGCGAGCTACCGCTACGTCTGGTTCGAGAGCTACCAGGGCTGGCAGTACTGGTATGGATCGGCATGGGTGGAGTTCCCGGCCCCCGGCACCCTCGTCTCCGGCGAGATCAACTTCGAGTGCGTCGAGATCTACGACCCCGTCACCGCATTCGACGAGGTCGTCGAGGCGGTGCCGACCACCCAGGTGAACCTGAACCCGTCCATCAAGGGCCTCACGGGCCTGGACACATGGCTGTGGTACGACTTCTCCACCGCTGCGGCCTCCGAGATCGGGCCGATAACCGCCACGATCAACTCACGCGGCATGACGTGGATCCTCAACAGCTACGCGTGGGTGGACAGGGTCATGTGGGACATCGACTGCACGTCCAATTGCACGCTGCGGGAGTTCGCCGCCGACTTCTCGGACGCCGGCTACGAGTACGTGCTCGACTTCCCGGACAGCGCACTGTCGCCGGCGGCGGTGTACGACGGTGGGGCCGG
>JBFINP010000124.1:0-5183 GCA_041611095.1 Acidimicrobiia bacterium | reverse complement strand
GTGCTCGAGCTCTTCGGCAACGAGATCCAGATCGGCGAGGAAGGTGGGGTGGTGCTCGCCGATCCGGAGACGGGCGAGACGGTCGTCACCCTCGACCAGCGACAGATCGACGACGCTTGGGAGATCGTCTACCGCTCGTTCGAAGAAGGCCGGGAGTTCGGGCCCGAGGCCATCACCTGGGCGATGTTCCTCTCCCGGGATGGCAAATCCTGGACCCGGATCGACGCCGACGAGTTCGGCGTCGGGTTCTACCCCAACCTCGCCGTGCTGGGGACGGATCGCATCCTGGTGACCGGCTGGCAGGAGACCGGCGCCGAAGGCGGCCCACGGGTCTGGGTAGGTGAGCTGACGAGCGACTGAAGCTCGGAAGCGGAGCACCGGCCGCTCCTATCCTCGTGAGATGGATATCCGCATCCGCAGGGCGCGGCCCGAGGACAAGCCACAGATCGCCTCGTTCACCGAGAGCACCTTCGAGTGGGGTGACTACGTCGCGGATGCCTTCGACCGCTGGCTGACCGACCCCAACGGAATCCTGGTCGTGGCCACGGATGAGTCCGATCGGGCAATCGCCATGGCGCGAGGGACGATGCTGTCACCAACCGAGCTGTGGCTCCAGGGTGCACGGGTACACCCAGACTGGCGGCGGCTCGGGATCGCCTCCGCCCTCGATGCCGAGATGGAAGACTGGGCTCGCCGCCGTGGGGGCCAGGTCGCCCGACTGGCCATCGAGGACTGGAACACCCCGGCCCAGGCGCAGGTCGAGAAGCTCGACATGCGCCGCATCGGAGATTGGGTGACGGCCCGCCGTGCGGTGGATGGACCGCAGGTGCTGGTCTCGGGCAACGGCGGCCGGCGGCGCCCACCCCAGGACCGTCTCGTCGCCGCCCCGTCCGCCGAAGCCGCTCCGGCGTTCATGGCCTGGTCGGCTGGCGAGCTGGGGCGGGCGAGCCGTGGCCTGTTTGCGCTCGGCTGGACATGGAGGCGCCTCACGATGGACGACCTCGTGCGAGGAGCCAGGGCCGCCGCCCTGTGGACGTCACCGGCCGGCTGGACACTTGCGGCCCTCGACGAGCGTCACCTCGAGGTGGGTTGGGCGGAGACGGGTCCCGAGGAGGTGGATGAATTGCTGCGAGCGACCCTGGATCTCGCTGCGGAGCTCGACGCGGAGACGATCGGACTGAAACTGCCCGCCCTGGACTGGGTCGACAAAGCCCTCGAGACCGCCGGCTTCGACACCGGCGGCCTCACCATCTTCGCCAAGCCACTCTGAATGAGCCCCATGCGAGGCGGGTGCGGCGGGCGCCGTTTGAATGATCCCCCAGCGGGGGGATCGCAGAGCGCAGCGATGCGAAGGGGGGTGCGGCCAGCAGCCGCAGGCCTGCTTCGAGCGAAACCTCAGAGCAGTGCGCCACGAAGCGCTTCCCAGTACAGCTCCACCGGGTGCGCGATGCGGAAACGAGGGCCGAGGTACGAGCGAAGCTGCATCTCGCAGCCCGGGTTTGCCGACGCCACGACCGAGGGGCCGGATGCCCGCACCTGCTCGGCCTTGTCGCGGCCCAGGATGGCGGACGTCGCCGGCTCGAGAATCACGTACAGCCCGGCGGCCCCACAGCACCGGCCTTCGAGATCGATCTCAACGGGTCGGTAGCCGGCCGCCTCGAGGATGCGACGCGGCTCGCGGACGATGCGCTGCGCATGCCGCAGGTGGCAGGGGTCTTGGACGGCGACCTCACCGAGGTCGCCGGTGAGCTCGGGAAGCCTGCCCGCATCGATGAGGTCCGCCACCAGCTCCGTCACGTCACGGACTCGGGTCGCGACCTCACCGCCTCGTTCGGTCCAATGCCCCAGCTCCTTGAGGTGTGCCGAGCAGCCGGCGGCGTCGGCCACCACGAGGTCGTAGCCCTCGAACGCGGCGACGTTGCGGGCGGCGAGCGACGCCGCCTCGTCGGCGGCACCGTCGTGGGCGGCCAGCGCCCCACAGCACGTCTGCGCGGCCGGCACCTCCACGATATATCCGCCTCTTCGCAGCAGCTCGATCGCGGCACGGTGCACCGCACCAAACCACGGATCCATCACGCATCCGGAGAGGAGCGCCACCCGGCCAAGGGGTGGCCGGTCCGGCATGGCGACGGTGCCGACCACGCTCCGCTTGCGGAGCGGCAACCTCCGCAGACCTCGCATCCGGTCTCGAACGACGGGGACCACCGAATCGAGACGCATCCGCTGGAACATTGCGGCGAGGACGGTGGCGGCGCGCAGGCCGCGCCGCCAGCCGAGCCCACGGCCGATGACGAGACGCCGTGAAGAGCGGACGGGCCGCCGGCGTTGTGCTGCGATCTCCGCTCGTGCCCCCTCCATCGCACGACCAAAGGGCACCATCGAAGGGCAGACCACCTCGCACGCCCGGCATTGCAGGCAGAGCCCCATGACCTCCTCGAACGTGCCGTCGACGGGTGCCAGCCCTTCGGCAACGACGGCCATCGCGGCGAGGCGGCCGCGTGGCGATGCGCTCTCGTCACCGGTGAGACGGAATGTCGGGCACACCGGCAGACACAGCCCGCACGTGACGCATGCATCCAGCTCGTCCCGCGTCGGTGCGTAGGGAGTGACCCACGGCATCAGCGGGTCCGCTCCTTCACAACCGTCCCGGGGACCGACCCGGGTTCACGACGCCGGCGGGGTCGAAGGCATGCTTGATCTTGCGCTGCAGCTCGAGCGTCGGTGGAGGCGCTCCCCATGGGTCGACGTCATCGTCCGAATCCACCGGCCGCCGTTCGACGACGACGGCGCCGCCGAGAGCCTCCGCCCACGCCCGGAGGTCGCCGATCTGGCCGGCGAAGATCTCGTCGACTCCGATCCGTACCTCGCCGACACCGTGGGCCGCCTGGAACTCCGCACCAGGCAGCTCTGCCCGAATTCGCGCCACAGCCTCGGAGGTGCTGGCAGCAGGCACGCGCAACGACAGCAGCCATGCGGCATCGAGCGCCTGGGGCCAGTGCAGTCCGGGTTGCGGCTCGCCACCGAGGTCGGCCGCCTGACCGGCGACCTCGGCCTCGGTGCCGGCAACGTACACGGCGGTCCCCGAGTTGGTCTCGATGACGGCCAGCGGCCGAAAGGCGATGCGGCGAGCTTCGCCGGCATCAGGCACGGGGATGGTGCCTGCGTGGCTCGGGACCGGCCAGAGCTTCAGACACACCGTCCCGATCAAGCCGAGCGCACCCAGCGAACCCGTGGCGAGCCTCGGCAGGTCGTAGCCGGTGACGTTCTTCACCACGCGCCCCCCGCCCGTCACGACCCTCCCGTCGCCGGTGACGAGCACCACCTCGAGCATGCGATCGCGGGTCGGCCCGTAGCGCAGCCGCCGCCATCCGGAGACCCCGGCGGCGACGACCCCGCCCACCGTTGCACGGCCGGGAGTCTCGGGAAGTACGGCGGACTGGTTGCGCTCCGCCAACTTGTCCTCCAGTGCCGCCACCTCGAGTCCGCTCTCGACGACGATCGTGAGGTCGTCGGGCTGCCAGTCGACCACGCGGGACAAACCGCTGGTCACGAGCACGACGTCCGGGGCGACCCGGTATCCGAGGCCTTGATGGGTCCCGCCGCCCCATACCAGGACGCGCAGGCCGTTGGCCGACGCGGTGCGCAAAGCCATGGCCGCCTCTTGCACCGAGCCTGGGGAGATGACCCGCTGGGCGTCCGGAACATCGGCATGCTCGTCGCGCACGTCGGGGCCGAGGGCGTCGGCCACCACGCCAGCCAGCGCCATCAGACGGCCTCGGCCATCGGGGGGAAGTCGAAGTCGAAGCAGCGGGAGCCGGCGGGGAGGATCTTTCCGGGATTCATCAGTCCATCGGGATCGAAGGCTTCACGCAGTCGCGCCTGCGCATCGAGGCTCACCGCGTCGAAGACCTCGGTCATGAACTTGCGTTTCTCCAACCCTATGCCGTGCTCTCCGGAGAGGCTCCCCCCGACGGCGATCGACAGGCGCACGATCTCGTCGCCGGCAGCCATGACCCGATCCATCACACCGGGCTCCCGGGCGTCGAATGCCATCAGGGGGTGGAGGTTGCCGTCACCGGCGTGGAACACGTTGAGCATCTGGATCTCATGGCGGGCGGAGATCTCGTAGAGCTGGGTCATCACGTCGACCAGCCGCGTTCGTGGGACCACGGTGTCGTGGAGGTAGTAGTCCGGCGCCGCCTGCGCCACGGCCCCGAACGCCGACTTGCGCCCAAGCCAGAGCCGGGTCCGTTCCGCTTCATCTGCAGCGACCCGAACTTCCTCGGCCCCGGACGCGCGGGCGATGTCTGCGATGATGTCGGCTTCCGCCGCAACCGCCGACGGGTGGCCGGTGACCTCGGCGAGGAGGACCGCCGCGGCGTCGGTGGGATACCCGGCCTGGACGAAGTTCTCCACCGCCCGCACCATCGGGCGGTCCATCATCTCCATGGCCGCGGGAACGATACCGCCGGCGATGGTCTCCGACACCGTGCGCGCTGCGCCCGACACGTCGGAATACGCCATCAGCAACGTGCGGACCGCCGGCGGATTCTCGATGAGCTTCACGAGCACCTTCGTCACGATGCCCAGGGTCCCCTCGGAGCCGACGACGACCCCGCGCAGATCGAGGCCGGGCGGGTCCGGCGCCGCCCCGCCGAGGATCACCACGTCGCCCCCCGGCGTGACGAGCTCGAGCCCGAGAATGTGGGCAACGGTCGTTCCCTCGGCCAGGCAATGCGGGCCCCCGGCATTGGTGCCGACGTTGCCGCCGATGGTGCACACCGACTGCGAGCTCGGGTCGGGGGCGTAGTGCAGACCCATCGAACTCGTGTGACGGGTGAGATCGAGGTTGATCACCCCGGGGCCCACCCATGCCGTGTGGCCCACGGTGTCGACGGACCAGATGCGGTTGAGCCGCATGAGTGAGATGACGAGTCCCGGTTCGACGGAGACGGCGCCTCCGGCCAGACCGGTACCCGCACCGCGTGGCACCACCGGTACCCCCCACTTCGTGGCGAGGCGTAGGCAGGCTGCCGTTTCCTGGGTGGTCTCGGGCAAGGCGACGGCGAGCACTTCGCCCCTGGTCACGCCTGCGTCCTTGTCGTACAGCCGAAGCTCGAGAGGCGTCGACTTGACGCGCTTGTCGCCGAGCAGCTTGCGAAGCTCATCCAGCAACGGCATGC
>JBFINP010000123.1:0-5312 GCA_041611095.1 Acidimicrobiia bacterium | reverse complement strand
GGAAGGGTCGTGGTAGAAGGCGCTGGGCGGGATCGCAGCCACCCCGACCTCGGTTGTCAGGTGCCGGGCGAAGGCGACATCGTCGGCAAAGCCGAACGGGCGGTGGTCGGCGAGGATGAAGTAGGTGCCCTGCGGCACAAAAACGTCGAACCCGACGGCATCGAGGCCCTCGGCCAGCAGGTCCCGCTTGCGCCGGTACGAGTTGAGCAGCTCCACGTAGTAGTCGTCCGGGGCGGCGAGCGCAGCCGCTGCTCCATGCTGCAGCGGGGTGGCCGTGGCGAACGTGAGGAACTGGTGTGCGGAGCGGACGCCGGCGGTGAGCGGCTCCGGCGCCACCGCCCATCCCACCTTCCACCCGGTCACCGAGAACGACTTGCCGAGTGAGGAGAGCGTGACCGTGCGCTCCCACATCCCAGGCAGCGTGGCGATCGACCGGTGCACGCCGTCGTACACCATGCGCTCGTACACCTCGTCGGCGACCACCAGTGCATCGTGTTCGATGGCGGTTTCGGCGATCGCTCCGAGCTCGGCGTCGTCGAAGACTCGGCCCGAGGGATTGTGCGGCGTGTTCACGACGATCACCCGGGTGCGGGGACCGATTGCGGCGGCAAGCTCGGCGGGGTCGAGACGGAAGTCGGGCGGCCGCAACGTGACGTAGCGCGCCGTGGCTCCGGCGAGGGCCACGCAGGCGGGGTATGAGTCGTAGTACGGCTCGATCAAGACCACCTCGTCACCTGGGTTCACCAGCCCGAGGAAGCTCGCCGCCAGCGCCTCGGTGCAGCCCGACGTCACCGTGACGTTTGCGTCCGGATCGACGGCGATGCCGGTGTAGTGCGTGAACCGGGAGGCGATTGCTCGGTTGAGGGCCGGGACGCCGAACATGCGGGCGTACTGGTTGTCGCCGTTCGCCAGGGCTGCGGCGGCGGCTCCGGTCACGAAGGCGGGACCGTCGAAATCCGGGAAGCCCTGCCCAAGGTTGATCGCACCATGGGTGCGGGCCAGCTCGGTGATCTCGGTGAAGACGGTCTGGCCGAACCCGGCCCAACGATCGGCGGTCTGCATGGCGGCGAGGATATCCGGATCGGCCGGATCGGGCAGCATGGTCACACCAGCGCGAGGACGACGGCGAGGGTCAGGGCGCTCGCCACGGTCGAGGTGAGCACGATCGTCGTAACGAGATCCGGCTCAAGGTCGTGCTCGATGGCGATCAGCGCGGTGAAAACCGCGGCCGGCATTGCCGATTGGACGACCGTGACGCCTGCCGGTGTTCCGGTGAGGCCGACGGCCATGGCGCCGACGGCGGCCACGGCTGGGGCAACCAGCAATCGCAGTGAGGCTCCCGCCACCACGTCGATTCCGATGCTGGGCTTCTTCATGCCGGCGAGCTGCGCTCCCAGGGTGAGCAGCATCACGGGGATCATGGCGTCGGCGAGCAGCGCGACCGCACGGTCCACGAACAACGGAAGGTCGGCGTCCGTGGCGTTGACGATCACGGCGAGCGGTACGACAACGACCGCAGGTGTGGTCAGCGCAGTCCACAACGCACGCAGCGGGTGGACGCGATGCCACGTCGCAGCGGTCACGCCGATGAGGAAGGCGGCGACGTTGACCGTGAGAAAGGCCACACCGGCGAGATCGAGTGCGCCCTCCCCGAACTCGAACGCCACGATCGGAAGGCCGAAGTTCCCCACGTTCCCGTAGACCGCGACGAGGACGAGGGCCGCCGTCACTCGCGGCGTACGCCCCAGCGTGCGCCCGGTGATCCAGCCGAGAACCGCAAGCAACGTCGTCGTGATCAACAGCACGGTCACCATGCGGATCACGGTGGCCCCGCCGAGGGTGGAAGTCGCCAGCACTTCGAAGATGAACGCCGGTGCCAGGAGGAAGTAGGCGGTGCGGGCGAGAGGTTGCGGATCAACGGACAGCCGGCGCGCAAATGCAAACCCGAGCGCCACCAGGAGGAACACCGGCGTCAGGATGTCGAGGAAGATGGCCCCGAGCTCACCCACGGGCGGGCAGGCTACAGATTCGCCCTCGGCAGGCCTCGGGCGATTTGATTCGTCGGCCGTCGGCTGCGTCGTCTTCGGATCGCACCGCACAGGTCGCTGCGATCCCGAGTGAGGGGGAACGCGGAGCGTCTCCCCTCACACTCCCCCTTCGGGGGAGCCATTCGTCGTGTCGTCCGCGGCCTGCCGAGGGCGATTAGGGCATACTGCCCGGATGGACGCTCGGAATGTTCTGGGTGGCGTGCTGGAGCCCTGCGGGGTGGATCCCGTGACCGGGTTCTACCGGGACGGGTCGTGCACCTCGGGGCCCGAGGATCTGGGCAGCCACACCATCTGCGCCGTGGTCACCCGCGAGTTCCTCGATCACCAGCGCAGCATCGGGAACGACCTCACAGCGCCGATGCCGCAGTACCGGTTCCCCGGGCTCGTCCCCGGCGACCGTTGGTGCGTGACCGCTGCGAACTGGCTGCGGGCCCATCACGAGGGGGTCGCCGCCCCGGTCGTGCTCGCCTCGACCCACGAGCAGGCACTCGAGGTCGTGCCCCTCGACGCTCTACGCGAACACGCGGTCGATGTACCGGCGGACCCGAGCGCCCTCGAGGCGTGAGCCGGGCAGGGCCAGAGCGCTCGGCCGGACGCCCCGCGAAATCGAGCGCGTCGGCGCATCGTCGGCGCAGCGTACAGTGCGCAGTGATGTCGGGTCTCGTCGACCGCACCCGCCACGCGCTCCGCAGTCGAGGAAACGCATACTTCCTCGCTGCGTCATTGGTCCTCGGGCTCCTCGTCGGCATTGGAGCGTCGCTCCTCGTGTGGGGCATCGACATCGTCCGGCAGGTCTTCGAGCGATCCGACGAGATCGTCGGTGTCGGGCGCTGGATCTTTGCGATCTCGGTGCCGCTCGGGCTGCTCGCCTCGTGGCTTCTGGACCGCCGTTTCGGCCCGGGCGTTGCGGGGGGTGGCGTCACCGAGACGATGGTGGGCGTCAACCTCGAGGGCGGCTATATCCCGACTCGGCTGGCACCGGCCAAGATCGCGGCGACTGCGACTTCCCTCGGCTCCGGCGGCTCGGGCGGACGCGAGGGTCCGATCGTCCTCATCGGCGGTGCGATCGGCTCGTCCCTGGGCAGGTACAGCCGGTTCGGCTTCGATCAGATCAAGAGCTTCGTCGCCGCAGGTGCCGGTGCCGGGATCGGGGCGAGCTTCAACGCCCCCATCGCCGGGATGATGTTCGCCCTCGAGGTGATTCTCAGCTCGTTCGCAGTCCGGCACGTCAGCTCGGTCGTGGTGACATCGGTTGCGGCCGCCGTGACCACCCAAGCGCTCGTAGGTGAGGAGCTGTTCCTTCGCTCCCCACGTCACATCCTCGCCGACCCTCGCCAGCTCGTCCTCTACACGGGTTTGGCCGTGATCGCCATGCTGTTCGGCTTGCTCTTCCTCCGCGTGCTGGACGTCACATCGGACCTGCGCACCCCGAAGCGAATGCCCCGCTGGGTGCTACCGATAGCGGCAGGGGCCCTCGTCGGACTCGTCGGTGTGGCCTATCCGGAAACGTTGGGGACAGGTCAGCAGTTCCTCTCGGAGGTTCTCGCCCTCGAAGATGCAGCCGGCTTCACGTGGGCAGGCCTGTTCGTCGTGGCAGCCCTGAAGTCCGTCACGGCCGCGGTCACCAAACAAGGCGGGGGCTCGGTCGGCACGTTCATGCCGTCGCTCGTGATCGGTGGTGCCGCCGGCGCCGGGTTTGCGATCCTCATCGATCCAATCTGGGGGCTGTCGGACATCGACCCGGGAGCGTACGCCCTCGTCGGTATGGCCGCGGCGCTAGCTGCGACGGCTCGGGCGCCGCTGACCGCCGTGATCCTCGTGTTCGAGCTGACAGGTGACTACGGGCTCGTTCTGCCGCTGATGCTGGCCGCAGCATTGGCGACGTTCGTGGGTGACCGGGTGCACCCCGAATCCGCATACACGATGTCGCTGGCGAAGAAGGGTATCCGGCTCCCCGAGGCGGAGGACATCGACCTGCTCGACACGGTTCTGGTGAGGGAGGTCATGAGCGAGGTCGATGTCGTGGCGACTCCCGACCAGTCGCTCGAGGAATGCGAGGCAGTGCTCGCCACCACGAAGCACCACGGATTGCCGGTGATGGACGCCGGGAGGCTGGTCGGCGTCATCAGCACGACAGACCTGGACCGGGCCTCCCACCACTCACGCACCGTGCGTGACGAGATGACGCCAAGGCCGATCACGATCACGGCCGACGTGCCCGTATCGGCCGCCCTCGCCCAGATGGCCTCACTGGGGATCGGAAGGCTGCCCGTCGTCGACGAGCACGAGCCCGGCAAGTTGATCGGGATGTTCCGGCGCGAGTCCGTCGTCAAGGCGTACCACCACGCGCTCGGCACCACGACGGGACGGCACATGTATCGAGAACGTCTCCGGCTGCGAACCCATCCCGGAGCCACGTTCTTCGAGGCCGAGCTGCTCACGCTCACACCCCTCGTCGGTTCGCAGATCCAGGACGCGGCCTGGCCCGATGATCTCGTGGTCGTCTCGGTTCGGCGAGGATCATCGGTGCTCATTCCGCACGGCAACACGAGCCTGCGCATCGGAGACGTCATCACCTGCTTCGGTACCGGCGAAGCCCGAGAGGAGCTCGGGTTCCTGCTCGAGCCGCACAGCTGAACACGGGCACACAGGTCCAGTTGCCGTCAAACCTCCACCCGGGACCGGGCTCAGCCCTCCCGGAACCGTCGTGCGGTCTCCTCGAGCCGCTCCCGGTACTGCTGCCACCACTGGGCATTGCCAGGCGGCATGTTGTCGTTGTCGGCACGCAAACCGGCCTCACCGTCGATCAGCTCGCGGATCATGTCGGCGTGCCCGGCGTGGCGATGGGTCTCGGCGATCACGTGGACGAGCACCCGGTGCAACGTGACCGTGCGCCGTTCCTCCGGCCACCAAGGAACGCTGCCGACGTCGTCGAGTGAGAGCGCATCGATCGTGGCGTCGGCATGCGCCCAGGCACGGTGGTAGAGCGCCACGATCGACTCCTTCGATTCATCGGCCGTGGCCCACATGTCCGCGTTCGGCTCGGCGTCCCCGTCGTGCCAGGGCAGCGCTTCACCGTGGGTGCGATCGAAGGCGTTCCCGAAGTACCCGAGCTCGACGCTGGCGAGGTGCTTGACCAGCCCCAGCAGGTTGGTGCCCGTCGGCACCAGCGGTCGGCGGATGTCGTATTCCGACAGCCCGTCCATCTTCCAGAGCATGGCATCCCGCCCCACCTGGAGGTATCGCTGCAGATCGTGCTTGACG
>JBFINP010000122.1:0-5375 GCA_041611095.1 Acidimicrobiia bacterium | reverse complement strand
GGGAGGCCCGTCTCGATCCGGGGGACGGCCGCGTCGAGGCGATCATCGACACCTGGAACGATGCAACCCCGATCGTCCTCGCCGCAGATTCGTTCGCCATGGCAGAGCATGCGGCGAGCCTCAGTCTCATCACGGGCGCCGACGTCGCCTCCGTGAGGGTGGCTCTTGCTGCGCTGCGGTGACTTCATCGATCACCGGCTTGGGTAGGGTCGAAGTGTGCCCGACTATGGACGCGATCTCGAGTTCGGGATTTTCGCAATCCCCTCAGCCGAGGCGATCGCCGACGTCCGTGCCCAGGTGGTGCTGGCGGATCGACTCGGCCTCGACCTCGTTGGGATCCAAGACCATCCCTACCAGCGACGATTCCTCGATACGTTCGCCCTCATCGCGGCGCTCACCGCCGAGACCGAGCGCATCACGTTCTTCCCCGATGTCGTCTGTCTCCCGCTACGGCCTCCCGCGGTGCTTGCGAAAACCGCCGCCAGCATCGACATCCTCTGCGGCGGCCGGTTCGAGCTGGGGCTCGGGGCGGGAGCATTCTGGGACGCCATCGCCGGCTTCGGCGGGGCCCGTCGGTCCCCGGGCGAGGCACTCGCTGCGCTAGAGGAAGCGATCCAGGTCATCCGGCTGCTGTGGAGTGGGGAACGCTCGCTGCGCTTCGACGGCGACCATTACCGACTTCACGGGATCCACTCAGGGCCGGTTCCCGCCCACCCGATAGGGATCTGGCTCGGTGTCGGCGGACCGCGAGCGCTCGAGCTGACCGGGCGGGCCGCCGACGGTTGGGTTCCGTCACTGCCCTCGACGCCGCTCGAGTCCCTGGCCGACAAGCAGGCGATCATCGACGAAGCGGCACGGGATGCCGGTCGGGAACCGGCCGCAATCCGGCGCATCGCCAACGTCAACGGGGTCATCACCGACGGCGACTCCGCAGGTTTCCTGCGCGGCCCGTCCAGCCGATGGGTCGACGAGCTGGCAGAGCTCGTCTTGACGCACGGCTTCGACAGCTTCGTGCTGTGGTCCGACGGAGACCCGAGCGATCAGACCGAACGCTTTGCGGAGATCGCCGCTGCCGTGAGGGAGACCGTGGCGCGGGAACGGTCCCGCTAGCCGAAACGCCACGCGGGCCGACCGTCGTCACACCCACGTCCAGGTATGCGAGACGACGAGTCCATTGAGCACGAAGCTCATGCCGATCAGCACATCGTCGAACAAGGACTGATTCGGCAGTCCCACCAGGCTGAAGACCACTGCGACGACGGCAACAGCGATGCTGACCCATTGGATCGCCGGATAGGGCAGAGCCAGCGAGAGCACGACCATTGCGACCGGCACCATCATGATCGACGCGATTGCGAGCTACATCCCCTGGCTGACCTCTTGGCCGTCCATCTGTCCCGGTGCCTCGTCGTCGGCGAAGATCCTGAGCACGTCGCCGAGGTAGGTCGGCATCGTGGCGGCTCACAACCCGGACAGGATGACCCGGACTTGCGTCCATGGTCTACATCGCGACGACGACCTTGCCCTTCGCGTGTCCCGATCCGGCGTGGTCGATAGCCGCACCGGCCGCATCGAGCGGGTAGGTCGCACCGACGATCGGAGCCAGCTTGCCGTCCTCGATCAGCTCGACGAGCAGGAGGAGATCGTCCTTCTTCGCCAGCGACAGGAACGGCCGGAGGCGCCCGGGCACGAACGGTGACATGACCCACGCCTTGAGGATTCGACCGATGCTGCCGAACCAGGGACCACCTTCGCCACTGTTTGGGATGAGGGTCCCGCCACGGCCAAGGACTCGGCGTCGTTCGCCGATCGAATGTTTGTCGGCGATGTCGAGGATCACGTCGTAGCGCTCGGTACCTTCGGTGAAATCGGTCTTGGTGTAGTCGATCACGTGGTCGGCACCCAGAGATCGGACGAACTCGAGGTTCTTCGTGCTGCACACCCCGGTGACCTCGGCGCCAAACGCCTTGGCGATCTGGATCGCGAAGCTGCCGATCCCGCCCGAGGCCCCGTTCACGAGCACCTTGTCCCCAGGCTTCGTGTGTGCCACGTCGCGCAGCGCCTGGAGAGCAACGCAGCCGGCGAGTGGCATGCCGGCCGCTTGCTCGAATGTGATTTCGGCGGGCTTGGGCACGAGCTGGTCTTCGGGTACTGCGGCGTACTCGGCGAGCGCCCCGGTGCACCATCCGAGGACCTCGTCGCCTGGCCGGAGTTGGGTCACGCCCGGGCCGACACTCGCGACGACACCGGCGACGTCGGTTCCCCGGATGCCGCGCCGAGGGTGCCGTATCCCGTAGCCGAGCCTCATGACGTAGGGCACACCGATTGTCATCGAGCGGTCGGCCCAGTTGACACCGGCGGCTTGGACACGCAGGAGCACCTCGTCATCGGCGGGCTCCGGGAGGACAACCTCCTCGACGGCAAAGACATCTCCGGGCGGACCGTAGTCGTGGTGGACGGCTGCCTTCATGGAATCTCCTTTCGCAGCTCAGACGCTGATGACGACCTTCCCTCGGGCGTGTCCCAGCTCCAAGTGCTCCAACGCCGCAGCTGCTTCGGCAAGTGGATACGTCCGATCGATCACCGGCCGGATCGCACCCATGTCGAGGAGCTCGCGAAGCGTCTGGATGTCCTGCTTGTTGCGATGTTGGGTCAGCATGACGAGGTCCTGACTCACGACGAGGGTGTAGACCCGCAGGGCCAATAGCGTGGCGAGCGGCCCCAGCCACTCGTTGTCCGGGCGCCCGAACGACGCCACGTACATGCCCCATTTGCCGAGGGCGCGCCGACACATCAGCGGCGACCGGTTGCCGACGTTGTCGAGGATGAGGTCAAACGGCCCGGTGCGAGTGAAGTCGTCCTTGGTGTAGTCGATGACCTCGTCGGCGCCGATCGCACGCACAAGGTCGACGTTTCTGGTGCTGCACACGCCGGTCACCCGGGCACCCATTGCTTTGGCGATCTGGACGGCGAACGTGCCCACGCCCCCCGATGCACCGTTGATCAGCACCTCGTCGCCCGGTTCGACCTGGCCGTAGTCACGGAGCCCTTGGAGCGCCGTCGTGGCGGCGAGCGGCACTGCGGCCGCTTCCTCGAAGGTGAGACTGGACGGTTTCAGAGCCAGCCAGTCCTCCGAAACGCATACGAACTCCGATAGCGATCCGAGTTCGAGCTCGGGATGGCCGGGCGACTCTCCGTTGACTTCGCCGAAGACTGCATCGCCCGGCTTGAAGCGAGTCACGGCCTGCCCGACTGCCTCGACTTCACCCGCGAGATCTGCGCCGAGTCGATGGCCGTGCGGCCTGCGCAACCCGTAGATGATCCGTGAGAGGAACGGCTTGCCGGTCAGGTAATGCCAGTCGTATGGATTGACAGACGCGGCTCGCACCCGCACCAGCACCTCGTCGTCCTCGGGTGCGGGCTTCTCGATTTCCTCTAGTTCGAGCACGTCGGCCGATCCGTACCTGCGATACACGACCGCCTTCATGGTCTTTCCCCTCGATCCGTCGTATCCCTCAATGGTCTCGCGATGCGAGGATCGGCCGGTAGGGCCCGACGGCCCGTCGCTGCGGGTGCGAGAATCGCATGAGACCCAGCAGGCGATGCCGGAGGGGTTTCATGCGGGCGTTCGTCTACGAGAGATACGGCCCACCAGAGGTGCTGGAGCTGATCCACATGGACGAGCCGGTCCTGGCCGAGAATCAGGTCCTCATTCGTGTCCACGCGACGTCCATCAACGCATCGGACTCGGAAACGCTACGTGGAAAGCCGCTCTACGCACGAATGGCCGGTCCTCTGAAGCCGAAGCAGCAGATCCTCGGGTCGGACGTTGCCGGAACCATCGAGGCCATCGGCACAGAGATCACCGAGTTCCAGGTCGGCGACGAAGTCGTAGCCGACACGCTCTATCACGGCGCCGGTGCGCTTGCGGATTACGTCGCCGTTGCCGAGAGGGCGCCGCTCGTGCTGAAACCCCAGGAACTCACCTTCGAGGAGGCGGCAGCCATACCCCAGGCGCTCGTCATCGCGATGCAGGGGCTGGCGAAACGGCCGGACCTGGCTGGCGCCAGAGTGCTGATCAACGGCGGCGGAGGAGGGTCAGGCACCTTCGCAATCCAGCTGGCCAAGCGGGCCGGCGCCGCCGTCACGGCGGTAGACAACGAACTCAAGCTCGAGTTGATGCGCTCCCTCGGCGCCGACCATGTCATCGACTACACCCGCGAGAGCTTCACGAAGAGCGGCGCCCGCTACGACCTCATCCTCGATCTGGCCGGTCATCGCTCGATCAACTCGTACCGGCGCTCCCTCGCTCGGGGCGGTACCTATGCGATGGTGGGCGGCTCGATGAGCTCGCTCATCCAGGCGGGGCTTGTCGGGCCAATGATCGCGGCGGCCGGCACGAAGCGCCTCGGCGTGCTCATCGTGAAGCCCGGTAAGCAGGCACTCGGAGAGGCGCTCGACGCTGTGACGGCCGGACTCGCTCGACCCGTCATCGACCGCATCTTTCCCCTGGAGAAGGTGCCAGAGGCGTTTCGCCGCCACGCCGAGGGCCGCGCCCTCGGCAAAGTCGTCATACGGCTCGCGGGCGAGGGTGGGTGATCGCGGCCCCCGATGTCAGGAGGCAGCGCTGTCGCTCAGCTGGTCGGCGACCGACGACAACCGATCGTCTTCCCTTGTCTCCTGTGACGACGTGAACTCGACCTCGGGCTCACGACGGGTCCGCAGCAGGCGTACTGCGAGCACCGCGGCGACGATCGCGGCGCCCACGGCAAAGAGCACGAATCCGCTCCGGCCGACGCGCTGCGAGCGCCGCTGTGGCACCTGTACGGCATCCTCCACCCAATGGCGAGCAGCCGTGGTGGCGTCGGATGCGGTTTGCGCAAGCACCTGCGTCGTGCGCTCGATACCCTCCGACACGAGGTCGGCGCGTTCTGTTGCCAGCTCTTCCAGCTTCGCTTTGACCGATGCGCCGGACTTCATGGTTGCCTCCTCCAGATCGTGCACTCGGAGGGTCTGACTTACCCGAGGCTGGACGAAACCAAACGGACGGACGGCACAACCATCACTCGAGGCCGAGGATGTAGCCGTCTCACTCGTGCAGGGCTCGAATCGTGCGATTGGCGTGCGTGACCCTCGCCGCCAGGATTCGGGCAACGAACGCGTGGAGCTCGGCGGCTGCCCCCGGGTCGGCTTCGCAGAGGTGATCGAACGCCTCCGGTGTCAGGTGCAGGACGTCGCATCGGGTGTCCGTCACCACCGTGGCGGTACACGGCTCCCTGCGGTACAGGCCGATCTCGCCGAGCACGGTTCCTTCGTGGAGGGTGCGGAGGCGAACCTGCTGGCCGTCCTGTTCCTCGAGCAGCACAGTCGCTCGG
>JBFINP010000121.1:0-5439 GCA_041611095.1 Acidimicrobiia bacterium | reverse complement strand
CTGGCGTTGTTCATCGGCGGCGCGTACGTCGGGATCGTCGTGGTGCTCGGAGGTCTGATGGGTGCAACATCCGGGGATCTCGCGCTCTCGATCGTCGCTACAGCCGCGGTGGCCGTCGCCTTCGAGCCGGTGCGGAGGAACGCGCAGCGGTGGGCCAACCGGATCGTGTACGGGAGAAGGGCCACGCCCTACGAGGTGCTGTCCGATCTCACTCGGCGCCTCGCCGGTGCCGAGCCTGCCGAAGGCGTGCTGGTGAGGATGGCCCAGCTGATGGCGGAAGGAACCGGTGCCGACCAATCGACTGTCTGGCTGGCCGATGGCGCTGGGGATCTCATACCCGGGGCGGCCTGGCCGGATGCACCAGAGACAGCATCTGCAGGCGTCCCGACGGGGGCGACGACGCCGGTCTACCACGACGGTGAGCTCGTCGGGATGCTCGAGGTGGTCAAGGGCAGGGGTAACCCGGTCACGCCTCTGGAGCAGCGTCTCCTTCGCGACCTCGCCGGCTCTGCGGGATTGATCCTCGGTAATCAGCGGCTCAATGCCTCGCTGGCGGCCCGAGCCAAGGAGCTGCAGCGTTCCCGACGCCGGCTCGTCGAGCTTCAGGACGAGGAGCGCAGACGCCTGGAGCGGGACCTCCACGATGGCGCCCAACAACAGGTCGTAGCGCTCAAGCTCAAGATTGGACTCGCGGAGCACGTTGCGAAGAAACAGGGAGCGCCGGAGCTCGCCATCGCTCTCCGTGAGCTCGCCGGTGAGGCGCAGCTCGCCGTCGACGAGATCCGGACCCTGGCGAAGGGCATCTACCCACCTCTGCTGGAGTCCGAAGCCCTGCCGGCGGCCATTCGGGCCCACGCGGCCCTGTCGGCGGTCCCGGTGGAGCTGCGCAGCGGGACCGATATGACGCGCTACTCCAAGGATGTCGAGTCGGCGGTGTACTTCGCTGCGATCGAGGCGATGGGCAACGCGGTGAAGCACGGTGCGGCGTCTCGCATCTGGGTCATGCTCCGGGCGTCGAGCGACGCTCTGGAGCTCGAAGTGGCCGATGACGGCATGGGCCTGACCCCGGGCGTTGAGAGCGAGGGGCTCGGTCTGACCAACGTCCGCGATCGAGTGGAGGCGCTGGACGGCGAAATGGCCCTCGTTCCACAGCCCGGTGGCGGAGCCATCCTGACGGTTCGAATCCCCCTCGACATGGACGAGCGTCCGCCAACCGTCGACCAGCTGCTCGTGAGTCAGTCGGGCTGAACGGTATCAACTCCCGTTCACGCGGTCCCAGAGGTCGCGGAGGACGTCGGGCCCGAAATCTGCCTTCGACAAGAAGCCGGCTGCACCCGCGGCTACGGAACGCGCCTCGTACTCTGCGGCTTCGTACGTGGAGATCACGATCACCTTCGTTGGTGCGCGGGTGGCGGCGATACGCCGGGTGGCCTCGAGGCCGTCGATTCCCGGGAGGTTGATGTCCATCAGCACGAGGTCGGGGGTCAGCGCCGCCGCGAGGTCGAGACCTTCCTCGCCTGACGCCGCCTCACCGACGAGCTCGAAACCGTCGGCCATGGCGATGACGAGCCGCGCCGCGGAGCGGAACGACTCCTGGTCGTCCACGAGCACCACTCGGATCGTGTCGGTCGTCACTCGCATCCTCTCATCGTCCACCGGCACCAGCCCTTCGACAAGCCTGCTGGTGACGCCCGTGCGGTGTGGTTTTCCCCACCGTCATCGATCCGCCAACCAGACCACGACGGCGCGCACCCGTTTGTTGACGTCCTCGGCGAAGCTGAGATCGAGCTTGGTGAAGATCGAGTTGATGTGCTTCTCGACGGCACGTTCCGAAAGGAACAGGTCACGGGCGATTGCGGCGTTCGTCTTGCCTTCGGCCACGTGCTCGAGCACCTCGCGTTCCCGGGGGGTGAGCCGGTCGAGCTTGCTTGCCTTAGCGCTGGCGCGTGCCGTCACCAACACTTCGACTACCCGGGGATCGATCACGGATCCGGCGCTCGTCACCTGATCGATCGCAGCGATCAGCTCATCGACGTCGCCCACCCTCTCTTTGAGCAAGTAGGCGAGTCCGGTCGTACCCTCCTCGAACAGGGTCAGGACATATCCGGGGTCGACGTACTGGCTCAGTACAACGACCCCGACCTCGGGCCAGCGGCGGCGGATCTCGATGGCGGCGCGCACGCCTTCGTCGGTTCGGGTGGGCGGCATGCGGATGTCGGTGATCACCGCATCGGGGTGATGCGTCTCGACGGCGGTCATGAGCTCGTCGTAGTCCTCTGCTGCCGCCACGACCTCGAGCCCGGCCTCGTCGAGCACCATCCGCAGCCCCTCACGGACGATGAAGCTGTCCTCGGCCATCACGATGCGTGTCGCCATTGTGGCGAAGCCTACGACGCAGCTCCGATGCGATCAGGTCGGTGGGTGCCGCTCACCTCGATGGGCAGGCGGTGTCGCCCGGGAGGAGCGGCCGGACGGTCAGCCGGTACGTGGTCGTGCCGTCGTCGAAGAAGGTCAGCTGGTTGGCGTTCTCGAAGACGGGCCCCGCGGCCGCAAGGTCGTCACCCTCGACGACGATGCAGCGCAGTCCGGACATGACCTCGGTGCCCAAGTCGTTGATCGGGGCATCGAGCGGCCACGGGACGACCGTTGCGGCCGGGTCGTTGGGGGCTTCGCCGGCTTCCGTGGCAATGACCTGGAGGCTCGACGCCTCCCAGTCGGTGATCGGCGCATCGCCGAAGGCCATCGTGTCGAGCGTGTCGACGAGGCGCTGCAGAGCCGGCACTCGCGGATCCTCGAGCTCCTCGAGCCCGAAGCCGAGAGCGTAGACGCTGAACCGATGGGCGCCGTTCTCGTCAAAGTAGGTGACGACCGTGTTGGGGGCGTCGGCGACGGTGTCGGCGTACTCCGTGTTGGTCTCGTCCCGGATGCCGGGCAGGTCGGCGGCTGCCACCAGGTCGAGGATGCGGGCGATGTCGCCCTCCGCCAACTCGGCAACCTGGACGGCGGGGAGCAGCGGGCCGGGAAAGATGGCGGGCACCGGACCTTCGAACAGCAGCCGGCCGTCGGCGAGAAGGGTGTAGCGGGGGAGCGTGTTGTAGGCGAACTCGATCGGGACGAAGCCGCCCTCGAGCGTCACCCGCAGGACGACGTCATCGGGGCCGGCGTCGGGTGGCATGGTCGTGTCGGGGCCGGCCGTCGTCGGCGGGGTCGAGGTCGTCGTGTCGGGGATGTCTGTGGTGTCGGGCCCGCCGGTGGCAGCCCCTCCACCGCAGGCGGCGAGAGCGACGACGAGCGCGATGAGCAGAGGCAGCGTTCGTTTCATGACCTTCCGACGTCCGGAGGTGCTCGCCGGGTTCCCGTCGACCTCATCGATGAGGGCCATGGTCGTGCGTCGCGTGCTCGCTACGCAGCACGTCGAGGAACAGGCGGATGGCCAGTGCGCTGCCCAGCGCCCCCAACCCCACCGGCATCCTGCGAGAGCTGTGTCCGGCCCCTGCGAGCCTGGCGGCGGCGAGGAGCGCAGCGCTGGCAGTCGCACCCAAAGACAATCGCCGTCCCGTCTGCCGGAGCACGTGCTCGAGCTGCTCGGCACGGAAGTTGACCTGGAGCTTCGGCCCCGGCTTGGCGCCGCTGAGCCGCTCGAAGGCCTCGATCAGTCGGGTGATGCGCACCCGCAGCTTCTGGGCCTCGTAGAACATCCGTTTCGGGTCGAGGCGCTCTCGGAGGTGGCCCGTCATCGAGCGGATGAGGAAGCTGCCCGCGACGTCGAAGGGGTCGAGGTCGGGGTCGAGCTCGGCCGCCGTCAGCTGCATCTGGGCCAATGCCTTGGCGGTCAGGGTGAGTGACGCGGGCAACGGAACCTCGTACCGAATGGCGATCTCGGTCATCTCCTGGAGGATCGGGCCGAGCTGGATCTCGGCAAGTGAGACGTTGCGGTACTTGGCGAGCAGTTCGCCGAGCGCGTTGCGGAAGGCGTCGACGTCGAGGTCGGTACGGGTGCCGTCCCCGGCGAGCATCAGCGTCACGTCGGTCAGGAAGCCGACGTCCTCCTGCCAGAAGGACATCAGCAGCAGCATCATGCTCTCCCGCAGGTCCTGACCGATCTCGCCGACCATGCCGAAGTCGAGGAAGAAGATGCGGTCGTTCCACCACATGAGGTTGCCGGGGTGGGGGTCGGCGTGGAAGAAGCCCTCGGTGAGGATCTGGCGGTAGTACGACTCGAGGAGCTGGCGGGCGGCCTCCTTGCGGGCGATCCCCTCCGGTGCCTCCCGCACGGGCATGCCCTGGATCTCCTCCATCACCAGCATGCGGCTCGTCGACAGCCCGTCATGCACCCTCGGCACGCCCAGGCGCGGGTACGGCTCGAGGAGTGCCCGCATGCGGCGGATGTTGGCGGCCTCGATACGGAAGTCGAGCTCACGTTTGAGGGACTCCGACAGGTGCTCGAAGACGGCGGGGACGTCGACGATCTGGCGGAAGAGCGGTCGGTTCTTGGTGCGGTCGGCGAAGAGGCCGAGCAAGGCGAGGTCGTCGGTGATCTCGGTCCGTGCGGTGGGCCGTTGCACCTTGACCACGACCCGGCTGCCGTCTTCGAGGGTGGCGCGATGGACCTGGGCGATGGTGCCGGCGGCCAGGGGTTCGGGGTCGATGCTCTCGAACACGTCCTCCCACGGCACACCCAGCTCCTGTTCCATGACCTCGACGACCTCGGATTCGCTGAGCGGGGTGACGTCGTCTTGGAGCTTGGCGAGCTCCTCGATGTACACGGGCGGGAGGAGATCGGGTCGAGTGGACAAGATCTGTCCGAGCTTGGCGAAGGTTGGCCCCAAATCCTCCAAGGCCTTGCGGAGCCGCTCGGCTTCTGTGCGGCCGGAGCCGGCGCCGTCCCGCCGGGCAAAGATCTCCTCCACGCCCTGGCGCGCCATCACCTTGCCGATGTAGGTGGAGCGAGCGAGGAGCCGGGGCTCGGTGTCGCTGCTGGGCTTGTCGTGAATGACGCCCCAATCCGGGCCGGGTTCATCGCCATCCTCGCCGGTCGTGTTGACGATGATGACGTTGCAGCGAGCGTTGTGGGATATCCGGTTGGGGATGTTGCCGAGCAGGAACTGCTTGCGTCCGCTCATCCCGACGTTGCCAACGACGAGCGTGTCGACCTCGGCCTCGGCGGCGACGCGGAGCAAGGCGCCACTCGGATCGTCGTCGACCACCACTCGTGCGCGGCCTCGCTCCCCGGCGAGGTTGGCGGCGAAGGCGGCGAGCTGCTCCTCAGCCACTCCCTGCCGCTCGGCCTCGGATGTCCCGTCTGTGAGCACTTCGACGAGCAGGAGCTCGGCGCCGTACAGTTCGGCGAGGGTCGCAGCCCAGCGGGTGGCGCGGTCGGCGGTCTCGGAGCGGTCCGTCGCCACCATGACCCGCCGGACGGCCGGTGTGGGCGGCGTG
>JBFINP010000120.1:0-5473 GCA_041611095.1 Acidimicrobiia bacterium | reverse complement strand
GCCTCGTGGGGGCGAGTCACCACCCGCACGTCGAGTCGGTCGGTGACGTCGGTGGGGGCCGGTCTGCGCAGGATCCGGCGTGCGATCTCGACGCCCCGCGGGCCGAGGACGTCTTTGAGCTTCTCCCGGCCGCTACGGGCCATCCGCCGGTAGCGCTCCACCAGCGTCGGAGGGCGCGGGATGTAGTCCGCGCCGAGCGCCACCAGGAGTTCGGCCGTGGCGGCGCCGCCTCCGAGCCGCTGCCGATCGGGCAAGGCCAGACACGCCGCGGCGAGGTCACGCCGCACCGCCTCGTCCGTCAGCCGGCGGGCCGCCGCTCCGAGATCCTCGGCCTCGGAGGGCCGTGCCGTCAGGGCGAGGCCGGCCTGGCCCAACCAGGCGGCGCGACCGACCTGATCGTCGGTCCGCGTCGCCGGGTTGGGCACCAAGAGTGTCGGCAGCGCAGCAGGGATGAACTCGTGGACGGCGTTGTATCCAGCGGCGCTCACCACCGCATCGAACGCTCGCAGGTAGCGCACGAGCGGGTATACGCCGCGCAGTTCGACGACCCGGTTGCGATCGATGAGGGGGACCGTCTTCTCGGCGATGTCGGGCTTCGTCACACAGATCTGCCACTCGGGGCTCTCCAAGAGGGCTTCGATCACAACCGCTCCCGGCGAGGCGATCTCGCCGACCCGCCCGGAGCCCAAGGTCACCAGCACGCTCGGTCGGTCCGGGTCGACACCGAGGGCGGCGGCGGCGTCGGAGCGGGGGAGCGGCTCGACGACTTCGAGCATGCTGATGGGTGGGACGAGCGTGGAGTCGCTCCGGGGCGCCGTGGCGCCCCGGTCGGCCTCGTGGGCGATCTCTCCCGGCTCGACGATGAGGTCGAACAGCGAGCTCTTCTTGAGCTGCACCGCGTTGACGCCCGGCCGCCACATACCGCGCCGCACCCAGCCGAAGGCGACGTCGGGGAGCATGGGGCGTGCCATGCCGAGCCCCGGATAGGGGGCGACGCCATCGAACGCGATCACGTCCGCGTCGATCTCGCGAGCCAGGGCCACGAGGCGGTCCCGGAGGTACCCGTGCCACAGCGTCGTCGGCATCCAGCCCCGCTCGACGCTGGGGCAGTACTCGCCGGCGATTCCGTGGCGGGCGACTACGGGCAGCGCTACCGACAGCGACATCATCGTGGTGGCGGCGCGCTCGCCGGCGGCCAGGCCCACCGAGAGCATCCTCGTCATGTGCCCCATGCCCGCACCGTTGCTGGTCACGAGGAGGAGACGGGTGGGGGAGGACATGGCGGGGCGATCCTAACGAGCGGACCGCGGTCACCAGGTTGCGCAACGCACGATCCCCGGTAGCCTTCCACGCCGTGGAGAGGGTCTGGATCCGTCGAATGACGATCATCGCGCTCGTCGTCGTCACGATCGCCGGAGCGGCCGTCGCGGCCGCCCAGCTTCCGCCCGGTGGCACGTTCACCGACGACAACGGCAACATCTTCGAGCCAAGCATCGAGGCCATCGCCGCCGAAGGCATCACCAAGGGCTGCAACCCGCCCTTCAACGATCGCTTCTGCCCGGACGACCCGGTCACCCGGGGCCAGATGGCGGCCTTCCTGGTCCGGGCGCTCGGCCTCGTGGACGACGGGGGCGGCAACCGGTTCGTCGACGACGACGACTCGATCTTCGAGAACGACATCGACAAGCTCGCCGCCGCCGGCATCACCTTCGGCTGCAACCCGCCCGACAACACCGAGTTCTGCCCGAACGACCTCATCACCCGAGCCCAGATGGCGGCGATGCTCGTTCGTGGGTATGGATACACCGATCCCGGAGCGGGCAACTGGTTCGTCGACGACGACAACTCGATCTTCCAGGGCGACATCGACCGGCTCTACGTCGCCGGCGTCACCAAGGGATGCAACCCTCCGACGAACGACCGGTACTGTCCCGCCGACAACGTGACCAGGGGACAGATGGCCGCCTTCATCCAGCGTGCGGAAGGGCTGGCACCGATCGTGCCGCCTCCTGCGGTGACCCCGACGCTCGCAGTCGTCGCCAGCGGTTTCTCCAGCCCCGTGCACGTGACTTCGCCGCCGGGCGACGACAGGCTGTTCGTCGTCGAGAAGGCAGGCCGGATCGAGATCGTCGACGGCGGCACCACGCTCGGGACCCCGTTCCTCGACATCACGTCGAAGGTGACGAGCGGAGGCGAGAAGGGCCTGCTGTCGATGGCGTTCCATCCCGACTACGCCGGCAACGGCCGGTTCTTCGTGTACTACTCGAGCCCCGACATCCCTTCGTCGTGCGGCGGTGCGTCGAGCTGCAACCACACCAGCGTGATCGCCGAGTACCAGGTGTCCGGAGACCCCAACGTCGCCTCCACGGCCGAGACGGTGATCCTCGAGGTCGGTCAGCCCTACAGCAACCACAACGGCGGTCAGCTCGAGTTCGGCCCCGACGGCTACCTCTACATCGGGCTCGGTGACGGAGGTAGCGGGGACGATCCGCTCAACGCCGCCCACAACACCTCGAATCTGCTGGGCTCGATACTGCGCATCGACGTCGACTCCGGCTCCCCGTACTCGTCGCCCTCGTCCAATCCCTTCGTCGGCGTGTCCGGCGCCGACGAGATCTGGGCCTACGGCTTGCGGAATCCGTGGCGCTTCTCATTCGACGAGGACACCATCTACATCGGCGACGTCGGCCAGAACGCCGTCGAGGAGATCGATGCGGTGACGATCGCCGACGGAACCGGCGCCGACTTCGGGTGGCGCACCTTCGAGGGCAGCTCGTGCACCGGCAACGATGCGTCGTGCTCCACCACCGGGCTCACCTTCCCCGTGCTCGAGTACTCCCACTCCGACGGGTGCTCGGTCACCGGCGGGCGCGTGTACCGGGGCACCGAGTTGCCCGACCTCGTCGGTCACTACTTCTACGCCGACTACTGCTCGACGTGGATTCGCAGCTTCCGCCTCAGCGGCACGACGGCTGCGGACCAGACCGACTGGACGTCGACGCTGGGCGGCATTGCCTCGATCACATCGTTCGGCGAGGACGGACTCGGCAACCTCTACGTTGTATCCCTCGGCGGCACGATCTATCGCCTGGAAGCGGAATGAGACCGCGCGCGGTGGTGGTCGCCACGGTGGCGGCCACCCTCATCATCGCCATGGCGCCTGCCGCCGTCGCCGACCCGGATGGAAACGTCCCCGAGTCGGCTTCGGAGGAAGGTGGCGGCTTCCCGGCCTTCAACGAGTCGCAGGGCTGCGGCCAGCCGTCGACGTCGAACCCGCTGGCCACCGAGATCGGGGGTCTCCCGGACTCCGAGCCGGTGCGGGGCTTCAAGGGCGGCTTCTTCGGTCGCACCATCGGGGACATCCGCGACCAGCTGGTGTCCTGGGAGGTGCCCGGCAGCGGGGGGCACACGGTCAAGGTCCACGAGCGCGCTTTGCCGGCGTTCGAGAACGTCACCGCCAACCTGGCCGCCGAGGCGGCGCAGGGAAACGTCTATGCGGTTCGTTCCGAGCACACCTTCGGGTTCAACGCCCGCACGGTCGGCGGCGTGTACAGCATCTCGAACCACGGTCTTGGCACCGCGGTCGACGTCAACTCGACGACGAATCCCTACCGGGCCGACAACGTGTTGATCACCGACATGCCCGACTGGTTCGTCAAGGCATGGACCGACGCCGGCTTCTGCTGGGGTGGCGACTGGATCAACATCAAGGATCCCATGCATTTCTCCTGGATGGGTCCCACGGCGACGCCCGGGTATGGCGACGTGCCCCTCGACCACGCACCCGACACGGCCGTGGCGAACTTCACCAGCCCCGTTGCGTCGTACGACTTGCCGTTCGGAGCGCTCGACGCCGCCTCCGGATACGCGATCGCCGACGCCACCGGCAACGGACTCGTCGACGTCTTCCAGGTGAGCCAGAAGACGTACGGCGTCCAGATGGATTGGTCGCGAGGCCACCGTCGTCACGACTGGTGTGCCGTCGATCGTGAGGCGATTGTCGGCAAGGAACTGAATGGCCGTCAGGTCATGTTCGGGGATCGGGAGCGCAACGGTCGCCTCGACTTGTGGCTCGTCGACGACTCCGGAGCCACGCTCGACCTGGAGATCGTGCTCCGGTCGGAGGACTTCGAGGAGTCGGTGACCGTGGCGACCGCCGTGCCCGTGCTCTCCGACGACCTCTACATGCTCGGTGACCACGACCGCGACGGCTACGTGGACCTCTTTGCGGTGCGGCGTACCGCAGCCGACACCACGATCGAGGTGTGGAACGGCGCCGACGACTACCAGAGCATGCTCGGGACCTTCCCCACGCCGCTCGGCGACACCCGCACGGCCCACCTCACCCTCGGTGACCGGAATCTCGACGACCTCCCCGACATCTTCGTGCTTGAAGATGGTCTGCTCCGGATCGCCCTCAACGGGTATGGCGCCGTCGACGAGAGCCTGGCTGGCCCCGACGCCGGCACCGCATGGGACGTCACCATGGCCGACTTCGATGGTGACGGCCGCGACGACCTCTTCGTCCTCGACGAGGCGGGGACCCTCGACGTCTACCTCGGCAACACCCAGCTGGCGGGGGAGACCCTCACGTCGTGGTTCGTGCCGGCCTCGTGGGACTGCAACACGGGCGAGCCGCTCTACAACTACCAGGGGTTGTTCCGAGACGACGAAGGCAGCGTTCACGAGAACGACATCGACACCATCGGCGGATTGGGGATCACCAAGGGATGCAACCCGCCGTTCAACGACGAGTTCTGTCCCAATCGCTCGGTGTCCCGGGGGGAGATGGCGGCATTCCTGGATCGAGCACTCGGGTTGCCGGACGCGACGATGGACCACTTCGTCGACGACGGCGGCTCCATATTCGAGACCAACATCAACCGAATCGCCGCCGCCGGCATCACGATCGGGTGCAACCCGCCCGACAACGACCGCTTCTGTCCCGCCGACAAGGTGACCCGTGGCCAGATGGCCGCCTTCTTGGTGCGTGCCTTCGATCTCGTCGAAGGCTCCGGCTCGAACTCCTTCGTCGACGACGCCGGATCGATCTTCGAGGAGGACATCGACAAACTGGCGACCGCAGCAGTGACGCTGGGCTGCAATCCGCCTGCTAATGATCGCTATTGTCCGCTACGCAACGTCACCCGCGCTGAAATGGCGAGCTTTCTCGTAAGGGCCTTGCGGACTATTGAGCCGTGAGGGCCGGCAGCGGTAAGGTCCGACTGCGTTCGGTAGGACGCAGTGGTAGGGAAAATCGCTCAAGGCGACCCGTGAATGGGTCGATAACGCTGGCATGGTGATGCAAACGAACCCCCCGCGGAGGCCGGTAGGGCGGCTGACCGCATTGTTGGCCGCACTCGCAATGACCGTGACGGCGTTCGGTGCGCTCGCACCGGCGACGGCCGCGGAGGGCGACAGCGTGATCGTCGAAGGAGCCGGCTGGGGCCACGGCGTCGGCATGAGCCAGTTC
>JBFINP010000119.1:0-5498 GCA_041611095.1 Acidimicrobiia bacterium | reverse complement strand
GTAGCGCTCGTAGTGGCCGGGGCTCACGTCGGGGCGGGGACGCAGGTCGGCGGGAAGCCGAACCCGAGCATCGATCACCGGCGGACGCATCGCAGGATTCACGGCGCGGATCGTACCAACCGAATCACCACCTGGGCCTGCCGTACGGCCCCATCAGAACCCGCATACGAGCCGGCGCCCAACTCGGGGGCCGGGGGCCTCACCCGGCACGAGCCGGGCGGAAGCGCTCGATCAAGGTTGGGGCGATGCGCTTGAGTTCCTTGTCCGCGAACGTGTCGAGCAACGCCCACGCTGCGTCGAGGGTCTCCTCGACCGACCGCCCTTGCGCTTGCGACACGAACTCCTCCTCGAAGCGACTTGCAAACGCCAGGTAGCGGCGATCCATGTCGGTCAGTGCCGCCTCGCCGATGATCGTGACCAGCCGGCGAAGGTCGCGCCCCTCGGCGTAGAACGCATAGAGCTGATCGGCGAGCGCACGATGGTCGGCGCGGGTCTTGCCCTCTCCGATGCCTGCGTTCATCAGCCGGCTCAGGCTCGGCAATACATCGATGGGCGGTGTCACCCCGAGCCGGTTCAGCTCGCGCGACAGGACGATCTGTCCCTCCGTGATATAGCCCGAGAGATCGGGGATGGGGTGGGTGATGTCGTCGTCGGGCATGGACACGATGATCAGTTGGGTCACCGATCCCTCGCGGCCACGAATGCGACCGGCTCGCTCGAAGATGGTCGCCAGGTCCGTGTACATGTAGCCGGGGTAGCCGCGCCGTCCCGGCACCTCGTCGCGAGCCGTGGCGACTTCGCGTAGCGCCTCGCAGTAGTTGGTCATGTCGGTGAGGATCACGAGTACGTGGGCACCGCGCTGGAAGGCGAGGAACTCGGCCGCGGTGAGCGCCAGCCGCGGGGTGAGCAACCGTTCGATGGTGGGGTCGTCGGCGAGGTTCATGAACAACACGGTGCGGTTCACCTGGCCGCTGTCCTCCAGAGCGTGCCGGAAGAAGCTCGCCTCGCGATGGGTGATGCCCATGGCGGCGAACACCACGACGAACTCCGCGGCGTCCTCGCCCCTGACCCTGGCCTGCGCCGCGATCCGCGCCGCCAGCTCGCCCGCCGGCAACCCGAAGCCGGAGAAGATCGGCAGCTTCTGCCCCCGGACCAGCGTGTTGAGCCCATCGATCGCCGAGATGCCGGTCTCGATGAACTCGGACGGGTAGTGACGCACCGCCGGGTTGATCGGCATGCCGTTGACGTTCCAGAAGTCCTCCGGCATCACCGGGGGTCCTCCGTCGATCGGAGTTCCCGATCCGTCGAGCATCCGACCGAGCAGGTCGATGCCCACCCCGATACGTGCGGCATCGCCGCCGAGCAGCACCCGAGTCGTCGCCAGGTCGAGGCCGCGAGTGCCCGCGTACACCTCGATGACCGCCCGCTCGCGGTCCACCTCGAGGACCTGGCCCCGTCTGATCTCGCCGTCGGGGCACACCACCTCCACGACCTCGTCCGAGTGCACCCCGGTGGCGCGATCGATGAAGATGAGCGGCCCGGACACGTAGTACACGGTCCGGAACTCGGTGGAATGGAGGCCTCGCCGCAGTCTCACAGCCGCTGCACCTCCTCGTCGATCGAAGTGGCGAGTGCTCGGGCCTGCGCCTCCGACTCCTCTGCGGGCCAGCGCTTCATCCGGGCAATGGCGTCGAGCACGTCGAGCTCTCCGATGGCGTCGAGATCGGTTTCCTCGTCGACGACCCGGGTGATGGCGTCGTGGAGGTGGCGAATGGTTCGCAGCATCCAGTACTGCTTGACCGGCGCGCAGTAGGCGTCCACGTCGTCGAAGGCCGACTGCTGGAGGAAGTCCTCGCGGATGATGCGGCCGGTCTGGAACGTGACCCGCTCGGCCGGTGCGAGCACGTCGACGCCGAGAAGCTGCACGATCGCTTGGAGCTCGTGCTCTTGACCCAGCAGCCCGACGACCCATCGCCGCATCGCACCCCAGTCTTCGGCGACGTGCGCCTCGAACCAGGGATCGAGGTCGTAGAGCGTGTAGCTGCGGCTCCAGTGGACGGCGGGGAAGTGGCGACGTCGAGCCAGGTCCGGGTCCAGGGCCCAAAAGGTGCCTGCGAGGCGGAGGCTGTACTGGGTCACCGGCTCGGAGAAGTCTCCGCCGGGCGGGGAGACGGCACCCACCACGCTCACCGAGCCGTGTCGCGCCTCCCGACCGAGGGCCCGCACCGCCCCTGCCCGCTCGTAGAACTCGGCGAGACGCGACGGTAGGTAGGCCGGGTATCCCTCCTCTCCGGGCATCTCCTCGAGCCGGCTCGACACCTCACGCAGCGCCTCACCCCAGCGGCTCGTCGAGTCGGCCATGAGGGCCACGTCGTAGCCCTGGTCGCGGTAGTACTCGCCAACCGTGATGCCGGTGTAGATGGAGGCCTCCCGTGCCGCGACCGGCATGTTCGACGTGTTGGCGATGAGCACGGTGCGAGCCATCAGCGACGAGCCGCTGCGGGGGTCGATGAGCTCCGGGAACTGCTCCAGGACCTCGGCCAGCTCGTTGCCTCGCTCCCCGCACCCCACGTAGACGATCACGTCGGCGTCCGACCACTTGGCCAGGGTCTGCTCGTGGACGGTCTTTCCGGTCCCGAACCCGCCCGGAATGGTCGCCGTCCCTCCCCGGGGGATGGGGAACATCATGTCGACCACCCGCTGACCCGTGATGAGCGGCGCCGACGGATCGAGGCGCTCGGCGACCGGGCGTCGCCGTCGCACCGGCCACCGCGCCAGCATCGGCACCGGGACATCGTCGACGAACGCCGCCGGATCGGCCGTCGTCGCCGGGGAGGGACCCAGCGCCGTCACGGTTCCGGCGACCCCGGGCGGTACCAGGATGCGGTGCAGGATCGCCGGCGTCTCCTGTACCGTCGCCAGCACGTCGCCAGCGGAGACCTCGTCGCCCACACGCGCCACATACGTCACCTGCCACCGAGTGGTACGGTCGAGCGAAGGGACCTCGACTCCGCGTCGCACGTACGGACGGGCGTAGGGGACCCCGTCCTCGGCGGCCAGCGCCGGCAGCGGTCGTTGCACCCCGTCGAAGATGTTGCCGAGCAGCCCCGGACCCAGCTCGACGGTGAGCGGTGCCCCGGTATCCACGACCGTCGACCCCACCTGGAGCCCGCTCGTGTCCTCGTAGACCTGGATGACGGTCTCTCGTCCCTTGAGCCGGATCACCTCACCGATCAGCCGTCGCCGGCCGACCCGGACCACGTTGTACAGGCGGGTCTCGGCGAGCCCCTCGGCCACGACCACAGGACCGGCGATCCGCACGACATGGCCTTCGCGGGCGACCGTGCCGGGCAAGCGGGTTGGGCTCACTTCTCTTCGCCAAACGTGATGTGGTAGCCGACGGCGCGCTGGAGCAGACCGGCGAGCCTGCTCCGTCTGCCTGCCATCGGCTCGGCCGCGAGGCCGGCCGGAAGGGCGATGACGACCGGAGCGAGCGAGGCGTCCAACGAGGCCCGTCGCACCGGATCGAACCCGGCGAGGTACGGCTCGTAGACGGCGATCACACCTCGCTCCCCACTGGCGACGAGCTCGTCCACCACTCGAGCGGCCTCGGCGGCATCGCCCGCGACCCGTACCCCGACACCCGCCAGCCGGAACCCAGACTCCAGCTCCGGTGAGGAAACGACCGTCAGGTGCGCCTCGGTCATGCCGCCACCACCAGATGTGCGGCGAGCTCGTCGCTCGACAGCCCCTGGACGATGCCTCGCCCGATCCAGCGCAAGTTGCGCACCTCGTTCTCTTTGGCGAGCACGTACGCCGCCGGGATCGCCGCACCCAGGGGGTCGCCACGCCGAAAGAGACCCACGGCGTGGTGCGTCGTGGCCTCGATCAACGCCTCCTCGAGCCTCCCGAGGTCGCCGTGGATCGACCAAGCAGCGAGAGCCTCCTCCCAGCCGGGAATGAGCGGTGCCGCCATGAGGACGGCGGCGGCGTCGGCGCCATTCGGCGCAGCGCCCGCCGCCTCCAGCACGCTGCGACGAAGACGGCCACCGGGTAAGAAGGAATCGGCTTCTTCTCCTTCGGCGGCGGCCAGCGGTTCGCCATCCACACCGGCCTCCCGCCGCCGCAGGGCGACCATGAGGTTGGCCCGGTCGATCTCCGCACGCAGCAGTCCCCCCGGATCGGCCTCATCGCCCTCGTCGCTGAGCACGTCATCGAGGTGCGCCGCATACTGGCGGGTGAGCACCGCCTCGAGCACGGCAACGTCACCGGTCCGCTCGAAGCGAGGCCAGGCGGCAGCGAGCTTCCGGGCGCGAGCCCGCGACGGCAGACCCCAGGCCACCATCAGATCGATCACCGCCCGGAGCCCCGGCTGCTCGCTCAGCTCGCCGAGCTCCGTCTCGGAGAGCTGCCCTGCTGGCACGAGCATGGCGGTGAGGTCACCCGCCTCGCCCGGGTGCGCCTTGGCCCTCAGGATCGTGCGGAGATTGTGCAGATCCCACCGCTCGAGCAGCAGCCGGAGGGCCGGTACGTGGACGCCGGCATAGAACTCCTGCACCGCTCGCAGCTCGGAGGCGAGACTCCGGCGCAGCGCCTCATCGAGACGGCGTACGCCTCGGAACCTCGGCAGGGCCTCGGTCACGGCGAAGGCGTACGTCGTCTCGCTGAGCATCCCGAGCAGCCGATCGATCGAGGTGGCGCTCAGCAAGATCGAATAGTCGGCGGGCCCCAGCAGGCGGGAGCGGCGCGCCCGCAGCCTGGCATTGCCGTATTCGAGCCCGGTCATGGTGCACCACCGTTGAGGGCGGGGATCGTCTCGATGGCGATCCGGCGAAGGTGACGCTCGGCTCGGACCCTCCGCGCCTCGAAGGTGTTGACGACCCGCCTGCCGTCGCCGGTGGCGACGGCGACGCCACCGGCCGTGGAGAGATCCGGGGCGACGTCGAGGTGATGCAGGCGCCGTTCCGCGAGGAGCCCAGCCACCAGCTCGCGGTCTCTCGGGTCGACCTCGACTATGCGGGCATCGGGCAGCACGGCAAGGCTCTCTTCGAGCAGATCGGCGAGCAACGGGGCGTACGCCGCGTCGCTGCACAGACCGGCAACACGACGTTCGGCTTCGGCAACGGCCTCGACATACACCGATTCCGCAGCCGATCTCATGATCCGGTCGGCCTCGAGCCGGGCCCGGTTGACAATGCGATCCCGGCGCCCACTTGCTGCCGCATCCATCGCCGATGCCGCCTCGGCTTCGATGGCCGTCGCCTCCTCGGCACCGTGCGCCTTCACTTCGGCGATACGCGCTTCGCCGTCGCACCGGATGCGGGCGATCTCCGCCTCGGTCTCGGTGCGGATCGCGGCGAGGATGTCGTCGAGGGCCATCAGCCTCCGAGCAGGACGATGATCATGGCGGCTACGGCGAACCCGAGGATCACGAGGGTCTCCGGGATGGCCACGAGCAGGATGACCCGTCCGGTCAGCTCCTCCTTCTCGGCGATCGC
>JBFINP010000118.1:0-5552 GCA_041611095.1 Acidimicrobiia bacterium | reverse complement strand
GTGCGAATCCGGGCGAGAGGCCCATGAGTCCGGTGGCGGCGAGGGCGGCACCGCTCCGTCGAGAGCGCCGGCGATGACGTCGACGGTCACGCCGGGTCCGCCATCAACCGTCGGGATCTCCTCGCTCCACAGCATGCCGAAGTAGGCGGGAACGAGCTTCGACTCTGGAGGCAGGTTCAGCCAGATCTGGAAGAGCTCCAAGGGGTTGGGGCCGTGCTCGTCGATGAGGGGAAACATCTCCGCGTGCATGATCCCGGTACCTGTCGTGAGCCACTGGACGTCTCCGCCGCCATAACGAGCGGTGGCCCCCAGCGAGTCGGAGTGATCGACGTACCCGCGCCTCACCACGGTGACGGTCTCAAAGCCCCGATGAGGATGCTGGGGAAACCCCGGGACGACGTCGCCGTGGTACATGCTCCAGCCGTCGCGGTACGAGAAGTCGGCGCCGAGGTTGCGACCGGCCAGCGCGGCCACAGGACCCAATGCGTCGTTGCCCGCTGGGTAGTGGTCCACGTGGTGGACGGTGAAGATGAACGGATCGAGCCCGAGCCACGGAAAGCCGAGATCGACGACATCGAGAACTGGGTCCGCTGGCATACGTCGGAGCTCCTGGGTGACCTGTGACGATCCTAGGTGCGTCGAGAGTGCTCACACGCGTCACTGAGTCGCGTGTGAGCACACTCGTCACGTCATCGCCCGGTGGAGAAACGCAGCCATCTGGCCGCGAGTCACTGAGTCGCCGGGGCAAAACATGGTGTTGGCGGGCGGGTTGCAGCCAAGCGTGACGCCGGCCGTTGCGAGCTTGTCGATGTCGAGCTCGAAGATGGAGGTGTTGTCGTCGATGAACAGGTTGCCGCCACCGTCGTCCGCATAGCCGAAGGAACGGACGAGGAACGCCGCCATCTGTCCGCGGGTGACATCGGCACCTGGGCTGTAGGTGGTCGCACCGGTCCCGTCGGTGATGCCCCGGCTGTAGAGCCACTCGATGTCACCCTCGAAGATCGACGTGTCGTCGTCGCTGAAATCGATGGCTGCACGTATCTCCGGCAGAGTCGGCAGGGCACGATGGAGAAACGCCGCCATCTGACCACGAGTCACGGGATCGTTCGGACAGAACAGTCTGACCCCACAGCCCTCCGTGATCCCTTGGGCGGCCAGCCACTCGATGTCGGCTTCGAAGATCGAGCCGTCGTCATCGTCGAACGCCCCCGCGCCGCCCGGGTTCGATGGAAACGGCTCGCCTCCGGAACACGCCGCCTGAAACTCGAGATCGACCAGCGGATTCGGATACGCCTGCATGATGCCGGTACCGCTGTGGCCGACACCCTGGACGATCTCCAGCTCCGAGGACACACCCAAGCCCTGCAGCGTCGCAAAGAAGTCCTGCATCGGCTGGACACGCCCCGTGTCCTCCGAGCCCACGACGAGCCGGGCCCACAAGTCGTTCGCCAGGATCGACGCTTGGTTGTCGATCCAGAAGTCGTCGAGCTTCTCGGTGTCCTTCTCGGCCATGATGACCGTCGAGCAGTACCGGTCCGAGTTCTCGGCCGGGTACCGCATCGCCCCGGCGGCTCCCATGGAGAACCCCTGGATGTGACGCCCCTCCCGTGCGCTCGTCACGTTCCAGTTCGCCTCGACGTGTGCGGGAAGCTCCTCGACGACCATGGCCTCGTTCTCGTCCGACCAGCCGCCCCCCTCGTCGGAAACGCCCACCAGGTACATCTTCGGGAGCGTGCCGCCCTGCATGAGGCCCGTGAGGTAGGAACCGCAATCGCCGTTGGCGGCGGGAATGGCATTCAAGAGCTGGAAGAACGACTGCTCGTCGCCCCCCGACCCGTGGAGGAAGTAGACGGCCGGGTAGGTCTCACCAGCAACGACGCCTGGCGGTTGCCAGATCGTGAAATCGATGTCCATGCCCCGCGACGCGCTGAAGAACGAACTCTCTGTCACCCCATTGCACGTCCCACCCGCCTGGGCACCGAGGGACCGCACGGGACCTCGGTCGGACGTCGGTCCACCGCACGCCGCCACGGCTATCGCCGCGGCAGCGAGCAGGAGGGGTACGCGCGCTCGCACTGCAGGCTCCTTCATCGGGTTCCACCTCAATCTGCCGCCGCCGGCCCTGGGCGTTCGGCCTCGCATGCCGTGGGTTGCGACGGAAAGAGTAGGACGAAACTCGATCAATGCCACTCAGAACGGCCGGGTTGGCGCGGCGTAGGCTCCATGCCGTGCCGTGGGACCCCGACCGCTACCTGCGCTTCGCCGACCATCGAACCCGACCCGGGCTCGAGCTCATCACCCGCATCCCCGACGTCACCGCCCACCGGATCGTCGATCTCGGCTGTGGAACAGGACACCTCACCGTTCGTCTCGCCGAGCGCTGGCCGGATGCCGAGGTCACCGGCATCGACTCGTCAGACGAGATGATCGAACGAGCCCGGCGCGACCACACCGACATCACCTGGAACGTCGACGACATCGAAAGATGGGAGCCCCCGCAGCCTGTGGACATCATCTTCTCCAACGCCACCCTGCACTGGCTCGACGACCACGAGCATGTGTTCGCCCGCCTCAGGACGCATCTCGCCGCCGGAGGGGTCCTCGCCGTACAGATGCCGGACAACTGGGACGCTCCCACCCACCGGATTCCTGCCGAGATCCTGGACGAGGGTGAATGGCCGGCAGCCGCCCGCAGCGCCCTGCTGCGCGACCGGCTCTCGCCACCCGAAACGTACGCTCGCCGGGTACAACCCTCGGAGGTCGACATGTGGCGTACCACCTACTTCCAGCGGCTCGGCGGTGACGACGCAGTGTGGACGTGGGTCACCGGCTCGCTACTCCGACCCGTTCTCGCCGCACTCGACGACGCCGATCGCAAGCGCTTCGCTGGAACCTGCAAGCGGCGGTATGCCGCGGTGTACCCGCCCGGACCCGACGGCATCACGACCGTGCCCTTCAGCCGGTTCTTCTTGGTGGCGCAGGCGGAGTAGGCGGGCATGGCCGGCAACGCTCTCGCCGACAGGCAGCTCGCGGCGATCTGCGAGATCGCTGCGCGCCTCGAGGAAGCCGCCACGCCCTACTGGCTGTTCGGCGGCTGGGCCGTCGACTTCCACGCCGGCCACCGAACCCGCCCGCATTCCGATGTCGACATCGTCGTCCAACTCGCCGATCGCAAGCGCCTCCGCTCGGTACTGACGACGGCGGGATTTGCAGAAGCGCCAAGCCCTCCAAGCGACGCCTTCGCCAAGTTCGAACACGAGGGGGTCACGATCGAAGTGACGTTCATCGTCGAGCGGACTGACGACGGTGGCGGCGTCACACCCGGGTACGAGACCTGGCCCTGGGACGCAGGTTCGTTCGGCGACGACGTGGTCGCGCTCGAAGGGTGCGCCGCACGTGTCGTGTCGGCCATCGGGATCCTTGCCGTCAAACTCGGTTGGACGGAGAACCTCGGGGAAGAGCCGCGTGCGCACGACCTCCTCGACATCGCCACACTACGCACGCTGCTCGGGGATTCCTCGGCGCCCGTCGCGGACGGAGGGCTCACGGGTACAGTCGAAGCATCGGCGCCGCAACGGGAGGATCGCGATGCCCAAGTACATGATGATCTACAAGGGTGAGGCCACCGACATGGCCGACATGACCCCCGAGCAGTCTCAGGAGGTCATGGCCAAGTGGGGCGCTTGGATGCAAAAGGTCGGGTCGAGCCTCGCCGACGTCGGTGCACCCTTCGGGCCCGGCACGTCGGTCGTCGACGACGGCTCCAGTGGCACACCGGAGTCACTCACCGGGTACAGCATCGTCGAGGCCGACAGTCTCGATGCAGCGGCTTCGCTCGCCGACGGCCACCCGTACCTCAGCGAAGGCAAGGGGGACTTCTCGATCGAGCTGTTCGAGCTGATGCCGGTGCCGATGTAGGGACGTCGCGTGTGCTTACACGGTCGATAGTGACAACGCGTAGGCACCCTCGTCGATCCCCTCAGGGGTGGGCCGCCCGGTAGACCTCGAGGGCCCTGTGCGCCGGGGCGCGTCGTTCCGAGAAGACCTGCTGCACTGCCGGATCGTCCCGATCACGCTTCTTCGTGTTGCGGTCGGTCAGGATCGAGGCCGGGACCTCGAAGTTGTAGAGCACCTCGTCGGCGGCGGCGTCGACCGTCACGCTCGGATGGGCGACGATCTCGTCGACGCGCCGATAAGACGTCCGCAACTCGGTGACCAGGTAGTCGACCTGGGCATCCATGTCGAACAGGATGTCGGTCGCAAGCACCGTTCCCTCATACTCGTGCTCGAAGAGACGCCGGCGACGGTTCGCAGATGTCCACTGGGCCAACCCGATGCCTGCGAGGCGCGGCCCCCGCCCGGTCTCGTCGTCGCGCCGCATGACGTCCTCGGGCGTGAAGTCGACGACGGTGCCGTCGAAGCCCTTCGAGCGGAGCGGGGTCCGCGAGCTGCTGCCTTGCACCCGATTGGGCAGCACACCCGACTCGACGAACAGATTGCCGAGGATCCCCGCAGCGCCGTTCACCGGGTAGCCGTAATCGACCAACCGCTCCATGACGTACAGGATGCGGATGTCGACGGCCTCGGCGGTCCAATCCCGAGTACGGCGGCGCCGCGCCGGGGCCTTCTTCTTGCGCTTCCCCTCCTTGGGCTTGGCCGATTCCTTCGGAACCGGCTTCGGCGATACGCCACCGCCCGGAATGGTGAGCACCTGACCCCGCTTGATCACGTCGGGGTCCGGCACCTGCGGGTTGGCGGCGATGAGGTCGGTGAGGTCGACGCTGAAGCGAGCCGCGATCTTCTTCATGGTGTCGCCGGCTGCAACGGTATACGTCTCACCGGTCGCAGCCTTCTCGGACTCGGGTCCCCCCTCGGGCCTGGACTTCGGTTTCGCTACGGCCTGCTTGGCCTTCCCCTTGCCGGCGGCCTCACCGGTCGGCTTCGGCTTCGGTTTCGATTTCGGCTTGGTTTGCCCCCTGGTTCCGGGCACGACGAGGCGTTGACCGGCAAAGATGCGGTCGACGTCGACGACCTCCGGGTTGGCCTCCTTGAACGCGGCCACGGACGACCCGTAGCTCTTGGCGATCTTCGACAACGTCTCTCCGCGCTCGACCACATGGAACATTGGCTCTCTCCTCCAGGCCGTCTGACGCCCAACGCTACGCGCCCGAGCCCATGGCGGTCTCGCTCACGCTCCTGCTGCAGTTCGGCCGCCGCGAGGCGGCATCACGGCGGCGAAGACGTCGAGGTAGGCGGCCGCACCGATGTCGGTGAACGCGTCGTAGGCCTCCGCTGCGGCCTGCTGCGCCTCAGGGAACTCTATCCCGCCGACCGCGGCGAACGCCGCCTGGATGAGGGCGCGGTCCAATCGCAGCCATCCGAACCGCATCGCCGCGGCAAACAGCGCAGCGGCTTCGTCCTCACGTCCCTCGCCCACGGCGAGCGCGGCGTCCACGGCGCTGCGAAGCGCATCGACCATTCGCCCACGCACCTGCGTGGACCGCGCCCCGCTCGCCACCTCCTGGAGTCGCTCGGCCTCCCCGGTGAGACCG
>JBFINP010000117.1:0-5682 GCA_041611095.1 Acidimicrobiia bacterium | reverse complement strand
CGGGGGAGTCGGTGGTGGTGCAGGGCTACTGTCCCGGCATTGCGGTTGCGGCCCGAGAGCAGCTCGAGGCGTACGGCCTCACCGCCGGCCGGCAGGTGGTTGTTCTTCAGCGGGCGCCCGTCACCGTGATTCGGGTTGATCACACCGAGCTGGCGCTGGAAGCCGAGCTGGCAGGAGCAGTCCTGATACACCCCTGACTCCGCCGCCTCGAGGCAGCTTAAGCTCGCAGAGGGGAGCGGGGGCTGGGGGAGATGTTGCGGCGGCGCTCCGCACGAGCTCGCCAGCTTCCGAAAAAGGGGACTTGACGGGGTAAATCTGAGTGTTATATAGATAGATTATATGAAGGAGCCCCGGTTGGTAGGTCATCCGGGGAGCCGCGCACCAGAGAATCGCAACAGTCACACAGCGAAGAAAGGAGTGATGGTGGCGATGCTGCGCTTCATGGATCCTTTTGAAGAGATGGACAAGATGATGAGCTCCTTCGGCGGCCGGTGGCGTGGCGGCATCATGCCGATGGATGCTTTCGAGCAGGACGGCGTCTACACGTTGCGCTTCGACCTGCCGGGCGTGGATCCCGACGCCGTCGATCTCACGGTGGAAGGCAACATGCTCACGGTCACCGTCGAGCGGCCGATCGAAGAGACCGAAGAGGTCACCTGGCTGCTCCGCGAGCGGCCCTCGGGCACGCACCGCCGCGAAGTGCGCCTCGGTGAGCGGCTCGATACGAGCCAGGTCCACGCCGGCTATGACAACGGCGTGCTCACCGTGACGATCCCGACCCGCGAGGAGGCGAAGCCGCACAAGGTCTCGATCTCATCCGGGACGACCGAGAAGCTCACTGCCGGAGCGTCGGCCTGACCGGCACCTCCTAGTCAACCTCCGTGCCCTTCCGACCCCACGGTCGGAAGGGCACACGACGAGGCGGGACGTCGCATGAGCACAGGCCAGGACGAACGGGCGGCACGACGATCGGCGTTCACGACCAGTCGTGCGGATCGCGACCGGACCCTCGAGGCCATCCGTGATCTCGAGACGGCATTGGCGAGAGCGGCGAGCGGCGCCACGTGGTTTCCGCAGGTCGTTGCCGGCCTCGATGCCCTCGAAGCAGCTATGGACGTCGAGCGCCGCGAGCTGAACCGACCCGATGCCTTGCTGGCGATGGTCGCTGCCGAGCACCCTCGGCGGTTCGGGTCGCGAGCACGCAACTTGCGCGAGCAGTACGACGACATCATCCGCCAGTTGGCATCGCTGCGAAGCCAGCTAGAGGCCCATGCGATCTCACCCGCCATCGTCTCCGATCTTCGTCATCGTGCAGGGTGGATCATCCGGGCGCTCCACCACTGTCGTGCCCAACAAACCGACTTGGTGTACGACGCCCTCGAGCTCGACCTCGGCGAGCATGATGGACGGCGAGAATCGATGGAGGCCACGTGACGCAGGAGGATCCCTACCGCGTGCTGGGGGTTCACCGCGGAGCCAGCGCAGACGAGATCCGTGCTGCGTTCCGAGCATCGGTGCGGCGCCAACATCCCGACACCGCCGGGGCGGACAACACCGACGACGCCGCAACCCGCCGCGTGATCGCCGCCTACCGGCTGCTCGCCGACCCGGTCTCACGCGCTCGCTACGACGCCTCCCACCCCGACTTCGCCGTAGAACACCATCGGGCGAAGAGCGGGTCGCAGTCGACCTCGCCGTGCGACCAGTGCCGAGGCTCCGGGAGGGTCCGGACGGTTACGACGTGCCCGGCTTGTGGGGGGCGTGCCGAAGTCACCGTCGTCACCCACGACCACGCCGGCGTGCTTCACTGCCGCGCCTGTCGGGGAGGGGGACGCGTGTCCACCGACGCCGGCTGCCCCGCGTGCGGAGGGAGGGGATGGCTCGGGGCCCCGCCTATCCGGCCTGGTCGATCGCCCACGCCGCGTTGATGAGCCCGATGTGGCTGAAGGCCTGAGGGAAGTTGCCGATGAGCTCTCCGGTGGTTGGTTCCACTTCCTCGGACAGCAACCCCACGTCGTTGGCGAAGGAGGTCGCCCGCTCGAAGACCTGCCGAGCGCGCTCGACGCGACCGGCAGCGGCAAGAGCCTCGGCGAGCCAATAGGTGCAGAGCAGAAAGGCCCCCTCGCCGCCGGCGAGGCCGTCACTGCTGCGATAGCGATACACGAGCCCTTGGTCGTCGGTGAGTTCCCGCTCGGTGGCCCCGATGGTCGCGATCACCCGCGGGTCGTCTCCGGGCAGGAACCCGACCAGGGGGATCACGAGGTTCGACGCGTCGAGCGCCGTCGACCCGAACGACTGCGTGAAGGCGCCGACGCCGTCGTTCCACCCCTCGTTCAGGATGGCCGCTCGGATCTCGGCACGCTCGGCCTCCCATCGCTCCAGCCGGCCCTCTGCGCCCAATCGCGACGCCATGGCGATGGCGCGATCGAGCGCCACCCAGCACATCAGCTTGGAGTAGAGGTAGTGGCGCGGCTCATCGCGCACCTCCCATATCCCCTGATCGGTCTCTCGCCAGACGTCGGCTGCGGCGTCCGCAAGGGCCACGAGGAAGCGCATCGTCGTGTCGTCGAACTCGCCCAACACGTCCTGAAGGCGGTGCACGGCACCGAGCAGCTCGCCGTAGACATCGAGCTGGCGCTGGTTCCACGCACCGTTACCCACGCGAACGGGGGCACTTCCTCGCCAACCGCTGAGATGCGGCAACTCGCGCTCGGTGAGGTCCCGCTCGCCACCGATGCCGAACATGATCTGGAGTTCCTGGCGAACGGAGATCGAGCTGGCGGCGGTGGTCAGGTAGTAGAGGAAGCTGTCGGCCTCGTCCGGACAGGCCGCGACCCAGAGCGCGTTGAGCGTGAAGCTGGCGTCGCGCACCCATGAGTACCGGTAGTCCCAGTTGCGAACACCGCCGATCTCCTCTGGAAGCGACGTCGTGGGGGCGGCGACGATCGCACCGGTCGGCCGGTAGGTCAGGCCGTGAAGGATCCGTCCACTCGTTCGCACGAGGTCGGCATACTCCCCGTGATAGGCCTGGTGGGACGACTCCCACGATCGCCACGCCTCGATCGTGTCCTCGAGCCTACGTGCGATCTCGTCCTGGGCCAGCAGCTCCGGCTGCTGTTCCCAGCTCGAAGATGACTCGACCGAGAATGCGATGGACTCGCCTGCGTCGAGCCGGACCCGGGCTCGGATCACTGTGTCTCCCGGGTCACATTCCAGCTTCGCCGTGGTCGACAGGCCGAGACGAACGGGCCCACCGTGCGCAGTGGCTCCACCGTTGGTCAGCCGCAACAACGGATGGGTGAGGCCGTACTCCATGCGCGGCGCAAACTCGACCGCGAGCTCGGCGGCTCCGGCCGTGCAGACAGCCCGACGGAGCAGGAGATGTGGCGAGTCGACGCCGAGATCGTGCCCACGCACGCCTTCGCCCAGGCCGAGGGCGTCCGTGAGCTCGACGATGCCGTCGCCGGCACGGAACACGGTTCTCACGACGAGTGTGCCGTCGATGTACGCCCGCTCCACCTTCACATCACCCAAGGGAGAGATGGAGAAGTGCCCGGCTTCGGCGTCCAAGATCCGGCCGAACACCGAAGGGCTGTCGAAGCGTGGCGTGCACCACCAGTCGACCGAACCTCGTCGGTCGACGAGCGCTGCCGTGTGGCAGTCGGAGACCATGGCATAGTCGGCGATAGGCGTCGTGCTCACCCGTACCCCAGTGCTTCGTCTGGCGCTGACACTACGCGGTAGTGGGGCCGCCATCGGGGGCCGGCGGGCCCCAGGTCTCACCCCGACCCGCGTCTCGGGAGCTGCGTGGCGATAGAGTCGAGCGGACTGTGGTCGCAGCCGTGATGAGAGATGCCGTCATCGCCCTCCTCGGAGGATTGAGCGACGCCGAGCGGACCTACGCCCAGCTCGCGTCCGACGATCCCGGGCGCGAGGTGTGGATGTACTGGCCGCGAGAGATGACCGGAGACGAGTACTCCGGCGTGGGCTTGCATCGCCTGACGTTCGAGCAACGCAAGCTCGTCCTGCGGGTCGTCGCCACGGGCGTCGACCACGCCACGCTCGCTCAGATCGCCGCGATCCAAGCCTTGGAGATTCCTCTCGACGCCAGCGAGGGCTATCGCCAGACCACGTTGCGAGATCCACTGCGGTATTGGATCGCGATCTTCGGTGATCCGACGGGTGATGCTCCGTGGTCCTGGCAGTTCGAGGGCCACCATGTGGCGCTCAACTTCGTCATCGCCGGCGACGAGGTGGTTGCCACGACACCGCTCTTCCTGGGATCGAACCCCGCGGTCGTCACCAAGCAGGGGTACCCCGTGGCTCGACCTCTCGGACCCGAGGAAGATGCCGCCCGCGCGCTCTTGGCGTCGCTGTCCGGCGAGGTGCGCGAGCGAGCCCTTCTGTCGGCTCCGGCCCCGATCGACATCGTCCTCCACCGGCTCAGCGATGTCCCGCCCGTCACCAGACCCGGTGCGCATCCGCACCCGCTCGATCACTTCAACGACGACCTCAACGTCCTCCAACCGGGCGAGAAGGAGGCGCTGACCATCGACCTCAGCGCTCCCACCGGGGTCCCCAGGAACGACCTCGGATCGCATCAGCGTGCTCTGCTCGACGACCTGGTGCGGCTGTATGTCGAACGTCTCCCGGGGCCGCTGGCGGCGGTCGAGCTGGGGCGGATCGAGCGCGACGGTCTCGGCGGCATCCACTTCGCCTGGGCGGGCTCGGACGCCCCGGGAGCACCGCACTACTACCGGGTCCACGGCCCGACGATCCTTGTCGAGTACGACTGCGTGCAGAACGGGGCGAATCACGTTCATGCCGTCTGGCGGCACCCCGGGCGCGACTTCGGGCGCGATCCGCTTCGCGCCCACTTGGCACACGACAGCTAGGCGACCGCTTCCTAGGCGGACCCGGTGTCGGTCGCCGGCTCAACCCGCAACCATCGATGGGCAAGGCCGGGGAGGTCGACGACGAGCAACCCTCCGTGCAGCTCGTGTCGGGACGAGTGGAGCAGGTCGTGAACGCCTGCCGCGTCGTCCAGGTCGAGCTCGAGGGAGGCGGGTTCGGGCGACAGGTTGTGGACGGCGATCAGGATCCGATCTCCCCACTCGAATCGGATCGCCAGCACGCCGTCGTCGGCGACGACCTCCCACTCACCCCAGCCAATCTCGGGGGCGTCCCGCCGGATGCGTATCACGCGCTCGAACCAGCCCAGAAGTGAGTCCGGGTCGTTGCGCTGAGCGCGGACGTTCACATCGTCGGGTCCGTAGCCTTTGGTCTCCGTCACGGGGCGCCGCAAATCGCGGGGATGGGCGGTCGAGAACCCGGCGCTCGCTCCCTCGTTCCACTGCATCGGTGTGCGGACCGCAAGGCGACCGGCGACGTCGAGATTCTCACCCATGCCGATCTCCTCGCCGTAGAAGATCGTCGGTGTGCCCGGGAGGGTGAACATGAGGCTGTACACGAGCCGGATCCGATCGGGGTCGCCGTCGAGCATCGGCGGCAGCCGTCTTCGCAGCCCGCGGCCGTACAGTTGCATCCCCGGGTCGGGCCCGAAGGCATTGAAGACCTCGTTCCGTTCCGCATCGCTGAGCTGATCGAGGGTGAGCTCGTCGTGGTTGCGCACGAAGCTCGCCCACTGCGCCTCGGCGGGTATGTCGGGCAGTGCGCGGAGTG
>JBFINP010000116.1:0-5824 GCA_041611095.1 Acidimicrobiia bacterium | reverse complement strand
TATCGGTGGCAGGGCGGCCGCACGGCGCCGCTCGTAGACGGAGCGGGACGGGTGGCGTTTGCACTCGACGACGGCAGCGTGGTGTACCAGCTGCAATCCACCTCGCCATGGCCCGACATGGAGCCGATCATGCTGCGCACCACCGACGGGACGACCCGCGAGCTGGTCGGCACGGACGGTGTAGCCCCCAGGTTGTGGGCCGTCGGCGAGATCGACGGCAATCCCCAGGTCGTCTTCGAACCTTGGCCCGTGCCCCGTCCGAGTCCCGAGCACGAGACGTGCGAGGGCCCGCTGCTCTCGCGTGACCTGGTCACGGGCACGACGTGGGACCTGCATGCGTTCAGCGCACCTGGCTACGGGCTCGGGCTCTCGGGGGTCCAGGGCGGGATCGTTCTCGCGTTCAACACCGGATCCGAGATCGGCGAGGTCGGCGGGTTCCGGCTGATGGATCTCGAGGGGAACGATCTACCCAACCCCATGTGCGTCGAGGCCGTCGACTGCTCCGACGCCGCCTGGGTGCTCGGTGCCCTGTCACCCGACGGCGAGCGCCTGGCGTTCGTGATCGACCACATGGTGACGGGCGACGAGACCGAGTATCGGGCCGTCGAGCGCCGTTTCGGCGTCGTCGACGTGGCAACGGGCGTGGTCGAGCTGAGCCTCACCCTGCCGCTCGAGCGCGACCTCGGGTGGCTCGACTACGACGGCCGGTGGGCCGTCGTGTCGCTGCGAGCCGGTGCGCCGCTCCTCATCGACGCCGCCGGCATGGTGACCGAGCTGCCGCTCGAGGGCACGGCGACGCTCGCCCGCTGAAGCCGTCTCGGTCCCATCAGATTCCACATCGGCGTTAGCCGATGTTCTCTAACGGCACGCTCAGCCGTGGCATACGGTCCGCGGTGAGATGTTGGATCGACCCGGACCGGGTTCTGCACCCGTTCACGATGATTCGTCGGGCAGCGTGACCGAAGAGACGGTCACGAATGCTCCGAACTCTGCACCCGCCAACCAGGGCCTGACCCGCCGCACCTTCCTCAAGCTGATGGCGTGGGGCGCCGGTGCGCTGGCGATCGCTGCCGTGGGCGGCAAGGCAGTCGTCGACGGACTCGGCCGATTGGGAATCCCGACGCCGTGGTACCGCAAGGGGCAGATCACCACCACCTACGGCTACTGCGACATGTGCCCCTGGCGCTGCGGGATCGTCGTCAAGAGCGTCGACGGCACGGTGCACAAGATCGACGGCAACCCGGCCGACCCCAAGAGCCGCGGGATGCTGTGCGCCCGGGGTCAGGCCGGCGTCTCCTTCCTCTACGACCCGGACCGCCTGAAGACACCCCTGATCCGTACCGGCGAACGCGGAGCAGGCGAGTTCCGAGAGGCGACGTGGGAGGAGGCCCTCGACAACGTCGCCGCTCGCATGACCGAGATCGGCGAGCGGTACGGCCCGGAGTCGGTTGCCTTCTTCGGACACACCTCGGGCGACGGGTGGTTCACCGAGTACCTACCGCAGGCCTGGGGATCCCCCAACGCGGCGCGGCCCTCCTCGTCGCTGTGCACGTCGCCGCGAGAGGAGGCTGCGCTGATCACGATGGGACGGGCCATCGGCGGGCACGAGCCCGTCGACTGGGACGGCATCGAGTGCATCACCCTTATCGGCTCGCACATCGGCGAGGACACCCGCAACACCGTGATGCAGGACTTCGCCGCCGCCAGGGCACGCGGCGCCGCGGTCATCGTCGTCGACCCCCGTTTCTCGACCGTCGCCGGCAAGGCCGACCACTGGCTACCCATCAAGCCGGGGACCGACACCGCGCTCCTCCTGGCCTGGATCAACGTGCTGATCACCGAGGAGCTGTACGACGAGGAATACGTCGCCGAGTGGACCGAGGGCTTCGACGAGCTCGCCGCCCACGTCGCCGACCTCACACCGGAGTGGGCGGCGCCGATCACCGATCTCGACGCCGAGCAGATCCGGACGACCGCCCGCGCAATGGCGGCGGCACGTCCCCGGTCGCTGATCGTGCCCGGCCGGCACGTCACCTGGTACGGCAACGACACCCAGCGGATGCGCGCCGTCTACATCATCGATGCGCTGCTGGGAGCCATCGGCAGGCAGGGCGGCATGTACTTCGGCAAGTCGCCTTATCTGGACTCCTACCCCCACCCGCCGTTCGTGGTGGCCGGGGGGGCCGGGGGCTGCGCCGCCGAGCCGGGCGAGGAATCCGAAGACCTTCCCCTCGGACCGTCGGGCAAGGCCCGCGCCGACGGGGTGCGCACCCGATTCCTGCGCGGCCCGACGGCGATGCAGGAGCTCATCGAGCCGATGATCAGCGGCGAGCCGTACCCGATCAAGGGCCTCGTCGTCTACGGAGTCAACATCTTCCACTCCATCCCGATGGTGGAGCGCACGAAGGAGGCACTCCGCAACCTCGACCTGGTCGTCGCCATCGACGTGCTCCCCCAGGACCACATCGACTGGGCCGACGTCGTGCTCCCCGAAGCCACGTATCTCGAACGACACGACGACCTCTGGGCGGTTGCCCACAAGACCCCGTACATCACGTTCCGGGAGCCGGCCGTTGCGCCTCTCCACGACACGAAGCCCGGCTGGTGGATCGCCCGCGAGCTGGGTGTGCGCCTCGGGTTGGAGCGCTTCTTCGCTTGGGAGGACGCGGAGGACTACGTGAACACCCGCTTGCGGTCCGTCGGGCTCGACATCGACCGGCTTCGTGAACAGGGCGGGGTCGCGGTCCAGCCCGGCAGGCCGTACCTCGAGGACTTCACAGAGGAGAGCCCATTCGGCACTCCGTCCGGGAAGATCCAACTCGCCTCGCAGGTGCTGGCCGACGCCGGGCTGGACCCCTTGCCAGTGTACGAGCCGACGCCGGAGCCTCCCGATGGGTTCTTCCGGCTCCTCTATGGGCGGCACCCGGTGCACACGTTCGCCAAGACGCAGAACACGCCGGTCCTCTTCAACCTGTACCCCGAGAACGAGGTCTGGCTGAGCACCCGGGTCGCGGCCCGCCTCGGCATCCGCCACGGCGTATACGTGCGGCTTGTCAACACCGAGGGCGTCACCGGCGGAGAGGTTCGGGCCAAGGTCACCGAGCGCATGCGCGACGACGCCGTGTACATGGTCCACGGGCACGGTCACCGGTCGCGACGTCTCACCAACGCCGACGGGCGCGGGGCCAGCGACGCCGAGCTGATGGCCGGCTATGCCCTCGATCCGATCAGCGGTGGTGCGGGAATGCGCGTCACCTTCGTCAGGGTGGAGGCGGCGTGAGATGACCCGGTACGCCATGGCCAGCGACGTGGAGCGCTGCCTGGGATGCCAGGCATGCCTGGTGGCGTGCAAGACCGAGAACGAGGTGCCCGATGATCGCTACCGGCTGCGGATGCGGGAGACCGTGGTCGGCCGGTTCCCCGACCTGGTGGCCGAGACCCGGCTCGAGCAGTGCTTCCACTGCGACGATCCGCCATGCGTGCCCGTGTGCCCGACGGGGGCGACGTACCAGACCGACGACGGCCTCGTGCTGATCGACCCGGAGAAGTGCACGGGGTGCAAGGCCTGTGTCACGGCCTGCCCGTATGGCATGCGCTACGTCCATCCCGGGGGCTGGATCGACAAGTGCTCGTTCTGTGACCACCGGCTGGAGCAGGGCCTGGGGCCGGCGTGTGTCGACACGTGCCCGACGGGGGCGAGGGCGTTCGGCGATCTCGAGGACCCGTCGAGCCCGGTGAGCATCGCCATCGCCGGTGCCCGGTCGTCCGAGGTGCTCAACCCGTCGACGGAGGCGGAACCGTCGCTGTTCTACCTCAACTGCCGGCTTCCGCTCACCGATGGCGAGGAGGGCAGCGTGCTGTCGGAGATCGGAGCATGAGATGACCGAGACCGACCTCACCGGCCTCAATCCGATCACTCATCCTGAGCTGGCGACCTGGGAATGGCCCGTTGCCGTCTACCTGTTCCTCGGCGGGCTGGTGGGGGGCCTGATGATCCTGGTCGCCGTCCTCCGGTTGCGCCGCGATCGTACGTTCGACCAGGCGGTCCGCATCGCCGATCTGTGGGCGCTGCCGCTGCTGGCCGCCGGGCTGGTGATGCTCTTCCTCGACCTCTCCTACAAGCTCCATGCGTGGCGGTTCTTCGTGACCTTCCAGGTGACGAGCGCCATGTCGTGGGGTTCGTGGATCCTGCTGGTGGCCGGCCTCGTCCTCATTCTGCGAGCGTCGATCTCCCTGCCCTCGACGCGTGTCATGGCGAGCGGCCGGCTCCCCCGCTGGCTGCGCAGACCGATCACGGCGGTCGGCGGCTGGGCCGAGGCTCGCTCCCGGACGCTGGATTGGGCGAGCATCGTCGTCGGTGCGGCGCTGGCGCTCTACACCGGGATCCTGCTGAGCACCATCCCGGCGCGTCCCCTGTGGGACAGCGTCGTGCTGGCCCCGCTGTTCCTCGTCTCCGGGGTCGCCGCCGCCGGCGCCTTCGTCTGCCTGTACATCTCCGCCGAGGCGCATCGCCGGCTGATCCCGGTCGCCATATCGCTGTGCGCGCTCGAGCTGGCGCTGATCGCGGCCTTCTTCGCAACGCTCGCCCTCGGTACGAAGGCGACGAGCCGGGCGTTGGGCATCCTCGGCGGATGGCCCTTCGGAGCGCCGTTCTGGGTGGTCGTGATCGCCGGAGGGCTGCTCGTCCCCCTCTCCATCGAGACTTCGGAGCTGCGGCGCCGCAGCGTCCCCCCGGCCGTGTCGCGGGCGGCGCCGGTCCTCAAGCTCATCGGAAGCGCCGGCCTGCGGTTCGTGATCGTGCTCGCCGGCCTCCAGACCGTGATGTGAACAGACGATGGGAGTCGCTCCCAGAAAGGAAGCCGCAATGAAGAGAAGTGTGAAGGGCTGGGGCCTCTGGGTTCTGGTGGCAGCCCTGGCGCTGGTCGCCGCCGCGTGTGGCGGCGACGACGAGACGGCCGAGACAACGCCAGCGGAGACGGCGGCACCAACGACGGTCGCCGCACCGACGACCTTCGATCTCGTGGCAGCCGTGGACGCCTATGCGGCCGCCATCCCCGAGGGGTTCAACGCCGTCGGCGACATCACCGCGTTCAAGGACGCGATGACGGCCGGTGGGGTGCTGGTCATCGACGTCAGGGAGGCCGCGGAGTACGCCGAAGGGCACATCGAGGGGGCCATCAACATCCCGCTGCGGACCCTGACGGAGAACCTGGACAAGATCCCGACGGATCGCCAGGTCTTCGTCTACTGCCAGTCGGGGCACCGCGCCGGCATGGCGCTGTCCTCGCTGGGCATGCTCGGATACACCAACGTGACGTCGTTCCCGCCGGGATGGGCCGGCTGGACCGAGGCGGGCGAGGCGGCCTCGACGGTCGAGGCGACGGCGGAGACCTTTGCGGTCCCGGACATGCCCGAAGCGATGTTCGCTGCGGTCGATTCGTTCCTGACGACGATCCCGGAGGGATGGCTGTCGGCGGGTGACGCCGCCAAGGTCAACGATGCGATCGGTGCCGGGGCGTTCATGCTCGACGTCCGCGAGCCCTCCGAGTACGCCGAGGGCCACGTCCCCGGTGCGATGAACGTGCCGCTGCGCCAGCTCGCCGGCATGCTCGACACGATCCCCACGGACAGCTCGGTGATCAGCTACTGCAAGTCGGGTCATCGCCAGGCGATGTCGGTGCCGATGCTGCACGTGCTCGGAATCGCCGGCGCCAAGGGATTCCCCGGCAGCTGGCAGGCGTGGTCGGCAGCGGAGCTGCCGGTCGAGTCGACCTAGCAGGCATAGATCGGGGGGACGTTCGGGGGGCCGGTCGTACCGACCGGC
>JBFINP010000115.1:0-6149 GCA_041611095.1 Acidimicrobiia bacterium | reverse complement strand
GCGGCGAGGATCAGATCCACTCCAACTCCCTTTCAGCACCCTTGGCAACGGCCAACGCTTCCCAACTCAGCAGGACCAAGTAGCTGATCACCACCGAGATTCCGAGGGCAACCCGATCGATCTCGAACACCCCAGCGATGACGAACATCGTCACCATGATGAGGCCGAGGCGGAGGAAGAAACCGAACAGGGCGGCGGCATGATACAGACTCAACGAGATCCGCGCAGATCGAGACATCACCACACCTGACAACAGGAAGTTGCCTACGACGATGGCCACGCCGACCAGCGCGGCCACGGCGCCGCCGACACCCCGGAACAGGCCAAACCCGAGCGCCAGCAGCGGCGCAACGTAGATCGCACGCATGGCGGTGTGTCTGCCCAGCACCGCCTCGACGTCCTTGCGATGCTTGCTCGGCTGGTAACGGGCGAGCTCCTCGGGTAGGTCAGCCACGCCGTCTCCTTTGCGCCTGCTCCTCGAGGACCGCCGAGGCGTTCCACAGCTTGTAGAAACCGGCGACGAACCCCAGCACGATCCCGATGATGACGATTACGGGTCGGGTGTCGAGCCACCAGTCGAGGGCCAGTCCGAGCACGAGGCCGGCGACCACCGATGAGATGAAGTCCATCGCCTCCGAGCCCTGGGCGATTCCGCGCGCCGCCGACGCGGCATCCCTGCGCACCGAATGCCCGTTGTCGTTGTCGTCGGCCGTCATGTCGATCCTTGCGGGGGGAACTTGTGAAAAGATTCACAAGTGGCTGGCGCCACTGTACAACCGAGTCGTCTCGGGTCGCAACCCACCATGACCTGGGAGGTCATAGCCTGCGGGCGCCTCTCTGTGGTGCCCTATCGGCCGGTTCTGCATCGCTCGACATCGATCGCTCCGCTCGCTCGGCGCGGGGTGTCGCGGGGCGCCGCGAGGTGAACCGTAGACTCCCGGTCCCTCATGTGCCACCGATGACCCCACGATCGTCACGCCCGAGAGCGTTCGCAGGCGACGCCGGTGCGCTGATGCTCGGCTCGGTCGCCAATGGACTCGCCGCCTACGCCTTCGTCGCCGTTGGAGCCCGAAGCTACGGAGCCGACGCGTTTGCCCCCGTCTCCGTGCTGTGGACCTTCTGGGCGGTGACGGTCGCACTGTTCACGTTCCCCGTGCAGCACTGGGTCATCCGCACCGTCGAGGTCGAAGCCTCCGAGAGCTCGGTGCGGCGTGAGCTGCCCGCTCTCATCCTGGCGAGCATTCTCGCGTCGCTGCTGCTCGGCGGCGTGGCGGCACTCTGGAGAGATCAGCTGTTCGGCTCGACCTCCTGGGTGTGGCCGGTTCTGGTCCTCGTCGTCGGCGTCGGGGGAATGGTCGTGGGCTACCTACGCGGAGTGCTGGCGGGAAGGCGGAGGTTCGTCGCTGCCGGCATCGCCACCGGGCTCGAGAACATGGTCCGGTTTGCGGTGGGCGTGGCGATCGTCGCGATCGGAGCGTCGGTCGGGTGGTTTGCCGCGGCGCTCGCCGCCGGCCCGTCGATCATCCTCCTCTGGCCCTCGGTCATGCGTCTCGACACCGATGCCGAGCCTCGCGAACACCGTCTGGTGGAGTTCATCGGCGGGCTCGGCGGAGGAGTGCTCCTCTCCCAGATCGCGCTGAATGCGGGTCCCGCCGTGCTGGCTGCCGCCGGAGGCTCCCCCGGGTCGGTCACGGCCTTCTTTGCGACGCTCGCAGTGTTCCGGGCGCCCTACCTGCTCGCCCTGGGTCTGGCCACACGCCTGACCGGACCCCTCACGGCACTCGTGGTCGCCGGCGACGAGACCCGGCTGCGGAGCCTGAACCGTCGGTTCCTCGTCGCCACCGGTGTCACGACGGTGGCGGCACTCGGCGTGGGCGCAACGGTCGGACCGGCGGTCGTCGACCTGATCTTCGGCAAGGGGGTCGCGCCAAGCTCTTGGGTCACGGGACTGATCGCACTCGGCAGCGCGCTGGCACTCGCCGGATTGGCAGCCGTGTTGATGCTGCTCGTCCAAGGGGCGACGATCGCCATTCTCTGGTCGTGGACCGGTGGGATCGCTGTGGGCGTCGTCACGCTCCTCGCCTGGCCCGCTGATCCGTCGCCGCGAGTAGCGATCGCATTCGTCGTGACCGAAGCCGCGGCCCTGGCGGCGATGGGACTCGCCCACCGGCGCCGCCGTCGCCACCGCGGCGGGTGAGCAGCGCGGTACGCTCGGCACACCGCGCGAGGAGAACACACTGGATCCGAGCAGGATCGCCGACGGCCTGGAGGAACACGCCCCCGGTCACTGGCGCGCTTCGGCGGCCCACGAGGTCTCGTACCCGGAGAGCGGCCACCAACGCTGCCTCGCCGTCGAAGAGACCTCCTTCTGGTTCCTCCACCGCGCATCCTGCGTCGTCGCTGCCATCGAGCGCTTCCCGCCCGGCGGAACGCTGTTCGACGTCGGAGGGGGCAACGGCCAGGTGGCGCTGGCCCTCAGCCGGGCGGGGTTCCCGACCGCTCTGGTCGAGCCGGGACCGGCGGGAGCCGGCGCCGCCTACCGGCGCGGCGTGCGGCCGGTCATCCAAGCCACGACATCGACGGCAGGGTTCCAACCCGGCGTTCTGCCGGCGGTCGGCATGTTCGATGTGCTCGAGCACATCGAGGACGACCTGGGGTACCTCCGAGCCCTGCGAAGCCTCATGGTTCCGGGGGGGCGCCTCTACCTCACCGTCCCTGCCTATCCGTGGTTGTGGTCGGCCGACGACGTCCGCGCCGGCCATCACCGCCGCTACACGCTCCGTCGGCTCAGGTCCGTCGTCGAGGGCGCAGGTTTCACCATGGAGTATGCGACGTACCTCTTCAGGTTCCTCCCCCTGCCGGTGCTGCTGCTGCGGAGTCTCCCCAGCCGGATCGGGCGCCGGAGTGTCGAGACGACTGGGACGGGCCATCATCGCGTGCCCCCGGGTGCGCTGGGACGCCTCCTGAGGTGGATGCTGGGCAGGGAGCAGTCGGCTGTGGCACGCCGGCGCACGATGCGGTTCGGCGGGTCGATTCTCCTCGTCGGTCGCAGCAACTAGCGGGTCAATCGACCCTTTCGCGCACCACGTACCGCGGAGCACCCGTGACCTCGGTCACGATGCGGATCACGTACTCGCCGAGCAGCCCTATGGCCGCCAGGATCGAACCCCCGAAGAAGATGATGAGCACCACCGTCGTGGGGAAGCCGGCGACCACCGTCGGGTTGAAGAAGCCCTGGAGCAGATAGAAGAGCGCAAGCGCAAACGAGAACAGCGCGATCACGATCCCGGCGAGGCTGACGAATCGCAGCGGTGCCGTCGATGCATTGACGACGTTGTCGATGGTGGCTCCCATCAGGCGACCGAGACGCCAGCCGGAGCCGCCCTCGGATCGCGGGTGGTGGTCGACGTCCACGTTGGCGATGCGACTCGTCGATTGCAGGATGAGCGCACCGATGACGGGCTTGACGGTTCGGTGCGCCAGGATCGCATCCACCAGCGAACGCCGGAGGGCCCGGAAGCTCGTCGTCTGTAGGCCGTCGGGTTTGCCGTAGGTACTGCGGTAGACGCGTGCGACCATCCGGGTACCCAAGTTGCGGAACCACGAGTGCCGTTTCTGGCGGTAGCTGCCGATCACCGCCTGGAGCTCGTCGTCGGCCTCGATGGCCGTAATCAGCTTGGGGATCTCCTCGGGTGGGTTCTGCAGGTCGTCGTCCATCGTCACCAAGAGGTCGCCTGCTGCCTCTTCCATGCCGCACAGAAGGGCGCGGAACTGTCCGACGTTGCCCATCAGATCGATCCCGATGACCTCGGGGTGCGTCGCCGCCAGCTTGCGGATCGCCGGCCACGTCACGTCGTCCGGTGAGGCATCGTTGACGAGGATGAGCTCGTAGCTGCGTCCCAGGGGCTGCATGGTGGCGGCGACTCGCTCGACGAGCTTCTCGAGCCACGGACCGGAGCGATAGCAAGGCACCACGATGGAGACCTCCACGGCAGGTCCGTCCGCCGGCGGGCTCACGGCTGGGCGAAGGTGCAGCGGGCGCTCATCACGACAGCGAGTGTACGCCGGGCCGCCACGGGCTCCGGGCGATTGCCCCAAGCAGATAGGATTCGAGCGACGTTGCGAGGACCGTCCCCCCCTCCGCTCGGGGCTGAAGGGCGGCACCTCACAGAGATCGGAGCATCATGGAGATCCCCGACAGCTCACGAGTAGGCGACAACTTCAGCCACGGCCGCAACTGCGTGGTCGGCGAGAACGTGACCATCGGCAACGACGTCAGCCTGGGGCACAACTGCATCGTCGACGATGGCTCCGTGATCGGCGACGGCGTCGTCATCGGGCACAACTGCATCGTGGGCGAGGGCTGTACCATCGGCGACCGCACCCGGGTCATGAACAACGTCGAGCTGCGCAAGGACACCGTTGTCGGGGTCGACTGCTACGTCGATTCGGGAGTCAAGTCGTCCGGCCGCAACCGCATCGGAGATCGCGTCGTGCTGCGCTACGACGCCATCATCGCCAGAGGTTGCGACATCGGCGACGATGCATACATCTGCCCGCAGGTGATGACGAACAACCTCGACCATCATCGCGAGGAGGTAGGCGGCGCCCACGTGGGCCGAGGAGCCTTCGTGGGAACGAATGCCACGCTCGCCGCCGGGATCAAGCTCGCCGACCGGGTCGTCATCGGCTCCAAGGCGTTCGTCACCCGCGACTGCACCGTCGAGGAGGGCATCTACATCGGCATGCCCGCCCGGCTCAAGGAGTAGGAACCGCCCCTCCTGGAAGCCGGTAGAACGTGAGAACGAGCTCCTCGAGCTGCTTCGACGACCGGATGTGGTTGCGGATCACCGGCACGTTCGTCAATTGCGTCGTGTTGTCGAGATACCACTCGGCGAACCCGAGCTTGCGGTAGAGGTACGCCTGCATCGCAAGCTGAGCGTTGGCCCCGCGGTGTTCAGGCTCCACCGCGGTGAGGATTCCCTTGACGACGGGAAGCCCGTCGTATGTGTCCCGCGCCTGATAGATGTAGTAACCGACGACTCGGCCGTCGACCACGAAGACGGCGCTCGCCGAGTCGTCGTCGAATGCCGTGTTGTCGATCCAGGCTTCGAAGTACCGCCTGCTCTCCTCGAGGGTGAAGTAGACCGGGTTCTTGAAGCGGGAAACGAACCGGTCGTTCTCGGTGAATCCGTCATGGGTGAGCTCCACGATCCGGCCGCGATGCTCCGGGCTGGCGTCGAGGATCACTCCACGGGACGGCTCGATGTCCGGGATGTCGGCGATCGCAAAGCGCGTCAAGAAGCGCATGCGGCTGTCGACGAGCCTGAAACCAACGGTCTCCAACGGTGCCGCCAACCAGAAGTCACGCAGATCCACATGACACTCGGAGACCGCAAAGCCCCCGACATCGGCGGCTCGGCTCAGCTCGCCGAGGGCAGCGCAGGCTTCGTCGAGCGCAGGAGTGTCCTCCCCGGTGCGCTCCGAGGTGAGCGACGCAAACCTACGGCCGAAGAAGTCCGTCTCCCATTCCTTGACGGCGAGAGTGAACGCCACGCCGCCGACACGGGTCGAGAGTGGTGGCTCAGCCGGATCGGCGCTCGTCACGACGTGACGCGAACCACGTCGACCAGGGTCTCGGCGACCCTGTCGATCTCACCATCGGTCAGCCCGTTGTGGAACGGGAGCCGGAGAAGCCGGGAGCTGACGTCGTCGGTCACGGGGCACGGCACTTCCCGGGCGGCAAACTTGGTACCGCCGGCCGACGAGTGCAACGGAACGTAGTGGAACGTCGCATGGACCCCGGCCTGGCCGAGGTCGCGCAGCACTCGTGCGCGGGCCGATGCGTCAGCCAGGAGAACGTAGAACATGTGATACGCCGATGTGCGGTCGGGTGGGATGGTGGGCAGGGTGAGTCCGAGCTCGGCTGCGTGCGGGGCCAAGAGCCGCTCGTACCTCTCGTGGACGTGGCGACGCTTGGCGAGGATGGTCTCGCGCAACTCGAGCTGGCCGAGCAGGTACCCCGCCAGAAGATCCGACATCCCGAAGGACGACCCGAGATCCATCCAGGAGTACTTGTCTACCTGCCCCAGCATGAAGGCTCGTCGGTTGGTGCCTTTGTCGAGGACCACGTGCGCTCGATCGACGTC
>JBFINP010000114.1:0-6249 GCA_041611095.1 Acidimicrobiia bacterium | reverse complement strand
GTGGACGCCATCGGGCGTCTTCACCGGCACCGCGCCCACGTTCTCGATCTGGTGACACCGACGCCGCGGCGCAAGCTGTTTGGACCCGCCGTCACCATCTCGTACTTCCCGACGTGTGAGATGGCCCTCGACCCCGGCAGCTACAACTTCGCCAGGTTGTTCTATCAGGCCATAGGTGACGACGGCGCCGGGAAGGTCCTGGTGCTGGCGAGCAACGGCCACATCGAGACCTCGCTGGCCGGCGGCACCAAGCTGTCCCGGGTCCACAACCACGGTCTGGCTGGAGTGCTCACCGACGGCCGGCTACGCGACTTCGACCAGCTGGCCACCTTCGACTGCGCCATCTACTGCCGGGGAGAGGCGACGCATTGGGGCGGTGACGCAGTCACCCCGTTCCAGGCGAACGTCCCTGTCGTGGTCTCCGGAGTAGGCGTGTTGCCGGGTAGCTACGTGTTCGCCGATTCCTCCGGTGCGGTCGTCATCCCCGAGCACCAAGTCCAAGAGGTGCTCGAAGGTGCGCTCGAGGTGCAGCGGGAGGATGAGCGCGCCATGTCGTCCATCGAGGTCGAAGACCCACGGACGGCGAGCGGCCCGGACTGACCGATCTCGAACTCAGCGCCCTGCCGAGCTCAGGGTTCTAGCCAGATCGGCGTCTCCCTCAGATCGATGATGCTGCCGTCCATGGCCGACTCGGCGTACAGGATCAGTGACCCGAGCTGGCGGCGGTCGACGGTGAATGGCACCGAGAAGGAGAACTCTCCGAAGTCGGGCCCTGCGCTACCGGCGGTGACGAATCCCTCGGCCAGCGGCAATCCGTCGTCATCCGTGAGTGTGTAGAGGAAGGTCGCTTCGAAGGCTCGCGACCATCCCTCGATCTCCACAGGACTGGTGACGTACTGCCACCACGCCGGCGACGTGTTGAACAGCTCGGGCATCACACCCACGTCGAAGAAGAACGACGGGTCGAGTCCGCCCGAGATGTCGATGCCCTCCGATGAGAACACCGTCACCGGGACGCCGTCGAGCTCGAGCATCACCTCGCCGATGTCGTCGAACTGGACGAGCGTGAAGGTGAGCTGCCCCAGCCGGGCGAACATGGTGAACGAGCCTCCGCCGTCGTCGAACTCACCGGAGAGATCGACCGTGGCGACACCGCCGGCGACCGCTATGTCGAGAAGGGTGGTGCCTTCCGGGACGTCCGTCGAGAACGGCGGACTCTGTGCGTTCACCTCGTCGTCGGTGGGCCCGTCGAGCAGCTTCTCGATCGCAACTTCGGCGGATGCGGTCCCCGCCGCAACGTAGCGGGCGACCGCGGCGAGGTAAGGCCCCCCATCGGACGGCTGAGGGGTCATGAAGAACACGGTGACGAACTCGGCTTCGGCAACGGACGGCGGCGGCAACGGCGTCAGGCCCAGCGCCCGGCCGAGGAACGACGCCATCTGGTCGCGGTAGACGGGGTCGTTCGGACAGAACTCGGTGTTGGCAGGCGGGTTGCAACCCAATGTCACGCCTGCGGCCGCCAGCGCCTCGATGTCCTGCTCGAAGATCGAGCCGTCGTCATCGACGAAGGTGTTGCCGTTCGGCGGCGCGACGTAGCCGAACCCTCGAGTGAGGAACGCCGCCATCTGGCCGCGCGTCATCGCGTCACCCGGGCAGTACTCGGTGTTGAGCGGCGGGTTGCATCCGCGCGTCACATCGAGATCGGCCAGGATGTCGATCTGATGCTCGTGAATGTTCCCTTCGTCGTCCGTGAAGGCGTTGTCTACGTCGGTGGGCAACGGCCCCAGCGTCTCGAGGGCGCGCACCAGGAACGACGCCGCTTGAGCCCGGGTGACGGGCAGGCGCGGGCAGTAGGCGTCGTTGGCCGGCGGGTTGCAGCCCCTGGTGATCCCGATCTCGGCGATGGCTTCGATGAAGCCCTCGTGGACGTTGCCGTCGTCATCGATGAACGTGCCCGCAGGTGTGATCGGCGCCGACGCCGCCGGCCCGGCGAACGGAACGAGGAGACTCGCGACCATGACCAGCAGGACGAGGATCCGGAGAGGGGAAGAAAGGCGTCGCACGGTGACCTCCTGCGTCGAGACTTCGTGTCCGTCCATGGCACCAAGCCGGTGCCGTCGCCGGTATGGGCCGTCCGACCCTCGACGGCCCGCCGGGTGTTGCGGGAGGCTCCATGACCAGGGCCAATTCAGCTGCAAGCCGAAGCATCTGGGTGCTGGGTGACCAGCTGAACCGGCGAGTCGGTGCCCTGGCGTCTGCGAACCCGGGTCGCGACACCGTGCTCGTGATCGAGAGCCGCCGAATGCTGGCCCGCCCGTTCCACCGCCAGCGCCGCCACTTCGTGATCACGGCGATGCGCAGGTTCGCCGCAGAGCTGGAATCGTCCGGGTTCGCGGTGGATTACCGGCATGCCGACACCATGCGGGCCGGAGTCGAAGCACACCGTAGGGAGCACCAACGCACCGTTGTGGCGACGGAGCCCAACTCCCGCGAGATGCGGTCGCTCGCCGCAGCGCTCGACGTCGAGCTCGTGCGCTCCGACCAGTTCCTCACACACCCAACCGAGTTCGCCGAATGGGCGGGAGACAAGAAGCGCCTGGTCATGGAGGACTTCTACCGCCACCAGCGGAAGCGCTTGGGATACCTGATGGACGGCGACGAGCCGGTCGGCGGGCGGTGGAACTTCGACGACCAGAACCGGGAACCGCCACCGGAGTCCGATCGACCGTGGCCGGCACCGCAGTCCTCGCGCCTCGACGAGGTCGACGACCAGGTGGTCACCGAGATTCCCGGCGATGCCCCCGGTGCCGACCCTGTCGGGTGGTGGGCGACCTCGCGGCGCGCCGCGCTGAGCCGGCTGCGTCACTTCGTCGACGAGGTGCTGCCCATGTTCGGACCGCACGAAGACGCCATGCTGGCGGACAACTGGCACCTCGCCCACAGCATGCTCAGCCCCTACCTCAACGCCGGCTTGCTGCTGCCCGCCGAGGTGTGCGACGCAGCCGAGGGGGCGTACCGCGCCGGCGACGTCCCGATCGCATCCGCCGAGGGATTCATCCGCCAGATCATCGGATGGCGGGAGTACATCTGGGGGATCTACTGGCTGCGGCCGGAACAGCTCGACCAGAACGTGCTCGGTAACGACGAGCCGCTCCCACCGGCGTTCGCCGGGGACGCCCGGACCGACATGGCCTGTGTCCAGGGCACACTCGACGATCTCGACGCCCGGGGCTGGATCCACCACATTCCCCGGCTCATGGTGCTCTCCAACATCGCCAACCTGGTAGGCGTCGACCCCCGCCCGGTCCACGACTGGATGCGGGAGCGCTACGTCGACGGCACCAACTGGGTCATGGGACCGAACGTGTTCGGGATGGGGATGTGGGCAGACGGCGGTGGGATGTCGACCAAGCCGTACGTGTCAGGCGGCGCCTACATCAACCGGATGAGCAACTACTGCGGCGACTGCCGCTTCGACCCCAAGCAGCGTGTCGGCGACGAGGCGTGTCCGTTCACGACGCTCTATTGGGACTTCCTCGACCGTCACCGAGACGTGCTCGGCGACAACCATCGGGTGGCTCGGCAATACGGTACCCTCGATCGGCTCTCCGACCTCGCTGAGGTGAGAGAGCGGGCCGCCGAGGTCATCGAGGGGTTCCTCAGCGGCGAGTTGTGATCCCATCCGCTCCGCCCCCTGTTCCGTAGAACACGGCGTGACCCTCCTCGTCATCCACGCCGCCTCGACCTGGTTCATGGTGGGGCTGATCTGGGTCATCCAGGTCGTGCACTACCCGCTGTTCCGTCTGATCGGCGAGGATCGATTCGTGGACTACGAGCAGCAGCACACCCGGCGCATGGGCATGTTGCTGGCGGTCCCGGCGGTCACCGAGATCGTGACCGCCGCAACCCTGGTCTTCGTTCGTCCCGAGGCGGTGGGCCTGCTGATCGTGCTGATATCCGGAGCGATCTTGGCTGCTATCTGGGTCATGACCGGGTTGGTGCAGGGGCCCGCCCACGGCCGTCTTTCGTCGGGCTTCGACCGCGCGCTCATCGACCGGCTCGTCGCATCGAATTGGTGGCGGACCGTCGGCTGGACCGTCCGAGGGCTCTTGGTCGGCGGGATGCTGCTCGCCTAGACGAACCGAGTCACCCGACCCGGCGCGGCAGATCGACTCGCACGCTCACCCCGGGCGAGAAGAGGACGTGAGGCTCGTCACGGGGCGTGGGATATCCGACTGCGGCTACCAGCTCGTCGACGAACGAGAGGAGATGGGCGCGATGGAGCGGCCACGGCTCGTGCTCGACGCGTGCCACGGTGAGGTGCCGTCCGAGCATCGTGTAGAGGCGCCATCGGGCGCTGAGGAATTGCTCGAACTCGTTCGGCCGGTCGATCGGATCGCCGATGCGGAGCCGCACCCGTGATCTCGCCCCACGGGGTTGCGGCCACCGCCGGCGTGTCGTGTAGGTGATGGTGTCGCCCCGGCGTTCGATCGCCATCTTCGAGAAGGCGTAGGGGAGCCGGTACGTCGTACGGGCCACGGCGACGGGGAGGATGCGGTTGATGTCGAGTGAGTGGAACCAGACGCCCGGACCTTCGGGACCTAGGACGTAGGTGCGAACGTTGGTCTCAGGGAAGGTGCCGAGGTACGGAATCGCCGGCCCGCGCCTCGGGGCGATGCCGACCATGTGGAAAGGGACCAGTCCCACCCACGCCGTGCCCTGGAAGGTGTCCACCTCGAGGCCTCGAGGGAGGCGGGCCTGCACGACTGCGGGATCGTGAGGCCAGTGGAGGTAGGCGAGATTGCGCCACTCCTGACTCATGACGGGGCGCTCGATGGTGTGTGGCGAGGTGGCGGTGAAGGCAAGATCGGTCACGTCAGGTTTACGTCGCAAACGCCACCCGCGGATGGGAGCCGACGGGGCGAAAGCCGAACACGAGCCTTGGGGTCGTTGGCCTCTACCCGTTGGCACTCGGGCGGTGTAATCAGTTGCCCAAGTCGTGGGAGGGCTCCGGCAGAGCCGGGCCGTGAGGAGTCAGCCATGTTGAGATCCAAGGTCACTCTTGGTGTGTCGCTCGTCGTGATCGTCCTGACAGCCGTTCTCGTACCGATACCGACGTTCGGCCAGAGCGGCGCTTGTCCCACGCCGATCCCGATCTCCAACACGATCGCCAACCCAGAGCCTTTCGTATGGTCCAACGCCGGCGACCACTATGTCGGCGTGTTGGAGTACGGCGAAGCCACCTTCGACATCAGCGGCAAGACGTTGACGACGCGGGCGTACCGCCAGGAGGGGGGCTGCTACTCGATCCCGGGCCCGACGCTCAACATGGAGCCGGGCAACACGTATGTGCTGCGCTTCCGCAACCTGTTGCCGTACGAGGCCCCGAGCTCGGCCCACAACGACTTCAAGGATCCGAACATCACAAACGTGCACACCCACGGGCTGCACATCTCCGGTGAGTCACCGGGGGACGACGTCACCCGCATGTTCGAGGGCGGCTTCGGCGGCGACTACGTCTATGTCATTCCCGCTGACCACATGGGCGGCACGTTCTGGTACCACGCCCACCACCACGGTTCCACCTTCTTGCAGGTGTCGACCGGAGGCTTCGGTTTCATCATCATCGGCGACGGTGGCGACGGCATACCGACCAACGTGGCATCGATGACCGAGCGCCACCTCCTGCTCGGCTATCTGGATCCCGGTGCAGCCGGGACCGGAGGGGACACGCTCGTCTCGGGCACCCTGCCGGCCGGCTGGACGGTCAACGGGGCGGTCGGCGGCAGCCTCACCGTTCCGCCCAGCACCTGGGAGCATTGGCGGGTCCTGCTCGCCGACCGCGACGCCAAGACCAAGAACGTCACCGTGGGCGCCAACTGCGAGGTGAAGCTACTGGCCCGTGACGGGGTGTGGCGCACCAGCGCCCCCAAGGACCTTCCCACTCGCACCGTGAACCTGACCGGTGCCTCCCGAGCCGACCTGGCGGTGCGTTGCAGCGCCAACTCGACCATCGCCGTCGGAAACACCACGGTGGCCACGATCGTGGTCGACAACACGCTCCCATCCGACTCGACGGCCCATCCGTATGCGGCGGACGGCGTCTCGACGTGGTCGGCCAGCCGGCCGGCCTACTTGCGTGACCTGCGCGGCGTGACCGGCGTGAACAGCGAGAAGATCAGCATGGGGGCCAGGACGGTCAACGGCAGCAAATGGGACGTCAACACGCCGATCTTCACGTTGACCGCC
>JBFINP010000113.1:0-6288 GCA_041611095.1 Acidimicrobiia bacterium | reverse complement strand
CGGCACGACCATGGTCGATGCGCTCATACCACCGTGCAGCGACGGCGACCAGCCGGTGGCGTCTGATGTGAAGTCGAAGTACACATCGTCCGTGTCCGGATTGGTCGTTTTGCCGACCCACAGCGTGCCGTACTGCGTGTTGGTGAACGTGCAGGTGACCTTCTCCCCGGCCTCCACGTCCACGACGGCGCTTGCGTAGTCGCCGCTGAGCTGGACCACGCCGTCGGGGTCGTCACAGGTGAGGTCGGTCACCATCCACATGTCCGCAGCGTCGGGCGTCTCATCGACGACGTACTCCCCAGGAGCGACGTCGATCGAGACGCTCTCGCCGTGCTCCAGTGGCACCGGCACGCGGTCGCCGCCGGAGGGCCCGTAGCCGATCGCAAACGCAATGTCGGTGTCGGCCGGGTCGGCCACCTTCTCGATCACCAGAGTCCCGTACTCCTCTTCCTCGATCTCCTCGTTCAGGAATTCACAGGTCACGTCTTCACCCTCGGTGAGCGTGACGGTTGCGCTGCCTGCAGCGAGGTCGAGGACCGCATCCGGGTGGTCACAGTCGATCGCCTCGAGGGTCCATCCGGCATGCGCCGCCTCCGTCACCGTGTAGGTGCCGGGATCGACGTCGACCGTCTCGCTCTCCATGTGACCCAGCGACGGGCTGAAGCCGCCGATGGTCGACGTGAATTCGAAGGAGACTCCATCGTCCGAGGGGTCGGTCCTCTTCAGCACCGTCAGGGTGGCCGGCTCGAGCTCGTCCTGCTCCTCACCGTTGGTGAAGGTGCAGCGCACCGTCTCGCCGCCTACGAGATCGAGCGTGGCCGATCCGGCAGCGAGATCGAGCTCGGCATTGCCGCCGTCGCAGACGATGGACGCGAGTTCCCAGCCTTCGACGGCGTGCTCGGTGATCGTGTAGGTCCCAGGCCGCGCCCAGGTCCAGCGGGAGTCGCCGTCACCGAGGACGGGAGAGAATGGGGTTTCCGAGCGCCAGTAGATGTCGCTGGTGAACTGGAAGGTCTCGGTGGCCTCGGAGGGCTCGGTGACCTTGTCCACGATCAGCTTGGCGTTGAACGGGCACTTCTCCTCGTTCGTGAAAGTGCATGTCACGGTCTCGCCTTCACCCACGGTGACCGTGGCGCTGCCACCGGCCTCGGGATCGTCGATGGTGATGACCGCATCGGGATCGTCGCAGGTGATCGACGTGAGGTGCCAGTACTTCGTCTGGTACGTCCCGCTGCCCCGCGGCGTCATGTCCTCCGTGAGGGTGTAGGTGCCGGCCGCGACCTCCATCGTCGACGTTTCACCGTGGCTCAGCACCGGCGCCCAGCCTGGAACGTCCGTCGTGAATGTGAAGTCCGGATGGGGGTCGTACGGATCCGTGATCTTCTCGATGACCAGCGTGCCCCGTTCCGGTTCGCTCGGGACGTTGGTGAAGGTGCAACTGACCAGGTCGCCCTCAGCCACGACGAAGTGAACCGTGGCAGCTTGGACGTCCACCTGGAGGTCGTCGTAGTCGCCATCGCAGCCAATGCTTGTGAGCTCCCAGCCCTCCGACGCCGGCTCCGAGATCGAGTAGGAGCCGGGCTCGACGTCGACCGAGACGCTCTCGCCGTGTCCGAGCGTTGGGGCGAAGCCTTCGACGGTCGACGTGAACGAGAAGAACGCCTCCTCGGCGGCAGGCGCCTGCTTCACGATCATGATCGTGGCGGGTTCTGGCTCGGGCTCCGGCTCGGCGCAGAACGTCACGTGGCTGATATCGGCCCACCTCCCGCTCGGGTTCACCGGCGTGTGCAGGCCTTCGTCGGCACGCACATCCTCGTAGGCGTACAGGTTGCCGCCGACTCTTCCCCCTTTCACGAGCACCGCGGCGATCGGCACCGTCGACGTCCAGTCCACGGCCTGGCCGCTGTCGGCCTCGTACACGACCCACCCGACGCGGCCTGAAGGATCGGTGCCGGCGGCGGGGGCATCGTCGAAGTCGGCCTTGTACACCGGCATCAAATCGAATGCCTCACACGTCGCATTCCCTTCGTACGTGCTCGGTGCGCTCGCGGCGGCACCTGCCGCCGGAACGACGAGGACCCCGAGCAAGAGGAAGAGAACGGACGCTACACGCAGGATTCGTGCGTGCCCCATGAGCGACCTCCCATCACTCTCTCGGCGACGAAGAGCTCGCTTCGGGCTCCTGCGGTGCCTCCACCACAAGGGCTGAACGCGACGGCCCCCCGCCGTCTCGTCCCACGCCACATGATCGCGCCCGCCGGGTCGGGTGCCTTGGGCCGCGGTGCCCGATGGCGGCACCACCGCACCGGCCATCCGCCGCGCCGGTGATGCGCCAAATCGGGACGAAGGACCCGAAAATCGGGACCCGTCACACCCGTGAATCCGGCCGTACGTTGAGGGCCCGACGCCCCTACGTGCTGCGGTGCCGGTAGGCGAGACTCGCGGCCGGACTTGGAGGACACACGTGACGATCCACCACCAGAAGAGATCGGTCGCCTCCGCCCCGCCCGGCACCGCAAACATCGCATGGGCTGGGCTGACGCAGACCCGGCCACATCTCGTACCTGCGTTCGACCCCACCACACTTGCCGATCTGCCTGAACCCGCACGACGGCTGCTCGCCCGCGCCCTGCCCGTCGGTACGCCGCTCCGCCCCTCGGTCGAGCTGGAGATGACCGGCCGTATGAGGTTGCGGCGCTGGTGGCTGCCGTTCCGCGCTCGTCAGGTGCTCGAGGCCGGTTCGGGGTTCGTGTGGGAGCCCGTGGTGGGTCGCCGGCTCGTGCGCTTCGAAGGCGCGGACGTGCTCACTCCCGCCGAAGCCCGCATGGAGTTTCGTGCCTACGGCCGGATCCCGGTCGTCAGCGAGAGTGGTTCGGACATTGCAAGAAGCGCTGCAGGGCGTCTTGCGGCCGAGACGGTCGCCTGGGTGCCGCAGGCCCTGACTCCCCAGCTCGGTGCGGAATGGAGTCCGATCGACGACACCACGGCCCGAGTGCACGTCACGGCCGACGGCGAGCGGATCGGCGTGGATGTGACGGTTGCCGACGACGGCCGTCTCGAGGCGCTGGGGCTGCTGCGGTGGGGGGCTCCGGATGGGGAGAGCCCGGCGTGGCATCGCTTCGGCGGCGTCATGACCGGCGAATACGCAACGGCCGACGAGGTTCGCATCGCCGGCGAGGGCGCAGTGGGGTGGTGGTTTGGGACCGACCGCTGGGCGGAAGGCGAGTTCTTCCGATTCGGGATCCTCTCGGCGCAGCACCCGGGGGCCCAAGCGGCTCAGGCCTTGTCGTAGGAGACGCCGTGCCGCAGGAGACGCGGCGTCCCTAACCTGAGCCGATGAGTACGGGCGCCCGCGTTGTTGTGGGGATCGGCGCCGGCGTCGTGCTCGCCGGTCTCGGCCTCCTGCTCGGTCGCAGTTCCGCCGAGTCGGCGGTTCCGTCGGCGACCGATGCGACCCTTTCAGCATCCACGACAATGGTTGCCGAGCCGCAGTGGGCAGCGGCCGACGGCGTCCGTTTCCTCTCGACCATCGTCGTGCCGGTGGAATTCGGCGTCGGGGATGGTGTTGCCACCCTCGAGTACGAGCTGACCAGTCTCGGCTCACCGGACGGCATCATCCCGCCGGTCGTGCCCGAGAGCTGGCGTTTGACGACCGTCACCGGAAGGTCGATGGAAGCGACGACCGATCCGCCGCGCCTCCCGACCACATTCGGCGACGACACCGTGCGGCCGGTCACCGACTCGGTGATCTTCGATGAGGTCGGCGACGTCACGATGTCCGGCGTGGAATCGCTGGCCGTGACCGGCTGGCGCATCGCAACTCCGGTCGAGGTCGAGGTCGAGATGTCGAGCACGATCGGCTCGACGCTGCGCCTCTTCGATGGGGTGACGATCGAGCTGGCCACGATCATCGAGCAGCCCTCCGGCAGCATCCTCGACTTCGACGTCACCGCCGTGGCGGACCCGTGGCATTCCGGGGAGCGGAGTCCGTTTGGCCGGAGCTCGATCTTCGAAGGAGCGGGTCCGGGTTGGGCGAGCGCCGCCAGCACCTTCGGTGGCACGGGTCTCAGCGGTGGCGTCACCGGCTTCCAGCTGCGCCGGACGGGTCAGGAGGTGCCGGAAACGATCAGCATCCGTTACACCCGCATCGCCTGGCTGCCGGTGCCAGGCGAGACGGTCGTCCCGACAGGTGGACCCGATGGCTGACGTCGACTTCAGCGAGATCCTTCACTCGCCGCTCGATGATCGTCCGGCGCGGTCGTCGTGGTGGCCGGTGATCGTCGGGCTGGTCTTGGGTGCCGCCGCCGTGCTCGGCGGCTACGTGCTCACCGCTTCCGACGAGGCGGCGCCGGTGACGACGACGGTCGCAGCGACGACGCCGCCGAGCGATGAGCCGGCCGGGGTGCCCGTCGACGAGGTTGCGTTTCCGCCCGGCTACGTACCGCTCACCGAGGTCGTCGCTCTCGCGCCGGTCTCGGCCATCGCCGTCGACGAGGAGCTCCTGGTCGGTGTGTCGTCGGTGGTGCGCAGGGGCTTCGACCCGGAAGGTGGGCTCACGATTGCGGGATCGTGGGTGCTCGAGACGGCGGCGGGCGAGACCATCACCTCGACGGGTGCCGTCGTCGACCCGGCCACGCCGGGCCTGTTCTCCGTCATCTTCCCCAACCCCGGTGACGTCGAGCTGCGCACGCTGCGCATGATCGAGCGTTGGGATCCGGATCCACGGAGTGGGAGCCAGACCGCGGCCGTCGAGCCGCTGCCCGGCACCGTTGCAGGCCCGGTCGTTCTCGATCTCGGCGGCGGGGTGACGCTCGACGTCACCGACATCACCATCGGCGAGCGGATCGCCGACCTGACGTGGGAACTCGCCGGAACGACTCGCGGGGGCGACGTGCGGGTGGCGCTGCGGGTCCAGTCGGATGGCGCCGACCTCGGCCTCTACTTCCCGGCCGGAGACCTGTTCTTCACCCGCGAGGCGCTCGATCCCGACGAGACCGCGGGCACCATCGGCCTCCAACGCGACCAGGGCCTTCAAGGCGACCTCGCCACCGCAACCGACATCGTCATCGAAGCCGACGTGACCCTCGTGGTAGGAACACCCGTGGATTTGGAGTTCGACGTGACGGGCATCGAGGTGGTGCGGTGACGAGTGTGCCTCCACGCGTCACTATCGACCGCGTACGCACATTCGTCACAGCTCCCGTCGCCCCGTCCACCTGAACGCCAGCCCCACCAGCGTCGCGGCGAGGACGAGGGTGACGAGCGTTGCGGGGAGGTACTCGGCGAAGGGCTCGGTGTTGCGGATGAGGGCGTCCATGGCGCCGAGGAGGTGGCTCGGCAGCCAGCGCCCGACGACTTCGACGAGGCCGACGAGCGGCAGCACGAGGAGCACGACGACCGTCGCCGCCACCGTGCCCAGCACGCTGCCCAGCCGGCTCCCCACGGCGGCGGTGAGTGCGACGACCATGCCCATGTAGACGATCGTGAGCAGCGATCCGGCGGCGAGGGCGCCGAAGGGAAGCGCACCGAGCAGCACGACCGTCTCGTACCACGCCCCCAGCAGCCCGACCAGGAACGCGGCCGAGACGGCGGCGAACGACATCGCGAGGCGAGGGGTGAGGAGACGCCTGACGTCTGCGACCCGAGTGCGGAGGAAGATCGACATCTCCGGTACGGCATCGACCACCAGGGCGCCCGCCGCCACGACCACGGCGACGAGGAGCCCGATCTGGTTGGCGTTGGCCGTGAACTGGGCAATGCCGTCGGCCGGGACCGGATCGGGGAACTGCACGACGACGTCCTCGCCGAACCGTTCGAGGATCTCGTTGAGATAGCGGGCGGTGACGGGTCCCAACAATCCGAAGAACACGTACACGCCGACCAGCGCCACGAGCCGCCGGGTCCGCACCAGCCGCAGCCATTCGAGGCGCCACAGGCTCATCGTGTCAGCTCCAGGAAGACGTCCTCGAGCGTTGCCAGCTCGGGCTCGACGCCGACCACCGGCACGCCGGTTTCGGCGAGGACGACCACGAGCCGCGCCTCGGCCTCCGCAGTTGAGCTCACGCTGATCCGCAGCACCGTCTCCGCGACGGGATCGACCGTCCCGACCCAGGTCTCGGTGCGAAGCCGCTCGGCGACTGCTGCACCATCCCCGCGGAGCCGCACGACGTAGGCCCCGGCGCCGCCCCGCTCGAGGAGGTCGCTCACCTCCCCCTCGAAGAGGAGCTGCCCATTGTCCAGGATCGCGACGCGATCACACACCGCCTGGACGTCGCCGAGGATGTGGCT
>JBFINP010000112.1:0-6386 GCA_041611095.1 Acidimicrobiia bacterium | reverse complement strand
GCGCCAGCTCCTCGGGAGGCGCCGGGTCCGTCCACACGGGGTGGATGCGGACCCCGAGCTTGCGAGCGGCGAATCGGCGCCCGAGTCGGGTGCGGGTGAGCACGGCGGCCAGCATCGCACGGAGGCTCCCCGGCAGCTTCCACTGCGCCGGCGAGCTCACGGTCACCACGCCGGCCACGCCGGGCTCCAGCACCGCGGCCTGTCGCAAGACGGCGATGGCTCCCATCGAGGCGCCCACGGCGACCACCCGGTCATATCCCATGAGCGCAGCCCGCACCGCAGCCGCCACGTCGTGTCGTTCGGAGTCGCCGAGCGTGGAGAGGCCACCCGAGCCTCGATGACCGCGGGCGTCGTACGTGATGACGCGATGACCCTCGGCCGTGAGGGCGGCCGCCACGGCGACGACCTCGGGGTGATCCATCGAACCGCTGAAACCGTGGACGAGCACGACGGCGGTGCGGCCATCGCCGGCATGGCCGTGCCAGCGGGCGCGCAACTCGACGCCGTCGTCGGTCGTGAGGGTGAAGTCGGTCATCCGCGCGCAGCGTACCTGGGCCGGGCGCCTAGCCCGCTACCGCGGCGGACAGGCCGTTGGTGCGAAGGACCCGACGAAACCAGAGCGTCGACCATGCGATCGCTGCGGCCATCGTGAGCGCCGTGACGCCGGTCTTGAGGGCGAGGAACACGGTGATCGACTCGTTCATGAGCAGCCACAACGCCACTGCGGCATTGCCGAGCTGGACGCCTGCCCACAGCACCGTGATCCGCACGAAGAATCGTCGGATCGCCGGATGGGCGACGAACCAGTCGGGCATCGGGAGGAAGTCGGCGGCGAGACGTGCCGCCAGCGGCTTGCCTGCGGGCACGGAGAGGAGGAACGCGGCGGCGAGCGCAAACGTGCCGAGGGTCGGCTGCAGGAAATACACGAAGGGACTGTCGTTGAGGACGGCCACGATCGCCCGCACGGTGAGACCGAGGGCTCCCACGAGGAGGAGCCCCGGAACCGACCTGCGGGTGGCGACCCGGAACGCAACGGCGCCCCAGGAGAATGCCAGGCTCGCCGCCACCGCCCCCCAGAACCCGCTGAGCCACATCGCGGCGTAGAAGATCCCGATGGGCAGCAGCGTGCCCTCGACGACGTGGGGCAGCGCGTGACGCGCCATCGTGCGCAACTTCGGGATCGAGAACGTTCCGGTCTCCACCACTCCTGGCTCCAATCGCCCCACCGGCGAGGCGAGCGGAGCGTAGCGGCCGCCGGCGCAAAGGGCCAGATCGCCCCGCCATCGGGGACGTGCGGCCAATGCGAGGCCCGGAGGCCGAGGAATACGGTGTCCCCATGCTCCCGCGGGACATCGCCTCGCTACCCGAGCACGTGTACCCGGCCGACGAGTGGAAGCTCGTGGAGACGCGCTTCCCGGCGCGGCACGCCGCCCGTGCCGAGACCGTCTTCGCCCTGAGCAACGGCTACCTGGGCATCAGGGGAACGTTCGAGGAGGGGAGGCCGGCGTTCTCCCCAGGCACCTTCGTCAACGGCTTCCACGAGACGTGGCCGATCGTCCACCCCGAGGAGGCCTTCGGCCTGGCACGCACCGGTCAGACCATCGTCAACGCACCGGACGCCACCCTGCTCAAGCTCGACGTAGACGACGAGCCTTTGTTCCTCCCGACGGCGCGGCTCCAGACCTATCGACGGGAGCTGGACATGCAGGCCGGGACGGTGAGCCGCGATCTGCTGTGGTCGACGCCGGCCGGCAAGCACGTCCGGATCCGCTCTCGGCGTCTCGTGTCGTTCGAACATCGCCACCTCGCCGCCATGTCCTACGAGGTGACCATGATCGACCACGGCGCTGCGCTGACGATCTCGTCCGAGCTGCGAAACCACGAGGACGAGCAGCTCGGCGAGGATTCCCTTCCGGGACGTGCGCCCGATCCCCGCCTCGCCCGACCCTTCCCGCACCGCGTGCTCGACGCCGCCGTCCGCGAATCGCCTGAGGGCAAGCTCCTCCTCGGCTACCGGACCACGAACAGCGGCATGACCCTGGGCGTCGGCGTCGCCCACGTCATCGAGTCGGAAGGCCCGTTCCGTGTGACGTCGACGATCGACGGCGACCTCGCCAAAGTGGTCGTGACGCTCGAGGCCACGCCCAACATCCCCATCCGGATCACGAAGTACGTCGCTTATCACACCTCGCGCGCGGTGCCACCGTCGGAGCTCGTCGACCGATGCGAGCGGACCCTCGATCGTGCCGTACACATCGGTCTCGACGGCCTGGCGACGATCCAGCGGGAGCACCTCGACCGGTTCTGGGATCGGGCCGACGTGCAGGTCGACAACGGTTCCGGCACCACCCGCGTGCAGCAGGCGATTCGGTGGAACATCTTCCAACTGGCGCAGGCGTCATGGCGGGCCGAGGGGGCAGGCATCCCGGCCAAGGGCCTGACCGGGCGGGCGTACGAAGGCCACTACTTCTGGGATACCGAGGTCTACGTCCTGCCGTTCCTCGCCTACACGCAGCCCCGGATCGCCCGCAACCTCTTGCGTTTCCGTCACTCGATGCTCGGAAAGGCCCGGGAGATCGCCGCGACCTTGAGCCAGCGAGGTGCGCTCTTCCCGTGGCGGACCATCAACGGCGAGGAGGCGTCCGCCTACTACCAGGCGGGCACGGCGCAGTATCACATCAACGCGGACATCGCCTACGCGATACGCAAATACGTCGACATCCGGGGTGACGTCGACTTCCTGGTCGAGGTCGGCGCCGAGATCCTCATCGAGACGGCCCGGCTCTGGGAGGACCTCGGCTTCTACGGCGACGACGGTCGGTTCCACATCCACGGCGTCACCGGGCCCGACGAGTACACGACGGTCGTGAACGACAACACGTACACCAACCTCATGGCACGGCTGAACCTCAACTTCGCTGCCGCCGCGTTGCGGCGCATCGAGCAGGAACGGCCCGAGGGCTACCGAGCGGTGGCTGCCGACACCCGGCTCGCCCCCGATGAGATCGACGGTTGGGAGCGCGCCGCCGCCGCGATGTACATCCCCTACGACGAGGAGCGCAGCATCAACCCGCAGGACGAGAGCTTCCTCGATCGTGAGATCTGGGATCTCGGCGGCACTCCCAAGGACAAGTTCCCGCTGCTGCTCCACTACCACCCACTCGTCATCTACCGGTTCCAGGTGATCAAGCAATCGGACGTCGTGCTCGCCATGTTCCTCGTCGGCAACGAGTTCTCGATCGAGCAGAAGCGGCGAAACTTCGACTACTACGACCCGCTCACCACCGGCGACTCTTCGCTGGCGGCCAGCGTGCAGAGCATCGTCGCCGCCGAGATCGGCAACTCCGCCAAGGCCCTGGAGTACTTCGACTACTCGCTGATGATGGACCTCGGCGACATAGCCGGGAACGTGTCGGATGGGGTGCACATCGCCGCGGCCGGTGGCGTGTGGATGGCGCTGGTGCTCGGCTTCGGAGGGGTGCGCGACTTCGACGGGTGTCTCTGCTTCGAGCCTCACCTGCCGGCCTCGTGGGAGCGCCTGGCATTCCCGCTTCGTTTCCAGGACCGCCAGCTCCGGATCACGCTAACGCCGTTCGAGGAGCGGTACCTGGTGGAGACGGGCGAAGCGCTCGACGTCGAGATCCGTGGAGAGCCCCACCGGCTGGAGCCGGGCCGGCCGCTCGTCCTGCGTCCGCAGCGGACGGCAGCCCGGTCGGCGGTCACGCCGGAGCACTTCGACGCCGTCCTCTTCGACCTCGACGGCGTGCTGACCGCCACGGCCCGCCTCCACGCCACGTGCTGGAAGCGAACGTTCGACGAGTACCTGCTGCAACGATCCGCCGCCACCGGTGAGCCGTTCCGTGAGTTCGAGATCGCCACCGACTACAAGCGTCACGTCGATGGCAAGCTCCGGTACGACGGGGTGCAGGCGTTTCTCCTCTCGCGGGGCATCCAGGTCCCCTGGGGCGACGCAAGCGATCCGCCGATCCGCGAGACCGTGTGCGGCCTCGGCAATCGGAAGAACGAGTTGGTGGCGGAGCTGCTGGCGACCGAGGGGGTGGACGTCTTCGACGGGTCGGTGGCGTGGGTCCGGCGGCTGCGCCGCCTCGGCCTGCGGACCGCCGTGGTCTCTGCGAGCAAGAACTGCGCTCGCGTGCTCGAGGCGGCCGGCATCGCGGGCCTCTTCGACACCCGCGTCGACGGCGTGGTCGCCGGCGAGCTGGAGCTTCGCGGCAAGCCGGCTCCGGACACGTTCCTCGAAGCGGCGCAGCAACTGGGCGTAGATCCCAAGCGCGCCGTCGTGGTCGAGGACGCCGTGTCCGGGGTCGAGGCCGGTCGGGCCGGCGGTTTCGGACTCGTCATCGGCGTCGACCGCACCGGCGATCCGACGGCGCTCCACGATGCCGGAGCCGATTTCGTGCTCGCCGACCTCGGGGAACTCGTCGACCACGAGTGGTGACACCGGCATCGAGAGCCGACGTCAGGCGATGAAGGACCGTATGACCCTCGCCACCAGCGCCGGGTCCGTCTGGATCGCAAAGTGTCCGTGCCCGTCGAGCGTCTCGATCCGGGCGTGGCGAATCGCCCGCGCGGCTCGATGCGTTGCTTCGTCCTGTGGAGAGGGGCTCTCCGACCCGGCCAGTATCAGGGTCGGTGCCGTGACACCGTCCAAGCTGCCCGGGACGTACTCCCAGTCGCGGGTTGCGTAGAGCTCCCGCGGGACGGTGCCGACGAACTCCAGCCGGCGTTGCCAGATCGGGCTGGCACGCATTGCGGAGATCTCTTCGTCCGTCGCCTCGACGACCCCGACCAGCATCGCCAGCATCGCTGCCTCACGGTCGCCTGCGGCGACCGCCAGCTCTACCGCCTCGATCGAGCCGGGCCGGAAGCGAAACGCCAAGCCGGGCTCGTAGAGGATGAGGTGACCGACGTTCCGGGTGAGCGCCGCTGCCCCCATGGCGCAGTCGGCCCCATAGGAGTGGCCGAACAGCGCCACATGGCGGCCGCGACGAGCCGCGACCTCGTCGACCACCGCCGCCACGTCCTCGAACTCCCGCTCGATGGCATACGCCGGGCCGTCGCCACTGGCGCCACGTCCTCGCCGATCCACCTGATAGGTCGAATTGCCCGGTTGCAGCGCCTCGGCCACCGGGTCGAGCCGGGTGTGGTCGCTCAACGCTCCGTGGACCAGCACGATCGGTGGACCGTCGCCGTGTGCGAACACCGCTATCTGCGTTCCGTCGGTCGACCGGACTTCGAAGCGGGACCTCGTGTCGGATGTGCTCAGCATGCCAACTCCTTTCGACTACGGCGCCATCATCCGCACATCGAGCGAACTGCGCATCGGGTGTTCGCCCCATGTGAGTTCGGCAGCCGACATGGTGGTCCGACCACGACGAAGATCTCGCCTCGAGCGGGTTACGGCTGGACGTGGGCACGTAGGCTGACCGGCAAGCTCGCGCACCTGGCGGCCATCCATGATCATCGAGCCTACGCGGCATGAGGACAGCGACCGGCTCTCCGACCTCGCGTTGCGGTCCAAGGCGCACTGGGGATACGACAAGGACTTTCTCGACGCCTGTCGGGACGAGTTGACCGTCACCACCGACCGCATGCAGACCGAGACGATGCTGGTGGCGAGAGGTCCCGGCGGGGAGATAGCCGGATTCGTGTCGATCGCCGTCGAGGGCACCGACGCCGAGCTGATGGACCTGTTCGTCGAGCCCGATCACATCGGACGCGGCATCGGGGTGGCGCTGTGGCGGGCCGCGTGTTCGAGAGCGGCTGCCGCCGGAGCGCAGCGGATGACGATCGAGGCGGATCCCCACGCCGAGCCGTGGTACGTCGCTCGCGGCGCCGTCCGCATCGGGGAAGCGCCCTCGGGGTCTATTGCGGGCCGGATGCTGCCATTGCTCGCGGTCGAACTGACACCTCCGGACGCCCCCCCGCGGAGGGTTGAGTGACATCGGTGGCCCGTTGCGGACCGCTCAGCCTTGCCAGCCCTCGTCGTACTTAGTACGGTTAGAAGTCAGCCATGACGAGCACCACGAAGCGATCGACGCTCACTCGAGAGCGGGTCCTCGAGGCGGCGATCGAGCTCGCCGACCAGATCGGCATCGAGGCGTTCACGATCCGCAAGCTCGCCGCAGCCCTCGACGTAGGCCCCATGACCATTTACCACCACCTCCCTTCGAAGGAGGCGATCATCGACGGCATGGTGGACGTCGTGTTCGGCGAGATCGAGTTGCCACCCATCGATCTCGACTGGAAGGCGGCGATCCGGGCGAGATGCCTGTCCATGCGGCAGGTCCTCAACCGACACCCGTGGGCGCCACCCGTGATGGAATCGAGGACCGCGCCGGGTCCGGCGAATCTCCGCCACCACG
>JBFINP010000111.1:0-6571 GCA_041611095.1 Acidimicrobiia bacterium | reverse complement strand
CGTCATCGCGTCCCGTAGCAGTGACGATGATCCCGCACGAGGCGAGACCCTCCGCCAGCGACACCACGCGGCACCCGTGATGCTGCGCTTCGAGGGCTCGGATCGGATCGACCTCTGCGACGCTGACGACCGCACCGAGGGCCCTGGCGTTGATGGCGACGCCGCGGCCGACGGGACCGAAGCCGACCACGAGCACGCTTCTGCCGTGAATCGCCAGCCCGGTTATGTCCGAGAAGGCCGGCCACGCCTCCAACCCGACGTGGTGCCGGTTGTGCAGCCGATCCTTCAATGCGATGCCATTCCAATCGAACACCGGGAACGTCGGGTCGAGGCCCTCGATTCGTTGGATGCCCGACGTCGTTGCTTCGAGAGCGCCTTGCGGCGTCCATGCACCGCCGGTGACGATCGCTTCGATCAGCTCGCCGCCCATGTCGGACACGGCATCGGAGGGTTCGGTTGCCAGCCACTCCCTGCCCTCGGCGACCTCTGCGTCCGACATGCCGCTCCACGCCCACACATCGGCGCCGCCTCGTTCCAACACGGCGGCTGCCACATCGTCCGTGCTCTGGGGATTGACGGCGGCGACTCTCACGGTGGCGCCGGCCTCGACCAGCGCAAGCAGAGCAAGCGCCGCATCCATCCGCACGTGTTGGAAACAGCCCACCTCGAGTCCATCGAGGTCGAGCGCGGACACCTGGAGCGCAAGGCGACTCGACACCGGCCTGGTGACCTGCCACCAAGACCGTTCTGCGGGGGTTACTCGATCGGCGAGCGCTGCGTCTCGGATTCTCACGTTGCCTCCCGGGGCGATGAGAGACATACTGCCGCGCCGTGCGCAACCGTGGGCAGATCAGTGCGGATTCGAGCCCACGCGCCTCCGTGCACTCTTCGGCGGGCGGGACGCCGGCTCCCGGTGTCGATCGAATGCCAGCAACGCGGCGCAGATCACGCCGGCGGCCACGAACACGAGCGCAGCGCCGGACGCGCTCTCCATGAGGTGGGGAGCGGCGATGAGGACCACCGCCAGCACCACCATCACGACGCCGCCGACGAGCTTGAGCACCCGCCCGTGCCGCTCCTGCAGCTTCGTTACTCGCATGGCTACGACGGCGGCTCCGAAGACCGCCAACTCATCCACGAGGAACACGGCCATATACACGCCGAACAGCGTCGCGGCAACCGACGCCCCCACGTCGGCGCCGCCGACGAGGTTGGCCCACATGAGGGGAAAGCCGGCGGTGCAGGGCGTCTCGATCAGCGAGACCCCGACCGCCAGCGCCGCCGTCGCGGTGAGGACCTTGGGCAGTGGCGCCTCGGCGACGGCGACGCTGCGCATCCGCTCGTACAGACGAGGTTTCCTCGCCTCGGGAATCGCCAGGGAGACACCGTGCCCGTAGAAGAAGTAGTCCTTGAGGTTGATCAACCCGAAGCCGAGAGCGAGCATCGCTACCGCAATCCGGATCCAGCCGGCAAAGGACATGTAGCTCAGTGCGCTGTACGCACCGAGCATGTAGAGCCCGTACAGCAAGGTGGTGATGGCGAGAAACACGCTGCCCACCACGACCACCCTGCGTCTCGAACCCGTATGCAACACGAGCGCGAGCAACATCGAGAGCACCCACAACGAGCAGGGGTTGAAGCCGTCGACAAGGGCGATCGCAACAGTGCTGACGAGCAACGATTCCTCCGAGATCGTGACCTCGCCGACCACGGGCACGTTGACCACCTCGGCGGAATCGGCGGGGAGGTTCCGCGCCGCGTCATCTTCGGCGGCGAACCTCGCGGCGACCGCGTTCCTGATCTGCTCGCCGATCTCGTCGGTGAATCCCTCCCACACCCGGCCCCGGTAGATCGTCGTCGGCACTCCCCTCGGCTCCATGCCGAACTCGGCGAGCGTGTCGATGAACAGATCCCGGTTGGCTGCGTCACCGCCAACCTCGTATTCCAGGATGGTGAGATCGGGAAACTCGGCCGCCAGTTCGACGAGGAAGTCTCTCTCCGCTTCGCAGTACGGGCAGCCCACACGCCAGAAGAACACGAGCGCGTCGTCGCCGAACGTTGAGGCCGCCCCTGCCGAACCGCCCCCTACGGCAAGGCAGACGATCAGGACGGCGGCGAGAACCAGCTTTCCGATGCCCATCTGCGGCTCTGTCCAAGTCTCACCCAGGTGGCGCGGCGGACGCCAGTAGCGGAAGTCCCCGGAGGTCCCACCCGAGCCGGGCACTGCGGACCGAATACAGGCTCCCGCGTGAATCCTGATCGGGCGGACCGCAGGCCGTCCGGCCCTGCCGCCCCCCACCTCACGGGCATACGGTGCGGGAAGGAGTCGAGGAGGATGACATGATCGACGCCGGCACGCACGGAGCCGTCAACTGGGTGGACCTCTCGACGCCGAACATCGGCGCCGCAACCGTGTTCTATCGGGACGTGCTCGGGTGGACGATCACGAGCACCACGACGCCCATGGGCGAGTACTTCATCGCCGGCGTCGGAGCGCGCGAAGTGGCGGGCATGATGGCGCAGAGCCCATCGATGCTCGGAGATCCCGCGCTGTGGACCACGTTCTTCTTCGTCGACGACATCGACGAGTCCGCGGAGGCCGCGTCGGCGGCAGGCGGCCGCGTCTTGGAGCCGCCATTCGATATCCCAGGCAACGCCCGCGTCGCCGTCGTCGCCGACCCCACGGGCGCCATGCACGCGCTGATCGCCGGACCCCGTCCGGACGGGACGTACCTGTCGCGTCTCCCGGGGGCGGTGTGCTGGGTCGAGTTGCTCGCCCGCGATCCGGCGGCGGCGGAGAGCTACTACGCCACGGTCTTCGGATGGAAGGCAATCACCGACATCACCGGGTCGACGGCGTACACGATGTTCCAGCTCGATGGTCGCGACGTTGCCGGCATGATGATGGTGCCCGACGCGGTCCCGGCCGAGGCGCCATCGCACTGGGCGGTGTACTTCACCGTGGTCGACTCCGCCGCGACCGAGCAGAAGGCCATTGCGCTCGGCGGTCGCGTCCTCCGGTCGACGACCACGATCGATATCGGACGGTTTGCGGTGCTCGCAGATCCTCAGGGCGCCAAGTTCAACGTGATGGAGTTCACCGCCTGAGGGCCCTGTCCCCACCTGCCGTGAAGTAGGGCACCGGCGCGCCGGCGTGCCCTACCGTGATCGATGCTCGTCGGACGGCCGAGTCAGCCGATGCCGAGATCGGTCACCACGTTCTCGAACGTCGTCTCGAGATCCGACCAGGCGGCCTGGAGCTCGTTCGAGCCGGCGGCGGCCACCTCGGCGGCGAAGGCGCTGAGGTCTGCCCTGAGCTCGGTGATGTCGAGCGCACCGACGGTGCCCGCCTCGACATCGGTTACGAGGCTCTGGACTTCGGATTGCAGCTCCTGCCACATGCTCTGGAGCTCTGCGGAGCCGGTCGACGAGACCTCGTCTGCCAGATTCGCGACCGCGACCTCGAGGTCGGCAGCGAGCGTCTGGGGATCGGCTGCGACCCCGGCGGTCGTCGTCGTCAGCTCGTCCGGCAACGTGGTGGTCACCGTGCCGCCCAGCGAAGTCGTCGTCTCCGTCGTATCCGTGTCGTCACCGTTGGAGCACGAGGCGACGAGAAGCGCTACGGAGAGCGCAACGACGGTCAGCCAGTGTGTTCTACGCATTTCGGTTCCTTTCCGGCGGTCGCACCTCGAGGGGTACCCGCCTCGGTCGGATAGGACTCGCGTGTGTTACGTGTGGGCTGGTGCCCAGCGCAGGTGACTACCCAACCGTGGAATGCGTAAACACGATCTCGAACGGGCGCTGCTCCGTGCGGCGGCCGCGTCCTCCGGTCGACGAGCACGATCGCTATCGGACGGTTTGTGGTCGTCGACGTTCCTCGGCGGCTCTAGGGTCGGGGAGTCGAGCCCGGTGCCGCCTGGGCGGAGGTCCGGACTCGACTCGACGAGTCGACCGACTCATCGACGCACCGCCGGAGGCGCTCGTACACTCGGCCCCAAGGTAGGTGCGGGGGATTCGCATGCGGTCAGCACGATTCGTCGGCCCGGTGGCGGGCCTGATGCTCCTCGTCGCATGCGGCGCTCCGAGCGGTGCCGACATCGCCTCGGAACAACCGACCACCCCGACTTCGCTCGCAGCAACGGCTTCGGACGGAGCCGCCTCGTACGCCTACGAGCTGACGGCGACGGCCATCGACCGAGACTCCACGCTCACGCTGCGTGGATCCGGCGTCGTGGACCTTGCCGCTGGGGTCGCCGAACTGCGGTTCGACGCCCCAGGCTTCGCGAGCCTCGCCGGTGTCGCGCAGCCCCCTCCGACGGGGGAGGTGGTCATCGTCCAGACCGCCACGACGAAACACGTCCGTGGTGTCAGTGCCGCCGTCTTGGGCGACGAGGCTCCGCCCGGCCTCGACCCCGACGTCTGGTACGAGGCCGAGATGTTCGATCTGGGCGGCGCCGACGCGTTCTTCCTCGATGCGACGTTGAGTGCCGGCGAGCTGTGGGGATTGGTGGGCGACCTTCCACCGGCAGACGAGGCCTCCGTTGGAGGGGCGGTTGTGTTCGAGAGATCGGCGACCTCGGCGTACGACAGCTACGAGCCGCATTTTGGATCCAACACCGTTTTCGACATGATTGGACGCAGCGCAGACTGGGTGGCGTTGACGACACGCGAGGACTCGTCCGGGCGCCTGGCACTCATCCGCATCGTCCTCGAATCGGGTGAACTGCGGTCCGAGATACGGGTCGAGATCTTCGGATATGACGAGCCGGTGACGCTTGCGGCACCCATCGACCCGCAACCATGGCCCGAGCCCACTGCGGTCGACGAACCCGAAGACCCTGTGGCTGCCGCGCTCGACGAGGCTCGCCAGGAGGCCCTCGACGAGCTGCGCGCCCGGATCGTCCAGCCGGACCGCGACCCGATGCAGGGCGTCGTCGTCCGCCTCAGCATGCCCGGCGGATGGGAGCTGCCCGAGGCGGGCACGGTTCATCTCACCATCGAGGCCGACGGGCGAGTCGTCCGGGTCGCGGACACGAGTGTGTTCTCCTCGACCACCGACTACTCGAGCCTGACGATCAGCTCGGCCGGTATCGCGAGGGTGCTGGACATGGTCGTGGAATCGGGCATCCTGACCGCACCGCGGTCGTTGTTCGACGGCGGCGCCGGCGTGTCGGCGACGGACCGGTCGGCGACCCTCGAGGTCACCGGCATCGGTAGGGCTTCCATGGATCGCATCGGCTCCGTCGACGGCTACACGGCCGAGCAGATCGAGTGGCGCGCCGAGTACGACGAGGTCATCGCGCGACTCGTCGACCTCTCCTGGCTCGCCGGCGACATCGTCGAACCCGAGGATCTGTGGATCCCGGACTCGATGACCTTGCTGGCCGGTCACGTGAGCTCTCGCAGCGGCCTCCCCGCAAACGCTCCGTTCGCAGCGTGGCCCCTCCCGGAGTCCATCGACGCGATGGCGACCCGGACGACGGTCAATCCGTATGACGAGGAGGAGCTCGTCATCTGCCTCACAGGTGAAGACGTCGAGCCGGTGTTTTCGCTCTTGACCGGTGTCAACCACGCCTACCTGCGCGTCGATGACGGCAGCCGGTGGGAGCTCAACGTCGAGCCCCACTATCCGGGCTACCGGCTCATCACCGACCCGTGCCCATGAGCCCCGGCGACGTCACCCGTCGAGGGGCAAACCTGCTTCGTGCCAGGCGACGATGCCGCCACCGACGTCCGTGACGTCGGCAAAGCCGAGTTGCTCGAAGACGCCTTGCGCCTGGCCGCTGCGGTTCCCCGACCGGCAGTACACGACGTAGGTGACGTCGCGGTCGAGCGCCGCGATCTGGTCGGCGAAGTCCGCGGCGTAGAAGTCGATGTTGACGGCCCCGGCGATGCGCGGGCCGGCGAACTCCTCAGGCGTTCGGATGTCGAGCACCACCGCATTCGGGTTATCGGCGAGCACGGAGTAGGCATCCTGGGCCGGCACCGTCTCGACGCTCGCTGCCGTCGTCGACGAGCACGCCGTCAGCGCCAGCGTGCCCACGACGACGAGCGCAAGCAGCACGCGTACGTTCTTCACCATTCCGCTTGGACCTCCGAATCAGGCGAGCTGGAGGAACATCTTCTCCAGCTTCTCAGCCGTGTAACCCTGGTCGGCCGCCCGAGCCGGATCCGCCGCACACTGCGCGAGTGTTGCCGCGAAGTACTGGAATCCGGCCTGCTCGAGCGCCCTGACAGCCGCCGAGAACTGCACGATCACGTCGGCGCAATCGCGCCCGGACTCGATCATCCCCTGCAAGCCGCGAACCTGACCCTCGACGCGGCGAAGCCGGGCGGCGATCTGGTCGACCTTGACGTCGTCTATCTCCACGGCGCCACCTTACCACGTGATACCCCTACCAGTATGGCTATGCCGGGTGGACAGGCGAGTCGAGGAGGAGAGCGAGGTCCGCCGCCGCCTCGCTGTGCACCACGGCCAGCACCTCATCCCCCGCATCGATGCGAATGTCGCCGTGTCCGGCGTGCAGAACGCCCCCCCGGATCACCGCTACGACCACACATCGTTCCGGCG
>JBFINP010000110.1:0-6583 GCA_041611095.1 Acidimicrobiia bacterium | reverse complement strand
GTTGCCCGCGGAGATGCCGGGTGCGGTGGTCAACGTCACCGACGTCAAGACGCTGCGCCCCTACCGCAAGCACTTCAGCTACATCATCGCCAAGGGCGGCATCGACACCTTCACCCGAGCCGCCGCTATCGCCCTCGGCCCCCAGATCCGCGTCAACGCGGTCGCGCTGGGCGTGATCCTGCCGCCACCCGGCGAGGGGGAGGACTACGCCTCTCGGCTGGCGGCCGACCTACCACTCGAGCGCGTCGGCGGCACCGACCCGGTGGCGGCGGCGGTCGTCGCCCTGGTGGAGAACGACTTCGTCACGGGTGAGATCGTCAGGCTCGACGGAGGCGGCCACCTGGTCTAGCCGGCCTCGCGTCTCCTCCGGATTCGCCTCGCAACCGTCACTCCGGCGGCCGGCCCGGCCAGGACGATCGCGATGACGATGACGCCCATGACCGGGCTGTGGTCGAAGACGTCGCCGATGCTCGCCTCGTAGCCACCCTCGACGCCCGAGGCGATCACGACGTTGACGGCGACGATCGCACCGATGACGAAGCCGGTGAGTCCGCCGACGACGACGTCGGCGACCCACGCCTTGATAGCTGGACTCACACCTCAATGATGAACCCCCGGGGGTGCTCGTTTCAAGAGTCGACCGCCAAATGTGCCATCTGCCATGGTGCAGAAGCGGCGCAACTGGGTTTCAATGGGGTTGGACGTCGAACAGGAGCACCTCATCGCAGCGACCCGGCGCCGGCGAGTCATCGTCGCCGTGGCGGCGGGGGCTGCCATCGTGCTCGTGCCGGCCCTGGTGATCGGCGCGCTGGGCCTGTTCTCCGGGGAGGACCCGGTTGCCGGTTCGACGACGATCACGGTGTCCACGACGACCGTGGCGACGACGACCGGCGACACGACCACGTCGACCGCGACTCCGCTCGTCCAAGTGCCCGACGTGGTGGGGCTCACGGCGCTCGATGCGACCGACCTGCTGCAGGGAGCCGGATTCGCGGTGGAGGCGAGCGGTGACCCGAACGACCTCGCCGTGGTCGCCGACCAGCAGCCGGCTGCCGGCAGCGAGGTCGAGCCCGGCACCGTCGTCCGCATCGAGATCGCACCGTACGCACCCGCCTGTCGGGAGGACTGGGATCCCGAGCTGCCGCCGCCGGCGCCGGGCGAGGTCGAGATCACCCTGTTGTTCGACTGCGCCAACGAGACCGACCAGCCCAACGTGACGACGCCCGTGATCCGCCGGGTGCCGGAGACCGCCGATCCCATCCGGGCCACCCTGGAGGCCCTGCTGGCCGGTCCCACGCCGGAGGAGCGGGCCGCCGGTCTGCACTCCTTCTTCTCCGATCAGAGCGCAGGGGCGTTGAGCTCGCTCGAGTTGAGAGACGGGCTGGCGGTCGTCGACTTCAACGAGAGGATCGTCATCAACAACGCCTCGACCAGCACCGGCAGCCAGTTCTTCCTGGCGGAGTTGAGCGCAAACCTGTTCCAGTTCGGCGAGATCGAACGCATCGAGTTCCGAGTGGACGGTCGTTGCGAGGCGTTCTGGAATTGGCTGCAGCGGGAGTGTTTCGTGATGACCCGTGACGGTCTCTCGGACGAGCTGCCTTTCGGCTCGTGCACCGCAGCCGGCTCGAGCGCCCCGTCCCCGGATCAGGTCGAAGACCTTCCCGAGGCCACAGCCCGAACGAAGGCGCTCCTGCTGTCGCTGGCGACTCGGTGCGACCTCGAGTCGCTCGAGGTCCTCGCGCTGCAGAGCGGCACGTCGATCGTGCTGTCTCACCTCGATCTCGGCGACGCACCGATCTCGACCCTCGAGGTCACCAGGCAGGGGGCGCCCACGGCTGCACTGGTGGAGACCCTGGCCTACCCGTTTGCGTCGCACCGCGACGACTACGTCGAAGTGTTCGTGTGGCCCGCGGTGGCGGTGCCCGGGTTCGACTGGTCCGGCCTCGGTGCATCGGAGACCGCCGACCTGTCGGCCCGCTACGGCGAGGAGCTCGTGATGCTCTCGATCGATGGCGGCACCTGGGCGGGCCTCTCGGTCGAGATCGACGACACGGGGCGCTGGCTCTCGTTCGGGATGCCGCTCACCTGAGGCGACGAGGTGTGCGGCGTCGTCGTAGCGGGGCGGGGCCGGATAGCCTGCAGCCCATGTCCCCGCTCGACCGGATCCGCATCACGAATCTCGATGTCATGGGAATCCTCGGTATCAAGCCGGAGGAGCAGGCGAACCCGCAGCTCATCCGGGTCAATGCCACCCTCTGGGTCGACACCCGCCCCGCCGCCGCCAGCGACGACATCGCCGACGCCGTCAACTACCGCACCATCACCAAGGCGATGATCGCTCACATCGAGCAGGGCAACCCCTTTCTCGTCGAGCGGCTCGTCCAGGAGCTCGCCGACATCTGCCTCGCCACAGACGACCGGGTGCAAGAGGTGGAGGTGAGCGTCGAGAAGCCGACCGCGCTGCGCCATGCCGAATCGGTGGGAATCACCATCCACCGTTTGCGGGTTGAGTCACCGTAACGACCCAGACGATTCTCCTGACCGTAGACACATCAGAGGTTCTTCCCATGCCGGAAACGCATCCCCATGAGCACGTCATCATCTCCGTCGGCAGCAACGTCGAGAAGGAGCGAAACCTGCCCGAGGCGATCCGCATGCTGCGCCGGCACCCGTCGATCGAGGTGGAGAAGGTGAGCCGATTCTTCGAGGGGGCGGCAGTCGGCGGCACCGACGACGCACCGGAGTTCTTCAACGCCGCGGTGCTGGCGTGCACCGACCTCACGCCCGAGGAGCTGCGCGGCGAGCTGCGAGGCATCGAACAGGCGATGGGAAGGAAGCGAACCGACAACAAGTACGCAGCACGACCGATCGACCTCGATGTCGCCTACTACGGCGACCTCGTCTCGGAGTTCGACGGCTGGTCGATCCCCGATCCCGACGCAACCACCCAGGCGTACGTAGCCGTGCCCATCGCAGACGTGGCGCCGAACTGGACTCATCCGATCACCGGAGCGACTGCGTATGAGGTTGTAGAGGGCTTGCCCGATTCTTCGCAGGAGGTTACGCCGGTCATGGCGATCCAACTCAGCGCCCCGCACGTTGCCCGCTCGATCGTCGACTTCGACGAGCCGACTGACGTCTACGCACCGCGGTTCGAGTCGCTGGTCCGCGACCAGCTCGTCGAGCTAGGTGAGGACCCGGATCGAGAAGGTCTCCTCCGCACGCCGCTGCGGGTGGCCAAAGCGCTCGACTTTCTCACGAGCGGCTATGCGACGTCCCTGCACGAGGTGGTCAACAACGCCATCTTCGACGCCGAGGGCGCCGAGGAGATGGTGCTGGTGAAGGACATCGAGTTCTACTCCATGTGCGAGCACCACATGCTCCCGTTCTTCGGCAAGGCGGCCGTTGCGTACCTGCCGAAGGGCAGCATCATCGGGCTCTCCAAGATCGCACGGATCGTCGACCTGTACGCCCGGAGGCTCCAGGTTCAGGAGCGGCTGACCAACCAGATTGCCGACGCCATCATCGAGGTGCTCGACCCCTACGGTGTCGCCGTCGTGATCGAGGGCAAGCACTTCTGCATGATGATGCGTGGTGTCCAGAAACAGGACAGCTCGATGGTCACCAGTTCGATGCGGGGCACCTTCAGCACCGATGCACGTACCCGATCCGAGTTCCTCGACCTCGCCCGCCGCTGAGCCATTCAGGATGAACCCCATGAGGGGCGATCGCAGAGCGCAGCCAGTCGAGCGGGTACGGCGAGCGGCCGAAGGCCCGAGCCCGCTGCTCACGCCCAGCTGAAGCCAGGCAGCTTCGGTGAGGCGTCGCTCGGAAGCCCGTAGCGCACGATCACGAACGACACCAGCACCACCCCGAGCGGTACGGGTTGGATGGCGTTGATCGCCGGCTCCGAGGAGATCGTCGCCACCTCCGTCTCGAAGTGCCGCAGGACCCATCGTCGGCGTGCCCGCCTGCTCCTTCCCTCCCGATAGAGCATGAAGGCGGCATCTCTCGTGTTGATCCCGTAGGCGCCGTGGGCGACACCGCCGATGGCGACCTTCCGCCCCAGCCCGTCGAGGACGACGGGCCAGATGTCGCCCCCGGCCGTGATCGCACGCAGCCGCCACCGGCTGGAGTCGGGCAGCTCGATCCGCTGCCCTCTTCCGAGGAAGATGCGAAACCACCCGGCGCGGCCCATGTGAGCCACCGGTTCTCCGTCCTGAACGAGCTCGTAGATCGGGAAACCCCACCAGCCGACGCGCCGAAGGTTGGCGTGCCCGACGAGAGCGTGGGGGGTCAGGCGTTCCTCTACGCGGGGTCCGGCCGGCGGATTGTCCATCACGGCTTGCCCTCCTTCGTCCAGGCGCTCACGGCGGGGCGGGCGCAAGGTGAAGCGTGCCTTCCTTGATACCGATCATCGCCGCCGTCTGGCTAGGGGCAACGGGCCTCACGCCCGGGCCCCTCGGGCGGAGGTCCCGACGGTTCCGCGCTCAGCGTGCGTCGAAGGCCCTGATGCGACGCAGCTCGCGTTCCTGGTAGCGCTTGCGCACGCTGGGCAGCGCAAGACCGAAGGCGAAGGTGACGATACCGCCACCCAGGAGAAGCGGGTAGTACACGGCGTAGGGTTGCCCGCCGGCCAGGGCGACGAGGCCCACCGCCAGCATGGCCACCCCCAGCCCGAGGGCCACCACGAAGCTCGCCAGGACGAACCGGCGCGCCCGGCCCGTGCCGGCGAGGATCCCCGTGACGGCGCCGAGAAGCCCGATCGTGGCTCCGAGCCCGGCGCCGATCACCCCGGCGGTGCTGTCGTCCCACCACGCTCCCGTGTCATCGAGAGACACGAGGCTCAGGGGCCCGAGTGTCGCCGAGCCGCCTTGGGGGAGCACGACGTTGATCTCGAGACGCTCGGGCGGTACAGCGCCGTTGAGGAAGAGCGGGAGCTCGAAGGCGCGGTCCGTTGCGCTGCCCGACAGCGCCGCCATGGGACCCTGCGTGTCGAGGGTGCGAGAGAAGAACGCCGCGCCGTCGGCGAAGTAGCTCCACATTTCGAGGTAGCCGGTGCCCGAGACGTTCTCGTAGCTCACGTCGCCACGAACGGCGTAGCCCGTGCCTCCGATGCCGGGATCTTCGATGACGGTGAGGGGCAGCGTTCCCCCCGTCGTCGACAGCACGACCTGGCCGTCGACGACGTGGCCGGCGAGGGGAGAGGTCTCGTTCCAGTCGATCGTGCGCTCCGCCGATCCCTCGCCGTCTCCGCACGCTCCCAGGACCACCACCACCACCACCGTGGCGAGCATCGCCACCGCTTTCCTACCCACGTTCTTCTTCCTCCTTGCGATATGCCCCGAGCAACGCCCGGAACGTGTCGTCGTCGAGCCGGCCGTCGGCGTATGCCGAGCGAAGGGTCAGCTCGAACTCCGTGGCTCCTCGGGTCTCGTCGATCAGCTTGACCTTCTCGATCAACCGGTCGAGTCGCAACCGCACCGTCGGGTACGAGATGCCGTACTCCTTGGCAAGCTCCTTGAGCGTCCCGGACGCCAAGAGGAAGCGTTTCAAGAACGCAACGTCGTGATCGTCGAGATGCTCGAGCCAAGCCCGGTCCATGGATACCTACCTACGCCTGCGTGATCCAGCCGTGATGTAAATAATTCTAAAGTCAACATTGATAAAACGCAAGAGGAAAGTCAAGTGTACCGAAGAAAAGTCAAAGTGCGCTCGCACACCATCCGGAGCGGCCGCTCTCCAGAGCCTTTGCGCAGGCGGCATCATCCGGAGTGGCTCCACCGCCGGGGGAGCTGGGCGACCAGGCCAGCCTGGTCGGGCTGACGGGGCGTTACGCTGGTGCCATGCCGCCGCCCGCAGCTCCCCTGCTCGACACCATGGGCCGCCCGGTGCGGGATCTCCGCATCTCGGTGACCGACCGGTGCAACTTCAGGTGTACGTACTGCATGCCGAAGGAGATCTTCAACCGCGAGTACGAGTTCCTGGCGCGTGACCTCCTCCTGTCGTTCGAGGAGATCGCCCGGCTCGCCGGGATCTTCGCCGGGTTTGGCGTCCACAAGATCCGGCTCACCGGCGGTGAGCCTCTGTTGCGTCGCGATCTCGAGGTTCTCGTGGCGGAGCTGGCGGCCGTCGAAGGGATCGAAGACCTCACCCTCACCACCAACGGCTCGTTGCTCGCCCGCAAGGCCGACGCTCTGTCGAAAGCGGGGCTCGGCAGGGTCACGGTGAGTCTCGACTCGATGGACGATGAGGTGTTCATGGCGATGAACGACGCCGGCGTGCCCGTCGCCAAGGTGCTCGAGGGCATCGATGCCGCAGCGGCCGCCGGCCTGTCGCCGGTCAAGATCAACATGGTGGTCAAGCGCGGCGTCAACGACGAAAGCATCGTGCCCATGGCCGAGCACTTCAGGGCCACGGGCCACATCCTCCGGTTCATCGAGTACATGGACGTCGGCCACACCAACGGGTGGCGGCTCGACGACGTCGTCCCGGCAGCCGAGATCGTGAGGGCGATCCACTCCCGCTACCCGCTCGAGCCCGCCGATGCCAACTACCGCGGGGAGGTGGCGCAGCGGTGGCG
>JBFINP010000109.1:0-6709 GCA_041611095.1 Acidimicrobiia bacterium | reverse complement strand
GGCGGGAGTGGGTCGACGACGTCCTTGAACGGGATGTCGAACGCATGGCAGGCGGCCACCCGGCCTTGTTCGGCGCTGACCGACGCCAGTGCCGGTGGCCCGATGACGTCGCCCGCTGCATAGATCCGGTGGGCGCTCGTCTGGTAGTGCTCGTCGACGATGATGCGTCCTCGGGCGTCGAGGTCGATACCCGCGTCATCGAGACCGAGGCCGGCGGTGTTCCCGACTCTTCCGGCGGCGAAGAGCACCATGTCGGGCGATGCCGACGTTCCGTCTCCGAGGTCGACGTGGAGCGCACCGTCGCGGCGTTCGATCGACGCTCCCTTCGATCCGAGGTGGACGCTCATGCCGAGCTCGGTGAACGCATCGGCGAGCCGCTCCGAGATCTCCGCATCGAGGAAGGGGATGAGCCGCGGCGATGCGTCGACGAGTGTGACCTTGGTGCCGCAGGCAGTGAAGATCGATGCGTATTCGGATCCCACCGGCCCACCTCCGATCACCACGAGGGTCTTTGGGATCCGCTCCAGGTCGAGGATCGAGTCGGAGTCGTGGACGTCGGGATCGTCGAACGGGATCGCCCTCGGACGGAGCGGACTCGATCCCGTGGCGATCAGGATCACGTCGGTGCTGAGTACACGGTCGGCGCCGTCCGCCAGCTTGACGTGGATGGTGCGGTCGGCGGCGATGGATGCTTCGCCGTGGATGAGTTCGATGCCGTGCCGCTCGATGTTGCGCTGCACCGCGTCGGTCATCATCGCCTCGACCTGACGCTCGCGCGCATGGAGGCGCTCGAGCATGAGGTCGGGAGTGAGCCCGAGACCGAGACCGTAGACCTCCCGGAAACGGAAGCCGGTGAGGTAGTTGGCGGCCTCACGCAGTGTCTTGGATGGGATCCCTCCCGAGTGCACCGGAACGCCGCCCGGCGCCGGGTCGCGCTCGACGATCGCCACGCGATGACCGAAGTACGCAGCCTGGGCCGCGGCTTTCTCGCCTGCGGGCCCTGATCCGATGACGACCATCTCGAAATCGGGCATTCGCACTCCACTGGTGGTACCCACAAGGTAGCGACGTAGTGGAGGTGCGTCGCCGCAGGGCGGGTCACGGCACTGTCCGGCCGGCTCGAGCCGGCGGGAGCTGCTCAGTTGCGCCGCACTCCACCAAGGAGCGCAACGTCCAGGGGACCATGACCATGGAGGACGCTCACGTCTCCTGTGGTCTCGAGCACCACTGCCAGCACTTGCTCGCGGTCCGTCACGTTGGCCTCTCGCAGCTTGGCCAACAGGTCGTGATGGGTCACCCGTGCCCTCGTGAGATTGTCCTCGATGATGTCCGGCCCCTCCATCAGCAAGATGGGCTCGTTGTCCACGATGGTTCCGAGCCGTGATCTCTGCCGGAACTGCGCAATGGTCCACTGCACGCCGAGTAGGGCGGCGAAGGCCGTCGCCCCGTGCCACAGGGACGCCGAGGTGGAGGTGATTCCACCGACGACCGACCCCAGCGCCACCGTGACGACGAAGTCGAAGCCGGACATCTTCGACAGGGAACGCAGCCCGGTCACTCGGATCGTGACAATCGCCCAGATCACCATCGCGAACCCGCTGATGGCGACCAAGCCGAGCTCCTGGACGTTGGTACCGAGCCATTCCTCGATCATGTGCTACCCCTTGCGCGTCTCCTCTCAGCAGGGGGAACCTACCTTCGCGGATCCGACGGCGCAGCAGCTCCGGAGGCTGCCTGTCCAGGTGTCGGCCACGAGGGCCGGAAGATCTCGCGATCGGGCATTTGCACACCAACTGGTGGTACCACGAAGCTGGCGACGTCGTAGAGGTGTCGCCGAAGGCCGAGTCGGCGGCGCCACCCGGTTTGAGTCGGGTGGGACCCGGTACGGAGGGCATGAACATGTCAGAGACGTACGAAGAGCTTATCGACGCCGCCCGGCGGGCGCGGGCCAACGCATACGCGCCGTACTCCGGCTTTCACACCGGCGCAGCCGTCCGTACCGAGGACGGGTCGATCCACGTCGGTGCCCTGGTCGAGAACCTGGTCTTCGGCGCGGCCATGTGCGCCGAGCGGGTCGCGCTGTTCAGTGCGGTGGCGGCCGGGACCGGTCGTCCTGTCGCTCTTGCGCTCGTCGCCCCGGACACGGCTGGCGCCAGGACATTCCCGTGCGGACTCTGCCTCCAAGTCGCCGTCGAGGTCGGTGGTGCCGATCTGCCGATCGTGGCGAGCTCGGCCGACGGTGGCGACTTCGACGTGCGATCGGTCGATGAGCTCGCTCCGGGCATCCCCCGGCGCAAGGACAGCTGATCCGTCGTGACGAGTGTGCTTACGCGGTCGATAATGACGCGCGTAAGCCCACTCGACGGTGTCATGGCCGCAGCACGTACAGCCTGAAGAAGCCCGCATCGATGTCGCTCTGCGCAAAGCTCAGGCCGGCATCGGCGGCGAGGGCCCTGACGATGTCGGGTCGCATCACGGTGCCGATCGCCGCCGACGGACGCTCGCTCATCGACGCCGGGAGGCAGTGAACAACACTCCAGCCGTACATCATGCGCTCCAGTTCGTCCCCCGGGGCGATGAACTCGCCGGCCACCTTCTCGTCTGCGACGAGCACGGCACCGTTCGCAGCCAGCGCCAGCCGTGCGTGCCGCAACGCATCGACGGGCCGTGCCATGTCGTGCAGCGCCTCGAGGAAGAGCACGAGGTCATATGGACCGTGGTCCAGCAGGGTCGAGCCGTCGGCATGGACGAACCGGGCGGCGACGCCCGCCCCTGCGGCGTTGCGCCGAGCGTCCTCGATGCTCGCCGCATCCACATCGATGCCGATCACGGTTGCCTGCGGAAACGCACGGGCCATGGCGATGGTGGACCAGCCGGCTCCGCAACCGACGTCGACCACCCGCCCTCCCGAGCCGAGCCGGGCGGCGACGTCCGGCACGGCAGCAATCCAGCTCGTCGCCAGGTCGTGGGTGAAGGCGGGCCGGTTGATCCCGGCCTGGCCGTGGCGGAATGCGGCGCCGTAGTCGGAGTAGGCGACGCCGCTCCCGGTGCGGTACGCGGCCACCACCCGGTCGAGCACGTGCCCGGCGCCGGCCACCATGTCGGCGAGGGAGGATACGTGGCTGGGATCGTCCGGGCTCACCAGAACCGCCTGCTGGTGGTCGTCGAGCGAGTAGCAGCGGCGGTCCCACGTCTGGCTCGGGTCGTCGACCGTGATGAATCCGGCCACCGCTTGCTGCTCGAGCCACTCCCGTGCGTAGCGAGAGTCGATGGAGGTTCGGGTGGCGAGCTCGTCCACGGTCGACGGACTCGTCAGCGCCTCGTAGAGGCCGAGGGTGCGGCCTATGTGAATCGAGAGCATCTCGAGGGCGCCGATCGCCGAGTCGATGAGCCGGTCGTCGAGGTTCTGGGCAGTCGTGAGTGTGGTCATGTCGCAATCCTTTCGCTAGGGCGCAGTGGGATCCCGGCCTCAGCCGGGATCCCACCGGCGGCCTGGTCAAACGAGCGTGGGTCGAGGTCGGTCGGCGACCGTCGATGTCCCGATCCGACGGGTGCCCGCGAGATCGAACTCGAACGAGGCGTTGACACCGTCGCTGGCGTTGTGGCCCAGCGTGACCTGGGTGACCTGGCCGCTCACGTTGCGGAAGCGTCCGGTGCCGCCGGTGACGCCACGGATCGCCGGGCCGGCGTCGGCGGGCGCCTCGTAGCCTGCGGTGACGATCGAGTCGTCACCGAGGACGCCGCTGGTGAAGTCGAAGACCTGGGTCGTGACCACCCAGGCACCCTCGGTCGTGGTGGCCCCCTCACCGATGAAGTAGCCCCAGCAGGTCCACTCGCCGAGGACCAGCTCGGGGAACTCGGGGGTGCCGTCGGGATTGACTCCATTGTGTCCGTCGACGGTGCCGGCGGGGTAGATGTACCCCTGCGTGACGAACCCGTTGCCGTAGGCGGGGAAGCCGTCGTCGAGCACCGGGGCCTCGTCGAAGACGAATCGGGTTCCGTCCTCGGCCACCTCGATGTTGATCGAGTCCGGCGTTGCCGGGGCGACACCGTCGGCGGCGTATCCGACGGCCGGTGCGCTCAGCGCCAGCACGGCGATGAGCGCGGAGATGATGCGAGAAGCTCTGGACATGGTGGTTCCTCCTCTGGGTGACGCTTCTCCCTTGAGGCGTGAGGAACCGCCTCACGATGTGAGGTGGAGCCTGCCAACTCCCGTCACAGCTCCCAGTCGACCGGCTCGGCGGGGGTGTAGACACAAAACCGGCCCGTCTTCACGGAGCGGTCGAGGTGGTCGCCGAGGGCCGAATGGCTCTCGGCAATGCGACCGATCGCCGCCCTGATCCGCCACGTGACCGCCGATCGGGCCTTCTCGGCCGGTGCGCTCTGCGGCCGTTCTCTCCCGCCGAGGCCGTAGGCGCCGGCGAGATGGTCGACGAGCAGGTCGAGCTCCTTCCTGGCCTCCCCCGCACGGTGCGGGTCGTTGTCCCGCTCTGCGGCGTCGAGCTCCGCCTGGAGATCGCGGATGCGTTGCTCGTACCGCCGTCGTGCCTCTGCGTCGGACACGGTGCCCGGGTCGCCTGCCACGACGCCGGCATCCATCAGGTCGACCGCGGCCATCTCGCGGTGGGGCCGAGCGAGCAGCCGGTGGAGGTCGCGCAGACCCTTGCTGTCCTTCTGCTGGACCTCCCTCCCGCCGAACGTGAGGGTCCAGGTGTCGCCGCTGAGCACGAATCGGCTGGGCTTCAAGGTGGTGGCACCACTCTGCCCTTCCCCACGGTGGGCGGCAGCCGCGGCGCGCAGTCGTCGAGCGATCTCCTCAGGCTCCAGGGCACCGACGGCAACGTCGAACTTTGGCAGTGGACCGAGCTCTTCGAGCAGCTTGGTCTCGAACGGACCCAAGGCCCCACGCGTGCGCGCCCGCTCCGCGGCTCCAGTGCCCTTCGCCGACGCCAGGTCCCCGAGGCGAACGAACGTGGCGGCTGCCATCAGGAAGCTGAGCGTGATGTCGGTGCGGTTGCTGATCGCGGCGAACGCATCGATCGATGCTGCGAGCTGGTCTGCACCCTCGGCGAGATCGCCGTCCATCAGCGCAACGACGGCGAAGTTGTAATGGGCAGAGCCGCGTATCCAGCCGTCGTCCGCCCGGTCGGCGATGGCAAGCATCTCGCTCGACAGCTCGACTGCACGTTCCGGATCCCGGCCAAGGACGATGTAGGCCAGGAAACTGACCGCCCAAGCCCGCACCAGGTGCAGCTCGCCGCTGACGTCGATGACGTGCTCGAGGTCGGTGATGGCTCGATCGAGGTCGCCACTCCGGGCCGTGGTCATCGCCGCATGGAGTTCGAGCTCGACGGCAAGCCAATCGTGACCAGCGGTGCGGGCAGCCTTGGCGCCTGCCTCGAAGTGCCCCAGCGCCATGGCCCAGCGGCCCGCACCGCGGTCGATCTGTCCCAGCGTACGGTGGCCGTACGCCGCTCCCACACCTTCGGTCGCTGCTGCGATAGACGCTACCTCGGCGGCACGCTCGGTGCGCCCGGCGCTGCGTTGGAGCCCGCCCAGTATCCCCCAGGCATGGGAGCGCTCCGGGGTCGGCTCCGGCCACTGGGCGATCACACGCTCGATGAGGTCGGCTGCCTCCGACTGGTGACCCACGTCTTCCAGCCACCACAGCGGTGCAACGAGGCGAAAGGCGTGGTCCTCGTCGCCGCGACGGATGGCGTGCTCGATGGCCCAGTGGATCGTGCGGAACGAGCGGCCGAGCTCATTGGGAACACCCAGATCGGATACAACTGCCTTGGCGACCGTGTCGTCCGACTGTTGAGCCATGGCATCGAGGAGGCGGTCGGCCGCCTCGTCCCGGCCTCCCGCTTCATCGAGCCGCTCGGCCGCAAACGAGCGGATCGTGTCGAGCATGCGAAACCACGACGTCTCCCCGACCGCGTCTCGTGCCAGCATCGACCTCTCGACGAGGCCGCCCAGGCCATCGAGCGTCGCGCTCGGCGAGAGTCCGCTGACAGCGGCCGCCATCTCGAGCGTGAACGAGGCGGGACACACCGCAAGCTGGGCGAACAGTCGTTGCTCGGATTGGTCGAGCAGGTGGTACGACCAGGCGACGGTGGCGGCGAGACTGCGGTGGCGGTCGGGTCCCCGGGGGCGGGACCGGGCGAGCAGGTCGAGGCGTGCATCCAGATTGGCCAGCATCTCGCCCGCGGTCATGCTCGAGCTGCGTGCAGCGGCGAGCTCGAGAGCCAGGGGTAGTCCGTCGAGGCGGCGGCACAGCTCTGCCACGTCGGCGTCGTGAGCGGCGTCGAGTCCACGACGGCGAACCGCCTCCAGGTAGAACAGAGCGGCCGGAGAGGGTGAGCCGTCCGTGGGCAGCGGATCGAGCCGGACCACAAACTCGGCCGGAACGTCGAGGGGCTCCCTGCTCGTGGCGAGGATGCGCAGCTCCGTGCCGGCGGCCAGCAGCTCACCGGCCAGCGTCGCCGCCCCGTCGACCACATGCTCGCAGTTGTCGAGAACGATGAGCCACGGATGCTCGCCCGCTTCCGTCACCAGCCCCGCGAAGGAGACGAACCCGAGGGTCCCCGCCAGCCCTTCGGCGAGGTCGTCGCTGTCGAGCGGGGTGAGGTCGGCGAAGAACGTTGTGGTGCGCCACTCCCGCTCGGCGGCACGGGCCACGGTGGTCTTGCCCACGCCACCCGTTCCG
>JBFINP010000108.1:0-6719 GCA_041611095.1 Acidimicrobiia bacterium | reverse complement strand
GGGTCCGCCCAGTAGGCGAGCAGGGTCCCGAGGTCGACGAGCGGGTCGCCCCGGGTCGACATGTCCCAGTCGAACACGGCGACGACCTCACCGTCGGACGAGGCCATCGTGTTGTCCAGCTTGTAGTCGTTGTGGAGGATGGTTGCGGCCTGGGGCGAAGGCAGGTCTCGCTCGAGGATCCGGCGTGCCTCGTCCATCGCCGCCACGTCGCGGGTCTTCGCCGCTTCCCACCGGCGCGACCATCCCTCGATCTGTCGCTCGACGAAGCCTTCGGGACGGCCGAAGTCGTCGAGACCGACGGAGGCAGGCGAGACGCGGTGCAGGTCGCCGAGGGTGACCACGAGATCCCGGGCGAGCCGCGTCCGCACCGCCGCGTCGTCGCCGAACCCGGGCGGCCAGGAGGCCCGGATGACGTGACCATGACGCCGCTCCATGACGAAGAAGGGCTTGCCCATCACGTCCGGGTCCTCGCAGAAGAGGTACGCGCGCGGCGCCTTGGGAAAGTCGCTCCACAGCCGAGAGAGGACATGGAACTCGCGAGCCATGTCGTGGGCTCCGTGGGCCACGGGGCCGAGCGGGGCACGACGAAGTACGAGCTCGACGTCGCCTGCCACCGCTCGATACGTCAGGTTGGCGGCGCCACCGGGGAACTGGTCGAAGAGGATCTCGTGATCCGCGACGACGTCACCGAGATGCTCCCGCAGGTACGACGCCACGCGCCCCTCGTCGAACGACTCCTCGGGTCGAATGGGGGCCGTGTCGTGCGCCACTGCGCAACCCTACAACGCACTCCACGCCCACAACACGAGCACGGCGGCGCCAAGCGACGGCAGCACCGCTTCTGCGAACGCACGGCTGAGCGGCCTGGGCTCGTGGCCGAGATCACGGACATGAATCCATGCCGTGCCTCCGAGGACCATCACCGTGGCGACGGCGAGCAGCACGATCTCACCGATCACGCGGAGCCTCTGAGGGGCGTGCAAGCACCTGCCCGACGGTACTCCCACGTCGCCTGCGGCCGCTCCTGGCATCATGGCTCGGTGCCCGAGCAGCCCATTCCCAAGGACGCCGACCTGCCGGCATTCGAGATCCTCCTGGGTGGAGGCGGACGCGGCCTCTGCGAGGCGGTGCTGGAGCCGGCCGGTGGCCGGGTCACCTCGGTGCGCACCACCCAGGTTCGATACGTGCCGGGCACGTATGCAGTCGTCCAGTACTCCGCCGGCGTGCGCTGGGAGGGCGGCCGATCGACCCGCGAGACACTGATCGCATCGACCGGACGCGACGTGCCGGCGGGGACGATCGTCCTCTCTGCCGACGGGATCGAGGTGGCGGTCTGGAGGTTCCCGCACGACCCCTATCTGCCGGGCTTGCCCTCGGCCGTCGATCCCGATCGGGTCGGCGAGCTGCTGACATCGCTCGGCGCCGACCCGGGCCGGACGAATCTGCGGACCCGCGCCTACCGGCCCGGTCGGCGGGCCGTCATCGAGGTTGCCGGCCACGGCGGACGGATCTATCTGAAGGTCGTCCGCCCCGAGCGGGTCGAAGGTCTCCAGGAGCGCCACGTCACCCTTGCCGCGCACGTTCCGGTGCCGCACAGCCTCGGCTGGTCGGGCTCACAGGGCATCGTGGCGCTCCAGGCATTACCGGGGAGGCCGATTCGGAAGTCGCTCGAGGCACGGGCGCGGCGGCTGCCCGACGGCACGGCATTGGTACACCTCCTCGACATGTTCCCGTCGGTCGCTCCGGACGCAGCCGAGGTCAAGGGGCCCGTGGCGCACGCCGAGCGGCACGCCCTCCTCCTCGCGGCGGTGCTGCCCCGCGCCGCCGGGAGGATCGAGTCGATCCTCGGCTCGCTGCGGACTGCAAGCATCGAGGAGGTCGTATCCGTGCATGGCGATTTCCACTCGGGCCAGGTGCTGACCGATGGCGGGGCGATCACGGGCCTCGTCGATGTCGACACGGCGGGTGTGGGCGAACGGGCCGACGACCTCGCGACGATGCTGGGCCACCTGTCCACGCTCGGTCTGGTCTCCCCCGCTCGGGGGATCATCGACCGCTACGGCGCACAGCTCATCTCCGCCTTCGACCGCGTCACCGATCCGGCGGATCTGCGCATCAGAGTCGCCGCGGTCGTGCTGGGTCTGGCCACCGGCCCGTTCCGTGTGCAGGAAAGCCGCTGGGACGTGCGCACCGAGGCGCGAATCGGGCTCGCCGAGCGATGGGTGGCCGCAGCGGGCGGCATCACGTGAGATCTTGCGGGGACGTTCACCGTCGTTTAGCGCACGCTTAACTCAGGATCCGGCATCGTGGCTCGGCACGCAAGAAGGGGTGAAGAGGAGGCAACGTGCCACTTCCCAAGCACTGGAAAGTCGTCGGGGGGACCGTCACGATGGCCGTGGCCCTCGGGTCGGGAATCGCCGCTGCGGCCCAGACCGATGAGGCGCCGGAGCGCATCGAGTTGACCGACACGATCACACTCGCCGACGTACAAACGACCACGACGCTGCCCGACGTGATCACCGACGACACGCTCGCAGGCGTCACGACCACGACCCTGCCCGACGTGATCACCGACGACACGCTCGCAGGCGTCACGACCACGACCCTGGCCGACGTCACCGACGACACGCTTGCCTCCCCGTTCGACGATGCCGACGACACCGCCTCCCCGGCCAGCGTCGACAGCCCACCTACTCCGGACTCGCCCGAGAGCCCGGACTCGCCAGTGAGCGTCGACACGCCACCCACTCCGGACTCGCCGGACTCGCCGGACTCGCCGGACTCGCCGGAGAGCGTCGACAGCCCTGACTCCCCCGACAGCGCCGATACTCCCTGACGGTCCCCGATGACGACTGGGGCGGAAGTTCCGACTTCCGCCCCAGTCGTGTCCGTTCAACCCACCGAGACCTTCGACCCCGTCCGGATGGCCTCGTCGACCGCCCGGGCGACACGCACTGCCCGGCTGCTCGCAGCTGCATCGGGTATCCCGGCGACATCATGCGACCGGACCGCCTCCACGAACGCTTGCGTCTGCGCTGCGACGCCGGCCGCCATCGCATCGTCCACCTCCGAGCCGGCAACCACGGAGACGCCCGCTCGTGTGGCGAGCCGGGTCCGGCCGGTGGGGAGCAGGTCCACGAAGATCGCCCCGTCGGAGCCGAGGATCTCGGTCCGCACGTCGTCGCCGTAACGTGCGTTCCGGCTGAGGTCGACGGTCGCCACCGCACCGTCGGCGAGGTCGAGTGCGGCGAACAGGTTGTCGACGTCTCCCGCGCTCCCGAGTGCTGCGTCGACCAGCGGCAGCGCCTGAGCTTGGACGGCGGTGATGGCAAGCCCGGTGAGCCACTCGGCCAGATCGAACTCGTGGACTCCGCAATCGACCGCAAGCCCTCCGCTCACCGCCGGATCGCAGAACTCGGCAGGGGGTGGGTCGGCGTCCCATTGGGACAGGCGCACCAGCAGTGGGCGGCCGATCGCGCCATCCCTGATCAGTCGCCGCGCCACCGCCCAGGGTGGGGCGAACCGGCGCCAGAACCCCACCTGGAGCACGCGCAAGGCCTCCGCCGCGGCCCTACCCAGGGCGTCGCTCTCGTCGGCGTCGAGGGCCAGCGGCTTCTCGCACAACACGTGAACGCCGGCACGCAGCCCGGTCCGGACGAGGGAGGGATGGCTCGGCGTCGAGGCGGCGACCAGCCATGCTTCGACACGGTTCGAGGCCCCGAGCTCGTCGACCGAGGCCATCGTCACGTGCCCGCCCGGCAGATCGGCCGCAGCCGCACGCGCCTCGTCGCGCTCGTCGACCACGGCCACGATGTCGACTTCGGGTAAAGCCGACAGCACTTTGCCATGAAAGGCACCCATTCGGCCATATCCGACGATCGCAAGGTGGAGCGGCGCCACGAACCGCAATCTATACGCCGAGGATCGGGCCGACGAGGCGCGGTCGACCGATGACCGTCAGAGCAGGACGTCGACCGCCATCGCCGAGAACAGCGTCGCCAGGTAGGCGTTGGACCAGGCGAAGAAACGCATGGCCTCTCCCGGCCGCCGCCGCAGGCGCCATGCCGCACCGACGAGAGAGGCGCCGAGCACAAGTGCGGACCCGAGGTAGATCGCACCGAGCGGGTCCGTCGAGGCGAGCATCAACGACACCCCGGCAACCACGATCGAGTACACGAAGATATGCGTGACCGTGCGCTCGACGCCCACGACCACGGGGAGCATGGGCACACCAGCAGCGGCGTAGTCCTCCTCGTAACGCAGCGCCAGCGCCCAGAAGTGGGGCGGCGTCCAATAGAACACGATACCGAACATCAACCACGCCGGAAGTGCCAACGACCCGGTGACGGCAGCCCACCCGACGAGAGGCGGGACGGCACCCGCCGCACCGCCGATCACGATGTTCTGCACCGAGCGCCGCTTGAGGTACAACGTGTACACGAACACGTAGAACAGCAAGCCGGCCGTCGACAGCACCGCCGCCAGCAGGTTGGACGACAACCACAGGACTGCGAAACCGGCGACCCCGAGGACCACGCCGAAGCGAACGGCATTGCCGGCCGGAATCCGGTGCGTCGGAACGGGACGGCGACGGGTGCGCCGCATCTTCCCGTCGATGTCCCGATCGGCCACCTGGTTCAAGGTGTTGGCGCCTGCCGCCGAGAGGGTGCCGCCGATCAGCGTGGCGACCACGAGCCAGGTGCTCGGCCAGCCGCCGGCTGCCACCACCATGGCCGGGACCGTGGTCACGAGCAGCAGTTCGATGATCCGGGGCTTGGTCAGCTCGACGTAGGCACGGATCCGGTCCAGCCTGCTGGCCGGCGTGCGTTGCGGATCGGTGATGCGGATGTGGGGTGAGCTCACGGGCGTCCACCCGCCGTCTGCAGTGCGGGCCGGCTCGATCCGAGCAGGTTCGCCCCCAAGAGCACCCAGGCGATCCAGAGGGCGTCGGCGAGAAGAAGGTGGAGTACCTGGGTCTCCACCGGAGTCAGCAGGGCGATGTTCACGAGGCCCGACACGAATTGCACGCCGATCAGCACCTGCACGGCCACGGCAAAGCGCCGGCCCGGACCCGTCGCCTCGAGGGCAGGATGACGGGTGAGCATGAAGACGACGCCTCCGCCGGCGATGGCCATGAGCGGATGGACCGTCCGCAGCCTGAGCAAGAACGGCGCCGTGGACCCGAACTCGTCCCGTATGCCCTGGAGCACGGTGTCGGCGGGGAACAGCGTGTCGCTGAGCGCGTTGAGCGCACCGCTGGCGCCGATGACGACGAGCACGACCACACCCGCCAGCACGAGCTGGTCGCGCCGGCGGGCCCGGGCGAAGTCGACCGGTGCCCCGCCGGATGCATAGTGCGCCGTGAGGGCGAGCGCTCCCAGGAGGAAGAACGTGTTGACGAGGTGGAGGCTCACGGCGATCACACGCCCCACCGAGGCGTCGTCCTCGACCCAACCGAAGAGCACGAGCACCGCGCCGATGATGACTTCGCCGAAGAAGAACAGCAGCGACCATGCCAGCGCCCGCCGCATGTGGTGCCCGCGCTCGATCCGGCGCCACACCACCACGACGAGTGCGATGAGGACAAAGCCGAGGACTGCCGTCATGAGCCGGTGGGTCAGCTCGATCAGCGTGGCGCCCTCGGCCGAGAACGGGATGATGTGCCCGTCGCATCGCGGCCACGACTCGCCACATCCCGCGCCGGAGTCCGTCGCCCGCACCACAGCACCGCCGAGGATCACCGCCACGGTGAAGAACAGACTGGCCCAAGCCAGTCGGCGCACGATCAGATCGGCGGGTGCTGACGTCATCGAGGTGAGGGTACCGCTCGAACGGACGCTCCCAGCCATCCGTCACCGCTCGACGCTTGAAGTTCTTTGACGATATCTTCACTGATTTATCGGTTGCACGGGAGGATCGTCGTGGGTACGATCTCACCATGACGAGTGGGACACTCCTCCCGAACGGACAACGCGTCGCCACGGTTGCGTGGCTCGGTCTGGTGATCGGGTCCACCGTCGCCATCGTGGCTCTCCACCGTCTGGGAGCAGATCCGTCGTTTCAGGTCGATTGGCTCCGCATCTGGGACTGGCTCGATCAGGTGACGCCCGAGCGCGCCCTCCTCGCCCTCATCAGATCGACCGCCCTTGCGCTTGCCTACTGGATCGCTGCCAGCACGCTTCTCTGCACGGCGGCACGCGCCTCCCGCATTCCGGCTCTGGTGCGCTCTGTCGAGTGGTTCACGCTGCCCGTCGTCCGCCGCGCGGCGGAACGGGTCGTTGCCGTGACCCTGAGCGTCTCGACGCTGACGTCGAGCGGCGCAGCCATTGCGATGGCCGCCGACAGCCCGTTGAGCGATGCGTTGCCGGGCCACACGGAGATCTCCCTCGAGGCCTCGGCGCCGGACACGGGGTACGTGCCGATCCCCGCAGGCGACGGCAACACTCGCCAGGTGGGGGACCCCGATCCCGAGGAGCCGAGCGGTTATGTGCCGGCGCCCGCAGGCGACCCCAACGGTGCAGGGCACGTGACGCCGCCGCCCGTCTTCGTGCCGTCCACGCTCCCCGAGGTGCCGGCCGGCCCTCCCGAGGACGCGGTCCCCGTCGATCACGCAGCCGAGGTCGCACCCGCGCCGCCGACGACGGACACCACCTACACGATCCGGCCTGGGGACCACCTATGGGCGATCGCAGAGCGCCATGTCGCCGAGGCGCTCGGCC
>JBFINP010000107.1:0-7081 GCA_041611095.1 Acidimicrobiia bacterium | reverse complement strand
CGAGGACGTCGGTGTACAACTCGTCGAGGTCTGGATCGACGTGGTCGACCAGCTCCCCTTCGATGACATCATGACCGAGCCGCCGCCGCCTGAGATCCAGGAGCTCGGCCGGATCGGTGGCGACCTCGACCAGCGAGCTGCCCGTCTCGGCTGTGACGTTGCTGCGCTCAACGCGGCGATCAGGGAACGGGTCGCCGCAGAGGAGTTGGATCCCGAGACGCCGGTCGGCGAGATGCTGCTGGAGATGATCGGTGAAGGGCTCGTCGGTGTCCCCCCGCCGACGGTTACTACATCGACTGGGCCTCCGACGACGGACCTGCCGGCAACGGAGACGCCGGCGACTACGACATCGCCGTGAGCCGTGACGCGGCCGCATCGTCGAGGAACCAGCTGACGTCCTCGGCCCCCGCCGCCACCTGCTGAGCCGGGAACGGCTCACGCTCTTCCACGATGCGGCGCACCATCGTGGCCTTCGCCTCGCCGGTCACGATGAAGAAGATGCGGCGCGCCGACCACAGCAGGGGCAAGGTGGCGGTGAGCCGCCAGGTGTCCTTGTCCGCCACCCAGTTGGCGACGTAGGTGCTGCCGCGCTCCTCGAGCGCAGCGGTGCCCGGAAACAGGGAGGCAGTGTGACCGTCGTCACCCATGCCGAGGAGCACGAGCCCAGGCCGCCCCGCCTCGTCCGTCTCCTCGAAGGCGGCGTCGAGGCGTTGCGCGTACTCGGCGGCCGTATCGGCGGGATCACCCAGCCGGTAGTCGGGGGAGAGGAGGCGAACGGCTCCCGCTCCCAAGCTGCCCCGCACCATGCCTGTGTTGGAGTCCGGATGATCGTCGGGTACCCACCGTTCGTCCCCGAGCCACAGCGTCACCCGATCCCAGTCGACGTCCATGGCGGCGAGCCGTGCGTACGTCGCCTTCGGGGTCGAACCGCCCGCCAGCGCCACGGTGGTGGGCGCAACGGCGACGTGCTCGGCCACGGCAACCGCTACCGCCTCGGCGACGTGCCCGGCCGATTCGTACACAATGATCATCGGGCCACGGTACAACAGTGCCCGGCGCGCCTGTGGCCGGGCACCGTTCGCGCCTTGGTCTCACCTCAGCCGATGCACAGCTCCCCACTGAGGGCATGGATCGAGGCCAGCCCCCTGGCGACATTTGCGATCCCGGACCACGTCCAGCCGCCGCTGCCGCCGGCGAGGACCTCGACGTCCGCCTCGAATGCGTTCACCGCCCCGCCCAGCTGCGTCGATGTGCTGTGCTCCACGACGCTCACCACGCCGTGCGGGAAGAAGAAGTCGATGAAGATGTCGGCCGTGTTCTCCCCGGTCGGCTCGAAGCCGGTGTACACGAACGGGACCTTCACCGCCTCGCCGTCGAGGGCGACACGAAGCGATCCGACTCCGTTCCCGAAGTCGGCGCGTCCGCTCCCGTCGATGGTTGCGCAGTGCGACGCCGACGCGCTGCCGATCGGTACCAGCATGAACAGCCCAAGAACCAGGGCGAGCGTGAGACGCTTCATCGGATTCCCTTCCCCATTACCCCGCGGGTCGCCGGGTCTCGATCCCGACACTACCCATCGACGGTGCGCGGTGACGGCCGGTTGCAGGGATCTCGTACCTCCCCGCGATACTCCACCCATGGCGAGGAGGCTCAAGGTCGTGTCCGACGGTGGCGATGCCGTCACCGCCCGGCTGGCAATGCCGGGCCAACCGACCGACATCGGAGTCGTGCTCGCCCACGGAGCCGGCGCCGACCAGGACCATCCCTGGATGGTCCTGGTGCGTGACGCTCTCGCCGCAGAAGGTTTCCCCACGCTCACGTTCAACTACGCCTACACCGAGGCGGGGAGAGGCCGTCCCGACCGTCAGGAGCGGCTCGTCGATGTCCACGGCGCAGCGGTCGGCCGCATGCGCTCGTACGTCGAGCGCATCGTCCTCGCCGGGAAGTCGATGGGCGGGCGAATTGCATCGCACCTGGTGGGCGACCAAGGGGAGGAGGCGGTTGGGCTCGTGTACTTCGGCTATCCGTTGGTACCGCTCGGCAAGGGTGAGCCCCGGGCGACGGACCATCTGGAGCGGATTGCGGCTCCCCAGCTCTTCTTTGCGGGCACCCGCGACCGGCTCAGCCCGCCCGACGCCATTGCGCGAGTGACGCAGAGGCTGCCCGACGCCGAGTTGGTGGTCGTCGACGACGCCGACCATTCCTTCAGGGTGCCCAAGCGGAGCGGCAAGACCTCCGAGGACGTGCTCGGCGGGCTGGTTGCCCAGGCGGCGGCCTGGATCAGGCGGCTGTCGCCACCGTGAGCGGCGCGGTCAGGCCGGCGGAGGTGTGTAGCGCCCGCCCGTCACCCGGCCCTTGTCGAGGTCGAGGGTCCACACCGAGCCCTTCTTCCACTCGAGGGGGCCGTCGAAGTCGACGCCTTCGGCGGCGAGCTGGCCGATCACCCCTGAGATGATGTCCCCGTGTGAGCTCAGCAGGACGGACTCCCCGTGGAGTGAGCGGAAATATTGGATGACCGCCTCGGGCGGGCCTCCTTCGACGATCGTCGGCTCATGTCCGATCACCATGTCGAGCGCCGCGGCGAGAGGTTCGACCGTCTGCTCGCACCGCACGTAATAGGAGGCCTCGAGGCGGGTGAGGGGGATGCGCAAGAACCTCCTGGTCAATTGCGCCGTCTGCCGCTGCCCCTTCTTAGAGAGTGGACGCTCGTGATCCGCTCCCTTGCCACCGCGCTGTCCTGCGTTGGCGTGGCGGACCATATAGACGGTCGAGCGCCGGTTGTCGTCGAGGAGTTGGATCGCCCGGTCGAGCACGTTGGTGTCGCGGGTGTAGCTTGCCATCTCCTGGGCCTTCTCGGGTTTCACCCACGCCACCTCATCGACCTCGCCGTTGGGTGAGAACTTCCCTTCCTCGGCCTCGATGAGCCAGTATCTCACGACCTTGGGTCCGCGCTTGGTGCCGTAGCCGATCGCGCCGACGGTGGGTCCCAGCCGGCCTGTGAAGCCGGTCTCCTCCTCGACTTCGCGCAATGCCGCCACGGGGTAGGACTCGCTGTCGTCCAGCGTGCCCTTCGGAAGTGACCAGTCGTCGTAGCGGGGTCGGTGGACCATCAGCACCTCGACCGACTTCCTCTTCGTGCGGTAGAGCACGCCGCCTGCGGCGCGCACGATCTTGGTGTCCGTCGCGCTATCCATCAGCGGATCCCATCCCCCGCTCGCTGGCGGAGAAGTGCAAACTCCTGGAGGCGTTCGTGGGAGTTGAGTCCCATACCCGGTGGCACCTTCTCCCACGTGTCGTCGTTGAGAGTCCAAGCCAGCTCATCGTCGGTCATCAGCACGTCGAGCAGCTCCTCGATCCTGGCCTTCAAGCGTGGGTCGGTTACCGGGGTGAGCACTTCGACGCGGCCGTCGAGGTTGCGCGGCATCATGTCTGCCGAACCGGTGTAGTACACGGCTCCGGCATCGGGGTGACCAAACCGGTAGATGCGGGAGTGCTCGAGGAATCGCCCGATGATGGAGCGGACGCGAATCGTCGGCGACAGATCGGGGACCCCGGCCCGCAGCGAGCAGATACCGCGGACGATCAGGTCGATCTGACACCCCTTCTGCGAGGCCTCGTACAGCTCGTTGATGATGTCGGGGTCGAGGAGGTGGTTGATCTTGAACAGGATCAGACCCTCTGCACCTTTGGCGCCCTCCTCACGGATGCGCTCCGTGAGCCGTTTACGCAGCGTCGCCGGTGCGACCACGAGCCGGCGCTTCGACTGGGCGTCGCCGTATCCAGTCAGCACGTTGAACAGCTCGGACAGATCTCGTCCGATGTCGGGGTCCGCGGTGAAGATGCCGAGGTCCTCGTACAGTCTCGACGTCTTCGGGTTGTAGTTGCCCGTGCCGATGTGGGCGTATCGGCGCAGGCCGGACTTCTCGCGACGGACGACCAGGAGGATCTTTGCGTGGGTCTTGAGTCCGACCACCCCGTACACGACGTGGACTCCGGCGTTCTCCAGCATCTTGGCCCAGGCGATGTTCGCCGCCTCGTCGAATCGGGCCTTCAGCTCGACCAGAACGACCACCTGCTTGCCCATTTCGGCCGCCGTCATCAAGGACTGGACGATCGCCTCCTCGCCGCCGACCGCCGGGTCCTCGGATGCCCATGTGCGGTAGAGCGTCTGCTTGATGGCGAGGACGTTCGGATCGGACGCCGCCTGGGCGAGGAAGGCACCCGTGGAGGTGGCGAACGACTCGTATGGGTGATGAATGATGATGTCGCCGCTGCGGATCGCCTCGAAGAAGTCGACGCTTGCGTCGGCAGGGGCGGTCAACCGAGGACCGGTCGTCGGTACCCAGGGCTCCTGCTTGAGGTCCGGACGGTCGAGTCCGTACAGCTCGAACAGCGATCCGAGATCGAGCGGCGCGGTGCGCTGGTAGATGTGCTCGGGATGCTGATCCAGTTCGCGCTGCAGTAGGTCGATGGCTCGCGGCGGTGCGTCGGGGGCGACCTCGAGGCGAACCGCTCCCGCGGAGCGTGACCGGAATCGGAGCACGGTCTCCATCGCTTCGAGCAGGTCGTCGGCCTCCTGCTCCTCGACCGCGAGGTCGGCACTCCGGGTGACCCGAAACGCAAACGAGGTGACGATGGAGTGGCCGGAGAAGAGGCGGTCGAGGTTGTGGGCGATGACTTGCTCCACCCTCACGAAGCGCCCGCCCTCGAGGGGCATGAACCTCGGGAGCAGCGGTGGCACCTTGATCCGGGCGAACTGGAGGTCGTCGCGATGGGGATCCCGGACGACGACGGCGAGGTTGAGCGACAGGTTCGAGATGTACGGGAACGGGTGGGCCGGGTCCACGGCCAACGGGGTGAGAATCGGGAAGATCTCGTGATCGAACCGCTCGTGAAGGTCGTGGATCTCGTCAGCATCGAGGTCTTCGTACTCGACGAGCCGGATGTCGGCCTTGGCGAGCAGCGGGACGAGCTCGTTCGTGAAGAGTGCATCCATGCGCTCGAAGAGCATCACGACGCGAGGCCGAATCGCATCGAGCTGTTCCCGTGCCGTCATCCCGTCCGGGGTCGTCCCGGTCACGCGGCTGTCGACCTGGTTGATGAGGCCGGCAACCCGGACCTGGAAGAACTCGTCGAGGTTCTGGCTCACGATGGCCAGGAACTTGAGGCGCTCCAACACGGGGAGCTCGGGATCCTCCGCAGGCGCGAGCACGCGCTCCTGGAAGGCGAGCAGCGACAGCTCGCGATTGATGAAGTGCTCTGGTTGGGCGGTCATCGGCACGGGCCATGGTAAACCACCCTCGCGCCGCTCCAGAAGGGGCGATCGCATCACGTGTGCCGCACACCGTTAGCCTGCGGCCGATGCGAGCCCGCGCCGCACCGTGGATGGTCGCCACGATCATCATCATCGCCTCGTGCGGTGGATCGGGACCGGAGGCGCCGCCCGTCGGCGCCGTCACGACGATATGCACGCTCGACGCATGCTTTGGATATCCAGAGGGCTGGGAGATCGTCGAGCAGACGGACGAGTTCGTCTCGCTCAAGTACGCCTCGGCTCCGGACGATGTGATCGCCACCGCAGGTCGCGTCAACATGGAGGGCATCGTCACCGCCGACGGCAAGACCTGGCCGCAGCCCGTCGACTCGGTGGTCCGCAGCTTCTGGGCCATCATCGATGGCGGCGGAGCCGAGCTGGCGACGATGGACCCGCTCCGCGACGGCTCGGTGAAGAGCTTCGGGACCTTCGCCGGCGGCCGCCTCTGGTACCGGCTCACGCCCATCGAGGGACGCAGCGCCGTCGGTGTGGAGGTGCGCGGGCCCAATTCCACGTGGGTCGGCCACGCCGATGCGATCCTAGATTCCGTGACACTGTTGCCGTGACCGCGCCGCGGAGAGCTCGCCGACCGAGGTCATGGCCGTAGAATCCTGGGCCATGACCTCAGACCCGTCGCCGGATGCGATCCGCATCACCGGCGGAACCCCCCTCAGCGGCGAAGTCGCCGTGCTCGGCGCCAAGAACGCCGTCCTCAAGCACATGGTGGCCGTCCTCCTCGCCCCGGGCCGGCACGTCCTGTCCAACGTTCCCGGCATCGTCGACGTGGACATCATGGGCGAGGTGCTGCGGCACGTCGGCGCTGGCTGCGAGCGCCGCGACGACGAGCTGACCGTCGACGTGCCGGAGCGTCCGCTGCCCGAGGCGCCCCTCGACCTCGTACGCAAGATGCGGGCGTCGATCCTCATCCTCGGGGCGCTGCTGGCCCGTTGCGGCGAGGCCAGGGTTGCGCTTCCCGGCGGTGACGACTTCGGGTCGCGTCCTATCGACATGCACCTCGACGGGCTCGAGTCGATGGGGGCGGAGTTCGAGCTGGCCCACGGTGTGCTCCAAGCGGCCGTCCCGCACGGACTCCACGGGACCGACGTGCACCTGGAGTTCCCCTCGGTCGGCGCCACCGAGAACCTCCTGCTGGCCGCGGTCCTGGCATCCGGGCGCACGACCATCGGCAACGCCGCTCGCGAGCCGGAGTTGGCCGACCTCGCCGAGCTCTTGAACAAGATGGGGGCGAAGATCACCGGAGCCGGCACGTCGACGATCGAGGTGATCGGTGTCGAGCAGCTCCACCCGGTCCAGCACCGGGTCGTTCCCGATCGGCTGGAGGCCGGTACCTATGCGATCGCCGGAGCGATCAGCCGCGGAGACGTGACCGTCCGTCGCTGCGTGCCGGACCACCTGCGCATGGAGCTGCGCAAGTTGGCAGACGCCGGCTGCGAGATAGAGACGGGCATCGATTGGATTCGCGTGGTCGGGCCCGAGCGCCCCGTTGCCGTCGACTTCGCGACCCTCCCGTATCCCGGGTTTCACACCGACATGCACCCGCAGATGGTTGCGTTCCTCGTCACGGCGTCGGGGACGTCGTTGATCACCGAGAACGTCTACGACGCTCGGTTCCGGTATATCGGCGAGCTGAACCGCATGGGTGCGGACATCCACACCGATGGGTCGCATGTCGTGATCCGCGGTGTCGAGCAACTCAGCGGTTGCGAAGTGGACGGGTGCGACATCCGGGCCGGCGCCGCCCTCGTT
>JBFINP010000106.1:0-7206 GCA_041611095.1 Acidimicrobiia bacterium | reverse complement strand
GCAAGCTTCGTGGCGTTGCTCCACGCCTGGGCTTCGCCTCGTGATATGGCCTTGGTGTCGCGCACCGCCGCCGGATGGCTGGAACCGGGTGGCATGCTGCTGCTCGCCGAGCTCGACGTCGACCGTCTCCGTCGCGCCTCGGCGCAGACCTACCTCTCGGCGATGGCCTACCGGATGTTCCCGGCCATGGCCGACGACCTCGCATCGCTATGCGTCAACTCCACCGAGCTCGTCGCCACCGCGATTCGCACCGGCCTCGACGACAAGCGGTCCGTCGAGCTCGATCGCCCACGCGCCGTCTACGGCGGGCCCGAGGCCTGGCGCTCCAGCGGCATGGACGGGTGGCGGGGAGTCGATCAGCTCACGGACGCCGACGCCGCATCGCTGCGATTGGCGGTGGCCCGGCTGAATCCGCCGAGCTGGCCTCTGGTCGACAGGGAGCCTTGGATTGCCGTCGCCGGCCGGACCCGGTTCTGAACGGCGGCCGGCACCGGCCTGTGGCCATGGCCCGTCAGCCGAAATGGCCCTCGAGCAGCGTCTTGGCCGGCTCGGCGATCTCGTTCCAGTCGGCGTCGGGAAGCTTGGATAGCGTCACGAAGTCGGCCGTCATGAACACGCTGGTCACGCCGGGAAGGGCCAGCAGGGCCGTGGCCAGCTCATCGTCCGTTTCCTTTCCGGCCACGAACGTCTTGGGACCGCCCACGTCGGTCCCCACGGTGAACTTGAGCGCATTCGGGTTGGGAGTGGGGGCAATCTGTACCGGCATCGGCTCCTCTTCGCCGTTGGGCGGGGATCGTAGCGGTCGGAGGGCGGTGCCATGAGAGGAGTGCTCGGCGTCGACGTGGGAGGCACGTTCACCGATCTCGTGCATTGGGACGGGGAGCAGCTCACCACGGCAAAGGAGCCGTCGACTCCTCACGATCAGAGCGAGGGGGTCATGGCAGGCGCCGCCCGTCTCGAGGCGCCCGCCCGCTTCGTACATGGCACCACCGTCGCCACGAACGCGCTGCTCGAGCGGCGCGGCGCACGGACCGCCTTGGTAACGACCTACGGCTTCTCCGACGTGATCGAGATCGGCAGGCAACACCGCCCGTCCCTCTACGACTCCTTCGCCGACCGGGCCGAGCCACTCGTCGCCCGCGACCTCCGTCTCGGCGTGGCGACGGATGGACCTCCGTGGGTCGTGCCCGAGACCCTCGCCGCGGCCGAATCCGTGGCGGTGTCCCTGCTCTACGGCTACGAGCGCCCCGATGCCGAACGAGCTGTGGCGGAGGCGGTTGCCCAGGTGGTGCGCTCCGATGTCCCGATCTCGCTGTCGAGCGAAGTGGCGCCGGAATTCCGTGAGTACGAGCGCACGGTCACGACGGTCGTCAACGCGTACCTGGCACCGGAGACGGCGCGCTACCTGCGGCGCCTTGCGATGCGCTGCCGGGAAGCCGGGCTGCCCGAGGATGTGCTCGTGATGCGATCGTCTGGCGGGCTCGTGCCGATCGTGGAAGCGGTCCGTCTGCCGGCCGCGATCCTCCTGTCCGGACCCGCGGGCGGGGTGGCGGCCGCCGCGTCGCTCGGCGGGATCTTGGGCCGTGATCGGTTGATCTCGTTCGACATGGGCGGGACCTCGACGGACGTGTGCAGGATCGAGGGAGGCCGGCCCGAGGTGTCGTACGAGCGTGAGGTGGCCGGGTATCCATGCCGGATGCCATCGGTCGCGATCCACACGGTCGGCGCCGGCGGGGGCTCGATCGCTTGGCGCGACGAAGGTGGCGCCCTCCGCGTCGGACCCCAGAGCGCCGGTGCCGATCCGGGACCTGCCGGCTACGGGCGGGGCGGCAGTCGCCCCACCGTCACCGACGCCAACATCGTGCTGGGACGCATCGCGCCCGACGCCCTTTTGGCCGGGTCGCTGCGGATCGATGGCGAGCGTGCCGCGCGAGCGATCAGCGAGCTGGGCCGCACCCTGGGACTCGAAGTCGGCGGCACCGCCCTCGGTGTTGCGACGGTCGTCGAGGAGGTGATGGCGGGTGCCATCCGGAAGGTCTCCATCGAGCAGGGCGCCGACCCCCGCGACGCCTGGCTGGTTGCTTTCGGTGGCGCCGGCGGCCTCCACGCCACGGCACTCGCTCGCCGCCTGGGCATGGCCGGTGTGGTCGTTCCCCTCCACGCCGGGGTCTTCTCGGCGCTCGGTCTGCTGCTCAGCCCGCCGCGCATCGACGTCGCCCAGAGCCGGCTGATCACCGCCGGGGACAAAGCAGACGTCGAGCTGGACGACCTTGCCCGGGAGGTCGCCGAGTCTGCGGCGCAACGGTTCCGCGAGGCGATCGGCGCCGACGCCGCCGAGATCGGTGTCCTCGTGGACGTCCGCTACCGCGGTCAGTCGCACGAGGTCGCCATCCCCTATGAGCCCGACACGGGATGGGCCACGCTCGCCGGCGACTTCCACTCCCTCCACTTCGATCGCAACGGCTTCGCTCGACGCCAAGATCCAATCGAGGTCGTCACCGCCCGGGCCGAGGCAGTGGGGCGCGCCGCTCTCGACATCGCGACCGTGACCGCCCCATCTCCAACCGACCCGGCGGTGGGGACGCGGGAGGTCCTCACGCCGGCCGGGTCCGTCTCGGCGACGGTGTGGGTGCGAGACGGGCTGAGGCCGGGCGCCGAGGTAGTGGGCCCCGCGGTCGTCGAAGAGCGCGAGGCGACCACGTTCGTGGGCGGCGGCGAGCGACTCCGTGTCCATGAATCGCGGGCGATGGAGATCGAGTGGTGAGCGTCGACCCGGTGACCCTGGAGGTGGCGCGCAACCGTCTGGCGTCGGTTGCCGACGAGATGGGCACCGTTCTACGCCGAACCGCCTACTCACCCAACATCAAGGAACGAGCCGACTGCTCGGCCGCCGTCTTCGTCCCCGACGGGGAGATGCTCGCACAGGCCGAGCACATTCCCGTCCACCTCGGGTCGATGCCGGCCTCGGTGGCGTCCGTGCTCGACGTGTTCGGACACGATCTTCCGCCCGACACCCAGTACGCGGTCAATGACCCGTTCCACGGGGGGACCCATCTCAACGATCTCACGCTCGTGCGGCCGGTCCACGTCGGGCGGCGCCTCATCGGCTGGGTCGCCAACCGCGCCCACCACGCTGATGTCGGCGGAGAGGCGCCCGGATCGATGCCGGCCCACGCAACCACCGTCGACCAAGAGGGCCATCGCGTCGCTCCCATGCTCGCCGTGCGCGGCGGAGAGTGGCTTCCCGAGTTCACGGAACCCTTCCTGGCCGCCACCCGCACTCCCGGCGAGCGGCTGGGCGATCTGTCGGCGCAGCTCGGCGCCAACGAGGCGGGTGCCCGCCGGCTCGTCGCCGTGGCGACGTCGGGTGGCGTCGCGCGGTACGTCGAGGTGGCGACAGCCCTGCTCGCCTACGGCGAGCGGCGGATGCGGGCAGCCCTCGCCGCGCTGCCCAATGGGGCCTATCGGTTCGACGACGTGATGGAGTGGCACGACGAGCTGCTCCCGCTACGGGCCAAAGTGACGGTCGACGGCGATCAGCTCGTGGCGGATTTCGCCGGAACGGCGCCGCAGATCGAGGGCAACATCAATGCGGTCGAAGCCGTGACGGCCTCATGCCTGTACTACGCGGTCCGAGTCGCCACCGACCCCACGATCCCCGCCAACGGCGGCTGCTATCGACCCATCACGCTCGAGGCGCCTCCCGGGACCCTCGTCAACGCCAGACCTCCCGCCGCCGTTGCCGCAGGAAACGTCGAGACCAGTCAGCGGATCGCAGACGCGGTGCTCGGGGCGCTGGCCCAGGCGGCTCCCGACCGGGTGCCGGCGGCGAGCCAGGGCACGATGAACAACGTGCTCGTGGGCAACGACGACTTCGCCTACTACGAGACGATCGCCGGCGGTCAAGGGGGCCGGCCGGGACGCCCCGGGCAGTCGGGAATCCATACCGGGATGACAAACACGAAGAACACGCCGATCGAGGCGCTCGAGAGCCATTATCCCTTCCGCGTGGTCACGACCCGGCTCCGTCGTGGAAGCGGCGGCCGGGGACGGTTCCCCGGCGGCGAGGGCATCGAACGGGAGCTCGAGTTCCTCGCCGACGCCACCTTGTCCCTGATGGGCGAGCGCAGGATGGTCGCCCCGTGGGGCCTTGCCGGCGGTGAGCCGGGTGCGTGTGGGGAGGACTGGCTCTTGCGCCGCGACGGAGCGAGCGATCGGCTCCCCGGCAAAGTCACCCTCGAAGTCCGCCGCGGCGACCGTCTCCGTGTCCTGACCCCGGGCGGCGGCGGCTGGGGCACGCCTGGCGGCTGAGCGCACCCGATGCGACGGGTCTGCCGGGTGGAGGCGCGCCCCCTCAGGCCGTAGGGTTTGGCGAGCGAAGCGAGCCGGTTCAGAGGTCGCCGTGGGCGACTGCGGCGGCGAAGGTGTCGTGGACGCCGTCGAGGGTCACCCGCTTGCCGCCGTGGGTGAGATGCGGCCTCGGTAGTGCGGTCTTCCACACGCGGCGGCGGACGAATGCGATCCAGGCGAGCCCGATGGCGGCGATCGCAGCGAGAGGCGACCAGCCGGCCTCGGCCCAGGCCGCGCCGACGAGGGTGACGAACGCCGCCGCGAGCACGACCGTCCAGGCCGTTCGGCGGTGCCGGATCCGACGCCACACGTCGCGATCGACCGGTACGCGCCCCAGGAGGATGCGGCGGGGCTTGCGCGTGTCGATCGCTGCGAGGAGCCGGTCCAGGCTGCCGAGCATGGTCCCCGACGATTGCATGCGATCGTCGGAGGGAACGTCGACGCGAAGCACGAACCTGTCGTGCGTAGGCCGGCCCGAGATCATGCAGACCGGGGGCATGCGGCCTTCCACGTAGTCGTCGTATGGCACGGCTACTCGTGCCACGAAGCTGTCCTCCTTGTTTCCACGATCGTACGCCCCCGGTGGCGTACCTGGTCACACCCGAACCAGGTCGCTCGCATTACCCGCGACTTTCCCTCGGCTCGCGGCGTCTCGGTTGAAACAGGCGGTCACGGGTGGCTACCTTGCCTTCTCAGGCGGTGGGCGACCGCTGCCCCCCAAGGAGGAGGAGATTCATGAAACGATGGATAGCGCTGCTTGCCGCGCTCGTCCTCGTTCTCGCCGCATGTAGCGGGGATGACGACACAACCGACGGCGACGACGGTGGGGCTACCACCACGGCGCCGGGCACTGAGACGACCGTTGCACAGGTCGAAGGATCGATGGCCGAGACCGTACAAAACCGCGGCACCCTGGTCTGCGGCGTGAACGACGCCGTGCCCGGCTTCGGGTTCACGGCCGCCGACGGCTCGTTCTCGGGCTTCGACATCGACTACTGCCGCGCCGTTGCAGCCGCCGTGCTCGGCGACTCCACGGCAGTCGAATTCCGCCCGCTGACCGCCCAGCAGCGCTTCACGGCACTGCAGTCCGGCGAGATCGACGTGCTGATCCGCAACACGACCTTCACCGCAAGCCGTGACGGCGGGGAAGGCGCCACGTTCGTCACGACGACCTTCTACGACGGTCAGGGCATGATGGTGAAGGCCGACAGCGGCATCACGTCCATCGATGACATGGCGAACCTCTCGATCTGCGTGCTGTCCGGCACCACGACCGAGCTGAACCTCGCCGCCCGCATGGCCGCCGGCGGCCTCTCGTACACGCCGCTCACGTTCGATGCGAATGATCAGCTGCAGGCTGCGTTCATCGCAGGACAGTGTGACGGGTGGACGTCCGACAAGTCTCAGCTCGCCGGTGTGCGGTCGCAGTGGCCGGATGCCGAAGGTGGTCCTGATGCGCTCGTCATCCTCGACGAGACCTTCTCGAAGGAGCCCCTCGGGCCCGTCGTCGCCGACGGTGACAGCCAGTGGGCGCAGATGGTCAACTGGACCGTCCTGTGCACGATCCAGGCCGAGGAGTCGGGCATCGACTCGACCAACGCAGACAGCTACTCCGGTGATGACGCCGGGATCAAGCGTCTGCTCGGCCTCGAGGTCGAGACCGACGACGGCATGACGGTCTTCGAGGCTGGTCTGGGGCTCCCGACCGACTTCTGCCGCAACGCCGTCAGCCAGGTCGGGAACTACGGGGAGATCTTCGATCGCAACGTCGGCGAGGGCACGGCGCTCGGTCTGACCCGTGGCGTTAACGCTCAGTGGACGGATGGTGGTCTGCTCTACGCACCTCCGTTCCGGTAAACACAACCGATGTGAGAGGAGCCGTGCCTTCTGGCCCGGCTCCTCTCACATAACCTCAGAGGGAGGGACGTGACGACGACCGAGACCCCGATCGAGGTCAAACCACCTTTCTGGCGCGACATACGTGTCATCCGCGCCGTCGTGCAAATCGCCGCCCTCGTGATCGTCCTCGGGGTCGTCTGGGTCCTCGGCAACAACCTGATCGACGAGCTCCGCGCCCGAAACCTGCCGACGACGTTCGACTTCCTCGGTCAACCGACCGGTGTCAACATCCCCGACAGCGCCTTCGATCCGGCTTCGCCGATCCGCAGCGCGTTGATCGTCGGCATCAAGAACACCTTCTTGCTCGTCATCGTGGGCATCCCGTTGCTCACCGTCCTGGGAACCCTGATCGGCATCGCCCGGCTCTCCACCAACTGGCTCGTCGCCAAGGCGGCGACCGTCTACGTCGAGACGCTGCGCAACATCCCGCCGCTGTTGATCATCATCTTCGTGTTCAACGCCTTCATCCTCAACACGCTACCCCCACCAAACGAGGCGGCCACGCCCCTCGACTGGTTCGTGATCAGCAACCTCAAGATCGTTGGCCCGAGCGTCGCCACGACCGAGGGCGCCGGCGTGGTCTGGCTTCTGATCCTCGTCGGGGTGATCGCGGCGTTCATCGTGGGCTACGCGAGGACGAGGTACTCCGAGCGAACGGGTCATCCCCATCATCGGGTGCGTTGGGGCCTCGGCGTGATCCTGTTCTTCGCCGTCGTCGGCTACTTCATCATGGGGCGCCCGGTCTCCATCTCGTTCCCGGAGCTGGACGGCCGCATCATCACGGGAGGATTCGGAGGTCTCGGCTCCTACTTCGCCGTCCTCTTCGCCCTCGTCCTCTACACGGCGAGCCACGTCGCCGAGATCGTTCGCGGCTCGATCCTCGCCGTCCCCAAGGGCCAGTCGGAGGCGTCCAACGCTCTCGCACTCAGCGGCTTCCAGCGCCTCCGCTACGTCATC
>JBFINP010000105.1:0-7299 GCA_041611095.1 Acidimicrobiia bacterium | reverse complement strand
TCGCGCAACCGCCTTCCTCGACGGGGAGTCCCGTCTCCACGTTTCCGGGAGCTCGGGTCTGGCCGGTGAATACGAAGGACGCGATGCGATTCTCGGCCTCGCTGGGCAGGTGGCGACCGTCACCCGCGGGACGATGCGCTTTCGTGATGTCCGCGCGCTCGGGGGCTCCCCAGGCGAATCAGCGTTTCGGATGCGAGCGACGGCGAGCCGGGGCGCACGGCGGCTCGACACCGACGTGGATCTCATGATCTCGTTCGCTCGAGGCCGTGTCGCTGAGATCTGGCTCCGACACGCCGACCAAACGCAGGTCGACGAGTTCTGGTCCTGACCGTCGTTGAGCGGCAGTTGAGACACCCTTGAGCCGTCCGTGGCCACCTGGAGCCGTAACCGCTGTCGGACAGGATTGGCCGGCACGGCTCAAACCGGCAGCACCGCAACGTGACAGGAAGGAGGCGCCGATGAGGGATCCCGCGAGGAAGGAAGCACGATGAGGAAGACATGGGCCGCCCTGATCGCATTGATCGTCTTGGCGACGTTGGTCACAGCAGGCCCGGTCGCCGCCAAGAAGCCGCTCGAAGGAACGATGGACCTGGACTTCAACCTCGGCTTCCTCGATGAGACGACTGAGTGCCCCGAAGTGACCTGGGCGGGCAACATCGACTTCGACGGCGAGATCCACGGAATGGCCTTCATACCGACGGCCTTGCCCGTAGTCGTGGGTCAGGCGTTTCACTTCGAGGATCTGTGGATGATTTACGAGGGGCCGTTCACGTACTCAGGAGGCGTCTTCACCGAGTGCGACGATCCCATCGTCATGTGGGGGTACGACGCCGGCGTGGAGAACCTGACGACGCTTCACGCCGTCGCCCACGGCAACGTCGAGTGGGTCGACGCAGATGGGCCGTTCGACGTGTCGTTGACCGGTGGCAACGTGCGCTGGCGGGGCGTGGTGGCCGACACGGAGATCGAGTTCGTCGGTACGTGGCGGGTGAACTGACGTGATGCGATCCGGCCGGGGACAGCTCAGGAGCCGGAGGTGAGGGCGAAGGCCCCGTACCCGACGACTTGCGAGCGGTCTCCGGCCGTGTCGCCCGACGTGCGGAGATCGAGGAGGTCGACGCGCCATCCCCTCCGTCGGGCGAGTGTCAGTGCAGCCTGGATCGGTCGGCGCCCGCATGCCGAGTCGGGACCGAGGGCGTCCGCATCGAGGGACACGATTGCGTCGGCGGTTACTCGGTCGAGGTGGGCGGCTTCCGCGTGGGGGTGGTAGTGGGAGAGGTCAGAGCTCACCAGCAGCAGGTCGTCCTCGCCGAGCAGATCTTCGACGAGGTGGCTGGCCGGCACCGGAGCGGACTGCCCAAACAGCAGAGCGGTGAGGCGGGCTGCGGACAACGTGAGCTGGAGGAAGGGGAGTTGGACTTCGAGGCAATGCTCCCTCCGGAACGGCTCGGCGAGAGTCACCACCTCGCCATGCTCGGCCGGCGTCACCGGCATCACGCCAAGCGGCGTGCGCCAGCCGTCGGCGAGCAAGGTGGCGACGCCGTCGAACAAGGAGAAGTGGGACGGCCCGATCGCAACCACCCGGCGGTAATCGGCGCCCTCGATGAGCCGGTACGCCGTCGCTGCCACCGGACCGGAATACTGGAGTCCGGCATGGGGCACGATCAGCGCGACGAGGCGGCCCCGCGGTCGTCCTGGCGCGGCCGTCTCCAGCAGTGACCGAATGCGGCCACTCAGTTCGTCCGGCGCTGCCGGGTAGAAAGCGCCGGCAACCACGGGTCCGTGGATCCGCTCCACGAGACGCACCCTATTGCGCCGGTGGCCGGATGCCCAGAGCCGGAAGACTCTCGGAGTCGTCGGCTGTGGGGCGTACTCTGGAAACGTGAGCGCAGCACTGGCTCCACCCGACTCGATCGTTCCGACGAAGTACTGGCACGTCCTCGACGACGGCCGAGTGCAGTGTGATCTGTGTCCCCGCGAGTGCAAGCTGCGGGAAGGTCAACGGGGGCTCTGTTACATTCGCGCCCGCCTCGATGACGAGGTCGTGCTGACCAGCTATGGCCGCTCCAGCGGGTTCTGCGTCGATCCGATCGAGAAGAAGCCTCTCAACCACTTCCTCCCCGGCACCTCCGTGCTCTCGTTTGGGACCGCAGGGTGCAACCTCGCCTGCCGGTTCTGCCAGAACTGGGACATCTCGAAGTCGAAGGAGTGGGATACGCTCGCCGACCAGGCGTCACCGGAGGCGATCGCCGGCAGGGCGGCACAGCTTGGCTGTCGCAGCGTGGCGTTCACCTACAACGATCCAGTGATCTTCCACGAATACGCCATCGATGTAGCCCGTGCATGTCGAGCCCGAGGCATCAACTCGGTGGCCGTGACCGCCGGGTACGTGCATCCCGCTCCCCGGGCCGAGTTCTACGCCCTCATGGATGCCGTCAACGTCGACCTCAAGGGGTTCACCGAGGAGTTCTACAAGCGAGCTTGCGCCGGACACCTCGAGCCGGTTCTCGACACGATGCGGTACATCCGCCACGAGACCGACGTCTGGCTGGAGGTCACCACGTTGCTGATCCCGGGGCTGAACGACTCGGACGAGGAGGTCGGGCGGTTGGTGAGCTGGGTGGGGGAGGAGCTGGGCTCCGAGGTTCCGCTCCACTTCACGGCGTTTCATCCCGACTTCAAGATGATGGACCGCCCGGCGACGCCGCCGGAGACGCTGCGGCGGGCGCGGCACATCGGGCTCGATGCCGGCTTGCGCCACGTCTACACGGGCAACGTCTTCGACGTCTCTGGTCAGAGCACCTACTGCCATGGGTGCGGGGAGGTCCTCATCGAACGCGACTGGTACCGGCTCGGGCGCTGGCGGCTCGATGACAGCGGGCGTTGCGAGGCGTGTGGCGAGCGACTTGCCGGAGTGTTCGAGCCGAGCCCCGGCGGTTGGGGTCCGCGCCGGCTCCCGGTCCGGATGACGAGTCAGTAGACGAGCACGCGATCCGCCTCGAAGGTGAGCTCGACGAGCTTGGACGGCATGGCGAACGTCGCGTTCTTGTCGGCCAGGTCGGTCTCCGTGACACCTCGGGCTTTCGACGACATCCCCGAGACATAGATCGACACGCCTGCGTCTACCAGTGCGGGCAATGAATCGCTCAGTGCGCCTGTGCCGATTCCCTTCAGGTTGTCGACGACCTCGGGCTTCAAGAGGTACGCAGCATCGCCGGCGAAGAACACGGTGACGTCATGCCCGGCATCGACGGCGGCCTTGGCCACGGTGCACCCCAGGGCGGCACGGGTTGCAGCCTCGGGACCGTGGGTGATGTGAACGAGCAGCGACGGCATCTGTGCTTCCTCCTCCTTGACTTGGCACGAGTCTCGCAGGCGTGTCGATGAAGTGCCGAGACGCGGCCGGAGGGCGCGAGCCGGTCACGCGCCGCCTGCCCGAGCTGCGGGATTCTCCGCCGACAGATGGCCATGGGGGCCGCGTCCACTCTCGCCACCTCGACGGCGGTTGGGCTCTGGTTGGACTCAACAAGACCAGACCGACCCTCGCTGGGCGGGCACCCGTTACCAGGCCAGTCGCCCGGCATGCTTCGCACAAGTCGCGTCTTACCGTTGTAGCCTGTGTTGCGTGGACGCCGTCGGGGAGAGGGCGTGCTTCGCATATTCATCAGCTATCGGCGGCATGACAGCCCATCGAGCGCGACGCTTCTCAACGACCGTTTGCAGATGCGGTTCAAGCCAGAGAACGTGTTCTTCGATGTCGATGACATCGCACCCGGTGAGGCTTTCCCTCACAAGATCAGAACCCACCTCGAAGAAGCCGATGTGGTGCTCGCCGTCATCGGTCCTTCTTGGGTTTCCGCCGTCGACGAAGACGACAACCGACGTTTGGAAAAGGCCGACGACTTCGTCGCCATCGAGCTCACCACGGCCCTGCAAAACGACAAGTTGATCATTCCGGTTCTTGTCGACGGCGCCAAGGCACCAGCGCCCACCGATCTCCCTGATCGGCTCAAGTTCTTGGCCGATCTCAACGCACACACGATTTCGAAGGACCGCATCAATGCCGACGTCACCGACCTCATCGCGGTCATCGAGCAGAAGTCACGCGAAGGGGTCGAGGGCGCCATCACGTTCCTGTTCACTGACATCGAGGCCAGCTCCAGCAAGTGGGAGCGCCACCTCGAGGCCATGCGTCTCGCCCTGGAGCGGCACGACGAGATCATCGAACAGGCGGTGAGGAAGAACGGCGGCGACCTCTTCGCCGAGTCGGGGGACGGTGGGTCAACGGCGTTCCACTCCCCGTTGGCGGCCATCCAGACGAGTCTCGACGCCCAACGGGCGCTCCAACAAGAGTCCTGGGGAGCGGTGGGGGAGCTCCGGGTGCGCATGGCGATTCACACGGGCGCCCCACAGCAGCGCCGGGGGAACTACTTCGGTCCCACGCTCAACCGCACTGCTCGGCTGCTCGAGCTCGCCAACGGTGGCCAGATCGTGATTTCTCAGGCGACGTATGAGCTCGTGCATGACCGCCTTCCGCCCGAGGCCGAGCTCCACGACCGTGGCAAGCACCGGCTTCGCTCTCTCACCGTGCCTGAGCACGTGTACCTCTTGACCCACCCGAAGCTCGCAAGAGTCGACACGCCACTCCGAGCCGGGGCTCTCCCGAAGCGTCCGCTTCCGCACCACCTTCCGCGCTTGATCGGGAGGCGTGCGGAGGTCGCACGAGTCCGGGAGTTGGTGGAGAGTTCGAGGTTGGTGACGCTGACGGGCGTCGGGGGCACGGGCAAGACCCGACTCGCCTATGCGGTGGCCCATTCCTACTCGGAGTCGGACTTCCCGGACGGGATCCACCTCGTTCCGTTGGAGACCGTGCAACGAGCGGATCACGTCGAGAAGGCGGTTGGCGCCGCCCTCGAGATCCGCGAGCGCCCCGGTCAGGGGATGCTCGAGGTGATCACCGCGGAGCTCGACGAGCGCCGGCTTCTTCTCGTCGTAGACAACTGCGAGCACGTGATCGACGCCATTGCCCATGCCGTTTCCCGGATCATCGAACATTGTCCAAACGTCAGGGTCCTCGCCACGAGCCGGGAGCCGCTCGCTCTCCGGGTTGAGAGCGCATACGGCGTACCCGGCCTCGAGCTGCCGACCGACATGGACCGTGCAGCCGACGAACTGGTCGACGTCGAAGCGGTCGATTTCTTCGTCGATCGCGCTTCCGCCGCCAATGCGTCGTTCCGGCTGACGGACGCCAACGCCCGGGAAGTAGCCGAGCTGTGCGCCCGACTCGAAGGGATTCCGCTTGCGATCGAGCTCGCCGCCTCGCGCGCCAACACCTTGACACCGGCGCAGCTCATCGACGAGCTGGAGCATCCACTTCGCGTGTTGCGGGGGAGTGCTCGCGGCGTCGCCGAACGTCACCGCACGATCGAGGCCACGATTCAATGGAGCGTGGATCTGCTCACCGACGAGGAGAAGGATGTCTTCTTCGCTTTGTCGGTTCTCGAAGGCAGTTTCACGCTCGAGGCCGCTCGCGCCGTTGCCGCGCGCGACGATCCAGAGAGGGACGTCCTCGAGGCGATGCATCAGCTCGTCGCAAAGTCGCTCTTGCTGCCGGCGCCCACCCGCAGTGGCGGGCATCGATACCGCATGTTGGCGACTCTCCGCGAGTTCGGCCGGGAACAACTCGTCGGCCTGGATCTGCGAGCCGAGCTGGGCAGGCGTCACGCCGAGTACTTCCTCGAGCTGGCCGAACGCTTCGCGGCGGAACTCCAGGGGCCCGACCAGGAGCATGCACGAGACGAGTTGGATCTCGAGCACGACAATCTGCGGGCCGCATTGGACTGGGCCGTTGCCGGCGGCGATCGTGATATGGCGGGCAGGCTGGCCGTTGCGCTGCGTTGGTTCTGGTATTGGGGCGGCCACATCCAAGAGGGGCACGGCTCAATGGATCGTGTGCTCGAGCTGCTCTCCGATGAGCGTGATGTTCTGCGCGGGTATGTCGCAATGGGCGCCGGGATTCTTGCCGACGTTCACGGCGATCTGGAGCATGCGAGCTCCCGTTTGGGGGTGGCTCTCGAACTTGGGCACGAGCTGGACGACCCAACGCTGGTTTCGCGCACGTTGGCCGCATTGGGCGTCGTGGCCAAGGACCACGGTGTCCTCGCAGAGGCTGCAGCGAGATTCGACGAAAGCATGGCGGTCGACCAAACAACGGGTGAGGACGTTGACTACGAGATCGCCTTGCGCTTCGCCGGCGAGGTCGCCTATCTCCGTGGAGACTACGACACCGCAACACGGCAGCTCGACGAGGCATATGCAAAAGCCGGCCGCATAGGGCGCACCGGCGAGATCGCGTGGACCACGACACACATGGGTGAGCTGCTCCGCCGTAAGGGGCGCACAGCTGACGCACGCGTCAAGTTGGAGGAGGCCACCGCCTTGCATCGCGAGATCAGGTATCCGCGCGGCGAGGCGTGGAGCCTGATGTTTCTCGGCATGGCTGAGCGCGATGCGGGCAGAGCCGATTCGGCGGAGGAGATCATCAGCGAGGCGCTCGATGGGTTTCGCGACGTCGCCGACCATCGCGGGATTCCATACGCACTCGTCCAGCTGGCCGGCCTGGCCAGGCAACGAGGTGCGCTCGATCAGGCGCAGCGACTCGCGTCAGAGGCGCGCGAGGCCGGGCTTGCCATCGGCGATCGCCGCGCCGTCGCCTGGAGTGATCTCGAAGAAGCCGCCATCGCCTGGGCGGGCGGAGTGTCCGATCGTGCGAAGCTCGAAGAAGCGCTCGCCGAGTTCGGTATGACGGAAGATCGATCGGGGGCCCACACCGCGCTGCGTTTGGCCGGCCGTGTCGTCGCAAGGGATGGCGACGTAGGCCAGGGGCTCGTCCTCCTCGGGGCCGCGGCCGCAGTGCCAGGTGCTCCCAAGAGCGAAGAGCTCCCGGCCGACTTGGTCTCCACGCGGGAGGTCAAGCCGGGCATCGACGAGAGGGCAAAGTGGGAGGAGGGGATGCGCTTGGATCTCGACAGGGCGCTCGCGCTTGCCACAGCCTCTTTGGAGGAAGCGCAGCCCGAGTAGACCGGGGCCGGCGCCTGCCAAGGCCCCCCTGATCGTCAGGCTCTGCCCGAGGCCAGATCCGCGGTAAGCCGCCCAAGCTCAGACCAGCGTGGACTCCACCGTTATGTCGACATTGCCGGCCAATGCGTTGGATACCGGGCAGCCGTCCTTCGCTGCGCCGGCCGCAGCTGCAAAGGCTTCGGCGCTGAGCCCGGGAACGTCGCCGCGGACCCGGAGCGC
>JBFINP010000104.1:0-7316 GCA_041611095.1 Acidimicrobiia bacterium | reverse complement strand
CCGTTGCCGGCAGGTCCGTCGTCGGAGGCCCAGTCGATGTAGTAACCGTCGGCGGGGGGACACCGACGAGCCCTTCTCCGATCATCTCCAGCAGCATCTCGCCGACCGGCGTCTCGGGATCCAACTCCTCGGCGGCGACCCGTTCCCTGATCGCCGCGTTGAGCGCCGCAACGTCACAGCCGAGACGGGCAGCTCGCTGGTCGAGGTCGGCACCGATCCGGCCGAGCTCCTGGATCTCAGGCGGCGGCGGCTCGGTCATGATGTCATCGAAGGGGAGCTGGTCGACCACGTCGATCCAGACCTCGACGAGTTGTACACCGACGTCCTCGAGACCTTCGCACGTCTCCACCTCGACGGGCTCGGGGAGCGCCTTCTCGGAGGTGCACGCCGCCGTCGTCGCAACCATCACCACGAGCCACACGAGCACCTGGGTACGCACGAGCAATGTCGGACCCCTCGCCGTCAGCCGGCAGCCGACCACTCGTCGACGATCCCGACGACGACAGCCCGGATCGGCCCCCACGAGCGATCGAGAATCTGCCGGGCCGAATTGCCCTCGTCGATGATCAGCACCGTCTCGCCGACGCCGGCGTCGACCACGTCGACTGCGATGGTGTAGCCCTCGGGCTCGCCGTCCACCTCGAGGAGGTCGCAGAGGAGCAGGCGCCGGCCGTCGAACAGCTCGGCGTTGATCGTCGAGATGACGGTCCCGACGACCCTTCCGACTCTCACGTCGCACCCTCCACCAGGTGGACGTCGTCCACGATCCCGACGATGGCATGGTCCACCGGCACGAACCGCACCGGCATCGCCTCTGCCGCTTCCCGGGCCGCAACGAAGTACACGACCTCGCCAGGGCCTGCCATCGCAACCGCATCGGCAGCGACCACCGGTCTGCCGCGTTCGGCCTGATGCTTGTCGAGGGGCTGCACGATCAGGAAGCGGACGCCCTCGAGCCCGGGCGACTTCTCGGTGGCCACGACGGTGCCGACGACTCGCCCGAGCTGCACCTCAGACCTCCCCGTCCCGGTGGCTGCCGATGCGCCGGAGGAAGGTGAGGTCGGTTTCGAGGTTCGCCCGCATCGCTTCGTGGAGCAGCGGAACGATCGTATGGTGGAGGAGCCGTCCGGTGGGCTCGGCCCGCCCCACGGCGCTCTCGACCGCCGCCTCCACCTCGGCGACCACACCGGCGAACACGCAATACCCCTTGCCACCCAGCCCGTCGGCGAGACGGATCGAGCCGAGCCGCACATCGGCGGCCTTCACCCCGGCATCGGCGGCCTCGATGACCGCGGCCACGGTTGCCGTTTCCAGGATGCCCACGGCATCGGCTCCAGCCCAGCTCCCTGGCGGATACGAGACCATGGCGTCGGCAACGGCGGGATGAACGTCGGGCAGGAACACGACACCGACTATCGCGTCACCCCCGCGGTCGCGACCTGCCGCCAGCGCCTCCTCCACGCTCGCCGTGTCGCCGCTCACGAGGACCAAGTACTTCCCGGGGTGCACGGTCCCTGCATAGATCGAACCCACCGGAGATGCCTTGACCATCGCGTCGCCGACGACGATGCCGACGGCGATGGAATCGAGCTCGATCAGAGCGATCGCCGGATCTCGCGTTCGCGAAGCGGGTTCAGACAATGCGCAGCGCCCCCACCACCGTCACCCGGCGCACGCGGCTGAAGGTACGCGGCCGGGTCATGCCCTCCCCGGTGGGGCTTGCGATCGAGAACGAGCTGAACCCCTCGCCTCCCTGACCGAGTCCCGAGTAGTTGGGGCCGTTGGCGACGAAGATACTGCAGTTCATGGCCCGGGCCATCCGGGTGATCGTGGCGACGTTGGTCGAGTGAATGGACGCCGTGTGGCGGAAGCCGTGCTCGCTGCGCACGGCCAGGTCGATCGCAGCGTCGACGTCGCGGACACGGACCACGGGCATCACCGGCATCATCTGCTCGGTCCACACGAGGCTGTGCTCCCGTGCCACCTCTGCGACGAGCAGCCTCACGTCGTCGTCGGCGCTCACGCCGATCTCGGCGAGGATCTTGCCCGCATCCTTGCCGATCCAGTCAGGATTGATCATGCCCGGTTTGTTCGGCGGACCGAGCTCCTTGAAGATCACCCGCTCCAGCCGCTTCAGCTCGTGCTCCTTGAGGCGGTATGCACCATTGGCCGTCATTGCCTGCACGAGACGGTCGGCCACCGTGTCGACGACGATCGTCGTCTTCTCGTCGGTGCAGATGACGTTGTTGTCGAACGACGCCCCGCGCACGATGGATCGCCCGGCGCTCTCCACGTCCGCGGTCTGGTCGACGACCGCCGGGGGGTTTCCCGGCCCGGCGGTGATGGCTTTCTTCGACGTGCGCAGAGCCTCGCGCACGACGCCGGGTCCGCCGGTGACGAGCAGCACCCGTACGTCTGGGTGGTTCATCAGCTCCTTGGCGGAATCGAGCGTCGGGCTTGGCGTCGCCGTGATCAGGTCTGACGGCCCGCCCGCACCCACGATGGCCCGGTTGAGGAGCTGGATGTTCTCTACGGAGACCCGGCGGGCGTTGGGGTGGACGTTGAAGGTGACCGCGTTGCCGGCCGAGACGATCGCAATCGAGTTGTTGATGATGGTCGAGGTGGGGTTCGTGGTCGGCGTGATGGAAGCAACGACACCGTACGGGGCATACTCGATGACCATCATCCCGTCGTCGCCGGTGACGACTTGCGGCTCCAGATCCTCGGGTCCGGGGGTGCGGGTCGTGACCAGCAGGTTCTTCACGACCTTGTCCTCGGCACGTCCGAGCCCGGTCTCCTCTCGCGCCATGTAGGCGAGCCGCTCGCCCTCGCGAAGCATCGCGGCGCGCATCGCCTCCACGATGGTCTTCCGTGCCTCCAGCCCCATCTCGCGATACGCCATGAAGCCGGCTTGGGCGGCGGCCACGGCAGCATCGATGGTGGGGAAGATGCCGTCGCCGAGCTGAGCATCGCTCGCCTCGAGCCGCTCCGCCGCCTGGAGCGCCGGTGCACTGCGGCCGGCGAACTCGGCCGCAGCGACCCGGCTCTTGACACGCTCGATGATCGCCTGAATCTCGCCGTCGTCGAGGACGCCCCTCATCCGGCCGCCTCCTCACCCTTGTGGTAGCGCACCTCGCCGCCGACGTCCCACATGTCGACGATGGCCATGACGACGGCGTCGCAGGGTCGGTCCCGAGTCAGCTCGGTCTGTCGCGCCGAGCTGCCAGAGGCGTACAGCACGACCTCCCCCACTCCCGCGCCGACGGCGTCGGCGGCGACGACGTACGCCCCGGTCTCCTCGTTGTCAACGTCGAGCTGGCGCAGCACGAGGAATTTGAGCCCCTCCATGAGCGGCTCCTTGCGCGTGGCCACCAGCGTGCCGGCGACTCGCCCGAGATGCATGCGGGCTCCTCTCTCGTCGCCGGACGGCTAGCCCAGCTCGGCCTCCGCCTGCTCCTGCCTGCCGAGCGGGAGCACCAGGTCGATGTTGACGTGGGGGCGGGCGATGACGTGCGTTGCGATGACTTCGCCAACCTTCTCTGCGCCGCGGATGCCGGCGTCGACCGCCGCCTTCACGGCGGCCACGTCGCCACGGACGACGGCGGTGACATAGCCGCCACCGGTCTTCTCCATGCTCACCAGCTCGACCTTGGCGGCCTTCACCATGGCATCGGCCGCCTCCACCATCGCGGGGAAGCTCCGCGCCTCGATCATGCCCAGCGCTTCAGCCATCCGGTTGCTCCTCTCGTGTCCCGCAGGACGTTCTCTTCATCACTGTGTCCTCGACCGTCACTTGCCCGCCACTCGCCCGTCGAGCCCCTCGAGGGCGGCGACGGCGGCCCTCCAACCCACGTCGATGTCGCGCTCCTCGCCTCCGAGGTACACCCGGCCCATGGACCCGAAGCTACGCACCTCGAGCACGTTGATCTCGGCAGCCTTCTCCGCCTCGTTGGCGGCGAGCGACGCATAGGCCGCCGGTTCGCATTCGAGCACGTAGAGCGTCTGCCCGGGGATGATCATCTGGCCGTGACGGGTGCGGTTGATGAGCTGGGCGTGGTGGTCGTCGAGCCGCCGGATGATCTGGGACGACAAGATCTGCGGCTTGATGCGGTCCGTCTCCTCGTGCTCGATCTCGGCGAGGATGGCGGCTCCCGCCGCCCGGGTCTCCGCCTGGTCGGGTGAGTGGACCTCGAGCACACCGTAGTAGCGCTCGATGATCTGCAGCCCCGGCTTCACCTTGGTGGCCTTGAGCGCGATGTCGCTCAGCCGGTTGATCTCGATCCCCGGGGCGACCTCCACCCACAAGGAGGCGTCACCTGCCAGGGGCAGAAAGCCCTGCGCCACCGTCCCCAGGAACGCCGCATACTGCGGCTGAAGGCTGTCGAGGAAGGCGAACGACCGCAGCTCAATACCTCTCGTCACCCGATGCTCCTTCCCCGCTCACGATCTGAACGCCTGCCGATGCGCCGATCCGGGTAGCCCCGGCGGCGATCATGTCTTCTACCTCCTCGGCGGTGCGGACACCGCCCGACGCCTTCACACCCATCTCCGGACCCACCGTCTCTCGCATCAGCGCCACGTCGTAGACGGTGGCGCCGCCGGCGAGGAACCCGGTGGATGTCTTCACGAAGTCGGCTCTGGCTTGTTTGGAGAGCGAGCTGGCGATGACCTTCTCCTCGTCGCTGAGAAGACCGGCCTCGATGATGACCTTGCAGATCGCTCCCACCTCATGGGCGGCGTCCACCACCTTCTCGATGTCCGTGCGCACCAGCGCGTAGTCGCCCGACTTGAGGGCGCCGATGTTGATGACCATGTCGACCTCGCGCGCTCCGTCCCGCAATGCCCGCCTCGCCTCCATCGCTTTGATGTCAGGCGTGGTGGCGCCGAGGGGAAAACCGATCACGGTGCACACCGGGACCGACGTGCCCCGCAGCCGCACCGCCGCCCGCTTCACCCACGTCGGATTGATGCAGACGCTGGCGAAGCCGTACTCGGCGGCTTCGTCGCACAGCGTGTCGATCTGGGAGGCCGTCGCCTCCGCTTTGAGCAGGGTGTGGTCGATGTACTTGGCGAGGTCGATCGGTACGTCCGCCGCATCGCCGTGGAAGCTGACGCGGTCGGCTCCGTTGGCGACGACAGAGCGCACCTGCTCGGGGGTGCGGCAGAGGTCGTAGCCGGCGGCGAGGGCGGCCAGCACCTCTTTGGTGACGGCCTCGATGAGCTGGTGGCGGTCCATGGTCACCTGGAGTGCTGCTTCTCGATGGCGGTGATCTTGTCGACGCGGCGGGCGTGGCGGCCGCCGCCCCAGGGAACGGCGAGCCACTCCTGCACGACCTGCCACGCTAGCCCTTCGCCGATGAGGCCTGCACCCAAGGTGAGCACGTTGGCGTGGTTGTGCTCGCGGCTGTTGCGTGCGCTCGACAGGTCGTAGCAGAGCGCCGCCCGCACACCGGGCACCTTGTTCGCGACCATGGCGGAGCCGATGCCTGCGCCGTCGACCACGATGCCGTACGTACACTCACCGCTCGCCACCTTTTGCGCCACGGCGTGGGCGAAGTCGGGGTAGTCGACGGACTCATGCGAGTCGGTGCCACAGTCGACGACGGTGTACCCGGCTTCCTTGAGCTTGTAGGCGAGCCGCTCCTTCATCGGGTACCCGCCGTGGTCGGCACCGATGGCGATCGCTCCCGGCTCGGCCTTCGGCGCAGGTTCAGGCGCGGGAGGCTCTGTTTGCTGCGGCGTTTCCTGCGGCGTTTCCTGCGGCGGGGCCGAGACGGAGCCGGCACCGTCGGTCAGGACGGCGTCGACGATCCGGGAGACGAGATCGCGGACATCTGCCTCGGAGGGAAGGCGCCCGGGGCTGTCGGTGGGAGGCATCGGCGCTCATCCTAGGAACGGCCGACCCCGCGCTTCGTAAGATGCGGCCATGAGCGAACGCGACCCGGCATTCTTGTGGGAGACCGAAGCGCTGCGGGGCGGACCACCTCGTCCTGCCCCTGCGCCCTCGCCGGCCGCCCCCGATCGTTTCGTCACGCTGCAAGACGCTCACGATGCGACCGGTATCCCCATCGGAACCCTCCGCAAGTGGGCCCGGCGCGGTCACATCCCCAATCGACTCGACGAGACCGCCCACGGCGACCGGCGCATGGTCGATCTCGACGCCGTTCTGAGTCGGGCGGCCGAGCTGGGCCGTGATCTCGACCCCCCGGGAGGGCCGTCTCCGGCCCCTGCGCCGCCTCCCCACCAGGCCGCCGAGCCTGGCCCGGAACCGCCCGCGCCTGCGGGAACGATGATCGTTCCCATCGATGCGTGGGAGAAGATGCTGCTCCAGCTCGGCAACCTCCACGAGGCCGGCCAGCAGCTCGCCGAAGCACGCGAGCGAGCCGCCAAGGCCGAGACGGAGGCGCAGTTCTTGCGCGAGCGGCTCGCCGAGCTGCGTGCTGAGCGTGAGGCCACAACGACGGCGTCGGAGCCCGAGCCGCCCTCGGCAACGGCCACATGGGCCGTCTCGGTGCTGGGCTCGCCGGAGCGAGGCCCGCTCCCACCGGTCCTCGAGACCTGGTGGCAGTTCGCCTCCCGGCGCTGGCGCAATCGCAGAAGGTGATGCCGGCACCCTTGGCTGTGCGGCCGCCCGACTGCTCGCCGCCGCCTGCGATTCGACGACGGCACCGGGCGCTCACGGCGATTGCGATTCCATCCGCACACCGCTGTGCGATATGTCTGCCTGCTTGCGCCGATTGAGTCTTCTATGTGTCAAGTGGCGTCTTGGCGGCTACTGAAGGTGATGGGTTGTCAAAATGCGGTGCTGGGTGGTGGACACGACAGGGGTAGGCCAGGGGGACCTCGAAGTGCGGCTGATCCACTTCGAGCGGCCGGCCCACACCACCAACGACACCGTGGTCTGGCTCCCCGACCGGGACGTGGTCTTCACCGGGGACCACGTCTTCAGCGGCGGGACCCCGTTCGCCCTGCAAGGTTCGATCCCCCGGTGGCGACAGACGCTGCCGGACGTCCGCGCCCTCGGCGCCTCCGTCCTGGTCCCCGGGCACCATCCGGTGACCACCCCGGTAGTGCTCGACGACGTGGATCGCCATCTCGGCGCCCTTGCCGCTCGTCGCGACGGACTCACCGCCTTGGAAGCGGCTCGTAAAGCGAGTGCGCCGACCTCACCGACCTCGAGCGGTTCGTGGGCAACCTGCATCGGGCGTATTCCGAACTGGAGGGCAACCTGCCGGGAGCCCCGCTCGACCTCCTGGCGGCAGCTCGGGACATGGCCGCCGCCTACTTGGGGGACCAATCGTCTCTCACGCCTGATT
>JBFINP010000103.1:0-7550 GCA_041611095.1 Acidimicrobiia bacterium | reverse complement strand
AGCCCGAGCAACAGGACGACGACGCCGGCCACCCCCATCAAGCCCACGATGAGCTGCTTCGTGTTCTCGGCCATGCCGTACCTCCCGTCGCTTTGGCCTTCTCCCCGTCTTCACCCCAATCCTGCGGGACGCGAACGTCATGGGTGAAGGTGCAGGAAGTCCTTCGCCGGCGATCTCGGCCGGGTCGTCCGGCCGACGAGACGATTGGCGGGTTTCGACTCGCCCCGGCTCGGGTATCTCCGGGAAGGTGGCGGAAAAGGAGGTCGTCGTGCCCGTACACAGGTCGAAAGACAGCCAGGGCCCCTACTACCAGTGGGGAGAGTCGGGTAAGAAGTACCATTACGAAGCCGGAGACAAGTCGAGTCGCGAGCGCGCAAAGGCCAAGGCCGAGAGGCAGGGACGGGCTGCGCGAGCCAATGGCTATGACGGCTGATGCACGGCACGTGATGGGTTCCGACATCACGGGCCTGCCTCCGGGGCATTGGCTCTTGGGAGGCCCAGTGGAACTGAACATCACGAAGGCGAGCCACGGGAAGTGGATGGTTCTCGCCGTCGAGGGCGAGATCGACATCGCCACCGCTCCCGCTCTGGACGATGCACTCGACGAAGTGATCGGATCCGGAGCGAGCGACATCGCTGTCGACCTGAGACCCGTGAGCTTCATGGACTCGACGGGATTGCGTTCGCTGATGATCGCCGATCGCCGCGTTCGCGAAGCCGGCGGCACACTCGCCGTCGTTGCCGGCACCGGGCCGGCCCACCGCCTTCTCGAGCTCGCCGGCGTCACCGAGACCTTGACGCTCGCCGATGCTCTCGAGGATCTGGCGGAGGCGTAGGCGCAACGATGGTAGAGGACAGCGCGTCCGACCGTAACGCTCCGCAGAGGGAACGTCGGGGCCCGGTGGCATCGCCGCGCGGCCCGCGGACCCGGCGCGTATCTCTTCGCGTGGACGTCGACGCCGCCGCCAAGGCGCGAAGCGTCGTCGACGAGGTGGCCGCAGACCTCGATCGCCGGGACGACATCCTGCTCGCCACCTCCGAGCTCGTCACGAACGTCGTCCGCCATGCGCCACGATTGCGAGCAGCCGACCTGGTGGCCAGGAGAGATGGCTGCACGGTGCGCGTGAGCGTGCACCAGGCCAAGGGCTCATTCACCTCGCTCACACCGCTGGGTAGCCGCGTGGGTGGTTACGGTCTGGGCATCGTGGACGCCGTCAGCGACCGCTGGGGTGTCGAAGAGAACGACACCGTCTCCGTGTGGTTCGAGATCTCTGACTGACGCCGGCCCCGGCGGCGCATCGTCACGAGGCCGGCTCACGCTCCCCTCCGATGACGAGGATGGTCGCGTCGTCGTCGGCGTCGCCCGCGAGCTCGATCAGCTTCTCGGCTATTGCGTCGGCGTTGGGCGGCACCGATCGGAGCGTATCGCACAGCAGGCCTAGAGACGTGTCGATGTCGCGGTCACGGCGCTCTACGACGCCGTCCGTGTAGAGGACGAGGCACTCGTCGTCTGCGATCTTCACCGTGTGCGTCGGTTGCGCCGAATCGACCCCGAGCGGTGCACCTACAGGCACCTCGAGCAGGCGTGCGGTGTCGTGTCCGACGACAACGGGGGGGAGGTGGCCTGCGGAGGTGAGATGGATCTCTGCCGAGGCCGGTTCGATCTCGGCGCAGAGGACGGTCGAGCACAGCGCCGTCGTGTCGACGGCGGCCACCTTGCCCAGCGCTCCCAGTGCTGCGGCCGGAGGGTGGCCTTCCAGTATCAGCATCCGGAGGCCGTGCCGCAGCTGAGCCATCGTCGCCACGGCCTCCAATCCTCTCCCGACGACGTCTCCGATCACGTAGATCTGCGACCCGGTCGGGCTGTCGATGAGGTCGTACCAGTCGCCCCCAACCGCTCCGACACCGGCCGCTCGGTATCTCGCCGCCGCCGGCACAGGCCCTTGGCCCAACATGGGAGGCGGGGCAAGGGCTTCCTGCAACCGCTCTGCCACCGATCGGCTGCGCTCGAACATCATGCCGCGTTCGATGGCGAGCGACACATGTTGAGCGAGCGCCTCGACGAGGGCTCGATCCTCGTCGCTAAAGATGCGGGAGTTCTCGTAGACGAAACCGATCGCACCGAGGTTGCCATCGACCGAGCGCAACGGGGCTGCCGCAAAGGCGCCCTTCGTCACGGCAACCATCGCGTCGGCGAGGTTTGGGTAGCGGTCGAGCAGCTCGTCGATTGTGGCGCAGTAGACGGTGACACCGTGATCCATCGCGTCTGCGAGCGGTCCACGTGCCGCGAGGGACTGCCGGAAAGCAGCGATCCGCTCTTCCGAGTACCCGTGGCTGGCGACGATCTCGGGCCCGTCCTGTCCACGAAGCACTACCGATCCCCTGTTGGCGCCCAGCGCAATCACTCCCTCGTCGACTGCGGCTGAGGCGACCGCGGTCACGTCGGCGGCCTGAGAGAGCCTCGAGACGACGTTGTTCACGGCGAGCAGCCGAGCCGAAGACCGCTCTGCCTGGCGGGTGGCGCGCAGGGCCTCCTGGTGCAGCCGAGCGTTGTCGAGGGCGAGGGCGGCGCGTCGTGCGAACTCCTCCGCAAAGGCAACGTCGGCCTCTCTGAATCTGCGGAGCGACTCTGCCGAGACGAGCGACATCAGCGCATGGATCCGCCCACGGGCTGCGATCGGCACGGTCAACGCCGAGTGCAGTCCCAACGATTGCAAGATCTCCAGATGGCGCTCATCGCTCGCAGCCTCTGACAGCAGTTCGTCGGGGATCTCGGTCAGCAGAACCGGCTTTCCCGTGTCGAGCACGGTGCGGGCGATGCCCGTCGGTTCCGGATCTGGCGGGTACTCATCCATCAGCTGCTCGACGAGCGACACCATCTCGGGGTCACGATGGGCGACGACCGTGGTGCGGAGCTTGCCGCCCTCGACCATCTGAACCGAGCACCAGTCGGCGATGTGGGCGACGAGCAGATCGGCGACCTGGGTGAGGGTCTTCTCGACATCGAGCGATCCGACCAGCAGCTCGCCCGCCTCGGCGAGGAACCGGTTCTGCTCGGCCTGGCGCTTCTTCTCCGTCGCGTCGGAGACGACACCGACGATGCGGACGGTCCGGCCGTCGTCGACTACGGCGTGTCCACGGGCGTTGAGCCAGTGGATGGAGCCATCGGGCCACGGGGCACGAAGGTCGATCTCGTAGTCCGTGCCGTGTTCGAGCGCTGCCTGCACCGCCTCGGCGACGACTCGTCGGTCGTCCGGATGGACGAGCTGGAGGAACGTCTCATAGGAGTCGGGCTCGAAGCCACGCTCGAGTCCGTAGAGGGGGCCGGTGTTCGCCGCCCAGCGGATCGTGTTGGTGTCGACATCCCAGCCCCAGGCGCCAACGCCCGTGCCCTCGAGGGCCTCGAGCATCTCCAGGAGCGATGAGAGGTTCGCTCGGTGCATTCGGCTTCTCGCTACGGGGGGACAGTGGTGGGCCGGGCTTCCGGGTGTGTGCACGTTACCGCATGAAGGTCCGCCGTCAGTCTGGCGAAGCCGGGGGCGGTCCCGGGTAGGCCCGGGGAGCGCCCTCTGGTGGGGGCGTACGCCGGCGTGACGACGTTTTCGACCGCACGAAGGGACCTTCGCCCCCTGGTGACGCCGGCCACGCCGGCGCGACCGTGGTCGCAGCGCCGGCCTCATCCGGCCCTTGTGGCCGCGGAGAGAGGTGATAGACGGAGGGAATGGCTCCGTCGCGGGGGTAGTGATACGCGACTGGGAGAGCCGGTGCAACCGCTGACGGCGGACTTCTGCACTGGGGGAAGGCATGTCACGCCGATTCGCGCACGTATTCGTCTTCACGCTCATCCTCGTAGCCCTCGCACCCATCTCGGGTACGGGGGCTCAAGTATTCGACACCGACGTCACCTACACGACCGACGCCGACTTCGACCTGGGAACGCTCGTGAGCGTCAACCACGACGCTCCCTACAACGACCAACTGCAACTCGACTCACCCACCGAGCCGTTCCCGTTCATCAACGTTGCCGCCTCGGGACGCGGGACCGTGGTGCGGATCGACACGGAGACCGGCGACGTGGTTGGTGAGTACCGGACGGCGCCCGAAGGGCGGGGCCTCGACCCGTCACGCACGACGGTTGATCTCTTCGGCAATGTCTGGACCGCCAACCGCGGTGAGGTCGACCCCATCGACGGCGTGCCCCACGGTTCGGCCGTCAAAGTCGGTCTCATCGTCGGCGGGACCCGGGTCGATGGGGCCGGAGAGCCCGATCCAGCCGGTGGGTACCTGGCGCCGCCGTTTGGGTACAACACGTGCTCCGATCGCGACACCGACGGTCTCATCCGCACTTCGAGCGGGCTCCTCGATGTTCTGGACTGGCCCGACAGCACGGACGGCGTTGGTGGCTCCGACGGCCTGGTTGAGGACGCCGTCGACGAATGCATCCTCATCTACCAGCGGCTGGCCAACGCCGAACAAGCACGCCATGTCTCGGTGGATGCCGACAACAACGTCTGGGTGGGCGGCTTCCCATTCGAGCTGCGATACTTCCACAAGCTCGACGGGACGACCGGCGCCATCCTCGACTCCTTCGATGCCGACGCCATCGGCTGCGGTGGCTACGGGGGTCTCGTAGACGGCAACGGCGTGTTGTGGTCGATCGGATGGGGCTGGGGCGAGGGCCCGCTCATGCGGTACGACCCGGCGACGGGCGAGGGCATGTGCGTCCAGACCTTCGGCGGCTATGGCCTCGGCATCGACACCAACGGATACGTGTGGGCGTCGATCTGGGAAAACGGCATCGCCAAGGTGTCCCCAGGCGGCGATCTCGAGCCGGGCTTCCCCAAATCGACGTGGCTGCCGCCGTCGACGTCGACTGCCACGGGGGCGGAGGCGTGGGTGCCGATGGAGGCGCCTGTGCTGACGGCGCAACCGGCAGTGATGGCGCTGCAGACCGATCCGCTCACGTTCTGGGTCAATCCCGTCGACGAATGGGTTGCGTCGATGAGTCCATGGACACCGGGAGCGACGATCTCGCTCACCATTGAAGATGGCAGCGCAGTCCTCTACACGGACTCGCAGACCGCCGACGGCGACGGCAACTTCCACTTCGGGTTGTGGGACATCGTCGATCTCCAGGCCGGACATGTGGTGACGGTATCCGACGGAACTACGACCAAGACGCACACGGTGACGGACCTAGGACTGTATGAGGTGGACGTGTCCTCCGACACGGTGTCCGGGGCTGCCAACAACGGCTCCGTTGTCAACGTGTGGGTGCACGGTGGCGGTGAGCTCACCGTAACGGCCGAGGCGACGGACAGTTGGGTAGCCGACTTCACGGGCACGGCGGACCTGACCTACCTGTCCGACGGCGGCTCGGCCCAGTACGACCCGGACGGGGACGCCACCGCGGTGTGGTGGACCGCACCACGGATCCAAGTGTCGCCCGACGACGACTGGGTGCAGGCGAGCGGGACCTGGCCCCTGGGTGAGACGGTCACGCTCACCATCGAAGACGGCGGCGGCGTGGTCCACACCGATTCGCAGGTCGTCGACGAGAGGGGCTTCCACTTCGGACTGCGCGAAGCGCTCGATGTGCTGCGGGGGCACCTGGTCACCGTGTCCGATGGGACGAACACCAAGGTGCACACAGTAACGGACCTCGACGTCAAGAGCATCAACCCCGATTCGGACACGGTTTCCGGGTTCGCCAGCCCGGGGATGGATGTCGACATATGGGTGCACGGTGACGGCAACCTCGTCGTTACGCCGGACACCACGACGGGTGCCTGGGTCGCCGACTTCACAGGGATGACCGACATCACCTACGCGTCCGACGGCGGCTCCCAGCAGACCGATGTCGACGGCGACTCGACCGGGGACTGGTGGTCGAGCCCTCGGTTCCAGGTTTCACCCGACCACGATTGGGTGGAATCCAGCGCCTCGTGGACGCCCAGCTCGGCCATCTCGCTGATGGTTGAGGATGGCAGCGGCGTGGTGTACTCGGACTCGCAGACGGCCGACAGTGCCGGCAACTTCCACTTCGAGCTCGGCGGGGTGTTCGATCTGCAGCGGGGTCATGTCGTGACGGTGTCGGACGGCACGACGACGAAGACCCACACGGTCGAGGACCTCTTCGTCGACGTCATCGATGTAACCAGCGACGCGCTGGATGGCCGCGCATTAGCGGGTTCGTTCGTCGATGTCTGGGTCGACGGCTTTCCCGGAATCACTGTCGAAGTCGACGGCGCCGGTGTGTGGCTTGCCGACTTCGCCGGTATCGTCGATCTCGACTACAACTCAACGGGTGGTGCGCAACAGACCGACGCCGACGGCGACTCCACGCAGGTCCCGTGGTCGACGCCGCGCTTTCAGGTGGCACCGGACGACAATTGGGTGCAGGCCGACGGCAGGTGGACGCCCGACGCCACGATCTCGCTGACCGTCGAGGATGGCAGCGGCGTGATTCACACCGCTACGCAGGTCGCCGACGAGAACGGCTGGTTCAACTTCGACCTGTGGCCATTCGATCTCGAGCGGGGGCACGTGGTGACCGTCTCCGACGCAATCACCACCAAGACGCACACCGTCATCGACCTCTATGTCGACGGGGTCAATGTCGTCGCCGACACCGTCTCTGGGCGGGGCGCCGCCGACGTCGACGTCGACGTGTGGGTACATGACGACGGCAGCCAAGTAACCACGACTGCGAACGCCGCCGGTGACTGGACGGCCGACTTCTCCGGCGTCACGGACCTCACCTACCGGTCGGACGGGGGCTCACAGCAACGTGACGACGACGGTGACTCCACCGGCGTCTGGTGGGCGAGCCCGTCCATCCAGGTCCAGCCGACGCAGGACTGGATCGGTAGCTGGAATCGGTGGCCGGCGAACACAACGATCTCGATCACGATCGAGAACGGCGGAGGCGTGGTCCACTCGGATTCTGTGACCACGGATCGGTGGGGCAACTTCGGGCTCGGACTGCAAGGCGTGTTCGACGTGCAGCGCGGTCACACCGTGACGGCGTCGGACGCCTCGACCACGAAAACCCATATGGTGTTCGACCTGTACATCACCGACGTAAACGCCGACACCGAAGAGGTGCACGGGACTGCCGCGCCGGACAGCGAAGTCGAAGTCCAGGTCCACGGGCCGGTGTACGGCCGGCGGGTCGTCACGGCCGACGGGGCCGGGGACTGGATGGCCGACTTCTCCGCGCTGACGGGCGATGGAGAAGGGTTCCCCGATCTGCAGCCCACGTCCGATGTCAGCGCCAACCAGTACGACGACGAGGGTGATGTGACGTGGGTCGACCGGCATGGACCGCAGTTCCGGGTCAACCCCGACGACAACCAGGTGTGGGGTTGGGCGTTCCTCTGGGACAGCCCAGTCACGGTCACCATCGACGACGACGCCGACCTCGGCAACGGGTGGCTCGAACAGTGGTCGGGGACGACCAGCCCTGGGGGAGACGTGAATCCCGATCTCGGGTACGACGTCGAGCCTGGTCACTATGTCACGGTGAGCGACGGTGAGACCACCAAGGT
>JBFINP010000102.1:0-7673 GCA_041611095.1 Acidimicrobiia bacterium | reverse complement strand
GGAGGAGCGGCTGCGTCAGCGAGACTCGCAGTATCGCGGTGCGATCTCAACCGTCCGAGTTTGGGTCGTTCCGCTCCTCACGCTGTGGGTGCTGGCTCGAGCCCTGTTCGACATCAGCGAGAGCAGTATCTTCCTGCGCCTGCTCGGAAGCGCCGTCCTGTTGTCCGGTGCATCGGCCGCGCTGTCCGCGCTGCGGGTGGTCCTCGCAGGGCTCGCCGACCGACCTCGGCAGGCCGATCGACGTCCGACCCCTCGCCTGCTGCTCGCGCTGCCCCGGCTGCTGCTGATCCTCGCCACGGGATGGTTCCTCGTCGACGGTGTGTGGGGTATCGACCTGTCGGCTGCGCTCACCGCGCTCGGTGTGACGTCGCTCGTGATCTCGTTCGCTCTCCAAGACACGCTGAGCGGCATCGCATCCGGCTTCACCCTGCTCGCCGATCAGCCGTTCAGCCCTGGCGACTGGATCGAGTCCGAAGACGTCGAGGGCCGCGTGATCGACGTCAATTGGCGCGCTACTCGCATCCAGAATCGCAACGGCGATCTCGTCGTGATCCCGAACGGTCAGCTCGCCAATGCGACGATCACGAACTACGACCAACCGAACCGCTTGCATCGCGTGATGGTCCCGGTCCAGATCGAACGAACGGCGACCCCGACGGCGGCCAAAGAGATGCTGCTCGACGCCGCACGCTCGACACCCGGTGTCGTCGAAGACCCACCGCCGTTCGTCTGGGTCACCCAGATCGCCGACCCGGTCGTCGACTACGAGGCATACATGTGGATCGACGATTACACGATTGCCCCACGCGTCAAGGCGGACTTCGGCTCGCTTGTTTGGTACATGTCGTACCGCCACGAGGTCCCCCTGCCCAACCCGGCACAAGACCTGTATCTGTTCGATGGCGCAAAGACGGCCATCGAGAGCCAGACCACGTCGGCCGACCTCCGCCGCCGCATTGTCGACGCGCCGCTCTTCGCCGAACTCGACGACGAGTTGCTCGACCATGTGGCCGCCGCAGCCTCTCTCGGACAGTACCAACGGGGCGAGACAATCATCGTGGAGGGTGAGCGGCGCAACTTGTACCTGCTCCATGATGGCCGGGCCCGTCTCGTGATCCGCGGGGAGGGCTTCGAGGATCTCGAGGTGCTCGACATCGAAGCCGGCGAGGTGTTCGGGGTGTTGGACGAGCAACCTGGGGTGGACCGAGGAGCGCGAGTGATCGCGGTCTCCGACTGTGAGGTCGTGGACATTCCACCGGCGGCCGCCGGGCGCGCCATTTCGCTCGCCCCCAACATCGCCGGCGTGCTCGAGCAGCTCGCAGTGACCCGGCGCAGGCGAATCGAGCGCGCACTCCGCCGGCAACGACGCCAAGCACCCGGCGACGGCCCAACCGACGCGGCAGAAGCCGCGTCGCAAGGAGACCCAACGTGAGTCGAGCCCGGGATCGCACCCTCCGGCGCCGGCTGTCGATCACGCTCGTTGGCGTGGCTCTGGTATCCGTGGTTCTGCTCGCATCCGTTGATTACGTCTTCGCCCGGCTGCTGATCGACGACAGCGTCGCATCACAGCTCGCGCAGGTGCGAGACACACGGCTTCAAGCCATCGACATCGGAATCACACGCCTGCAGTCACGGGCGTCGACACTGGCGTCGAATCCGAGCGTGGTCGAAGCACTCAGCGACTTCTCCGCCGAGTTCCGCCAGCTCGAAGAGGACATCACACCAGATCAGGTCGCAGGCCTCGCCGCGATCTATGACGCTGAGGTGCTACCCCCATTCGTGGCTGCCGGCGTCGACATTCCAGCGACCGATCTCGTTCCAGAATCCATCGCCGGCCGATATGTTCAGCAGCAGTACATCGCCTCGAATCCAAACCCGTTCGACGAGCGCGACCGGCTCGACGACGCCGGCGACGGCTCGGGCTACGACGCAGCTCATGCACAGCATCATCCCCTGCTTCGCGAGCTGATGGACAACGCGGGAATGTCCGACCTCCTCTTGGTCGACGCCGATACGGGCGACGTCGTGTACTCGACCAAGAAACGAATCGATCTCGGCACCAACGGCCTCAGCGGGCCATACGCTTCCGACGGGCTCGGCGAGGTGCTCAACGAACTCAGCGGCGTTGCGGTCGGTGACGCCGCCGTCTCCGACTCCTTCTTCTACATCCCGACGCGAGGCGCGCCCGTCTTCTTCTTGTCTGCAGCCGTGCGATCAGGGTCGGACGTCCTTGGCGCAGTAGTCACCGAAGTTCCGGTCGAGGCGGTTACCGCAGTGATGACGGCCCGCCAGGATTGGGAGCTACTCGGTCTCGGCGACACAGGGGAGAGCTACATCGTCGGCGCCGATCGGACGCTTCGGTCCAACTCGCGGGCCTGGCTGGAGGATCCCGACGACTACTTGCGTCGACATGTCGACCGCTACGGCGACCAGGCCGCCGCCGATCTCATCGAGACGGTCGGCTCACCGGTCCTCTTGCAGGAGGTCGACAATGAGGCCACTGCTGCCGCCCTCGATGGCGAGGAATTCATCGGCAATGTCACGGACTTCCTCGGCACGGAGACATTGGCCGCGTCTGCGCCTGCGGAGATTCCCGGTCTGAACTGGGCCGTGGTGGTCGAGCAGCACAGAGCCGAGAGCGACTCGGCTCTGGATGCTCTCGTGCGCGCGCTTCTCATTGTCCTCGCAGTGCTGCTGCCGACAATCGCCCTGGTCGGGGTGTTCCTTGCCCGGACGCTCACACGTCGAGCCGACTCGCTGCTGCAGGCGGCCGCCCGCATCGCCGACGGCGACCTCGACGTCGAGGTTGCCGATCTCGGGCGTAACGAGCTCGGCGACCTCGGCCGACAGCTCGAGGGCGTTGTCCGGGAGCTCGAGGTGAGGGAGAAGGCGATCGTCGACGAGGAACACCACATCAACGACATGTTGACCGCACTCTTGCCCGCCCGGTTGGTCGATCGTGTCCGCCAGGGGGAACGGGCGATCGAAGACATCTTCGACACGGCGACCGTCATCTCGATCACCCTCGACGACATACCCGAAGGCGCCGGTGTCGACCAGGTCCTCGCATTGGACATCACGGAACGGTTGAGCGAAGCGTCGCGCACGCTGATGGATCGATACGGCGTCGAACGCATCCAGCGGTCGTCGGGCAGCCAGCTGTACGTCACCGGATTGGCCCAGGACGACGCCCAAGTGACTCAAGCCGTGGGGTTCACCTTTGCAGCGATGCAGGCAGTGGCCGAGATCGCACAGGAGTACGGGCAGCCGCTGACGACACGAGCAGGCATCTCGGCGGGGGACGTAGCCACCGGAGTCCTCGGCAGCACTCAACTCGCCTTTGGTGTTTGGGGTGACCCGCCGAGCGCAGCCGTCACGCTCGGTTCGCTCGCCCAACCCGGCCAGGTGCTGGCCGACCGCAACGTCGTCGAGGAGCTCGGCGAAGAGTGGGACGTCGGCCCGCTCGAAGAGCTCCCCGGCCTTGCGGACGACATCGATGCCTACGTCATCCACGGTCAGGTGAGCGTTGAGCTAGGGACACCAAGCGACGACTGACGTGCTCTGGCGCCTGTCTGCCTCTTGGTGCCGAGGCCGTCGAATGGCAACGGGATCAGGTGTGCTCAACTCACTCGTGAATCACCGTACGGCGACCCACGAGGCCGGTTCCGGGCCGGTCGCTCGAGCCGTGCGCCGCGGTCAGTTGCTCGGGCGAGCCCAGGTCGAGGGGACGTCCGAGCCGCCTTCCACGGTATAGCGCAGCCCTGTCTTGAACCGCAGCGGATTGGGAGCGATCTTCCCCGCCACGAGTCCTTCGCCGAGGCCGAAGCCCGAGGCCTGCTCGATGAGCGTCTCGGGCACGAACGAGAAGGCCCGCTTGAGGTGCTCGATGTCTGCCACGGAGTTCATTCGCATCAACACCAGGTTGTCGCACTGCGAGACGACGTTCTGGTGCACCTTCTCGGGGCGCTGCGTGGCAACGAGGAGGTACTTGCCGAACTTCCGTCCCTCGCCAGCAATCCGGATCGTATGATCCGTCGCCAGCGCTTGGTTCGGCGTCGACGGCTCCTGAGGGCAGATGTTGTGCGCCTCGTCGATGACGATGAGAAGCGGCTGGCGCTGAGCTCGCTGTTCCCACAACTCACCCAGCACCGCAGCCGCTGCGATCGACCTCTCGCGGTCCGACGGGAGGCTGCCGAGATCGAACACGACCATGCGCCAATCGCCCGGCAGCTCTTCGCGGATGGCCGCTTCGTCGGATCTCGCCCAGATCGACAGCTCGGAAACGCCGAGATTGACGATGCGCATACCAAGCCGTCGCTCGTCGTCGCCAAAGGAGTCTCGTACCCTGTCCAGCACGTCTTCGAACGAGTAATCCTCGTGCGGGATGTCGGTGACGATGCGAACGAACGCGTTGTACTCCTCGGGATCGGCGATCGGATCGAGACCGAGCACCATGGTCTGCTGCTCGAGGGTGAGTCGTCCGAATCGCGCCTGGAGACGCAATGGCGCGCCGATCCCGCCAAATACGTGGATGCCCGACGCGATCGATGCGTAGCGTTCCTGCAGGTCGGCGTACTCATGGTCCGTCAAGCCGGTGCTCTCGATCGGCCGGAGCTCGGCGATTCGTACATAGTCGGAATTCGGGTCGAGCACTGCGATGCGCAGGTCGGTCTCGAGCAGGAGCTGCTCGAGGATCTTGCCCGTCGTGTAGGTCTTTCCAGACCCCGACTGGCCACACAAGAACCCATGGCGACCGAATCCGGAGGCAGCAAGCTCGGCCGAGAGACCTCTCATCGTGGTCAGCTCCCCCAGGGTCAGCGAGCTGGTCGAGCCCCAAGCCAATTCGAGGTGGCTACGCACCACGTCGGTCGACGCTTCGACCACGACGCCCTCGCCGAACACGTCGGAGCCCTCGACTCGTACCGACGCGCCGTCGGTGAGTCGCGCCAGCATCACTCCCCCGCCTTCGATGAGGCGGGCGCGGGCGCCCGGGTCGGAACCGCCGGAGACGACCGTCTCATGGAGGACCTGACCAAGGTAGGAACGACCGTCTTGCGTGTCGATCTGAACGTACGTGCCGATGGCGAGGGCATCCTCGAGCGGCCCTTCGAACCTGAAGCGCCGACCATCGATGGAGTGGGCGTACCGCGTCAAAACTGTGTTCCCGAGAGCTGGTTTCGGCCACGAGCCTAGATTGCCCCGGCGACCAAACGCCATCCGGGACGAGCCTCCGCCGAGGCCGCGCAGGGGTTGCGCTCGCTCCGATGAGCAACGACACCTCGCCGGCACGGCATGAGTTCGGCTGACTCCAGCCGACCCTCCGCGATCGCCGCAGCGAACGCCTCGTGATCGTGGAGGTTGTGCCGCATAGCACCCGGCTAACTCTCCCATCGCTTCGTGGAAGGTGGCCCCTTGCCGAGGTATCCGGCGATGGCAGCGGCGTCACCGGACACCGCACGAGCGCAGGGTTCGCTTGCGACCGAGGGGTCGGGCGGTCGAGGCCGGCCTAGACGCCGGCAGCTGAGGTCGCCTCGGCCGTCCAGATGACCCGCTGCGGGAAGGCAATCTCGATGCCGGCCTCGTCGAGCGCGCGTTTGACGTCGAGAGCAACCGCATGGCGGACCCTCCACCCGTCGCGGATGCCAGGATCGTGCCAGAACCGCACCGCAGCGTTGATCGTCGAATCGCCAAACTCGTAGACGAACACCTCGACTGCCGGGTCCGCTCGCACCCCAGCGGCGGCCGCCGCGGCGGTCGCCATCAGTCGGGCGGCGGCATCGAGGTCCGTGTCGTACGCCAGACCCACGTCCACCGTCGTACGGCGCTGCCCCCCTCTACTCAGGTTCGTGATCGGTTGGTCGAGCACATTGCGATTGGGTACGAAGACGCGGCGCCCGTACGTGGTGTCGACGACGACAGAACGCGCCGTCATCGCCCCGATCGTGCCCTCGACCCCGGCGATCTCGACTTGATCGCCCAATTCGACGGGATGTTGCACCTGGAGCGTCAGTCCCGCCGCGAAGTTCTCGAGAAACGGGCGTAGCGCGATAGCGGCAACGAGTGCGACGAGTCCAAGGCCGGCGATCACGGGGCCGAGATCGACACCGATCGACCGCATCGCCACGACCAAGCCCACCACGCCGATTGCATACGACGTGAGCCGGGCGGCCATGTCGAACGTGCCGGGAGCGCCGACGTCGAGCTCGGCACCGACCCGCCGTATGGCGCGGCGGGCCAGCCTGCCCAGCACGAGCGCCACCACCATGATCGCCAGCGCGATCGCAACCGAGAGCCAGTCGAGGTGCAGCGGGGCGAGCGATTCAGCGATGTCGTTCAGCTCGTCCTGCACAGGAACCAAGTCCACGAATACCTCCAATCAATTTCTGGGTAGACCGTAGAGCACGCCGCCATCGCCATCACTTCGGAACTGAACAGATGATTCGGTTAGCCTCGACGACGATCGGTCATGCCGCGCCCAGGAAGGAGATCCGTGGGAGCGCCTCACGATCCCGCGCCCGAAGTGTTTCGCCCCGTCGCTCCATCGCCACCGTTGCGACCCGAGGAGGGCGAGGTGATCGAGCTCGAGGTGCGTGAGCACGGGGTCGCCACGCCGGTCGACCGCACCCTCGCGTGGTCGGCGGGCGAAGCCGTGATGTCGCTGTCTCTCCACGCCCTCTCGTACACCGGGCGTGTCACCGGGTTGGTTCTGCGGCGAGTTGCAGCGAGCCCCCTGGGCCGGTTCACCACCGACATCATCGCCGGCGCGTTCGATGCGTTGAGCAGCGAGCGCGATGCCGATTGGCACCAAGCGACCCGGGCGGTGGAGGAGCAGGTCGGGCGCCTCATCTCGGTCGTCGTGCCCGTCGTTGTCGAATCCCTCGATCCAGACGAGGTGATGGAGAGGGTCGACCTGAATGGACTTCTCGAAGCGGTGGACGTCAACGCGCTCATGGGACGCGTGGATGTGGCGGCCTTGCTACAACGGGTGGATGTGAACGCCCTGCTCGACAGGGTGGACATCGACGGCCTGTTGCAGCGTATCGACATCGATGAACTTCTCGGTCGGGCCGACGTGAACGCGCTCGTCAGCCAGGTCGATGTCGATGCGCTCCTCGAAGATGTGGACGTGGCGGCACTCGCAAAGCGGGCCAAGGTCGGCGAGTTGGTAGCCGAGAGCACCGGGGAGGTGGCCGAGACGACACTCGACCTCGGACGGCGCCAGGGAGTGGGGCTCGACACCTTGCTGGCGCGGGGGGTGAACAGAATGCTCGGGCGAGATTCCGACAGCATGCCGCAGGGTCCGCCTGATCTCATCAACCTGGCGGCGGAGGAACAGGAGTGACAACGTCTTCCGGGCGCGTTTCCGGCCACTACGCCGGCGCCTTCACCCGGCTCGCCGCCGCGGTCATCGACTGGTTCATCATCATCGGCGTGTACGGCATCATCCTGGGCGGCGCCCAGTTCCTCCTCGACGTCTTCGTTCGCAGCGACGCCAACGTGGGGGACGGCGATCCACTGCTGCGCCTGATCGGACTCTTGGTGTGGGCGTTCGTCTACCTGTCCGCCGGTTTGGTCATCACCGGCCGTACCCTCGGCAAGACGTTGCTCGGCCTGAAGGTCGTGACGCGGGATGGCGCTCCCGTCGGCGCTCGCGGCTCCGTCATTCGGGTGCT
>JBFINP010000101.1:0-7754 GCA_041611095.1 Acidimicrobiia bacterium | reverse complement strand
TCGAAATCGATCCCTGGTGTGACGAGGAATTCGCCGTGGTGGTCGAAGACGAAGGTGTCCGTCGCCGTCAGCCTGAGGAGGTATCCGTCGTAGGTCGTCCCGACATCGAGCCCGTCGTGGTGCTCGGTCTCGTTCAGCCAGTGGAAGTGGGTATAGCCACGTTGCTTCGGCATGGCGTCGGGGTCGATGGCCCACGCCGGATGCTCTCCTGAGATGTGACCGCAGTACTCGGCGTCATAGGCCAGGCCCTTGAGGATCCAACCCACGCTGCACGCCTCGGGATCCACGCTGCAATCGCCGTGCATGACGATGGGGGTGCCGTCGTCGGTCTCGGTGCCGCTCGGTGTGATGTAGAGGAACCCCTGGAGTTGGGCGCCGTCGGCCGGCAGCGATTGCTGGTGGGTGTCGATGTGGTTGTCGAACAAGAAGTCGTACGGTGGTGCGTGGTCTCGCCACTCGTACCCCTTGGCGCTTGCGGTCGCCGCCGCGGCGATCACCATAAGCAGCGAGGCGGACACGACGACGATCCTGTGGATCCTCATGAGGCATACCTCCCTGGTTGCAGCTCGGTTCCGAAGCTACGGGCGCCTGCGGGAGGCCAGTAGGGTCGAAAGCCCTTGCGGCCCGGTGTTCCTCGCGTGAGACCGCGTCCGACGTTGTATCCCTTTTCGCTGCTCGAACGTCTTCCGGGTGAGTTCGATGACGACAAGAGGAGCTCATCCATGAAGTACATGAACGAAGCCGGCTGGGATCGCGTCGCACGGATCGTGCTCGGGATCGTTCTGCTCTACCTCGGATGGAGCGGCACGATCGGCGGTGCCTGGGGCACTTTCCTCGGGATCCTGGGGTTCGTGCCACTGGCCACCGGGCTGATGGGTTGGTGCCCGCTGTATGCGATCTTCCGCTTCCGCACCAACACCGCACGGCGCGAGGCAATCAGGGCAACGTGACGACGTCCACCCGGACACGTGCGAGCGGCGGGGGACCCGAGCTCGGGTCCCCCGCCCTCGTGCGCCCGGCGCGGATGCGGCCCGGGTGTGCCCGATGCGGTGATCGACGCATCTGGAGCGGATGGGCGACGATGGTCGACCGGTGCGCCGTCTGCCACCTCGACCTGCGCCGTCACACGTGGCTCATCGCGATGTGGATCACCACGTGGGCGACGGTCATCGGGGTAGTTGGGTGGGTCGTCTTCGGGCTCGTGGTGACCGGCGCCCACGGGGCTTGGTGGGTCGACTTCGGGGCGGTCGGTCTCGCCATCCTGATTCCGCCCGCGGCGTACCCCTACGCGAAATCCCTCCAGGCTCGGTTGCTGCTGCGGCTCGACCCGCCGACGGAGAGACCACGATGACTGCCAGCCTCCGCATGAAGAATCTCCGCCGTCCCACCGTGATCGAGGTATGGGCTCCTTCGTGTGCCGCATGCCGTGCGATGCGATCCGACCTGGAGGCCGTAGCGACCGAGCGTGCCGGCGACGTGGAGTTGGTGCTCGTCGACGCTTCCCGTGACATCGAGTCCGTGAGAACCCTCGGCGTGATGGGCACGCCCACCATGATCGTGGTGCGCGACGGCTCCGAGCAGTTCCGCGTCACCGGTCGCAAGAGCCGCGCCGAGCTCGAGGCGATCTTCAGGGCGGCGGTGGGCGACGGCGTCGTGCCGCTCGCCCGTGGCGACATCGCGATTCGGTCCGCGACGGGCGTGGCGCTGATCGGCGTCGGGATGATGTCAGGTCCGGTCTGGCCGTTGGTGGTCGCGGGGACTCTCGTGGCAACCTGGGCCGCCGTTCCCATCGTGAGGAAGAAGACGTGAGCGTCGATGCCGGTGAGCTGGCGGGGCACAGAGAGGCCCTCTACCGGTTCGCGCTCAGCATCACACGTGACCGCGACCTCGCCGCCGACCTCGTGCAGGACGCGTTGGTGCGCGCCATGGAGCGCAACCACCAATACCGAGGCGATGCCCCGGTGGGGGCGTGGCTTCGCCGGATCCTCTACAACCTCGCCATCGATCGCGGACGCCGCGCCGTGCGAGAGGTGGTCGTCGAGGACGTCGAGGAGCATTGGCGTGACGATGCCTACACCGTCGATCCGGCGGCCGTGGCGGAGCGCACCCAGACGCTCGAGGAGCTCGAGGATGGGCTGGCGCGACTCCCGTTCATCTACCGCACGACGGTGGTGCTCCACGACGTCGAGGGCTGGACGGTCCGTCGGATCGCCGATCTGCAGGAGATCTCCCTGCCGGCCGCCAAGCAGCGGCTGCGCAGGGGGCGGATGGCGCTGGTTTCTGCCCTCGCCGAAGGCCACGAGCGCCGCAAACGATTGGAGGGGATCCCGATGCGATGCTGGGACGCTCGGAAGCACGTGTCCGACTACCTCGACGGTGCGCTCGACCACCCGACGGCGAAGCTCGTCGAGGTTCACCTCGAGACCTGCCCGACCTGCCCGCCGCTCTATGCCGCCCTCGTCGACGCCCACGACCAGCTCGGCTCGCTCCGAGACGCCGATTCGGTGATCCCGCCCGACGTCGACGCAAAGATCCGGGAAGCGCTCGACGCCCGCAGCCCGGAAACCCGCAGCGCCGGCTGACGCAGGCCTCGGGCGGGACCGTTCCACGGGTCCCGCCCGAGTGTTCCCCGGCTGCGAGGCCGGCGATGCCGCCGGCTCACTTCCGTCATGCCCGGCACCCGCTCGTCGCGGACATCTCGTCTCGAAGTGTCCGACCTGCCCCCGTGCCGGGCATATAGGTTTGACAGGACGGGAGCGAGATTGGGCGACGACGATCGATTCAACGACCTCTTCACGAGGCACCAGGCGTCGCTCCTCGCCTACTGCGCTCGCCGGATCGGACCGACCGACGCCGGCGATGCGGTGGCCGAGGTGTTCAGCGTGGCCTGGCGGAGACGCTCCGACATGCCCAAGGGAGACCGCGAGCTTCCCTGGCTGTACGGGGTGGCCCGCAACGTCGTGTCCCACCACTGGCGCAGCGCAGGACGGGCCCGGCGGCTCACCGAGAAGGTCGCTGGACTGTCACGGCCGTCGGCTCCGGCCCCGGAGACGGTCGTGGTCGAACGGGCCGAGTACGCGGCGGTGCGCGACGCGGTGGCCCAGTTGCGGCCCGCCGATCAAGAGGTACTGCTCCTGTCGGCATGGGAAGGGCTGTCGCACCGCGAGATCGCCGACGTCATCGGCTGCTCGCAGGCGGCGGTCGACAAGCGGATGGTCCGGGCCAAGGCCCGGCTCGCCAAACAGTATGAAAGCATGCAGGAAGCCACTGCGCCCTCCCCGGCGCGAGACAGAAAGGAGGCTGCAGCCGATGACGCCTGAGCGTGTCTACGCACTGCTGGTCGAGGCGAATCCGGTGCCAGATCCGGACGAATTCCTCGAGCAGGCAACTGCCGGTCGGGCTCCGTTGCAGCTCGTCGTTCCGGGGAGGACCGACATGAAGACAGAGGAAGACATTCGGCAACTGACACCCGAGGCTACGCCCCGGCGGCCGTGGATCGCCGCGGCAGCAGCGGCGATCGCCCTCGTGCTGGCCATCGGCATCGTGGCGTGGCTCGCCGGCGGCGGAAACGAAGCGGAGGTCGTCGACGAGCCCCCGCCCACGACCGCGGCCGCCGAGACCGATGCTGCGGCTGAGGCTATGGAGACCGTAAGCGCCTTCTTCGGCGCCTTGGCGAACGGCGATATCGATGCCGTGGAGTCGATCACGATCCCGGGCGGCGAGTTGTCCGTGGCCGATCGCCACATGTGGGAGTTCCAGGCGGCGCTCTATGCGGCCGGATACGGGGCAGAGATCGGCACCTGCACGGCGGCGGTGCTGCCCGGCGGAAGCGAAGTCGCCGTAGAGTGCCCGTCCACGGAGACGTATCCCCCGTTCGTTGCGCTCGGTATCAGCGACCTCGTGTGGCCGTTCTCCTATTTACCGACGAGCGGCACGCTGGTCTGGAAGCCGCTCGAAGGAGCGGAATTCACACCCGCAAACCAAGCCACGACCGGTTACCTACGGATCTTCGATCCGGCGGGCTACGACACGGCCTGCGACCCGTCAAAGTATGATTTCGGCGACGTGAACTTCGATGGCGGTCTGGCCCTTACGGCCGAGTGCGCTGCCGTGATCATCCCGGCCCTGGACGACATCGGCCGGTGGATCGAAGCGGGTCAGCCGGACCCGGAATCCGAGGCACTGGCGGCCACCGCCGCCTTCCTCGAATCAATCGCCGCCGGCGACATCGCAGCAGTCGAGCAGGCGATCGTGCCCAACGGTGAGCTGGTTCCATCGGAGCGGCGGATGTGGGAGTTCAACATCGTGCTGGCGGAAGCCGGATACTTCGGTGAGATCGGCGAGTGCACCACGGCCTTCGACACGGCCGGCAATCGGGTCGCAGTGCGATGTGACGTGACGGTGCGGGATCCAGTCTTCTTGGCCGTCGGGGTCACCGACCTGGTGATGCCATTCGACTACTTCCCGGATGACAGCCGCCTCACCTGGCGGCCCTTGGAGGGCGGCGACTTCAGCCAAGGCAACCGGGCGGCTGCCGACTATCTGCGGACGTTCCATGGCGCCGACTACGACGCCGTGTGCGATCCCGCTGCGTACGGGTTCACCGGGGTCGTCTTCGATCAGGGGCTGGCGCTCACCGCGGAGTGCGCTGAGCTCTACACCCCACTGATCGACGACATCGCCGCCTGGATCGAGGCCGGCCGGCCGACCGGCTGATCGCCGGCGACACGGAAGCGAGCCCGAGCAACGTTGAGATCCGCGTGTGGGACACTCACGGGATGAAACCCAAATCCCTTGGTCGTCTCCGGGGCGCGGTGGCGCTGCTCGGGCTCGCCCTCTTGTCATGCGGCGGCGGATCGGGTGAAGAGATCGCCGACTTCTCCGAGATCGCGGTGGGCGAGCCCGTGATGACGCCCGACCCCTCCGGCGCCTCGGCTGTGCTCACGGTCTCCACGTCCGTGGATGCGGTGTGCGCCGTCGCCTTCGGCGAGACCGAGGCGTTCGGGGGTCTGGCGACCGACCTCGACATGGCAGGTACCGGCCACAGCGAGCACTCCGCCCGGCTGACGGGCCTCACCCCCGACACCCGCTACCTCTATCGGCTCCAGGGTGTCGGCCCAGACGGCACGCTCTACCAGAGCGATGTCTTCGAGTTCCGTACCCCCGAGGCATCCGGCGACGCCGCGCCCGGCGAGAACGTCGCCGTCGGGGCCACCGTCGTCGATGTCAGCTCGGAGTTCTCGGACGGTTTTGCGGCCGCCAACGCCCTCGACGGAGACGGCGGAACGGAATGGTCCTCGTCGGGCGACGGCGACGACGCCTACATCACGGTAGATCTCGGACGGGAGGTCGAGGCGGTGGCGGTCGGCTTTCGCACCCGCAGCATGACCGACGGCACCTCCATCACCGAGACATTCACCGTGACGGTGGGCGATGGTGAGGCGCTCGGGCCGTTCCCGGCCGGCATCGCCGAGGTGGCGTTCAACGGCCAGGTGGTCCGCTTCGACGTCGCGACTTCCACCGGCGGCAACACCGGTGCGGTTGAAGTAGAGGTCTACGCCGCTCCGTGACGGGCTCGGGCCTGCGGCCGCTCGCCTGACCCCCCCCAGCTCGGCTTTGCCTCGTCGATTCCCCCAACCGGGGGGATCATTCAAATCAGCCGCTCATCTCCGCCGTCATGCGCTGCATCTCCTCGACGGACACGTCCTTGATGTGCGTGGTCACGCTCCAGCGGTGGCCCCACGGGTCCTCGAAGTGGCCGGATCGGTCGCCGTAGAACTGGTCCTCCGGCTCCCGCAACGGCTGCGCCCCGGCCTCGACAGCCGCGGCGAAGGTCGCATCGACGTCGTCGACGTAGACGGACAGCGAGACAGGTGTGCCGCCGATGCTGCGCGGGCTGAGGGCATGGAAGTCCGGGTACTCGTCGGACACCATGACGACAGAGTCGCCGATCTGGAGCTCAGAGTGGGCGATCTTGCCGTCCGGCGCCGGCATGCGCATCCGCTCGGTGGCGCCAAAGACCTTCTTGTAGTACTCGAGGGCTTCGGCGGCGCCGTCCACGGCGAGCGACGCGCTGACCGTGGGATAGCCGTCTGGTTGGGCCTTGACCATGGGTTCTCCTCTCGCATGGGCACACCCATTGTGGTGGAACGCGCAACTAGCCGTCTCGGGAAGGTGACAGACGATCAAGACGTTGCGCAACATGTGAGCCCAGTTCGCGCCCTCATCCCATTTGCTCTGGCCGCGACGGTGGCGGCGGCCTGCGGGGGAACTGGCGACGCCGCCGGCACCGACGGAACAACGCCGGAGGATCTCCTCGATCTCTATTCCGGACCCGCGACGAACGCCCCCGCCCCGCCGTCCGATGTCGGCGTGCCGCCGGACGTCGACCTCGACATCCACGACGTTCCCCTCGACGAGATCTACTTCGACACCTTCGACGGCGGCTCGGTCCGCCTCGCCGACTCGACACCCGAGCTGCGGGCCGAGCTATTGGATGCCATCCCTCCCATCGACGACCCCGCGTACGGCGGTATCGACGAGGGGGAGTGGCTCGAACCGGACGACCTCATACTGGGATATGAGGCCGGCGGGATGGCGTTCGCCTACCCGTTCAAGATCCTCAACTTCCGTGAGATCATCAACGACGTGATCGACGGGGTGCCGGTGCTCATCAGCTACTGCCCCCTCTGCGGCAGCGGCATCGTCTACGACCGGCGCGTCAGAGACGACGTGCTGAGCTTCGGCAACACGAGCGCCCTCTACGAGTCGGATCTCGTGATGGTCGACCGAACGACGGGGTCGTACTGGTGGCAGGTGGCCGGCGCCGCCATCGTGGGCACCCTCACGGGCACCCGGCTCGAGGTGTTGCCCTCGGTCGTCTCCACGTGGCGCGACTGGTCGGCGCAGCACCCGGACACGCTTGTGCTGAGCCGGACGACCGGGTATGTCCGACCTTACGAGAGGAACTCGTTTGCCAACTACGCCGAGTACCTCGACGGTGGCAAATTCGCATTCCCCGTCGGTGACGCGGCTAGAGACGAGCGGCTGCGACCATCCGCTCGAGTCGTCGGTATCGTCGTCGGGGACTCGGTGCGGGCGTACCCGATCGAACGGATGGACGGTCCGATCAACGACGTCGTGGCAGGTCTGCCCGTGTTGGTGCTACCCGTCGACGAGGGAGCGGCAGTGCTCAACCCGGTCGTCGATGGCGCCAGTCTGGTCTTCGAGCAGCTTGGCGAAACCGTCGTGGACCAAGCGACCGGATCGACGTGGACCGCCGACGGCGTTGCCGTGGCCGGGGAGCTGGCAGGTACGCGGCTCGAGGCCTTCCCGAGCCGCACCACCTTCTGGTTCGCCTTTGTCGGCGCGTTCCCCAACGTTGAGTTGTTTCGCGGCTGACAGATTCCCGTCAGCTGCCCCACTTCACAGACAACGTCCTCGCGATCCGGACCTCGTTCTCCGACACGTCGCACCCGAACCCGAGGACCGTGACGCCGGCTCGGCGTGCCGACCGAACCGAGGCGATCCAGCCGGCGTCGCGGCGGCTTCCCGTTGCGACGAAAGATCAGCCTGGTGCCGGGTCGGGCGAGGTGTCCCAGTCTTCCGGTGTTGGGTCGGTGGGCTGCGGCCCTGGTTCCCGTCGTCGAGGCCGGCGATGACGAGAAAGCGGTTGGGCAATCGACGAAGCGCGCCGGGACGAGTGAGGGAGCGGGGTCACGGGTCGTGACTCCAACCGTCGCCGAGCGCGGTCG
>JBFINP010000100.1:0-7775 GCA_041611095.1 Acidimicrobiia bacterium | reverse complement strand
GTGCGGTGCACCAGGGTCCGAGGTCCCGGCGGGGTTCGTGCACCCTGAGGGCGATGGGCTCTATGCACTCGGAGGGCCGCCATGTCCATTCAGGGCCTTCGCCGTTGTCGATATGCTGGCGTCAGTGTCACGCTCTCATCGGTCCGACGAGTTCGTCATCGACGACTTCGAGCCGGTGTATCTCGCGCTGCAACGTTCAGGAGGCCTCGAAGCTCGGGTCGTCGCAGCCCTCGCCGAGCTGCGATCGTGCCGGGTGTGCCCCCGTGACTGCGACGTCGACCGGCTGGCGAACGAGACGGCCCTGTGTCACACGGGGCGTCATGCTCGAGTCGCTTCGGCGTTTCCGCACTTCGGCGAGGAGGATTGTCTCCGAGGGAATCGCGGGTCGGGCACGATCTTCTTCGCCTATTGCAATCTGCGTTGCGTCTTCTGCCAGAACTGGGACATCTCCCAGGCGCCGGCGGGTGAGGAGATGTCGGCCGCCGAGATCGCCGAGCTGATGCTGCGTCTCCAGGCTGCCGGGTGTCACAACATCAACTTCGTGACTCCGGAGCATGTCGCTCCGCAGGTGGTCGAGGCGATCGTCGCGGCGATTCCACGAGGCCTGCGGCTCCCCATCGTCTACAACACGAGCGCGTACGACTCGCTGGCATCGTTGCGTCTGATGGAAGGCCTCGTCGACATCTACATGCCCGACTTCAAGTTCTGGGACCCGGAGACGGCACGCCGGCTGGCCCGCGCCAAGGATTACCCGGATGTCGCTCGTGCCGCCATCGCCGAGATGCACCGCCAGGTCGGCGTCCTTCGCTTCGGCCCCGATGGGTTGGCGAAGAGGGGAGTGCTGGTCCGGCACTTGGTGATGCCCGGTCAGACGGATGAGGCCGCGGCGATCTTCCACTGGTTGGCAGACGACCTGTCACCGGACACCTACGTCAACGTGATGGGACAGTACCGGCCCGAGCACAAGGTGCCGGGGAACGAGCGTTACTCCGGTGTCGACCGGCGTCCTGTGACGGCCGAGATGACCGCTGCCTTCAGGGCGGCCAGGGGCGCAGGTTTGTGGCGTTTCGACGAAAGACAGCCGCGGATGCTCGTCTAGGGATCGCGTTCGCGATGTGCGGTTAGCGTGACGTCTGGAGTGATGCCCGGTGAGTGAGCCCCACCCAACGACGGATCCGGAAGTCCTCATCCCGCGACTCGAGAAGCTGTTGCAACGGTTGATGAGGCGGCGGCGGGTGCGTCACGCCATCGTCGGCGCGGCAAGTCTCGACGGTTCCTGGTCCTGGAGTGATGCAGAGGGTCAGGCCGGACCGGCGGGTGGGACGATGCGGGTGGACACCCCGTGGTTTCTCGCCAGCGTCACGAAGCTCTACATCGCCGCGGTCGTGCTGCGCCTCTGCGAGCAGGGGGTGGTGGGGCTGCGGACGCCCATCACCGAGTGCCTGCCTCCGACCCTGGCCCGCGGCCTCCACGTCCTCGACGGCGTCGACCGCTCGAGCGAGATGACCTTGGTCCACCTGCTCGGACACTTCTCCGGTCTTCCCGACTACCTCGACGAGCGACCCGATGGCGGGCAGAGCTTGCTCGAGGAGGTCGTCGATGACGGCGACCGCGGGTGGACACTCGAGGAGGCCGTGGCGCGTGCCCGCGACCTGCTGGCCCCCCACTTCCCGCCTTCTGATCCATACAGCTCGAAGCCGAAGATCCGATACAGCGACACGAACTACCAGTTGCTGATGGCCGTCGCCGAACATGTCACCGGTCAGCCGATGGGACAGCTCTACCGGCAGCTGATCTTCGGGCCACTGCAGCTGCGGCACACGTGGCTTCCCGGGGGCGAGCCGGCCGAACCCGCCGGCGAGCCTGCAACGGTGTGGCTGGGGGACGTTGCACTCGTGGATCGTCCCCTCGCGATGCAGTCGTTCGGTGATCTCTACAGCACGATGGAGGACGTGATGGGCTTCGGCCGCAGTCTGTTCAGCGGTGCCCTGTTCGAAGACCCGGCGACCGCCGAGCAGATGTGGCAGCAGCCGCACCGATTCGGTTTTCCGCGGGGTTTGGCATCGCTGCGGGCGCCGAGCTGGCCCATCGAGTACGGCCTTGGGGCGATGCGGTTCGGCCTATCTCGCTGGCTGTCCGGTGGCCTTCGTATCCCAGCCGTCATCGGGCACACCGGATCGTCCGGGTCATGGCTCTGGTACGCACCGGCGTTGCGGCTGCTGCTTGCGGGAACCGTCGACCAGACCGCAGCGGCGACCGTCCCGTTCCGCGTGGTACCACGGGCTCTGGCGGGACTCACCGAGTGACGCCGGAGTCTCGGTCGGCTCGATGCCGCCGAGCCCCCTCACGCCGTCGTGATCGCAGCCTCGCCCTCGAGCCGCAGGTCGGCGATCCCCATCTCGCGGAGCCGGAACTTCTGCACCTTGCCGGTGACGGTCATCGGGAAGTCGTCGACGAAGCGAACGTAGGCAGGCACCTTGTAGTGGGCGATGCGTCCCCGGCAGTACTCCTTCACGTCGTCGTGGGTGACGGCGGCTCCGGAGCGGAGCTTGATCCAGGCCATGACCTGCTCTCCGTACTTCGCGTCGGGCACACCGACCACCTGGGCGTCGACGATGTCGGGATGGGTGAACAGGTACTCCTCGATCTCGCGGGGGTAGATGTTCTCACCGCCGCGGATGATCATGTCCTTGCGGCGGCCGACGATGTTGACATATCCGTCGGCGTCCATGGTGGCCAGGTCGCCGGAGTGGAGCCACCCTTCGGCGTCGATGGCCTCCGCCGTGCGACCCGGGTCGTTCCAATAGCCGAGCATGACCGAGTAGCCGCGAGTGCACAGCTCCCCGGCCTCGCCCTGCTTCAGCGTCGTCCCCGACTCGGGGTCGATGATCTTCACCTCCACGTGCGGATGCACCGTCCCCACCGTCGACACCCGGTGGTCGAGGTCGTCGTCCGGCAATGATTGGGTCGACACCGGCGAGGTTTCCGTCATCCCGTAGCAGATCGTCACCTCCGGCATGTGCAGGTCGTGCACCACCCGTCTCATCACCTCGACGGGACACGGCGATCCAGCCATGATTCCGGTACGCAGGGATGCCACCTCGTAGCGGCCGATGTCCTCGCCGAGCACGGCGATGAACATCGTGGGGACCCCGTAGAGGCCGGTGCAGCGCTCCTCGCTCACGGCCTCGAGCACCTCGATTGCATCGAATCGAGGGCCGGGCACGACGATCGTCGCGCCGTGGGTCGTGCACGCCAGGTTGCCGAGCACCATCCCGAAGCAGTGGTAGAAGGGAACGGGGATGCACACTCGGTCCGCCTCGCTGTAGCCACAGCGCTCGCCGACGAAGAAGCCGTTGTTGAGGATGTTGCGATGGCTCAGCGTGGCGCCCTTGGGGTAGCCGGTAGTCCCGCTCGTGTATTGGATGTTGATCGCCTCGTCGGGATCGAGCCGCTGGCCGCGGAGCTGTAGTTCGCACGCGTCCACCGTCGAGGCACGTTCCAGAAGTGTTGCCCACTGCGGAGTCCCGAGGAAGATGACATGCTCGAGCTCCGGTAGCTCGGGCCGCACCTCCTCGATCATGGCCCGGTAGTCGGAGGTGAGGAAGGATTCGGCTGCTACCAGCATCCGGCAGCCGGACTGGGCGAGGGCGTAGGCGGCCTCGGTGGTGCGGTACGCCGGGTTGATGGTGACGAGGATGGCGCCGATCTTGGCGGTGGCGTACTGGATGAGCACCCACTCGGCGCAGTTGGGTGCCCAGATCCCGACCCGATCCCCGATGGCGATGCCGGTGGCCAGCAAGCCGCGGGCGACGGCGTTGGCGGCTTCGTTCAGCTCGCGATAGGTCAGCCGCACGTCCTGGTGGCGAACGACGAGAGCTTCGCGGTCCGGGAACCGGGCCGCCGACCGCTCGAGGTTGGCCCCGATGGTCTCGTCGAGGAGGGGCTCCTCGACGGCTCCCACGGAATGGGCCTCCGCCATCCACATCCTCCTGTCGCCGGCTAGCAACATCATGAGTCGCCAGCGAGGTTCTTCGCCAGGGCTGCCCGGCCCCGCCGAGCGGGATGGCGATGGAGGTGGGGACACGTGGGGGAGGCGCGTCCAGCCCCCCACACGTGCCTGAGTCGTCAGAGTGCGGTGACCCGCACCCACGTTGCATCGACGAGCCGCGAGATCGTGGCGTCATTGGTGTCGCCCAACGTCAACGACATGGGGCCGCTGACGCTCCCTGTGGCAGTTGTGTAGCGAGCCAGCTGTCTCTCGACTCCCGCGTTGAAGCCGAAGGGCGAGAGCCTGCTTCGTGCGAGGGTTGCGGGGTAGATTCGCCCAGTCGTCTCACCCCAGACGACGTTGACGGTGATCGTGATCGGTCCGAACGTTTCACACGTGGCAGTCGTAGCGCTGCACTCCTCGCCAAAGACGTCCAACGTGGTTTGGACGGAGGCCGAAAACGCCCCGCCGGCTGCGTCGAGCTCGAACTGGCTGGGGTCGAGCTCAGTTTCTCCGAAGAACTGACGGAAGCCGGCCTCATCGAATTCGAATCGGAAGACCTCGACGGATGACTCATCGGACTTCTCGCCTTCCGAAGTGACGATGCCCGTCCTCGGCGCAACCAGGGTAAAGGCGTACGTGTCCTCGCCTTCCTCTTCCCAGATCGCGTCGGCAGTATCACCCTCGAAGGATTCGCGCTCAGGTGGCGCCGCCGTGGCCATGCCCGGGAACGCCACGAACACCGCCAGGACGGATACCAGCGTCATCAATCGTTTCATCTCGTCTCTCTCCCCTGTACGTCGAGCGAAACTCGATTGCCGCCTCTACCGAATTCACGTGTCGTGCCACCTCCCTTCATCGCCGGCCACCAAGGTACGTCGGGGGGTATGAGGCGCCATAGAGCTATCAGTCCTCAGAGGGCCCGACCGGTGCGTCGTGGTGCGGCCTCACACGAGTCCGAGCAGCTCCCAGACCTGGGTGACCACGGCCACGAGGAGCAAGACGCCGACGAGGTCGAGCAGGATGCCCGTGCGGAAGATCTGCCCGGCCGTGAACAGGCGAGTCGAGTAGGCGATCATCGTCGGGGGCGTGCCGATCACGAGGGCGAAGTCGATCGAGGATGCGATCGCGACGACGATGACGAGCGTCACCGGGGCGATGCCGATGACGGCGGCGAGCGGGATCGCCAGTGGGATGAGGATCGCGGCCGAAGCAGTGTTCGACGCCACCGTCGTCAGCAGCAACGTGACCATCGCGACGGCAAGCATGGCGAGCAGTGCCGGCCAGTCGGCGAGCCCGGTGAGCCGGGTCGCGACATAGCCCGACGTCCCGGTCTCGACGAGGAAGACGCCGAGCGTGAGACCGCCACCGAACGTGAGGAGCGACGCCCACGAGATGTGGCCCAGATCCTCCGGGAGCAGTTTGGCGAGGGCGAACAGCAGCACTGCTCCGGCGAGGGCGACGATCCCGGCGTGCACGCCGTGGAACGTCTCGGTGAGCCAGCCGGCGGCCACGAGGGCGAAGACGGCGAGCACGATGAGCTGATCGCGATTGGGCCGTCCGAGCTTGGTGCGCTCCGCCTCGGCGATCGCCCTGGCCTCCCGAAAGACGGCGCTGTCGAAGCGCATGTGGCGGCGCCGCCACAGGAAGACTCCCATGATCGGAAGGAACAAAACGACCATCGGCAGCCCGTATCCAAACCACTCGACGAATGAGATCGTTCGGTCTCCGTACTGATCGAGGAACTCGATCGCAAGCTGGTTGGCGGGGGTCCCGATGGCGCTGCCAACGCCGCCAATGGTTGCTGCGTAGGCGATCCCCAACACCAGCGCACGCTGGAAACGCGCCTCGCCCAGGGGGTCGGTGATGGCAATGGCGATAGGCACGAGCACCGCCGTCGCCGCAGTGTTCGACATCCACATGGAGAGGAACGCGGTGAGCCCGATCATTGCCCCGAACAGCGTGATGGCGCTCCTGCCGGCACCGGCGGTGATGGTCACCGCCACCCAATGGTCGAGCCCCGTTCGGTGCATCGCCTCGGCCATGAGGAAACCCGCAAAGAAGAGCACGATGATCGGGTTGAAGAACGGCGCTGTGGCGTCGACGGCGGTCGCCACGCCGGCGAACACCAGCACGACCGGTATGAGCAGCGACGTCACGAACAACGGCAGCGCCTCCGTCACCCAGAGCACCACGACGAACCCGAGGAGCCCGAGCACGATCGCCGACTGTTGCGTCGGCCGGCGCAACGCCTCGAGCCGTTGGGTCTCAGGATCCCACCGGATGGTCGGAATCAGCTCGCCCCTTCCATCCGACAGCTCTATTTCGAGCACGACGTCGTTCAGGGCCGGCTCGACTGCGACACCGTCACGCTCCATGCCGACCGTGGCCACGATCTCCGCGTCCGTGGGAATCCCGTCGGCGAACTCCACATCGATGGTGGTGGAACCGTCGTCGCCGACGGCGAATGAGCGTTCGGTGGAGCCGACATCGACGGGGGTCTCGATGAAGCGCTGCCCCTGGGAATCGACGGTGACGATGCCCGGGCCCACCGGCCAGTCGGCGGGAGCGAACAGCGCAAGCAGGATCCCGACGAGAGCCGCCGCCAGGATCAGCGCCACTCGGTGCCGGAGGCTGCGCTCTCGACCGCCCGTTTCGCCTGCGACTCGTTCCGTCACGCGCGGCATCCAAGCGCCGCCCGTTCGTCACACGCAATTCGGGACAGGAGACGCGTGGCGCTGCCATGCGCCGGTCGGGAAGCCGACCTCACATCGTGAGGACAGCGGCTCCGGACACCTCGCCAAGGCGGAGACGATCGAGGGCGATGTTGGCGTCGGCGAGCGGGTACGGGTCGACCACCGTGGCGATGGGGATCGCTGCGGCGAGCTCCAGGAACTCCTGCGCATCGCGGCGGGTGAAGTTGGCGACACTGCGGAGACTCCGCTCCCGCCACAAGAAGCGATAGGGGAACTCCGGGATGGTGTCGAGGTGGATCGCATTGATGGCGACGGTCCCTCCGGGGCGCAAGGCTTTCAGTGCCTCGACGACGACGAAGCCTGCGGGTGCGAAGGTGACCACGGCATCGAGCGGGCGAGGCGGCTGGTCGTGGTACGAACCCGCCCAGACCGCCCCCATCTCGAGGGCCCGGGCCTGCTCCGGACGTGACCGCGTCGCCACATAGACCTCGCAGTCCCAGTGAAGGGCTACCTGGAGCGCCAGCAGGGCCGAGGCCCCGAAGCCGTACAGGCCAAGACTTCCGCCTGGCTCGATGCCGGAGATACGCAGGGCGCGGTAGCCGATGACGCCGCCGCAGAGAAGGGGGGCGGCTTCGATGTCGTTGAAGGCGGTTGGGATGGAGAAGGCAAAGTCGGCTCGGGCGACCATGGCCTCGGCATACCCGCCGTCGCGGTCCCAACCTGTGAACTCGGCGTTGTCACACAGGTTCTCCGCTCTGGACAGGCACTGAACGCAGGCCCCGCACGAACCCGCCAACCACGCAACACCGACCCGGTCCCCGCGGTGCCAGTCCGTGACGTTGTCGCCTACGGCGGTGACGCGGCCCACGACCTGGTGACCGGGAACGATCGGGAGACGGCGGGCCTCGAGGTCGCCTTCGACGAGCTGGAGGTCGGTCCGGCAGACTCCGCACGCCACCACCTCGATGGCGATCTCGCCGGGCCCGGGTTCGGGAGCATCCCGGTCGACGAGGTGTAGCGGGAGCTGGTTCGATGGTCGGGGACGAGCCAGCTCTTGTGCCCTCATGCGCTGTCTTCCGGTACGGCCG
>JBFINP010000099.1:0-7852 GCA_041611095.1 Acidimicrobiia bacterium | reverse complement strand
TCGGCCCACGAGAGTGCGGCGTCTTCGACCTCCGTGAACGCAAAGGTCACGGTGCCCGTGGGTAGGGCGGCGGCCGGCGACGCTTGCGTGCGAACGGCTTCCAATTGGTCGTCCTGGCGCAGGATCTGTATCTCCAGCTCACGCAGCCGGGGGCCCGGCTCGACGCCGAGCTCTTCGACGAGCTGGTTGCGGGCAGTGCGGTACGTCGCCAGCGCGTCGGCCTGGCGCCCGACCCGGTACAGGGCGGTCATCAGCAGTGCCCACAGCCCCTCTCGAAACGGATGTGTGGCGGTCAGCTCCGTCAGGCTGCCGATTGCGGATGCCGGGTCGATCTCGACGCGGCGTTCCAGGTCGAGTTCCAGTGCCGTGAGCCACCGTTCCGTCAGTCCGGCGACCGTGCCCTCGAGGCCGGGTGCGTCCAGCCCCGCCAGGGGCGGTCCGGTCCACTCCTCCAGTGCCTCACCGATCCTGCCCTCGTCGAGACACCGTTCGAACCGCAGGACGTCGACCGCTTCTGCCGAGGTGTTCAACCGGTACGCCGCACCCGTTCGGGTGATGGCATCGGGGCCCAGCTCCCTACGCAGGCGGGCGATGTACGACTGGAGCGTCCGTTCGGCGGTGCGGGGCGGCTCCTCGCCCCAGACCGACTCGACCAGCCGCCACACCGGGACGGACGAACCGGCCGACAGTGCCAGGGCCGCGAGCACGGCCTGACACTTGGCCGGCCCCAGGACCAACGGTGCGCCGTCGTCGGCGACCGCGCTCACTTCGCCGAGAAGCCGGATCCGCACGCTCGAACCTTCACCGTTGGTCGTGGTCAATACATCCTCAGGGGGCTGGGTGGGGAACCAGGTCACCCTACAGCCGTGGCTGTGCCTGCCGGCAGCGGCGGTCCGTCTACAACGACACCCTGCCCGGACTCAACCGAGACACCGCGGCGATACAACACCTGTCGGTCACAGTGGCGCAACGTCCACCAGAGAGGTCACAGCGATGAAAGCCATCTCCTACGACAGGTACGGATCAGCCGACGTGCTCCACTTCGAGGACCTCGATGTTCCCACCGTGGGCGACGATGAGGTGCTGGTTCGGGTGCGGGCCGCCGGCGTCAACCGTGGCGACGCCCTCGCCGTCGAGGGGATCCCCTACGCAGCACGGATGACCTACGGGGTGATGACGCCGCGGCACCGGGTGCCCGGCATCGACGTTGCCGGGATCGTCGAAGCAGCCGGCAACAGCGTGACAGCATTCGAACCCGGCGACGAGGTGTTCGGCTGGAGCCACGGCGCCTTCGCCGAGTTCACGTCAACGCATGCGGACATCCTCGTGCGCAAGCCGGAGCAGCTCACCTTCGAGCAGGCGGCGGCTGCGCCAACCGCCGGCGTTGCCGCCTTGCAAGGCCTCCGCGACGTTGGCCGGATCGAATCCGGACAGCGGGTGCTCGTGGTCGGGGCCTCGGGCGGGGTCGGCTCCTTCGCCGTCCAGATCGCCAAGGCCTTTGGAGCGGAGGTCACCGGGGTGTGCAGCACGCGCAACATCGACCTGGTGCGCTCGACCGGCGCCGACCACATCATCGACTACACCCGTGAGAGCTTCACCCGACATGAGTCGCGTTACGACCTGATCCTGGACATGGTCGGCAGGGAGCGGCTGGCAGCGGGGAGACGGGCGCTCCGAAAGGGCGGAACGTATGTGGTCGTGGGAGGCGGCAACCCCCGGTCGATCACCGGGATGGGGCGGTTCGCCAGAGCGACACTGCTGTCGCCCTTCGTTCCCCAGCGACTTCGTCCCCTGTTCTCCAAGCAAGATCGCAAAGACCTCGTAGCCCTGAGCGACCTTCTCGACAGCCGCAAGGTGCTGCCGGTCATCGACGCGGTCTACGACCTGTACGACACCCCCGAGGCCCTCGGCTACGTCCAGGGCGGCCACGCCCGAGGGAAGGTCGTCGTCACCGTCTGACACCCGCGAGACCACGCCTCGCGCCCATGCAAGAAAGGATGAGCAATGACGACTGAAACGATCGAATCCCGCAACACGAAGCCCGACGCTTCGACCCTAGGGAGCAGGCTGAAGCGGCTGACCCGAGCAGCCGGTGTCTTGTACCTGGCGATCTTCATCATTTACCCCCTCGCCGCCTCGGTGAGGTCGATGCTGGTCGTGCCCGGCGATGCCGCCGCAACAGCCCAGAACATCGCGGAGAGCGAAACCCTGTTCCGATGGGGAATGGCAGGGGAAGCGACCATCTTCCTCATCGAGGTCGCGCTGGCAGCCGTCCTGTACGTTCTCCTGCGACCGGTGAGCAGATCGATGTCTCTGGCCGCTTCTCTCGCCAGGGTCGCCGAGGGCGTGGTCATGGCCGCGGGCAACCTGTTCACCAGCATCCTCACCCTCGTTGCGGTCGGTGGCGCCGGGTACCTGGCCGTCTTCGAGACGGGGCAGCAGGATGCGCTCGCCCTGTTCTTCCAGGAGGCGAACGACTACGTCGTGCTCACCTGGGGCTTCCTCTTCGCCCTTTCCCTCGTGCTCACCGGCTGGCTGGTGTATCGATCAGGGTTCTTCCCGAAGATCCCCGGTGTCCTCCTGGCCCTGAGCGGGATCGGCTACTTCGCCCAGAGCTACGGGACCATCGTCGCTCCGGGTCTCACCGATGTTCTGTCAACCGTCGTCGTGGTGCTCGCCGTTCCCGGGGAGCTGGTGTTCGCCCTGTGGCTCCTGATCAAGGGGGTCGACGAGGACAAATGGCGGGCGGCTGTCCGCCGGGCAGAGCACGCCCTGCTCTGAGAGCCGTACGCCAGAGGGCCTCCTCGGGTGCGACAGTACGACCGCCGGGCTCATCGCGGATTGCGAGGCAGGGCAGAAGTTGCCGGTTGCGGCGCTAGACCCGCGGAGCTCCGCGCTGTAGCGCCCAATCCGAGTTCTTCGCCTTCCACCGGTACTAGGGGGTGTACTGGGTCGATGTGTGGGTGGCATCGACACTCGGTGAGGTGTCTCCAGGTCAGCGTGGCCATCGAGATCCCTGGAGCCTCATGGGCGGCATTCGCCGAACTTGGAGCCGACTGCGCCGTCCATGGGTCATGTCCCACCCCTCCTCAGCGATGCCTGGCGCCGGTCCGCCGACCTGCCGCCGAGCCGGTCGAGGACGTATCCCTCCTGGAAAAGGGCCTGGAGTCCCGCAAGAAAGGCCCCGTCGCGCCCGCGGGCGGGTGTACGGGTGTCCGGAGGAGAGGTTGGGCCGTCGTGCGGGCGGCGCGGGCGGCCTACGAAGAAGGCTGAGCCCTGGTGCATGACCCGGGCGCGAGTGGGAGGAGTACCTCTTGAAGAAGAAACGGCACATGGTGTTGATCGTCGCGGTGGCTGCGATGTTGATCGTTCCGATCGTGGCGATCGCCGCGGACCGCTTCGACGATGTTCCAACAACCAACGTCTTCCACGACGACATCGGATGGTTGGCCGATGCCGGAATCACCCTCGGCTGCAACCCGCCGGCGAACGACGAGTTCTGCCCGGATGATTCCGTGAAGCGCCAGCAGATGGCGGCGTTCCTGCGCAGGTTCGCCAACTACATCGGCGCCGAGGACGGCACGCCTGCCCAAGCCGACAACGCCACGACGGCAGACAGCGCCACCACGGCAGGCGATGCGGACACCCTGGAGGGCTATACGGCTGCCCAGTTGTCGCCGGTCGTTGCGGGAGCGAACTTCGAGGTTGACGCCGTAGGGGGCGGACTGTTCGGCGAGACGATCGCCGAGGTGACGATCGCTGCCCCGGCGGACGGTGTGCTCGTCATGAGTGCAACGGGCGATACATGGGCAGGAACCGGTGCCATCTGGTGTGCATTCGAGCTCGACGGCGGCGGCACGTTCCTCCCCGGCATCTGGGCCGGCTACGTCGACCACGCCCAGGACAGCGAGGCTGACTGTGTCACATCTGGGATCGCAGAGGTCACCGCGGGCGACCACACCGTTGGGTTGGTCTACAGCGGTGACTCGATGTACTTCGGGCAGATGAGTGTCGTGTGGTACCCGCACGGGTCGCTGGACATCGCAGCGACCACGGTGTCCGCTTCCAACCGGAAGTAGCAACGCGAACCGTCGACGCCGCAGGGTGTCGACACGGCCAGAGACTGAGGTGAAGGGGCGGGCCCGGGCCCGCCCCTTCGCTCCTTGGCCCGGTGGCAAGGACTGTGACGTCAGCGCATACCTCAGCCGCCAGTCTCGCCAGCACTAGCGCAATCCGATGGCGGCCGAGGAGCCTTGACACTCATGACGTTCAGCCGAGGCATGAGGCCCCGGGGCAGCTCCTAACTGAAGGCGTCGTCCAGTGCCCGCCTTCGCGGCGGTGCGAGCGAGCTGCACCGGGCTTCCCCGGGCCAGCGGGGTATCGAGCTCGGTGCGGCGGGCTCGGCGGTCGGTAGTTACCTCACCTACCTGTGGCTTGCGGAGGTGAGAGTGAAGTGCGACCCCGAGAACGTGTTCCGCAACAACAAGAATCGAGCCTCGGAAGGCCGCGCCATAGCGTCCGGCTCCGACCCTTCTCAGCCCACCCGGGAATGATCGAGAAAAATCGATGGTTCTATCCATCGAAAAATCTCGATGATCGATCGAGACGCACCGAGCGAAAGGTTGTTTCCATGCAGCTCGAACATCTCGTGGACGTGAAGGGCCGGCTCTCCGCCCCCTACCTCGACGCAGGCACCGGGCCCTTCGGAACCCGGTACATCTACAACACCGCGGACGGCAGCTTCGAGGGGCCTCGACTCAAGGGTCGATTCCTCCCCGGTGGTGGGGACTGGCCGCTGGCGGACACCGGCGGGACCATGCGTCTCGACATCCGTCTCGCTCTGGAAACCGATGACGGTGCGGTCATCTACCTGGAGAACCGAGGAGTGTGGAGACACCTTCCCGGCGACGACGGGATGTACATCGTGGGAACGCCGAGGTTCGAGACCGGCGACGAGAGGTACCAGTGGCTGAACGACTACGTCTACGTCGCCGAAGGTGAGATGGAGATGCTCGAGGAGGAGGGACTCCTCGCACAGGTCACCTGGCGTATCTACGCCGTGCTCAGCGATTGAGCGGCGCGGTCGCAACCGAGGGCATCACGTCTTGGCGTCGGGCGTGGTGTCCTCTGGGCGATCGTCTAGAAACTGATCGCCCCAGTCGGACTCGAGGGCGCGCCGCATCTGATCGACGGCCTGCGATCCGATGTGGCTGCGGAGTCGGTCTTCGGCCTCGTCGAAGGTTTGCAACGCCAGGCGAATGCTCTCTTGGCCCTGGGCGGTGGGTCGCACCAACCGGGCCCGAGCGCTGACCGGATGGGGAACGGTCTCGACCATCCGTGCTCCGGGTCTGTCCGACGGCGAGTGGGCAGATGGCCTGGTTTCGATGCGGCGCGAGCTCGCCAGCTTGAGACGGCGCCACGAGGAGTTGGTCGGTTCGGGTTGATTCCCGACGCGTCGCGACCCCAAGCCGAACCCTCGAGATTCACCCAGCCGGTGGGACCGTTAGCGTGCCCCGGATGCACGCCGCCGACAGCCACGACCTCATCCGAGTCACCGGAGCCCGCGAGAACAACCTCAAGGACGTCAGCGTCGAGCTTCCCAAGCGCCGTCTGACCGTGTTCACAGGCGTCTCGGGATCGGGCAAGAGCTCGCTCGTCTTCGACACCATTGCCGCCGAGTCGCAACGCCTCATCAACGAGACGTACAGCGCGTTCGTCCAGGGTTTCATGCCGACGATGGCGCGTCCGGACGTCGACGTCCTCGACGGGCTGACGACGGCGATCATCGTCGACCAGGAGCCGATGGCCGCCAACGTGCGCTCCACCGTCGGGACCGCCACCGACGCCAACGCCATGTTGCGCATACTCTTCAGCCGGCTCGGCCAGCCGCACATCGGCTCTCCGACCGCCTTCGCCTTCAACGTCCCGATCCGCACGGCGAGCGGCTCGATGAAGGTGGACAAGGGCAAGGGGGAGCGGATCGTCGTCCGCAACGTCGTCTACCAGGGCGGCATGTGCCCACGATGCGAAGGCCGGGGCACGGTCTCCGACATCGACCTCTCCCAGCTCTACGACGACTCCAAGTCGCTCAACGAAGGTGCGATCACCATCCCCGGCTACAAGCCGGGCGGCTGGGCGGTCCGGGAGTTCAGCGAATCCGGCTTCCTCGACCCCGACAAGCCGATCCGCAAGTACACGAAGAAAGAGCTCCACGACTTCCTCCACAAGGAGCCGGTGAAGATCAAGTTCAGTGGCATCAACAAGACCTACGAAGGTCTGATCCCGAGGGTCCGGAAGTCGTTCTTCTCCAAGGACCCGGATTCGCTGCAGCCCCACATCCGGGCTTTCGTCGACAGGGCGGCCACCTTCACCGCGTGTCCCGATTGCGGAGGCACCCGGCTCAGCGAGGCCGCCCGCTCCTCCAAGATCGAGGGGATCAACATCGCCGACGCCTGCGCCATGCAGATCACGGACCTGGCCGCCTGGGTGCGCGCCCTCGACGAGCCGTCGGTCGCGCCGCTGCTCGCCAACCTGCAGCACACCCTCGACGCCTTTGCGGAGATCGGGCTCGGCTACCTGTCGCTCGACCGGGCATCGGGAACCCTGTCGGGCGGCGAGGCGCAGCGCACCAGGATGATCCGCCACCTCGGGTCGTCGCTCACCGACGTGACCTACGTCTTCGACGAGCCGACGGTCGGGCTACACCCCCATGACGTTCGGCGGATGAACGAGCTGCTGATCCGCTTGCGGGACAAGGGCAACACCGTGCTCGTCGTCGAGCACGACCCGGAGGTGATCGACATCGCCGACCACGTCGTCGATCTGGGCCCAGGTGCCGGCACCGCGGGCGGCGAGGTGGTGTTCGAGGGCTCCGTCGAAGCCCTGCGAGCCGGCGGGACGGTCACCGGTCGGCACCTGGACGACCGGGTTGGCCTCAAGGAGACGGTGCGGCCCCCGTCGGGCACGGTGCAGGTGCGGGGTGCCAACCTCCATAACCTGCAGAACGTCGACGTCGACATCCCGCTCGGCGTGCTGGTCGTCGTGACCGGCGTCGCCGGCTCGGGGAAGAGTTCCTTGATCCACGGTTCGGTGTCGACGCAGGACGGCGTGGCGTCGTTCAACCAGACCCCGATCCGAGGTTCGCGGCGGAGCAACCCGGCCACGTACACCGGACTGCTCGACCCGATCCGCAAGGCGTTCGCCAAGGCCAACGGCGTGAAGCCGGCACTGTTCAGCGCCAACTCCGAGGGAGCGTGTCCCGGCTGCAACGGCGCCGGCGTCATCTACACCGACCTCTCGTTCATGGAGACCGTTGCCACCACCTGCGAGGAGTGCGAGGGCAGGAGGTTCGAGGCATCGGTACTCGAGTACGAGCTCGCCGGCCGCGACATCGCCGAGGTGCTGTCGATGTCGGTGACCGAGGCCGAAGAGTTCGTCGGCGACGGCGAGGCGAAGAACCCGGCGGCCCACCAGATCCTGGAGCGGCTGGCCGACGTCGGGCTCGGCTACCTCACGCTCGGCCAGCCGCTGACGACGCTGTCCGGCGGCGAGCGGCAGCGTCTCAAGCTGGCTGTCCAGATGGGGGAGAAGGGCGGGATCTACGTGCTCGACGAGCCGACCAGCGGGCTCCACCTGGCCGACGTCGAGCACCTGCTCGGCTTGCTCGACCGGCTCGTCGACTCGGGCAAGTCGGTCATCGTCATCGAACACCACCAATCCGTGATGGCGCACGCCGACTGGATCATCGACCTCGGCCCCGGCGCCGGACACGACGGCGGCCGGGTCGTCTTCGAGGGCACTCCGGCCGAGATGGTCGCCGCCGAGTCGACCCTCACCGGCGAGCACCTCGCCG
>JBFINP010000098.1:0-7856 GCA_041611095.1 Acidimicrobiia bacterium | reverse complement strand
GGGCGGCTGACCGCATTGTTGGCCGCACTCGCAATGACCGTGACGGCGTTCGGTGCGCTCGCACCGGCGACGGCCGCGGAGGGCGACAGCGTGATCGTCGAAGGAGCCGGCTGGGGCCACGGCGTCGGCATGAGCCAGTTCGGCGCCTACGGCATGGCCGTCGAGGGCTCCTCGTACACCCAGATCCTCGAGCACTTCTTCACCAACGCCAGCCTCGGCACCCTCGGCCAGGGCGGTCTCGACCTCCCAGGCAACCTGTGGGTCAACCTGGAGCTCGACTTCTCCGAGCTCACTCTGCGCGTCGACGCCATCTCCGGCGCCGGCGAGCCGGTGCTCGTGACCCGCGGCGCCGAGTCGTGGGACGTGCCGGTCGGCAGCACCATCGAGATCCGCGGGCCGGAGAGCTGCTCCCTGTTCATCGACCCGCCGGGCGCCGACAACGCCTACGAGACGCCCACCGGCGACTGCTCCTTCGACATGTGGTGGTACGACTTCGCCAACCCCGACGCGGACCCGCTGACGAAGATCGCCATCGTCGGTTGCACACAGACCGACTGGAACGTCGTGCCGTCGATCCAGCGCGAGTGCCAGTACGGGCGGGGCATGTTGCACGTCCGCTCCGGACCCGGAGGTCTCGATCTCTCGACGGAGATGTTGCTCGACGACTACATCCTCGGGATCTCAGAGATGCCGTACTTCTGGGGGGTCGACGGCATGGAGGCCCTCAAGGCCCAGGCGGTGGCTGCACGGTCGTACGCCAGGGAGCTCCAGATCTACCGGGGGAGCCCGGGGAGCAACTCCTGCGGTGCCTGGTGCCACGTGCGGGATACGACGTTCGATCAGCGCTACGTGGGCTGGGGCCACGGCTGGGCGGACTGGATCACGGCCACGACCTCCACGGCGGGACAGGTGATGACCCATCCGGACGCCCCCAACGACAACATCGTGCGTACCTACTACTCGTCGTCGACGGGTGGCAGGACGGAGAGCATCCAGGAGGTGTGGGCGGGCTGGGACGCTCGCGAGTACTACCAGGGTGTCGACGACCGGTGGTCGGTCGACGGCACGGTGTACAACCCGAGCGGATCGTGGACCGTCGCCCTGTCGAACGCCGCCGTGGCGTCGGCGGTGGGTCTGCCCACGGTCACCGAGGCCTGGGTCAGCGTCCACAACAGCTCGGGTAGCGCCGACACGGTGAGCTTCAGCGATGGCGCCACCACCGTGACCAAGTCGTCGTCGTGGATGAAGAGCACGTTCGGGCTCAAGTCCATCTACTTCGAGGTGGGAATCGGCGAGGCAAGCGAAGCGAGCGCGTCCGTGTTCATCGACACGGCCGGCAACGTGCACGAGCCGGCGATCGAGGACATCTACGACCGCGGCGTCACGAAGGGATGCAACCCGCCGGCAAACTCCAAGTACTGCCCGGCGAACACGCTCACTCGGGCACAAATGGCCGCCTTCCTCGTGCGAGCGTTTGGGTTCCCGGCCACGTCTGAGGACTTCTTCACCGACGACGAGGGCTCGATCTTCGAGAACGACATCAACCGGCTCGCCGCGGCGGGCGTCACCCTCGGCTGCGGAGGCACCAACTACTGCCCCAACTCCCCGGTGACTCGGGAGCAGATGGCTGCGTTCGTGGACCGAGCCTTCGGCTACACGGGGGGCGGCAACGTCGACATGTTCATCGACGACGACGACTCGCCGTTCGAGACCAGCATCAACCGCATCGCCGCCGCCGGCGTCACGCTCGGCTGCAACCCTCCCGACAACACCAAGTTCTGCCCGGAGGACCCGGTGCGCCGTGACCAGATGGCGTCCTTCATCGACCGAGCGCTGGACGGGGCCGGCAAGTAGATCCCTCTCGACGACCGCGTCACCGGTGGCACGGCGCCCCGACTCCCACCTGGGTCGAGGCGCCGTGCCCATCTCGACATCGGTAGGGGCGGTAGACTCCGGGTTTCTTCACGGCTAGGAGTTCCATGTCAGATCGCGCCCGTTTCTTCGCCGAGAAGACGTGGACCGGTGGTGTCATCGGTCTGGGGTACGTCGGGCTGCCACTGGCGGTCACCATGGTGGCCAGGGGCCTGCCGGCGATCGGTTTCGACGTCTCCGAACGGCGGGTCGAGGCACTGACGGCGGGTCGCTCGCCCATCGAGGACGTCACGGACAACGAACTCCGGGAGGCGCTCGCCAACGGGCTTCGGCTCACCGCGGATCCCGCCGAGCTGCGGACCGCCGACGCCCTGTTCATCTGTGTGCCGAGCCCCTTAGGGCGCCACCGAGAGCCCGACCTGTCGTTCATACGGGCGGCGGCGGAGACCGTAGCGGACGTGGTGCGCCCCGGAATGCTCGTCTCGCTCGAATCCACCACGTATCCCGGGACGACCGAGGACATCCTCGTCCCCGCCGCAACCGGTGGCGGTCTCGAGCTGGACCGCGACGTCTTCGTCGCCTTCTCGCCCGAGCGGGTCAATCCCGGCGCCGAGATGAAGACGGGTCAGATCCCGAAGGTCGTGGGCGGGGTGTCCGAGGTGTCGGCTCAGGTTGCCAGGGCGGCCTATGCGCGCGTCGTCGACTCGGTCTACCCCGTGTCATCGGCGAAGACCGCCGAGATGGCGAAGCTGCTCGAGAACACCTACCGGGCGGTCAACATCGGCTTGATCAACGAGATGGCCCAACTCGCTCACGAGCTCGACATCGACATCTGGGAGGTCATCGATGCGGCTTCGACGAAGCCGTTCGGGTTCCAGCCCTTCTATCCGGGACCCGGCGTCGGCGGTCACTGCATTCCGCTCGACCCCCAGTTCCTCGCCTGGCGGGCACGAGAGGCCAACTTCGCAACCCGCTTCATCGACCTCGCCGAGCAGGTCAACACCCGCATGCCGTTCTACACGGCCGACCGGGTCGCCGCCGCTCTGAACGAGCGCGGGCAGCCCGTCTACGGGTCGTCGATCCTCGGCGTCGGCATCGCGTACAAACCCGATGTCGGCGACGACCGCGAGTCCGCGTCGATCGAGGTGCTCCGGGTGCTCGAGGGGCGGGGCGCACAGATCGCCGTCCTCGATCCCCTCGTGGGCACCTCGCGGATCGGGGAGCACGGCTTCCGGGCCGTGGCGGCCGACGAACCCATCGACGGCTTCTCGATCGCGGTGATCCTGACCGATCACACCGGTCTCGATCTGAAGCGCATCGCCGACTCGGTGCCCGTGGTGCTCGACACCCGCGGAGCGTATCGCCGCGCCGGGATCGCCGCCGCAAACGTCATCAATCTGTGAAGCCGGCGGTCCTCGTCGTCACATCGGTCCATCCGCCCGACGACCCGCGGATCCGCCACAAGCTCGTCGAGACGCTGCTGAGCGGCGCCGACGTCACCTTGGCGGCGCAGGCTCCCGGACCCGACGATTCCAGCGGTTTCGCCGTCGTGGTCCTCCGGGGCGGTCGGGTTCGTCGCTCCCTGGCGGCGAGCCGGCTGATCGCTGCGGGCGCCTATGACGTCGTGTCCGTGCATGATCCCGAACTGCTGCCGGCTGCGCTCGTGGCAAAGCTGCGGAGGCGACGGGTGGTCTTCGATCTCCACGAGAACCTGCCGGCGCAGCTCCGGACCAAGCCGTGGCTCCCCGGACCGCTGCGACCGATCGCGTCGGCCCTGGCAGCGATGTTGTTGCGTCTGGCCGAGCGCGCCATCGAGATCACCCTGGCCGAGGAGAGCTACGCCACCCTCTTTCGCCGCACACATCCGGTCTTTCCCAATTACCTCGCCGCGAGCATCGAGCAAGCAAAGCGAGCGGGCCAGAGGCGGGGGATCGTCTACCTGGGTGACATCACCGAAGAGCGTGGCCTGCTCACCGCCGTCGAGGCGGTCGGGCACGCAGGCGTCGCCGAGCCTCTGACGTTGATCGGTCGCTGTGGTGACGCCATCCGGACGAGACTCGAGGCCGCCGCGGCTGCCGGCGGCGTCGCGTTGGCGATGACGGGATTCCTCCCTCCGACCGAGGCGTGGCGGCTGGTGGCGGCGCACCGCCTCGCGCTGTCGCCGCTCCACGACACCCCGAACTATCGTCGCTCGCTCCCGACCAAGCTTCTCGAGTACCTGGCGCTGGGTGTGCCCGTGGTCGCCAGTGACCTTCCGGGGTCGCGTGCCGCCCTGGGCGCCACGCCCGGAGTCGTGTGGGCCAAGCCGGGTGATCGTGATTCGCTGGCAAAGGCGATCGTCGCCGCCCTTGCCGACGAGGAGCTGACCCGAGCGGCGCTCGCCGGAGCCGAGCAGGTCCGGATCGCGTTCCGATGGCCCGCGGAGGAGGTGCGGCGCTTCTACCTCGGCGCCGCCTGAGGTCCCAATCCGAAGAGCTCGACGATGAACCCGGCTCCCCACGTGAGGTGCATGGTCGCCACCGCGGCCGGGAACAGGATCAGAGCCGGATCGGGCGACCGAATCACTTCGAGAATCGTCCCGATCGTCAACGCCCCTGCATAGAGGACGGGCACGACCACGGCCGCTCCCACGGCGCCGAAGACGGCAGCGAAGGCCGAACCGGCCAGACCCGCGACGAAGGTCGGCGGGGCGAGCTGGCGCCACCGCATCGCACGGGGGTGTTTGCGCAGCATCCGCACCTTGCCGACGCCGTAGTCGAAGTACTGCCGGGCCAGGGTGCGCAGGCTCGATCGCGGGATGTAGACGACTTCGAGCGTTGGATCGAACCACACCGTCTCGCCCGAGGCACGCAGGCGGTAGTTCAGCTCGTAGTCCTGGTTGCGGATGAGCGTCTCGTCGAAGCCCCCGACCCGTTCGAGGGCGGCACGGTCGAAGACGCCGAGGTAGACGGTGTCGGTGGGGCCCGGGCGGCCACCGTATCGGTACCGAGCGTCGCCGACGCCGAGCGGCGAGCTCATCGCCCGGGCAATCGCACGCTGGATCGGGGTGATGCCGACCGCCCTCTGGATTCCGCCCACGTTGGCGGCGCCCGTGGTCACGAGCTGGTCGACGGCCTGCGCGACGTAGCCCTGCGGCAGCTCGGCATGGGCGTCACAACGGACGATCACGGCGCCGGACGTAGCGGCGATGCCCCGGTTCAAGGCGCTCGGCGTCGAGCGGGCCGGGTTGTCGATCACCGAGACGCGGGGATCACCGGCTGCCTCCGAAAGGGCGGCGTCGCGAGTGCCGTCGGTGCTCATGCCGTCGACGACGACGACCTCGTGGAGGGCCGGGTAGGACTGGTCGAGGCAGCTCCGCAGCGCCCGGCGCACGACCCCTGCCTCGTTGCGGACCGGGATCACCACCGAGACCGAGGGAGGGGTCACGGGGCGCCGTCGAGTCTGCGGGCTGCCTGCAGCCACGGGTGGGCCACGTTGCCAAACGGCTCATTGCGGCCTTCGACGTCGAGGAAGACCTGTGCCGTGGCGGAGCGGGCCCGATCGACCACATGGTCTGGATATCCGTAGGCGACTTGGTGCTCGGCAAACTCGTCTTCGTCGAGCACCTCTACGCCGCCGTGTCTCCAGCGCACGACGTCGAGGTCGAGGTCGATCAGCGTCACCCGATCACCGGACCACTGCGCGGGTGTGGCGATGTCCACGTACAACTCGTCCTCGCGGTCGTCGTTCCAGATCGCCGTCCACCAACGACGTCTGGTGACGAGCTTGACGGCGAGCGAGCGGAACTGCTTTGGCGGTTCGTCACCGCGTCGCGCCATGGTCCCGCTAGGGGCCCACAGCCACGTGCCGTGCTCGTCCTCACCCAACCGTTGCATGGCGAACTGCCAATGCAAGCGGTCCGGCCACTTGCGGAAGTCGATGTGAACGGCGCTACCCATCGGGGCGAACGCTACCCATCGGGGCGATCACCCAGTGCCGAGCGGCGACCCCGGCGCCCGTCAGTCGATCGTCCAGGTGCCCGCCGATCGCACCAGCGTCTCGAGGTTGCCCGGTCCCTTGGCCGCCTGGGCGTCGAGGAGCTGGTGCTGCAGCATCTCCCCGTACGTGGGACGGGGCACATCGCGGAAGACACCTATCGGAGTCGGACCGTACGGCCCGTGGGACAGGCGGCTGAGGGCGAAGGCCACCGCCGGCGAGGGGTTCGAGGGATCGTGAACATGGATCGCATCGGCGCCGACGTCGGCGACGTCGACGATCTGCGCCCCCTCCTTGCCCACCACGATGCCGTGCTGGTGATCGGGGCCGAAGAGGATCGGCTGCCCGGCCTCGAGGTAGATGCGGTTGACGTCTCGCTCTTCCCGACCGGTGAGCTGCAGGAACGCCTTGTCGTTGAAGACGTTGCAGTTCTGGTAGATCTCGACGAACGACGCGCCCTTGTGCTCGTGGGCGGCTTGGAGGATCTGTGTCGTGTGGTTGCGGTCCATGTCGATGGTCCGCGCAACGAACGTGGCTTCGGCTCCGAGCGCAAGGCTGATGGGGTTGAACGGGTGGTCGATCGATCCCATCGGACTCGTCTTGGTCCGCTTGCCCTCCTCCGACGTCGGTGAGTACTGACCCTTCGTGAGACCGTAGATCTGGTTGTTGAACAGCAGGATCTTGATGTTGACGTTACGGCGCAGGGCGTGGATCAGGTGGTTGCCCCCGATCGACAGGGCATCGCCGTCACCGGTGACGACCCAGACGGTGAGGTCCGGATTGGCGGTGGCGACACCGGTGGCGATCGCAGGCGCTCGCCCGTGGATCGAGTGCATGCCGTACGTGTTCATGTAGTACGGGAACCGGGCGGCGCACCCGATGCCGGACACGAACACGTGCTTCTCTCGCTCGACGCCGAGTCCGGCCAGGAAGTTCTGCACGGACGCCAGGATCGTGTAGTCCCCACAACCGGGGCACCAGCGGACCTCCTGGTCCGACTGGAAGTCGCTGCGTTCGTAGGTCGTCGTTTCGGTCATGCCGCGTCCTTGGTGTCGAGGATCTCGATGATCTTCGTTGTGATCTCTGCCGCCTTGAAGGGCAACCCCTGGATCTTGTTGAGCTGGATCGTCGGCACGAGGTACTCGGCCCGGAGCACGTGGGCGAGCTGCCCGCTGTTGAGCTCCGGGACCAAGATTCTGTCGTACCGACGCAGGATGTCTCCGAGATCCGGCGGCAGGGGCGCCAGGTGCCGGAGGTGTACATGTGCCGCCTTGTACCCCGCTCGTGCGGCGTTGTTCACTCCGGCGCGGATCGCACCGAAGGTGGACCCCCAACCGACGACGAGCACGTCGGCGTCTGCAGGTCCCACCACCTCGGTCGGCGGGAGCTCGGCGGCGATGCGTGCGAGTTTCTCCGCACGGGTTTGGGTCATCTCCTCGTGGTTGAGGGGGTCATACGACACGTTGCCGGTCCCGTCCTCGTGTTCGAGGCCGCCCACTCGGTGCTCCAGTCCCGGTGTTCCCGGGACCGCCCACGGTCTCGCCAGCGTCGCCTCGTCACGCAGGTACGGGAGGTAGGCCCCCTCGTGATTCGCCTCGGTTGCGAACTGCACGCTGTTGTCGGCGATCGAGTCCAGGTCGGGCAACGCCCACGGCTCCGAGCTGTTGGCGATGTAGCCGTCCGACAGCAGCATCACCGGCGTCATGAAACGGACGGCGATGCGGACGGCTTCGATCGTGGCCTCGAAGGCGTCGCTCGGGGATTGGATCGAGATCACCGGCAACGGTGCCTCACCGTGCCGCCCGTAGATCGACATGAGGAGGTCGGCCTGCTCGACCTTGGTCGGCATGCCGGTGGAGGGTCCGGCCCGTTGCACGTTCACCACGACCAGAGGGAGCTCGGTTTGGAAGGCCAGGCTGATCGTTTCGCTCTTGAGGGCCACCCCGGGTCCACTGGTCCCGGTCACCCCCAGGTGGCCGGCGAACGATGCCCCTAGGGCGACGCCGACG
>JBFINP010000097.1:0-7946 GCA_041611095.1 Acidimicrobiia bacterium | reverse complement strand
GCCATCGGTCAGAACCACCGGTGGGACGGCGCGCTGTTGCGACAGCCAGGTGCCCTCGAATCCTTCGGGCCGAATCGTCGGCCCGGCGGGCTCCAGCGTGGCGGCGTCGCGGATCGTGACCCACGCCGGGCCGACCGAGCCGCCCCCTTCGGTCTCGACCGAGAGCAGATGGGATCCGGTGAAGATGAGCTGGGTGGCGGCTCTCGACACCGGGGACACACCCAGACTCACCGACGCACGTTCGCTCCCGGTGCTCGTGTCGACGAGGTGGAGGAAACCGCCGCCACCGATGGCGAGGCTCTCGGCATCCGGACTGTAGGCGAGTGCCTCTACAGGGCCCGGCACTCGGATGGGATCGCCAACGGGCTCGAGTGTGGTGGCGTCGAAGCGCAAGACGGCTCCGCCGAATTGATCGGCGACGGCAACCACGTCGCCGCGTGGACTGACCGCGATCCCTCTTAGCAGGCTGTCTTCGGAGAGGCCGTGCATGATGCCGACTGCCTTGGGTTCGCGCAGGAGAACCGCCAGCAGCGAGCCGAGGGTCTCCGGGCGTTCGTCGACCTCGATCGCTTGCCGGGCCAGCAGCAGAGCCAGCTCCAGATTGTCTTCGACGAGGGCTTCGGCCCCGAGCCGCTGGGCGAGCTGGACCGTCTCGGCTCGTTGCGCCTGGTTGCGCTGGGTGACCGCAACCAGGCTCCCCGCCAATGCCAGCACCAGCCCGCCGGCAAGCAACCCGACCAGGGTGCGGCGGCGTCTCTTGAGCGCTCTGGCTTCGGCGGCCTTTAGGTCGCGGCTGGCTGACAGGAAGTCGCTCTCCTCGTTCGAAAGAGCGATTCCGGTCGTCCTCGCCCACTGCTGTCCCTGCTCCAGCCGCCCGCCCCGCAGCAAGAAGCTCGGGTCCATCCCCGAGTCGGCCCAGTCGCGAGTTGCGGCGCTGATGCGCCGGTGGATGAGGAGGCTCTCTCGCTCCGCATCGATCCAGCCTGCGAGCCGGTCCCATTTCCTCAACAGCGCTTCGTGGGCTATCTCCACGGTTGGAGTTCTCGTAACGGGATCGCGGTCGTAGGTCAGCAACCGGAACGACCCGAAACGGTCGAGAACGATGTCGAGGGCTCGCTGATCGATCGAGAGGCTCTTCAGCTCCGTGAGGCGAACCCTCCGGCGGGTGTCGCCGGCGAGATCGTCGACTGTGACCAGGCGAAGGAAGAGCTGACGGGTGACGTCTCTCGCCCGCTTCGGCACCTCCCGGAAGAGCTCTTCGGCCCGGACGCCGAGGGCCCCCAATACGCCGCCGACGTCCCGGTAGGCGCGCATCGTCAGGAGGTTCCCTTCGCGCCGGTCGAACAACTCGGTCAGGGCGTACTGGAGCAGGGGAAGCGCGCCGGGCTGTCCGTCGACGTCATGGATGATCTCGGTCACCAATCCCGGCTCGAGCTCGACTGCAACGCCCCGGGCCGGACCCACGATGGCCTGGGCGAGCCCCTCGCGGGTGGGCGGAGTCACCGCCACCATCCCTCGTCTCACCAACCGCCCGAGCTCTGCATGCTCGAGTGGTCGATCGAAGAAGTCCGCACGCATGGTGAGCACCACCTTCACCCGGCTCCTCTCGTCGCGGGCAACGGTGACCAGGTTGTGAAGGAAGAGGAGGCGCATCTCGTCGGAGGTCACGGCCGAGAAGAGCTCCTCGAACTGATCGATGATCAGGAGGAGAGAGCTGTCGTCCGGCGGGAGGATCTGCTTGATGACCCGAAGCAGGCCCCTGTCGTCGAAGGTGAGATCGTCGATGATGCCCGGTGGATGTGCGACGGCGACGCGCATCAGGGCGGCTTCCAGCTCCTCGAAGGGGTACGAGCCGGGGAACATGTCCGTGATCAGCCATCGCTTGGTCGCGGTGCCTCTCGAGCGCAGCGCCGGAACCAGGCCCGCGCGCACCACAGAGGACTTGCCGCTGCCCGATGGCCCGACCACTGCCACGAGCGGATGAGCCTCGACCGCATCCAAGAGCGTGTCGATCAGGGACGACCGCCCGTAGAAGTCGGTGGCATCGATCTCATTGAACGAACGCAATCCCTTGTAGGGGTTGCGGAGCGGGGTCGACGCCTCGAGGCCGAGGTCCGCGGTGGGGATGGTGGCGACATCGACGCCACTGGCACGGCGGAGGGCGCCCAAGAAGTCATCGACCGTCGCATGACGATCTGCGGGCACCTCGCCCGTCGCTCGGACCAGGACCCTGGCCAGGTCGGGTGACAGCCCAGGACACGCTTCGATCACGGTTGCGCGTGCAGGTCCGGATGGAGCTTCTCCGGTGAGCAGGTGGAAGGCGAGCACCCCCAGACCGAAGACGTCGGCGCGCGGCGTGAGCACCTCTCGAGATCGCTCCTCCGGTGGCGTGTAGGCGAGAGCGGTGGTGGAGGTAGCGCCGGCGGCATCGAGGGACTCCCGAGCGATCCGGAAGTCGCCGAGCAGTGCGGTTCCTCGTTCGTCGAACAGCACGCTGCCCGGGGTGAGCCGGCCGTGGACGACACCGTGGCGGTGGGCGTAGCCCAGAGCCCGGCCCACTTGATCCAGGAGCTCTACCGTCGCGGTCGGCTCCCAGCGCCCATGGCGCAATCGATCCTGCAGGCTGCCGCCGCGGATGAAGGGCGTGACGAGGTATGCGCCCTCGGGGTCCCTCCAGTAGTCGAGCAAGGCGACGATGTGGGGGTGTTCCAAATGGGCGACGGTTTGTGCCCGAGCCTCGAACCCGTGGATGAACTCGGCCTGGTTGACGAGGTCGGGACGGATGACCTTGACCGCCACCTCCCTGCCCACCGACGGTTGATACGCCCGGTACACCTCACCGACGCCGCCTTCGCCCACCCTGTCGCGCAGCTCGAAGCCACGGACGATCATCCCGCGTCCGGTCGTCGGGCGAGCCGATTGGAGGCGCTCATTGCCGGGAACGTCGGGGCGTAGGGCCGGGTCCTGTTCCAGGATCTGTTGCTCGAGGGTTCGGAGCTCCGGCGATGGGTCGATGCCGAGCTCCTCGCCCAAGAAGCGGCGCGTCCGCTGGTACGCACGGAGGGCCTCGGCCTGACGCCCGGACCGGTAGAGGGCGAGCATCTGGAGGGCCCTGAGCTCCTCGCGGTACGGGTTCTCGCGGATCAACGTCTCCAGTGCGCCGATCACGCCGGCGTGATTGCCGAGGGCCAGGTCGGCCTGTATGCGGGCCTCTACCGCCACGAGGCGCAGCTCTTCGAGGCGGTAGATCTCCAACGCCAGAGCGGGTTCCCCTCCCAAGTCACCGTAAGGGTGGCCGTGCCACATCGACAACGCACCTTGAAGGAGACTGAAGGCCTCGAACGGATCGTCGGCGAGCACGCCTCGACCCTCCGCCACCTGGTGCTCGAAGCGGGCAGCGTCGAGATGGTCGTCGGCGACCATCACTCGATAGCCGTCGCCTTCACGGACGATCTCTCCGCCGAGCTCCTTGCGAAGGATCGATACGTAGCTGTGCAAGGTCGCCTTGGCGGCCGCAGGGGGCTCACCCGACCACACGGCATCTATCAGGGCGTCCTGGGAGACGACCCAGTTGGCGTTCGCCAGCAGAACCGCCAGCACCATGCGCTGCCGCGGCCCTCCCAGGGCCCGAGCCACCCCATCTCGGACCGCCTGCAGCGGCCCAAGGACCAGGTACTCCACGTGTCCAATTCTCGCAACCCAAGCCGAGACGTGAGGCGCTCCGTCCACATTTCTCACTCTGCTCGACCCGCCTTTAGGAACGCTTGGAGGCGGAAAGACCAGCCCAGATCGATTTCCGGCCGTGGGGGCGTGTCGTCCGAGTACCGCAGGACGGGCGATCCAAGGGCACCGCAAGGCGATCCAAACCGCGCTGTGCGATCCATGTCCCGAACGGGTGCAGGGTTGCCCACCCGGCCTCTGCAACGAAAGGAGCGATCATGGCCAACCAGAACACCCTCACGCGATGGGTGATGACCGTCGGCGCCGCTCTCCTTCTCCTCACCTCGGCGTGTTCTTCCGCAGGTGCGACGGGCGAGACGGAGGACGAGGCGACGATCGCGACATCCGCCCCGACCTCCGCCGTGACGGCGACATCCACGGCCGCGCCGACCAGCGTGGCTGCGCCCGAAGCGAACGCGGCGATCCAGCTCGCCACGGACTACCTGGCGGCGGTGTGGGCGCTCGACGCCGATCGAGTGATCGCGTACATGGCACCGGATGCGGTGACGTTCTACGCCGACACGCCCGATGGCGTTCGACTGGCACTCCGCCAGATCGGCGCGTGGCAGGCGAAGAACACCGCCACGGGGCCGTGCGCAGTCGTCGAGAGCTCGCCCGCCGGAGTCGCAGTCCAGTGTCCCTACGAGTACCACATGCTGGGCTCCGACCAGCTCGGACTGGGGCCGTATGACGGGGCAAGCATCATCACGGTGAAGGACGGCAAGGTGGTGTCGGAGGAGAGCAGCACTGACAACGATGACGCACTGTTCTCGAACGAGGTGTGGGAGCCCTTCGAGGCGTGGGCGAGAGCCACGCACCCCGAGGACGCCGAGCTGCTCTTCGGCGACGAGTGGTACCACACCGAGGAGTCGTTCCACGCATGGGAGCAGCGCATTGCGGAGTACGTGGAGTCCAGACTCTCTGGATGATGACGCTCTTTGGGGGGATCGGGGACGACTGGGAGACGAGCGGACCCCACTGGATCTCACCGAGGACGGGCACTCCACCGGTGCCCGTCCTCGGCGCGCCTGGGATCGGGTACGGCGGCACTGCGTCCGCGACGCTCGCAACCCATACGATGGAGTGAACCCGGCAGTGGGGACCAATCACGATCGGACACGATGATGCTCGGCCGGTGCTTACGCCGCTGCTGGTCGGGCTGGCGCTCGGCTCGGCTGCAGGTCTGGCGTTCGAGATCGCCCTGACCCGGGTGTTCGCCATCACTCAGTTCTATCACTTCGCCTTCCTGACGGTGAGCGTGGCGCTCCTGGGCTTCGGTGCCAGCGGCTCGGCCCTCAGTGCGTACCCCCAGCTCGGCCGGGGCGGTGCCCGACGCTGGGCACGCCTCGCCGCGCTCCAGGGCCTCACGACCGTGGCGGCCTACGCGGTCGTGAACCACCTCCCCTTCGATTCGTTTGCCATCGCATGGGATCGCTGGCAGCTCCTCTACCTCACCGTCTACTACCTGGTACTCGCCGTTCCGTTCTTCTTCGGTGGTGCCGTGGTCGGAGCCATGCTCCAGGACGCCGGGCGCTCGTATGGCATCGCCTCGAATCACGTATACGGGGCCAGCCTGGCAGGCTCGGGTCTCGGGTGCCTCATGGCCGTTGCCGTCCTCGAGTCGCTGGGCGGCGAGAGCTCCATCCTCGTGGCCGCGGCGATGGCGTTCCTCGGAGCAGCCCTGCTGCGGCCGGCGCCTCGGCTCCAGCCGGCGACGCTGACGAACGTGGTGGTCGCCCTCGTTTGCGTCGCGGCCGCGATCGCAGTGCCGGGACCCCTCGAGATGAAGCTGTCTCCATACAAGGACCTGTCGGGTGCGCTGCGTCACCCCTCGGCGTCGATCGTTGCGACGTCATGGGACGGCGGCACCCGCATCGACCACGTCTCCAGCGAGGGGATCCGTTCGCTGCCCGGCTTGAGCCTGGCGTACACGGGGGCCCCGCCGCCGCAGGATGGGGTCGCCTTCGATGGGGACGATCTGAGCCCCATCCCCCTGGTCAGGCCTGAGGACGCCGGGTTCGCGGCGTACATGATGTCGGCGGCACCGTACGTGCTTCGGCCCGGAGCGACGGCGTTGGTGCTCGAACCACGAGGGGGTCTCGACACACTGGTTGCGCTGGCGTCGGGCGCTCAGAGCGTCACCGCCGTCGAGCCCCACGGCGATGCGATCGATGCGGTACGGCGACGCGGCGGGAACGTGTACGAGGACGAGCGCGTCCGGGTCGTCGAGGCCGAAGGACGCACCTTCGTCGAAGGCACGGATGAGCGGTTCGGGGTCGTGGGTCTGGCCCTCACCACGCCGTACCGGCCTGTGGCGTCCGGTGCCTACAGCCTGGGTGAGGACTACCGGATGACCACCGAGGCGTTCGTCGCCTACCTCGACGTGCTCCAGCCCGGAGGGATCCTCACCGCCGTGCGCTGGGTCCAGACACCACCCAGCGAGGAAACCCGGCTCGTCGCCACGGCCGCAGCGGCGGTGCGGCGACTTGGTGGCGACCCGATCCACTCGATCGTGGCGCTGCGCAGCTACCGCAACGTCGTGGTCCTCGTTCAACCCGATGGGTTCTCCGCAAACGATCTGGACGTGCTGCGCGGCTTCGCAGAGCGACTCCGCTTCGACTTCATCGCGGCACCGGACGTGACCGAGAGCGAGGTGAATCGCTTCAACACGTTGCCGAACGAGCGCTACTCGAGCCTGGCGGCCGAGATCCTCTCGGACGACCCGGGTCGGGCCTTCGCCGGATACGAGTTCGCCATCGCACCGGTGACGGACGATCGTCCCTTCTTCGGCCACTTCTTCACGTGGCGCCAAGCCGGTGACGTTCTCGATGCGTTGGGACGGACATGGCAGCCCTTTGGCGGCGCCGGGTACTTCGTGCTCATGGCGTTGCTGGTGCTCGCCGTGCTGGCCGCCGCTGCGCTGATCCTGGCTCCGCTGGCGATGCACCGCAGGAGTCAGACGAGAGTGGGCGCCCGGCTCCGCTGGTGGACGGTCGGCTACTTCGGGCTGCTGGGGCTGGCGTTTCTGTTCGTCGAGATTCCCCTGGTGCAGCGCTACATCCTCCTGATCGGGCGTCCCGCAACCGCATTCGCCGTCGTCTTGTTCTCGCTCCTGGTCGCGTCGGGGATCGGAAGCCTCCTCTCCCCCCGTATCCCGTGGCGGGCGGGCGGTCTCGCGCTGACGGTGCTGGCGCTGGCCTCACCCGCCGCGCTGACGTGGCTGACGCCGCCGATCCTGAGGCTGCCGGGTGGATGGCGCGTCGTCGTCGGCATCGTGCTGCTCGCCCCGCTGGGCCTGCTCATGGGAATCATGTTCCCCCGTGGGGTCGCCCACCTCGAGACGCGGGCCCCTCACCTCGTGGCCTGGGCGTGGGGTATCAACGGCACGGTGTCAGTGATCGCCGCCGTCGGTGCTGCGCTACTGGCATTGAGCTTCGGCTTCACCACGGTGATCGTCATCGGCGCCGCCTGCTACGGCTTGGCCACACTGCTCGGACGATCGAATCAGCCCTCGTCGGCTCGAGTGAACGGGACGAACGCAACGTCGCCCAGACTCTCCCCCGCCAGCTCGCCGGCGTCGTCGACCGTGAATCGCCACAGCGTCTGAATCGCCCCGACCGGGCCGACCGGGATCACCAGTGCCCCTCCTGGGGCGAGCTGATCGACCAGCGGCTGCGGAACGTGATCGGGAGCGGCGGTCACGATGATCGCATCGAAGGGGGCGTGCTCCTCCCATCCGAAGTAGCCGTCTTCGGTCTGCACCGCCACTGGGTAGCCCAGCTCGTCCAGGATCGCCTGGGCGCCGGTCGCCAGCTCCGGGATGATCTCGACGCTGTACACCTCCATGCCCATGGCCGCCAGCACCGCGGCTTGGTAACCGGAACCGGTGCCGATCTCGAGCACCCGATCGCCGGGCGTCACGTCGAGGGCAGCAGACATGACGGCGACGATGATCGGTTGACTGATGGTCTGGCCGTGGCCGATGGGGAGCGGGTGGTCGCCATACGCCAGATTGGCGAGCCCGGCCGCCACGAATCGATGCCGCGGCACTTCCAGCATGGCTTGTACGACAAGATCGTCGGTCAGTCCTCTGCCGAGCACTTGGAGCTCGACCATGTTCGTCCGCTCATCCACCCGTTCGTCCACGGCGACGGCGGAGCGACGGTCGGTCGTCGTGGTCGACGCCGATGTTGTCGTCGTTGCGGCGGAGGGCGTCGTGGTTGTCG
>JBFINP010000096.1:0-7949 GCA_041611095.1 Acidimicrobiia bacterium | reverse complement strand
TTCACGTTGCGGATGTAGTAGTCGTTGGGCACTCCCTCATCGACGGAGGAGATGACGCCGTCCTCGAAGGCGGCCTGGTTGGCCTCTTCGCCGCTGAGCCATTGGGCATAGTCGGCCACCATCTCGTCGGGACCGACCCGGTCGAGGTAGGAGAACTCCACGGTGCCGCCGGGGAGGTAGGTCACGGTGTAGACGACGTTGATCTCGCCGTCTTCGACGAAGAGCTCGTTGACGCCGGGGGCGAGCTCGATGACCGCCTCGAACGACCCGTCGGTGACGGGGTACGTATTCCCGTTGATGCGCACCTCAGGACCTTGGCTCATGTTCCCGTAGACGGTGATCGGGCTCTCCACGACGAATGATCCGTCGAGCGGCGGACCACCCCGGGTGTCGGAGTAGAGCTCGTAAGGGGCGGCGACACCGTCGCCGCCGGGTGCCGCCTCGATCGTCAGCAGGTGACGCACCTCGTTGCTCCGCGTCCCGTCCGGAGCAGTTGTGAAGACCGCCAGTGAGCCGACGTCGACCTGGTTCAACTCGTAGGCCGCCTCGGCCGAGAAGCCTTCGGAGCAATCGGCGCCGCACGCATTGCCGATGAACCCTGCGGCGATCACGGTGCCGTTCGTGTCGACGAGCTCATAGCCGAGCTCGCCTTCGACGTTGGTGGCGACGCCGGTCAGCGTGAAGGGCGACGACACCACGCCGTTGATCGGCGGCCAGTCGAGGAACACGGGCGGCAATGTATCGACGAGATCGGCACGGGTGAGCGGCTGGTCGAGGACCGTGCCGTCCGCCACGACGACGGGATCGCCGGTGGCGTCGACGATGCTGACCGTGTCGATACCTGCGAACTGCGTGACGGTGTAAACGATCTGAGCGATGGCCGTCCTGTCGACTCCGGCGAACTGGTCACCGACCGCCACCTCGACGGTGCCGACCGCCGAATCGGTGAGGTCGGTCGTCAAGCTCGGGAGCGACGTGCCCGCCGGTATCGCCGACGTCACACCGGGGACGATCGCTTCGTCGTCGGAGGTGACCCCGCCGAAAAGAGCCTCGAGTGAGGCTGCGATCTTGGAGTGAGCGTCGGGCGCGGCGTCGACTACACGCGCCGTCGGCGTGACGGCGCCGGCTCCATCGACGAAGTAGAGCGTGACGTTGGTCGGAACGGCCGGCTCGGGCGTGACCGTGGTCGATACGGGTACCGTCGGTGGCGTGGTTGGAGCCACCGTGTCCGGTCCGGTCGTGACCGGGCCGGTCACCTCATCGGAGGACAGCCGGTCGAGCAACAGCGGGGCGCCGACGACGAGCAACACGAGGAGTGCAGCGGCGCCGGCGAGCACGAGGGGTGAGCGCCGCCGGCGGGGCGGCGGGGCGGAACGGGTTGGGGATGGCCGCAACTGGACCATGTCTTCCTCCGGGAAAGGTGGGGCCTCCGGTGACATCTGGATCAACCGGTAGGCCAGTTCACGAAGCTTGGCGTCGGCGCGGTCACTCATCGAGATACTCCTTGAGACGCAGCCGGGCTCGGGCCAGATGTCGTTTCACCGAGCCTTCCGAGATGCCGAGTCGGGCCGCCACGTCCGCCGACGCGAGATCCTCCCAGTAGGTGAGGACCACGGCGGCACGCTGCTGCACGCTGAGGCGATTCACCGCATCGAGGACGTCGAGATCCGTCTCCGTCACCGGGATCGTCTCCGGTGGTGCGCTGCGCATCTCTCTCATCCGCCGTCGCAAGGACGTGCGGTGGTGGGAGTGCGCCTGGTTGAGCACCGACCGGTACAGATAGGCCCGGTGGTTGGTGACTCCCGTCCACGCCTTCGACCGGAAAGATCGCAGGCAGGCATCGGTGACGACGTCTTGCGCATCGAACGGTCCGACGAGCCCGGTGGCGAAGCGCACCAGGTCGTCGGCGTACTTGCGGTAGATCTCCTCGTCGGTCATCTCGGCGTTTCGACGTTCCTGCGGCCGGTTTTGGGTGACATCCTCGCCGGATTTCTTCGCGCGTTTTGGGTCTGCGGTCTCATGGCGTTTTGAAGCGTTTGCGGGTTTGATGTGGCCAGGCCAGTCCGAGCGGAGGGAGTAGGGTCATGTCGGTTCTCGCAGTCTTCGGTGTCACGCTGGTGACGCTCGTGATGGGCACTGCCCTCGTCGGGTGGCGGGAGATGACCGCCGAGTTGTGGCGAACCGGCGACCAGGCACACATCGACCGTGAGTTCGCAGCCATCGTCGCCCGCTGGGACGACTGAGCGGCCTCCTCCCGGAGCGCCTCGAACCCCACGAGCACCCTCAATGATGAATCCCCTCGAACGACCAACGCACGGGTCCGAGACGACCCCCATCCCCATGATTCGGGCGCGAGCGACCTGGGTCACCGATACAGGGGAACGACCTGTTCTCACGGCGTCGTTGCTGGGTACGTTCACCTGCATTGTCGACGGGACGGAGATCACGGGTGATCCGAGCAAGTCAGGGCTGCGAATCCTCAAATACCTGCTGATCACGCCGTCGCGCAAGGCGAGTCGCGACGTCCTCCTCGACACGCTGTGGCCCGACGAGGACCCGAAACACGCCCGAAGCCTCCTCCGTGCCGAGCTCCGCGCACTCCGAACCAAGACAGGTGGCGATGCCCCCTTCCGCCTGATGCAGCGCAACGACCGCTGGTACCGGATCAACCTGGGCGTGGACATAGTTCTCGACACCGATGCATTCGAGGCCGCCGTCGCCGACGGACGCAAGGCCGAACGAAATGGTTCACCGACGGCGGCGCTCGCCCACTATCTGCGAGCGATGGGCCTCTACGGCGGCGACTTCCTCACCGACGATCCATTCGAGGACTGGACGGTCCTCCCCCGTTCGAGCTACCGGATCACGTATCTCCAGATACTGCATCGGGCGACCACCCTGGTACGCAAGCACGGATCGCCGGAGGACTGCGTGAAGGTGGCACAGCTCATCCTCGGCCAGAACCCGTGTTCGGAGATGGCGCACCGGCTGGCCATGCACTCGTACGCCAAGCTGGGTCAGTATCGCGAGCTCGTGCGGCAGTACGACACGTGCCGGCTCGCGCTGCGACAGGCCCTCGACATCGAGCCGTCGCAACAGACGATGGAGGCCTACGCCGCCGCCATCGAGCTCCTTCACGCATCCTGATCCCGCCGGCAATCCCCACGTTCGAGACCGGGCTTCACGCGCCGTCGAGCAGCCCGCTCACCTCGTCGAGACCATCGATCACGGCATCCGCTGCGGCGGCGTCGGCCGACCTCGCCGCCATCACCCCCCACGGGCCGCGCCGAATGAGCACGGCCTTCATCCCAACCGACGCCGCCGGGAGCACGTCGTGGTCGAGCCGGTCACCGACGTAGGCGATGGCAGCCGGCGGCAGGTCGAGCTCATCTGCAATCCGTGCGAAGAACCTCGCATCCGGCTTGCTCACGCCCCACCCGGCCGATGTCGCCACCAGCTCGATGGGCAATGCGAGACCGGCGAGAAACTCCTCGGTGACGGCTGCTTGGTTGCCGGCGACTCCGATGCGGATGCCCCGCTCGGCGAGGGTGCGAATCGTCGGAACGGCGTCCGGGTAGAGATCGTCCGCCGAACGTTCCCAGCCCGGCGGGTCGCCGGTAACGTCGAAGCCCGGGGCCACGGCCTCGAACACGACTCCGTGGTCGAGGCCCATTGCGATGACCGAGCCAACCGTCGCCATGAACGTGAACCTCGGTACGTCGAGGTGCTCGGCCCACGCTTCCCACGCGGAAGTCTCGTCGACGAGCGTCTCCCCGACGTCGAAGACAACTGCCTGAATCCCGCTCAGTCGCCCCAGAAGCGTTGCTCCTTGAAGGGGTCGCCGTACATGTGGTAGCCGTTCCGCTCCCAGAACCCGGGCTGATCGCCATCGAGAACCGTGAACCCCCGCACCCACTTGACCGATTTCCAGAAGTAGAGGTGTGGGACGACGAGCCGTAAGGGGTAGCCGTGCTCCAGCTCGAGAGGAGCACCGTCATACGTGTGGGCGAAGAGGTTCCCGGTGCGGAGGAAGTCCTCGACCGGAAGGTTGGCGGTGAACCCGTGATATGCGTTGACGAGCACGTGGGTGGCGGTTGGGCCGGCGCCGATCTGGTCCCAGATGGCCTGCACCGGCACGCCCTCCCAGGTCGTGTCCAGCTTCGACCATTTGGTGACGCAATGGATGTCGGCAGTCAGCGACTCCGACGGCAGCGCCCGGAACTCGTCCCACGTCCACCGTTTCTCGCTGTCGACGAGCCCGTCCACGACGAAATCCCACTCGGCGAGGTCGACATCGGGGACGACGCCGGCATGCAGCACCGGGAAGCGCTCCGTGACGTACTGACCCGGCGGCACGCGAGCGATGTCGATACCTTTGGCGATCAGCTCTTCTCGATTGCGGGTGAAGAAGCTCATGGCTCGATCGTACCTCCGTGCTGTCGGCGGGCCTGAGAACGTCCGCCATTGGCTGTCTGTTCCACATTCGCCGGCAACCGGGTAGATGTCCGCCTTCACTAACGTCACGGCCATGACGGGCGAACCCGATGCTCCTCCGTCACGGCGCCTGAAGCTCGGACCGCCCGGCTGGATCGGCGTCGTCGTAGTCATCGTCCTCCTTGGGGGCCTTGCCGTTGCACTCACCGGCGACGACGGCGGCTCGAACGCTGCGACGGGGGACGGTGCGATCGCCGACGCCCCCAACCTCCAGGATCTGGCGGAGCTCGCTCAGGACACGCCCGAGAGCGACGACGCCGCACCCGACTTCTCGGTGCGAACGCACGACGGTGGTGCCTTCACGCTGTCCAAACATCTGGCCGAAGACGGCCGCCCCGTGATCCTCAACCTGTGGGCCTCGTGGTGCTTCCCCTGCCGCGAGGAGATGCCTGCGATCGACCGGTTCGCCGCGGCGAATCCGGACGTGATGGTGGTGGGGGTCTCCGTCCAGGACGATGCGACGGCTGCCGCCGACTTCGCCGACGAGCTCGGCGTCTCCTATACGATCGGGTTCGACGAGAAGGACGAGGTCAATGTGGAGTACCGGCCGCTGGGCCTACCTGCCACGTTCTTCATCTCGTCGGAAGGGATCATCGTGAAGCGCATCTTCGGGGGCGTTACCGAGGAGTCGCTCGCCCAAGACGTGGCGGAGTTGTTCGGCTGAGACGCTCCGTCTGGCTCAGCCGACCCGGAATCCCGATCTCGATCCGCCTCAGGATCCCCCCCATACCGGATCCCGCTTGTCGATGAACGCCCGCATGCCCTCGGCGGCGTCGTCGGTCATGGCGACCGCCGTCAACCCGATCTGGAGCTGGTCGAGCGCCGCATCGAGTGGCATGTCCTCGACCGCGTAGAAGGCACGCTTGCCGAGGGCCAGCACTGCCGGGCTCAGGCCCACGAGGGCGTCGACCGTCTCGGCGATAGCACCATCGAGGTCACCCGGAGCGACGACGCGGGAGACGACGCCCAACCGCTGCGCCTCGGCCGCATCGATGCGGCGTCCGGTGACCATCAACTCGAAGGCGGCTCGCTGCGGCACCAACCGCTGGAGGACGGCGCTGATCATCATCGGCCACAGCCCCACCTTCACCTCCGGCGTGCCGAAGGTGGCGGTGTCGACGGCAATGACAATGTCGCACGCCGCCGCCAGCCCGAAACCGCCGGCCAGCGCATGCCCGTTGACCCTGGCGACGACGGGCTTCGGGCACTGCCGGATCGCTCGGAACAGATCGGCCAGCGCACCCCGTTCACCGTGGCCCGCCAGGGGCTCCTCGAAGAAGCCGCCCGACAGATCGCCGCCAGCGCAAAAGGCGCGATCCCCGGCACCGGTGATGATCACGACCCGGATATGGGCATCCGCGGCTGCGCTTCGCACGCCGTCGAGGAGGCCGGCGAGCACTTCGGTGGTCATCGGGTTGCGACGCTCAGGATCGTCGATGGTGAGGACCGCACACGGGCCCTCGGTCTCGTAGCGCAGCATCGAGCGGCACCTCGGCTTCAAGGGCTCCCGAGCTTACCGATCGCCCCGTATGACGGCACTTTGGCCCTGAATCGGCACAGGGCGGGCCCGGCTAACGTCGTGCCATGTCCTGGGTGATCGTCGTCCTCGCGTTTTCGGCCATCGTCGGACGCATTCGCGGCGGTCGCATCAGGAACCTGCTCGACGTCGAGGCCCGGGCGTGGTGGCTGCTGATCATCGGGCTCGCCCTCCAGCTCATCGCCGGGCTGCTGCCGGCCGACCGAAGATCGCTGGCCGTCGCCCTGCTGCTCATCTCCGCCCTTCCCATCCTGATGATGATCGCAATGAACCGGAACGCACCGGGTATGTGGATCGCCGGCATCGGGATCTTGATGAACTTCCTGGTCATCGCCGTGAACCGCGGCATGCCCGTGCTGCCGGCGTCGGTTGAGATCGCAGGGGGCGACCCGACGCTGGTGACGAGCGGCAAGCATGTCGTCCTCGACGGCTCAACACACCTCGCGTTCCTCGGAGACATCATTCCCTTGCCCGGTGCCGTCATCTCACTCGGTGACGTCTTCTTGGCCATCGGGCTGGGGCTCTTCGTGGAGGAGCAGATGCGCCGCCGGCCACGGCTCTTCCGCCACGGCATCCACGGCGAGGCCGGGTCGGCCGCCGAGCACTGACAAGGGCGATCAGCCGGAGAGCGCGGCCGCTCCGATTGCGGCAACGACGTCGCCCCGGCCCGTCTCGGCGATCTTCTCGAGTGCCGCCTCGTGGTCGAGACCTCCTGCGTGGACCGCATCGTCGTAGGCGGCGACGAGGTCGACGATCGAGCGAACCCTCGCCGCGGACGGATCCGGCGGCGCGACAGGACCGAGGAGCGGCGCCAGCGGTTCGAGCCCCGGGGCCCTGCCGACGATGATCGCCGTCCATCGAGCGGCGGCCCTGTCATCGAAACCGGCCCGCAGGTGGGGCCAGGCGTCGTCGCCTACACGCCCAAGACCCGCACAGCGCGCCGCCGAGCCTGCCGCGGCGACGTCCCGGGGGCTCAGGTTGAGGTGGGACGCAACGGCCGATGCCAGCTCGGCCATGCGCTCGCTACGCCCCTCGGGCACGACGCCGGAGAGCTCGGGGAGACGCCCGAGCGCGACGGCGAGCTGGTGATAGGTTCGTTCTGTATGCCGGGCCCGCTCATAGGCGACGAAGCCGGCGGCGTAGACGAGGCCGGCGAGCGCGAATGCCCACCACCCCAGACGAGGGGCGGCAAACACGAACACGCTGGCAACGACGGGCAGGGCAACGAGCACCGGCCAGTCCTCGCGAGCCAGGGCGTCTGCGATCGGTGCGACATGTATGCGGCCTTCGTCATGCACGATCGAGCGCTCCTTCCGCTGCGCGGCGGGCGACGTCGTCGGACTCGAAGCCGTCGCTTGGCATCGGCAGGGTCTTCCCTTCCAGGCATCGTTCGAATGCGGCCACGACGTCCGGATCGAACTGCTTTCCGGACCAGCGGCGGAGCTCGCCGCGCGCATAGGCCACGCTGAGGGACATTCGATAGGGCCGGTGGGTCGTCATGGCGTCGAACGCATCGGCGACGGCGAGGATGCGACTCTCGAGCGAAAGGGCGACGAGACGCGGCCCGTCACGCCCATACCCGCTGCCGTCGAAGTGGATGTGGTGCTCGGCGATGCACGACACGACGGGCTCGAGGATGTCGAGGCCTCCGAGGATGTCGGGGACAACGGTGGCGTGGCGCTGGACGATGACCGTCTCCTCGGGCGTGAGGGCTCCGGGTTTGCGCAGTACGTGGCGGGGCACGGTGAGCTTCCCGATGTCATGCAGCAGCGCCGCGATGCGGAGCTGCGCCAGCCGCTCTCCACGCAACCCCAGCTCTTCGCCGAGCCAGAGGGCGTAGATGGCGACACGTTGCGAGTGCCCGCGGGTGTAGACGTCTTTGACCTCGAGTGCGGTCACGAGCGATTCGACAACGCCC
>JBFINP010000095.1:0-8095 GCA_041611095.1 Acidimicrobiia bacterium | reverse complement strand
CTTCGTTCGCAACGAAGGGGTCACGGGTTCAAATCCCGTCACCTCCACCGGCCAGAAACCCTTGTGCATACCCATAGGCCCCCAGAAGAGGAGAGGACTCCGTTGACCTGGCTTCGCTGATCCCGTGAGGGGTGCGGTGACGTGGCACCTTGGTGAGGGAAGTGTCCTGTGTTCAGGTGCGGCGGAGGATTTCGCTGGCGAGTCGCCTCGCCCCCGAGTCGGTCATCGGGCCCACCATCATGACGGTGTTCTTGCCGCGCTTGGTGACGGCGACTTCGGCGTAGGCGTTGAGGCCTCGCCGCCGGAATGCGACGTCCATCACGTTCTTCAACGGGATGGACTGCTCGCTGCGGTTGAAGATGCCGCTGCCGAAGAGGATCCGCTGGTTGGTGACGACGGTGGTATTGCGTCTCCGCCACAGCTCGTACAGTCCGAGGGTCATGACGTATTTGGGGAGGTTGATGAGACGAGATGGCCTGGCGGCTGTCACGACCTCTTCTTCCGGGAACAGGGTGTTCCGCGCCACTGCTTTCGCATGGCGGGCCTGCTGTCGCCGTTCCTTGCGATTCTGTTTCGGTGCTTTACCCACGGTTGCCTCCCGTGTTGATGACAGCCCCGTGCCCGAAGCGAGTCAACGTCGCACATCGGGCACGGGGTCGGTGTCGTCACGTGTTTGCGGCGTCGGTGAGCCGTGGCGCGGCTACTCGGCGACGACCACTCCGATCTCCTCCTCGAAGGCCTTCTGCACTTCGCCACAGCGAAGAACTCGTCCGCCTTCTCCCGTCCGTCCATCACCGCAAATGATCAGGTCATAGTCCCTGTCGGTCTCGTACGTGCCCATAACATGACTCCTCTCTCCTGTCCCAACGTGAGCCGACACATCGTCAACCCCGCATCCCTGCGTACGTCACACAAAGTTCGCGGCGCCTCACCTCCCCGCCGTGCCGCGCTCAGTGAGCGACGTCCTGCGGAGGGCCTCGACCCCGACGGGGACGAGGCCAAGGACGATGAGCACCGTCAGCCAGTTGCCGCTGGCGGTGAAAGGTGACCACACGAGCACGGCCAGAACCGCCACGGCGACGAGGATCCACGTTGCCACGGGAGCGCGCTTGAAGGCCACCGCGGCGTGGGAACGAACCCACTGGGCGTACCGGGCCGGACCGATGAGCGACGCCCCCAGGGCGATCAGCAGGCCGATCAGGATCTCCGACCATGCCATCTGCCGCAGCACCGTCGTGCCGATCACCAGAACCGAGTCGGCGACCGCACGCGCTCCCTCGGTATCGGGTGCCCTCCCGATGATGGTGATGGCGATGCGGAGCGCCACCAGCACGACGAAGCCACCCAGCGCAGTGGCGACACCGACGTTGCGGACGGCCTCACGCCGCCAGTTGCCGGCCAGGTAGATCGCACCGATGTAGCCGAGCACCACCAGCAGGAAGAACACGACGCTCAAGATCTTGACGATCCTCACACTGTTCTGCGCCTGCGCCAGCCGATCCGAATCGACGACCTCGAACACGCCAGCATCGTCGGGGATAGCGTCGAGCACGCCCTGCGGGAGGCCGATCTGCTCACCGAGCTGACGGACCACACCACCGAGATCGATCACGACAACGCCCCCCGAAGTCGAGAGGTTGTCACCAACGTCGTCCTCGAAAACAGCAACAACGGCCGCATGCGCTACCCGATTGGCTTCCGACCACAACGCCAGAACCGTCCTGGTCTGCAGGATCCTGTTCGCGGTGCCAATCAGCGGGTCACGCAACAACCCGGCGGCAGGTACCCCGAGACCCTTCAACTGCTCGGGAAGCCGCTCGTCGATCGCCGCCCCCACATCGACATTCTCATACAGCGCATTGACCAGCCGGACCGACAACTCCTCGCGCACCTCGTCGTCCTCGACCAGAGCCACGCTGGTGTCCACCCAGGAGTCCGTGTCGAGCAACTGCCGCTCCAACCACGTGTTGAGCGTGCTCAACACCATCACCAGCGTCGCAAGGACGATCAACACCCACACCGCAACCTGATTCGAACGCCGACCTACAGCCGCTAGCTCCGCCACGGCGGCTTCTGACATGCCAATCTCCATTCTCCGGCCCTTGCAGGTGGCGCACTGAGCAGCGCTCCACGAAGGATCGCTGCTCTCGGATCTCAGCTTCCCGAACAGCTGGGTGACCCGTCGTCACCCACAATGGGGTGAAGGGCCAATTGGTCTCCGGGCATCCGCGGCTTCGGCGTCGCCGGATTCGATCACGTGGTGCCGAGCAGCCGGGAGCCCGTGCTAGCCGCAGCGCCGTACTCACTGACCCGCGTGAAACGGTCGTCTTCCGTTGGCTCGCAGCCGGTGACGCCGGAGACCTGCACTTGTTCGACGAGCTGCTGCACGAGGACGCAATCATCCACGCTCCGCTCGGTCTATCGACGGGCAGCGTGGAGGAGGAGAAGGCAGTGTGGGCAGAGGCCCTCGCTGCCATGCCGGACCTCCGCCACGAGGTTCAAGAGGTCGTTGTCGACGGCGACGTCGAGATGGCTCGGGTAGTGGTCACCGGCACGATGAAGCGGAGCTTTGCGGGTGTCGCCACCGACGGGCGTGGCTTTCGGATCGACCAGGCTGTGATCACGCATCTCCGCGAAGGAAAGGTCGCAGAGGCCTGGGAGATCGCAGATGTCGCATCGCTCCAGGCCCAGGTCGCACCGGTGGTGTAACCGACCCGGTCCTGGCCACTGTCGGTGCGCTGCGCTCTGCCCTCGCTCGCCATTTCGCCGAATAGAGGCTTGAGTGGGTGTCACGCCACACGTCGAAGGAACGTGTAGGTTCGGAAACAGCCGATCGGGGGAGCCAGGGTGGGATCGCAGAGAGGGAGCATTTGTCGGGGGAGCCCCTGGTGGACCCGAGCGGTACTCGTGTGTACCACCTTCTTCGTCGCGTCGACACTGCCCGCCGCTGCAGCTCAGACGGCCACCGGTCCCATCGCTCTAGACGTGCGGGTCACCGCGGGCGTCGATGATGCCGAAGAGTCGCCGAGTGGCTCCGTCAACCTCACGAGCAGCGACCTGGAGTTGACTTTCGCAAACGGCGACCAAGTCGTGGGCATGCGGTTCGCCAACCTCGCCATTCCACCCGGGGCGGCGATCACCAATGCCTACATCCAGTTCCAGACCGACGAGACGTCCTCGGGTGCGACATCGCTGACGATCCAGGCTGAGGCCTCGGATGATGCCGTCTCGTTCGCATCGGCGCCGGGCGACATCTCGGGGCGCTCGAGGACGACCACGGCGGTGGCATGGTCGCCACCGCCGTGGAGTACGGTCGGCGAGGCAGGCGCGGACCAGCGGACTCCGGACCTGAGTGCGGTCGTGCAAGAGGTCGCCGGCCGCTCGGGCTGGGTCGCAGGAGCGTCGCTCGTCATCATCATCACGGGCACAGGTGATCGGGTCGCCGAGTCATTCAACGGTGTGGCTGCGGCGGCACCGCTCCTCCACGTCGAGTATCTCCCGCCCGTGTCGGTGACGGCAACGGATGACACGGCCGTCGAGGGCTCGGTACCACTGGACGAAGGTGCCGTGACTTTCACCCGGGTGGGCCCCACCGATACGGCGCTGACGGTTTCGTATGTCGTTGGGGGCGATGCCGTGCCCGATTCGGATTACGTAGCGCTCCCGGGTTCGGTGACGATTCCGGCCGGCGCCGCCTCGGCGGATGTGGTCGTGACTCCGCTCGATGACACCGAGGCCGAAAGCCCGGAGACGGTGACGGTCACGGTGGTCGACGGAGCGGACTACGTGGCGGTAACGCCCGATACCGCCACGGTCACGATCGCGGAAGCGGGCCTTGCATCGGTCTCGGCCAGCACGGTTGACGGCACCGCAGTGGAGGCTTCGGTACCGACGGACGACGGCCTGATCACATTCAGCCGAACGGGCGCAACAGATGCTGAGTTGACGGTCTCGTACGTAGTGACGGGCGACGCCGCGGCGGATTCCGACTATGTGGCGCTTCCGGGTTCGGTGACGATTCCCGCCGGCGACGTGTCTGCCGATGTGGTCGTGACGCCGCTCGACGACATGGAGACCGAGGGTCCGGAGCCGGTGACGGTCACGGTGGTCGACGGGGCCGACTACCTCGCCGCGTCTCCGGCGACGGGCACGGTGACCATTATCGACGACGACAAGGCCGTCTCGCTTCGGGTCGCTCAGAGCGCAGACGACGCCGAGGAAGATGGTACCGGAGCCGTGGATCTCGACGGCTCTGATCTCGACCTCGGCTTCGACTCCGCCACCCTGCTCGACCAGACGGTCGGTGTCCGCTTTGCCGGACTCGATATCCCACAGGGCGCATCGATCAGCTACGCCCATGTCCAGTTCCGGACCGATGATATCGGGACGGCCCCGGCCGATTTGACCATACATGCAGACGCCGCCGACGACGCTGCGCCCTTCGTCGATGTTGCAGGCGACATCAGCGGGCGTCAACCGACGACGGCATCTGTGCCCTGGTCCGTACCGGCCTGGGATCTCGAGGCCGAGGAGGGAACCGACCAGCGGACCCCCGACCTCGCACCGATCCTCCAGGAGATCGTGTCGCAGCCCGGTTGGGTGGCAGGAAATGCAGTCGCATTCGTGATCGCCGGGTCGGGGGAACGCGTCGCCGTTTCCAGCGATGCGTCTCCGCAGGCCGCACCCGTGCTCTACGTCGAATACTCGGTGGATGGACCGCCGGTCAACAGCCCACCGGAGGTGGAGGTGCGTGGCGATGCCGCCTTCCTCGATGAGCATGCGGTACTCACCGGCACCGTTACGGACGATCTCTTGCCGCCGCCGCCGAAGGGGCTGAGCGCGACGTGGAGCGTCGTGAGCGGCCCGGGTACGGTGACGTTCGCCGATCCCACCACCGCTACCACGACGGCTACGTTCTCGCAGCCGGGCACGTACACGCTTCGGCTCACGGCAACCGACGGGGAGCTCGCCGACGCAGACGACGTGACGCTGGAGGTCGTCGACCCGGCCGCACCACAACCGAGCTACGTGCGCTTGGCCGCCTTCGGTGACTACGGCGAGAACTCCTCGGCAGAAGCTTCGGTCGCCGGCCTCGTCGGCGCCCTCGACCCTGACGCCATCCTCACGACCGGCGACAACAGCTACGGCGCCAACCACATCGACGACAACATCGGCACGTTCTACAGCTCGTACATCGGCTCGTACGATGGGGTGTACGGGGACGGCTCGCTCATCAATCGGTTCTTTCCTGCGCTCGGTAACCACGACCACAACGACGGCGGCGGCCTGCCGGCGTACCTCGACTACTTCGCGCTCCCGGGAGGCGGTCTGGAGACATCGGGGACCTCCGGCAACGAGCGGTACTACGACGTCGTCATCGGACCTGTCCACGTCTTTGTGATCAACTCGCAGCCGAGCGAGCCCGACGGGGACAACAGCACATCGGTGCAAGCCCAGTGGCTCCAGGCGCAGCTCGCTGCGTCCACCGCACCCTGGAAGATCGTGACCATGCACTTCTCGCCGTACTCCTCCGGCGCCTCGCACGGTTCGATCGAGACGATGCAATGGCCCTATCAGGCGTGGGGGGCCGATGCGGTTCTCTCTGGGCACGATCATATCTACGAGCGGCTCATCATCGACGGGTTCCCGTATCTCGTGACGGGGCTCGGCGGCAAGTCGCTCCACCTACTGGGTACCGTCGTGCCCGGTAGCGAGGCGTTCTACAACGCCGACTACGGCACCCTGATGCTCAGCGGGTGTGCCTCCAGCCTGCAGTTCGCCTTCCATTCCATCTCCGACGGTGTCGTCGACTCGTACACACTCGGTGCGCCCTCGTGTCCGCCGGACGTCTCCGTCGGCGAGCCCCTCGACGGCGCGGCGTTCGTTGCCGGGGCCCCGATCGATTTCTCTGGCACCGCCACCGATCCCGAGGACGGAGACGTTGGTGCGTCGCTGGTGTGGACCTCCGATCTCGACGGCACCATCGGCACCGGCCAGAGCTTCAGCCGTAGCGACCTTTCGGCCGGCACCCACACGATCACCGCAACGGCTACGGACCAGGACGCCCAGAGCGGCTCGGCGAGCTTCGCCATCGATGTGACGGCTGTGCAAGGACCCTTGCAGCGTACGTACAGGATCAGGGACGATTCTGCGGCCCTCGTCGCCGATGACGGCTGGATCGCCGCGGCCGACACCGACGTGGCCGCCGAAGCCGAGCAAACGCTGCGGGTTCGTTTCGAGGTCGAGGCCGTCGGCGGCGGCGTCGACACGGGATACCGACTGGAGTACTCCCGCAATGGCGGGCCATGGGCCGAGCCGGGCGTACAGGCGACACCGCTCGTGTCGGGTATCACGCCGGTGACGCTCGAATCCACGCCGAGCGAGCAGTTCAGCGATGGCGCCGCTACCACGAACCTGCTTGCGGGTGCCTCTGGAGCCTTCATCGCCGGCGAAGCGGACGCCGCCTCCAACTCCATCGGTGCGGTGTCGCTCGCCGACGGCGAGCACACCGAGGTCGAGTACGCCGTCCGCATCCGCAAGTTCTTCGACGACGCCGGAGAAGCCGTCGAGAACGTCGATGGGACCACCTTCGACTTCCGGTTGGTCGACGGTGGTGGCACCCCCATCGCCGCTACCGCCATCCCTCGCATCACGGTCGAGTCCAACGGGCTCGTCGGCGGCACCTACGTCGAGAGTCCCGAGCACCTCCTGGTCCAAGACACGAACGGCAACCTCTACTTCCCCGTCGAGTACTGGGAGGCGTTCAATCGACTCGTGATGATGAAGTCGACGGACGGAGGCCGGACCTGGCAGGCGCAGGATGCGGCCGGTCGTCCGGCGGGCGTCGATGTGGAATCGGCGGCAGCGGTCTTCGACGCGACGAACGGCGTGATTCACCTCTTGCACGACAAGGGCGGCAAGGTGCTACGGCATCAATTCCACACCTCCGACCATGCGACGAGCCCCGATTCATGGGGTGCCACCGACGAAGAAGTGCAGGTCTACACCGAGCCGTCTCAATTTCCCGATCAGTGGGTCTCGGCGGTGCTGCGGGACAACGGCGACCTCGTCGTCGCCTACAACGGGCCGCCCGTCGGCTCGGCCGACCGGAAAGCCTTCCTGATCGTCAACAGTGGCGGCGTGTGGGGATCGCCCTTCCAGGTCGACGACACGGCCGGTGAGGACAGCTACTTCCCGTGGCTCGAGCTCGGCGCCGGCGACGAGGTCCACATCATGTACATGACGTCTGCGGCGGGTACCGCAGCGGATACGAACGACGCCGTGCTCCGGTACAAGCGTCTCAGCCCCGGCGACATTCTCGATGCGAACGGTGTGCGCAAGAGCCTGGCGACGGACCTCGACACAGGGCCGCAGAGCCGGGCCCCGGTGGCGGGCGTCGAATATTTCGACGATTCCGGAGTATCGGCCGTCACGGTCGCCTACCGCGACTTCGCGGCGGGCGAGCAGATCTACACGTCCCGAATCGACGACTTCGGTACGCCCAGCCCACCCCAGGTCGCAACGGACAACGGCGTCTCCAGCAACGGCGGCTCATCACGTCAAGCGGAGGGCCACATGCGGCTCCTGCCCGGCTCGAAGGAGCTCCATCTGCTCTACGTCGATTCGCTCACAAAGGACCTGTGGCACACGACATCGGCGAACGGCGGCGCATGGTCGACACCGGACACCGAGGTGCAGGACGGCATCGACGGGGCGTGGGTGCGCGGCTCCATCTTCGATCACTCGCCCGGGAACGGCGGTGCGACGGTCTTCGGTTACGTGTACGACGATGGCACCGGCGTCGCCGGTGGCGGACAAGGACCCATCTACTACGCCGAGCTCGAGCTCACTCCGGCGCCGCCGTCAACGACGCCGGTGGCGGTGGATGATGTGGTGTCGACGCCGGAGGATTCGGTGGTGGTGGTGGATGTTGTGGGGAATGACACGGATCCGGATGGTGATCTGGATCCGTCGTCGGCGGTTGCCGTGACCGCGCCGTTGTCGGGTTCGACGGTTGATGGGGGTGACGGGACGATCACGTATTCGCCGGATGTTGATTTCAACGGGGTCGACGCCTTCGACTACCAGGTCTGCG
>JBFINP010000094.1:0-8215 GCA_041611095.1 Acidimicrobiia bacterium | reverse complement strand
GCCGGGGACTTCCTCCTTGGGAGCGTCCAGCATCATCTCGGGGATCGTGTCGGGAACCGCAGCCACCTGCTCACGGCTGGCCCAGACCAGGCCCGCTCCGCTGAAGATCGCCGTCAGGCCGATCGCCGCCAGGATTGCGGCCAGCGCCAGACCCATCTGCAGCGTGGAGTGGGTCACCGTACCCACGCCCAGCTCGCCGACCAGGCCATGAGCCGTTCCGCTCCATGCCTGCGCACGTGCGGGCCCTTCGAGCGGATGCTGGCGGTCAAAGTCGGTCCAATATCCGCCGAGGCCTGCCGCAACCCGCTCGGGGCTGCCAACCTCGTTCACGATGACCTCGTATTCGCCGGCTGCGAACGTCTCGCCCTCGTACTCCACTGCCTCATCCAGCACCACCGTCTGGGTGCCGTGCAGCACGTGGTAGCCGATCGTTGCCATCTGGAACATGTACTCGGAGGCCGTGTTGACCAGCGGATCGTTCGGATCGAGGTCAGCCTCGTTGACCGGGTAGCCCCAGTCCTCGGTGAGCATCGCCATGATCGCCTCGGCACCCTCTGTCGTGCCGCGATCGATGAGTTGCCCATCCTCGTTGTAGCTCAACGCAACGTTCTGCGCCTCGCTGAATGCCTGAAGTGATCCGTAGCCGTCCTGCACTCGCGTGTAGGCGACGCCGCCTGCAATCACGAAGCCAAGACCGATGAGCGCCAGGACCACTCCAATGGTGCGGAGCCTTTTCGCCATCAGTTTCCTCCTCTGTTCAAGAGACCTTGTGAGGTTGTTCACAATCTGTGACAGCCCAGATCATTTCGTGGATCGTCGATTCCCGATAGGGACCTTCGTCCCTGCCGGTCGGTCCCTTTCAGGGCCCTGACAAGGGACCATGCCTGTCGCCATAGGTCTTTCGACCTAGTCGGGCCGGTATGCGGCAAGGCGGTCCCGGCGGCCCGGTGCTCCGATCGTACCCCTCAGGCGCCCCAGTCGGGACGAATGGCCCCTATCGGCCTTCGACGATGGACGACACCATCGGTGGTGACTTTGTGAAATTCTTCACTAGTTCGAGGATGTCCGAGGAGAAGCGATGATCGAGCAATGCCCGCCGGCGTGCGGCGAGGATGGGCTCCCTGAGCCAATCCCCTTCAGCGCGGAGCGCATCGCCGAAGTCGCCAAGGCGCTCGCCCACCCGGCGCGGATCCGCATCGTCGAGCAATTCGCCGAAGCGAAGCCGCACATGACCCAGGACATCGTCGACGGCTGCACGCTCGCCCAGTCGACGGTCTCGGAGCACCTTCGCATCCTGCGCGATGCCGGGATCCTGGTCGCCACCCGTGACGGGCCGCGCACCTGGCATTGCCTCCGGCGATCGGTACTCCACGGCTTCGCAGCCGCCGTCGAGGAGATGGCCAGGCGGAGGGCGCTGACCGAAGCCGGCTGAAGGCGGACTTCGAGGGCTCGTACTAGTTGCGGAAGCCCTCTCGGTCCTGGACGTCGCGGACGAACGCGACGATCGCCGCAACGTCGTCGGGTGACAGCCCTTCGATCGGCGGCATGTCCCCGAACGACCAGTGGTGGGCCGGAACGCCGCGGGTCACCGCGAGGAGGAACGCACCGTCGGCGTGGTGGCCCGGCTCGTAGACGCGGTCGAGGAACGACGGGCCTGCGTCGGTGCCTTGCAGCGCGTCGCCATGGCACTCGGCACAGTTCGCGGCGTAGAGGTCGGCACCTCTCTCGAGGAGGGCGTCCGTCGGGACTTCGGTGGTCGGTACGGCAACGCTGCCGCACGCAGCGACGAGGAGCTCAACGCCGACCGCGACAGCGGCAGCTCGACGCGCGATCCTCCCGGTCACCCGAGGTCGACCCGGCGCAGCAGCATCGCGTTGATCGCGACGATCACGGTCGAGAGGCTCATGAAGAGAGCGCCGATCGCGGGATCGAGGAGGATGCCCAGCGGAGCGGCGACACCTGCGGCGAGGGGGATCGCCACCGTGTTGTACCCCGTCGCCCACCCGAGGTTCTGGCGCATCTTGCGATTGGTGGCGTGCGACAGCCGCAGCGCACGAGCGACGTCCTGGGGCTCGTTGTCCACCAGGATCAGATCCGCCGACTCGATGGCGACGTTCGTGCCCGCCCCGATCGCGACGCCGAGATCGGCCTGGAGCAGGGCCGGGGCATCGTTGATCCCGTCCCCCACGAATGCCGTCGGTCCCTCCCCCTTCAGCTCCCCCACCAGCCTGGCCTTGTCGGCGGGCAGTACCCGAGCGTGGTAGCGCTCGATGCCCAACTCGGCCGCAACGGTCGCCGCCACCGCTTCGGCATCACCTGTGATCATCACCGGCGACACCCCCAGCGCCCGGAGCTGCTCGATGCTGTCTCTCGCGCCCGCCCTGACCTCGTCCGCCAGCGCCATGACCGCCAGCGCGTGGCTGCCGTCCATCAGAATGACGGCGCTCTCGCCACGATCGTCGGCGACCTGCAACGCGTGGCGCAACGGAGCGGAGACCTCGACGCCCAGCTGTTCGGTCCACTCCGGTCTGCCCACGCGGATCCTCCGTCCGTTCACCTGGCCTTCGAGTCCCTGCCCGGGCACGGCGACGACATCCGAACCGGCCAGCCGGGGCACGCCCCGGCGTTCCGCATCGGCGACGATGGCGGCGGCGAGTGGGTGCTCCGATGAAGCCTCGATTGCCGCCGCCATCGAGATCGCCTCGCCCTCGTCGATGCCGTCGGCGGTGGTCCGAGCCACCACGAACTTGCCCTCCGTGAGCGTGCCGGTCTTGTCGAAGGCGACGAAACGGATGCTGCGGCCTCGCTCGAATGCCTCCCGATTGCGCACGAGGATCCCGTTGCGGGCCGATATCGCGGTGGCGTTGACGTTGACGAGTGGGATGGCGAGGCCGAGGGCGTGCGGGCAGGCGATCACGAGAACCGTGACGGCCCGGGCGACGGCGAACGTGACGCCCGAGGTACCGAACACGAGCCATGCCACGAGCGTGGGTGTGGCCACGCCGATGGCGATGATCGTGAGCCAGAACGCGGCGCGGTCCGCCAACACCTGGAACCGGCTGCGCGAGGCCTGCGCATCCGCCACGAGCCGCATGATCTGGCTGAGCGTGGTGTCGTCTCCGGTTCGGGTCACGGTGACCGTGAGCGCTCCTTCCCCATTGACGGCGCCGGAGACGACCTCGTCCCCCTCGATCTTGGGGACGGGACGTGACTCGCCCGTGAGGAAGGCCTCGTTCATGCTCGAGGCCCCGTCGGTGATGACGCCGTCGACCGGTACCTGCTCGCCGGGGCGGATGAGGATCGTGTCTCCCTCGGTCAAGGACCCGACCGGGACGTCCTCGACTGCACCGTCCACCAACCGGTGCGCAACCGAGGGCACCATCGCAGCGAGCTCGTCGAGCGCCTTCGATGCCGACTGGACCGACCGCATCTCCATCCAGTGCCCGAGGAGCATGACGTCGAGCAGGGTGGCCAGCTCCCAGTAGAAGGGCTCGCCGTCGAGGCCGAGCGACACGGCAAGGCTGTAGCCATATGCCACCGTGATCGCGATCGATATGAGCGTCATCATCCCAGGCCGCCGGAACCGGATCTCGCGCCAGCCACCCTTGAGGAAGACGTCCCCGGCATAGAAGAACAGGACCGTCGCCAGGACGGGATTCACCCACTCGACGCCGGGGAAGTCGACGGCCTCGTAGCCGAACCATTCCTGCATCTGCTCGGACAGGTAGAGGATGGGGACGGTGAGGGCGAGGCTGAACCAGAGTCGGTCGCGGAACATCTCGGGCCGGTGGCCCTCGTGGCGATCGAGGCCGTGCTCTTCGTGGGCGGTCGGACGCTCCGCTGTGGCGGTGTGATGGTGTTGTACGGTCGCCTCCGTTGGTCGCAGCCTCGCGGCTTGGTCCTCTCGCCGTCAGGCCGGCGACACGGTCACCGGGATCCCATTCAGGACGGCGTTGCCCGAGAGGGGATCGATGGGGTCGGCATCGGTCAGCAGGTTGGTGTTGACGCCTGGACGTTGCGAGGCGACTGCCAGGCGGCTCCCGGAGGCGTCGTGCCCCCACCCGTAGGGCAGGCACACAACGCCGGGACGGATGGCATCGGTGACCGTGACCGGAATCTCGACCTTGCCGACCCGGGAGGCGACGACCGCGGTGTCCCCGTCGGCGAGATCGAGCCTGGTCGCATCGTCCGGGTGGATCTCGAGCGTGCAGCGATGCTTCCCCTTGACGAGAACCTCGACGTTGTGGAGCCACGAGTTGTTGGATCGCAGCTCGCGCCGGCTCACCAGCACCAGATCGCCGTTGGTGTCCTCGTGGGCCGTGTCCCCGAGGGCCGTATCGAGCCGGCTCAGGTCGTCCACGATGAAGGGGGCGGCGAGCTGCACACGGCCCGATGGCGTGGCCAGCACCTCCGGTATGCGGGGAACGAGGGGGCCGAGATCGACGCCGTGGGGGTGATCTGCGATCTTGCGCAAGGTCCAGCCGTCGGGTCGCGCACCGAAGTGGTCCCCGCCGCGGCCGATCCGAATCGCCAGGTCGAGCGCCTTCTCCGGGCCCACCCAGGACGCCAGCTCGTCGAGGATCTCGCCGGGGTCGCGTCCTTCGATGGGGGATTCGGGGTCGGCGACCTCCCCGGCCACCTGCTGGGCGACGCTCGCCTCGAAGAGAGTCGACGGATCGCAGTCGCTGCCCATGCCCAGCGCCATGCCGGTGAGCGTCACCAAGATGTCGAACTCGTGCATCGCTCCCGGGGACAGCGGGAACGACGGGGGCGAATACATGGCGTAGTTGCGCACGGAGAGGGCAGCGAACGCCAGGTCGTAGTGCGACTTCTCGAGGGCCGGGGGCGGTGGCAGCACGACGTCGGCGTGTCGCGTGGTCTCGTTCACGTAGGGATCGATCGACACCATGAACTCGAGTCCTGCGAGGGCCTCGTCGAGCCGCCCGGCGTCGGGTGTCGTGAGCACGGGGTTGCCCGCCACCGTGACCAAAGCCCGGACCTGGCGGTCACCCGTGGTGACGATCTCGTCGGCAAGCGTCGCCACGGGGAGTTCGCCGAAGACCTCCCCGAGGCCGCGTACCCGCGAACGCCACCGGCCGGGTGTGAAGGCTCGTCGTCTCGTGCCGACCCGCTCGTGGAGCGGCGATGGGAACATGGCTCCGCCGGGGCGGTCGAGGTTGCCGGTGAGCACGTTCAGCACGTCGGCGCCCCATGCGGCGAGCGTCCCGAAGGTCACCGTGTGGGTGCCGATGCGGCCGTACACGCAACCCGACGGTGCGGCCGCCAGCTCGCGGGCGAGGCGGCGGATGCTCTCGGCGGGGACGCCGGTCCATCCGGCGACGCGCTCGGGGGTGAATCCGACCGTGGCCGCAGCGACGTCGTCCACGCCGTCCACGTGCCCGTCCAGCTGACGGAGATCGACGTGCGCTTCCTCGAAGAGCGTGGCGATCATCGCCATCAGGAGAGCAGCGTCGGTGCCGGGCCGGATCGGCACGTGCTCGTCGGCGTTGTCGGCCGTCTTGGTACGCCGGGGATCGACGACAACCACCTTTCCGCCTCGCTGCCTGATCGCCTCGAGGCGGCCAGGCCAGTCCGGGGCAGTCGCCAGCGAGCCGTTCGACTCGTAGGGGTTGGCGCCGAGGATCACGAGATGATCGGTTCGGTCGAGATCGGGGACGGGGATCTTGAGGCCGCCGCCGAAGAGGAATGCACACGCCACCTGGCGCGGCATCTGGTCGACGGTGGACGCCGAATACACGTTGCGGGTCCCGAGCGCCTTGATGAGGGGTTTCAGCGCGAAGTTGTTCTGGAACGAGTGCGCATTGGGGTTGCCTACATAGATCGCGACAGCGTCGGGTCCGTATGCGTCGCGGATGGGCCACAGTCTCCGCTCGATCTCGGCGAAAGCCTCGTCCCAGGTGACGGAGACGTGCGAACCGTCACGCTTCACGACGGGCGTGCGGAGACGGTCGGGGTCGTCGCGCAGCCGGGCCAGGGTCGAGCCCTTTGGGCAGATGAAGCCCTTGGAGAACGGGTTCGAGCGGTCGCCGCGGATTACCTTGACGGACTCGTGCTCGATGGTGAGCTCGAGCCCGCAGGTCGCCTCGCAGAGCGGGCAGGTTCGGTAGGCGGTCCTGTTCGCCATGGCGCACACCCCAACGTCGAGAGCATCTCGAACCCTACCGGCCGACGGAGATCGTCATGAGCGCGTGGAGCCATGCCCGTGAATCGGCCGCATGGACAAGCCGGCGAGGACGGCTCGAGGTGTCCTCGACCTGATCTTCGTGCTTGTACTGGCTCCAGGGTCACTGGGAGCACGAACAGGATGCCGCTCGGACGACGACCCTACCGGGAGAGCCGGAGCCTCCTCGTCGAACGCATCATCGCCACCGTGGTGATCAGCTTCGTGATCGTCGTCGCCGGCGGCATGGTGGCGGGCTGGCTGAGCGTGGTCGTCTCGGCCGTCGCGCTCGGCGGGCTGGCCTCGGAGCATGGTGGCGGGCGAAGACCCGCGCCTGCGGGGCACGGGTGCCATGACCGAAGCCGGGAACGCCGACGGCGTCGACCGGAGGACGGATCTGCACGCCCCTCGACTGCCGGCCCCGGTGGCCGGCGGCACCCCCGTAGCGCCTGCGGCTCACCGGTCGGCGGGCGCAGCAGCCGCCCTGAGCAGATCCAGCCAGGCTCGATAGATCGGCACGTTGGCTCTCAACCGGAGCGCGGTCGGGCATGTGCTGTGATCGCACTTCACCTGGCCGTCGTCGGCGGCGAAGTCGTACATGCACAGCTCACAGGTGACCTCGAGCGCCTGGGGGAGCCCCGGGCAGTCGTAGAAGCTGCACGGGCGTGTGTCGGGTCGCGTCGGAACGCATCCCGGGCACGTCGGCCGGAACGTGCGGACCGCAGGAGGCAGCTGGTCGAGCGCGGTTTCGATCACGACGACCTCCTTTCGTCGTGTGCAACGTCGCACACCGGTTCGCGCCTTGACCAGGGCCGATCTGCCCGATAATCCGCAGGCCCCATGGGGACAGGTGCGGTGTGCTACAACTCGTCGGATGACCGAAGGACTCGCCCGGCCGACGCTTCTCGTGACGGGGGCGTCGGGCATCGCCGCAGCAGCGGCTCGCCTCCACGCCTCATCGGGCGGCGGGGTATTCGTCATCAGTCGCAACGATGCTCAATGTGCCGAGCTCGCGGCCGAGATAACCGGGCAGGGCGGGAGCTGCGCCTGGTCTGCCGCCGACCTGACGGATGAGGCCGGCGCGGAGCGGGCTCTCGACCATGCCACCGGCGCCACCCAACGGATCGACGGGCTCCTCGCCGTCGCCGGAGGCAGCGGGCGGAGGTTTGGGGACGGACCGCTGCACACCGTGCCGCTCGAGGGCTGGGTGGAGACCACCACTCGTAACCTCCACCCGACCTTCTTCGCCGTGCGTCGCATCCTGAGCGTGATGCTGCAGCAGGAGCCGGACGAGCGACGGCGGAGGGGCGCAATCGTCATCGTGTCGAGCGTGCTGGCCGCAAGCCCGTCGCCCGAGCACTTCGCCACTCACTCCTATGCGGCGGCGAAGGCGGCCCAGGTCGGCCTGGTGCGATCGCTCGCCTCGTACTACGCACCCTTCGGGATCCGCGTCAACGGGATCGCTCCAGGGCTGACCGACACACCGATGGCGTCGCGCGCCGCCGCCGACCCTGCCGTGCTGGGGTTTGCGGCATCGAAGCAGCCCCTCGCCGGCGGTCTCGTTTCGGCCGACGACGTCGCGACCGCCGGCCTCTTCCTGCTGTCACCGCAGGCGAATGCAATCACCGGGCAGATGCTGGCGGTGGACGGTGGTTGGAGCGTCTCCGGCGCGTAGGCGGGTCAGCTCGCATGGTGGACCGTCGCAAGCGCGGCGCCGATGGCACCCGCCGACGGACCGAGCGATGCCGGGACGATGCGAATGTGCTCGGGATCGAGCAGCGTCGCACGTCTCACCGTCGCATCGCGGATCGGGTCGAGGATGAGGTCCCCGGCGGAGGCGATCCCGCCGCCGATGACGAACCGCTCCGGACCGACGACGGTGAACACGTTGGCGATGGCGATCCCGAGGTACTCGGCCGCTGTGCGCACCGCCGCCTCGCACTGCGCGTCGCCGCTACGCAACCCCGCAAAGACGTCGGCCACCGTGGCGCGGCCGGCCATGTCGCAGATCACGTCGGAGCGGGCCATCGCCTC
>JBFINP010000093.1:0-8290 GCA_041611095.1 Acidimicrobiia bacterium | reverse complement strand
GGGCCATCAGCCTCCGAGCAGGACGATGATCATGGCGGCTACGGCGAACCCGAGGATCACGAGGGTCTCCGGGATGGCCACGAGCAGGATGACCCGTCCGGTCAGCTCCTCCTTCTCGGCGATCGCACCGATGCCTGCCGATCCGATACGCGCCTGGGCGATGCCCGTCGCCAGCGCCCCGAGGCCGACGGCGATGCCGGCACCGATGGCGATGAGACCGACTTCCATCTCTTGCTCCTTTCTCGGTTTCAGCCCGATGCACCCGGGCCGACACCAGCGGTGGGGGCACCGAACGGCCGGAACGGCTCGCCCCCTTCGTTGAAGAACGTTCCGAAGAATTCCACGTAGTGGAGGCGCAGCGCCTGAATGGTGGGGCTGAACGCCCCGAGCGCGAGGTTGAGTGCGTGGAACAGCGTCGCAACCACGACTCCGAGCCAGAGCGGTCCCGTGGCCCCGAGTTCGTTGGCGACCCGGGCCAGGTACACCGACGCAAGCCCTATGGCGGCGATACGGAGATAGGAGAGGACGTTGCCCGCTGCACCGAGAGCCTCGAGCGGCCCGAGCAGGATCCCGATCGCCCCCTCCACGGCGCCGAGGATCACCACGCCCACGACGATGGCGGCGACGGCGGGAGTCATCACGCCATCCGGAAGCCGGTCGGCGGCCACAGCGGCGAGCAGGAACAGACCGGCGAGCACCGTCAGCGTCGCCGCCCGGCGGAGCAGGTCGTTCCTCTGGCGAGCTCGAGCGGCCTGCCACAGGCCGAGACCGAGGCCGAGACCGAGGTGGGCTGCGCCGACGGCGATGGCGAACAGCAAGAGGGGCTCGAGGGCTTCCTCACGGTCGATCCAGATCGGCTGCCATCCCCACCAACGCCTCCCCATGTCGCCGAGGAACTCGCCGTAGACAACACCCCACACGACGGTCCATCCCGCCGACATGAGGAAGACGGCGGTCAGGTCGTGGGCGACTCGCGAGCGGGAGCCGTACCGACGGCGGACGAGCCAGGCGAGGAGGCCCAGCGCCACCCCGTAGGCGACGTCGCCCAGCATGATGCCGAAGAAGAGGGGCAGGAAGAGACCCATCAGCCGCGTCGGATCGAGGCTGCCGTAGCGAGGAAGGGCGAGCAGCCTGACGAGGAACTCGAAGGGTCGCACGGGTGCCGGGTTGACCATCAGCACCGGAGGCTCATCGGACGGTTCGGGGGCCGTCGCTTCGACGATGACCGTGCTACCCAGTTGAGCTGCGACGGCGGACTGCAGCCGGTTGACGTCGCGCTCCGGGACCCACCCCACCGCCACGAACGTGTGGGGGGTTGCCCCGAGGTGGCGAATGGCGCCGAGTTGCTCGATGCGGGACCGCAGCCACATCGCGGCGTCGGCCCAATCCTGATGTCCCGCGACGACCTCGTCGATCCGCCTCTGGTTGGCTGCGATCTCGGCGGGGAGCTCGGCGACGCGCCGATCCATCTCGGCGATGGCGTCTCGGAACGGCACGCGCTCGAACCGTTCGGGGAGTCGAATCCGGCTGACGTGCTCCGAGCCGAGCAGCGTCGTGACCGCGGCTGCGTGCTCCCGGGGGAAGACCAGCACCGCACCGACCGTCGCCGCGTCGAGCTGGTCGGAGATGATCTCGTAGTTGGCCCCGACCGTCTTGGCGAGCTGGGCGTTGAACTCGCCGAGCACGTCGGCATGGCGGCGATCGACCATCAGCGCCGCCGTGTCGTAGCCGCGAAGCTCCGTGAGCTCGGGCAGCAGGGGGAGCAGCTTGCGGAGAGATGCCGCATAGCGCGGCAGCGTCTGCTGCTCGGCAATCAATGCGTCGTTGTGCGCCACCAGTGCTTCGATCTCAGGCCCGGCCGCGTCGAGCTCGCTGCGCAGGGCGGCGAGCTTTCGCTCGTCGAGGGGCGGCGTGACGGCTCTCGGCACCGGTGGGTGCGGGACGAGTGCGAGCAGCGCGTCGATCCGGGCCCGAAGGAATCTCAGTTCTTCCAGGAGGTGCATGCGCGGTTCGTCGACCATGAGCTGGGGTAGCGGCACGGCGGGGTCATCTTGCACGTCGAGCATGTGCAACACCTTCAGGTCGTGAAGCAAGGCCAGGGTGGCATCCAGGTCGCCGCGGTGACCGATGATCCTCACCTTGCTCATGCGGGCAAGCATGGCTACTTCCCCTTCTCGCTGGGCGGGGCGAGCAGGAGCTCGACCATGGCGGTGACCGCCGCCTCGCGTGCCGGTGCCGCCATGTCGCGGAGGGCGGCCGCCCGGCGCCTCCCCTCTTCGACGATCGCCTTCGCCTCATCCTCGGCGGCACTCTCCACCGCGGCGAAATGGCGGCGGGCCGTTTCCCGGCCGCGGCGCTCTGCGGTGACGATTGCTTCCCCGACCTGGGCGTGCGCCGCCGCCAGCGCCGCGACTTGCTCGCGTTTCACCGATTCGACGGCCTTCGCCATCTCCCGTTCGAACTCACGGATCATCCGCAACGCGGAAGCGGCGTCGTTCACGGTGCCCCCCGGGCCAGCCGTTCGCCACGTCTCGCGCTGAACCGCTTGAGGCGGAACCGGTCCTGGCGTTCGCGTTCGTCGAGCACGGCTTGGATGGCTATGCGTTCTCGTTCCAGCCGGGGAATCACCACCGACTCCAGTGCGTTCACGCGCCTCGTGGTCTTGCCGATCTCGTCGACGAGCCTGCGAAGACGCAGCTCGTCGGCAGCGAGGTCGAGAACCATCGCCAGCACCGATTCGAAGGAGGCGGCACACTCGTCGATGGCGGCTGTAGTTCCCTCCAGGCTGTAGCCCCGCGCGGTGCGCGGCATGGCGACGGGATCGTGCCGGATGTCGGCGATCCGCACGCCCATGACGGACGTAACGGTGGCGGTGAGCGGGACCGCCACCCGAGTGGCGAGCCCCGCCGAGCGCACCGCCTCGGGGCCGCTCACGCCCTCGGCGAGGGCGAGCCGGCGCCTGGATGCGGCCGTGGCCTGGTCGAGAGCTTCGCTTCCGCTGAGCACCACGTCGGCCACCTTGCGGAACTCTTCCATGAGCTGGTCGCGCTTTTCCTTGAGGACATCGCGGCCCTGGAGGGCGAGAGCGATCTGCGCCCGCCTCGCCAGCAGCTCTGATCGGGTCGCGGTCACCTGTACCACGGCGACCTCCGGAGGGATGGTGGCCGGCCACCCTCAGTGTGCGATCCGTCACCGTGGCCGGTCAGTCTCGGAAGTCCCTACGTCATGGGTCGGCCGTGCCAGGCGCGTCGCCGGGTCGAGCGAACCGCCGGCGAACCACCACACGCGCGCACAGCCCCGCAGGGGGGCGGAAGGTGGCTTGTCGACGGTGCAGGCGTCCTCTCCACTCGTTCCGGAGCGATCAGGAGCTGCGAGTGCGCTACCCCTCGATCCCGAGCGTCGGCTGCTCGCCTCGGCGGACCGCGTCGTATTGCACCGTATCGAAACTGTCCAGGATGTAGTGGACGGCGATCGCCGCGAGGGACACCCACTCGAGCCAGAAGACGTCGAACCAGTCGAAGATCAAGAACAGTACGACGGCGGCGCCCAACACGCCGAGCAGGGTTCCCTTGAACCGCAGCGCTCCCTTCGAGAAGAACGCAATGACGATGGCGTTGCCGGCGAAGAACGTGATGGCGAAGAAGTTGTGGATGAGGTTGGTGTCGTCGAGGTTGAACAGGATGACGCCTGCCAAGAGCACCCCGAGGGTCGTGTTGTAGCTGTGCTCCTTCTTGATGACGCCATTGACGATGAAGAGCATCGCGGCGACCGTCAGTAGGACGTAGAAGATCTGTTCGAGGTCCATGTCGTAGTACTCGCTGATGCTGCTCCGGACCATGCCTCCGTCGAAGATGATCAGGAACAGAGGGGTCAGTGAGAGCACTGCGGCGAGCACTCGCTCGAATCTGGCGTAGTCCCGCAATCGATCGGTCAGGCTCGGTGTCATTGTTCAACCCAATCGCCGCCACTCCAACGGTACAGACCCTTCCTCATTTCGGCAGGCGGGTTTCGCCATTCCGGTCTCGGTGGCTGCCGTCCCCTCACGGTTCACGCCGCGCCCCCGGCGCTGGCAGGTGCGACGGCTGCCATTGCCGGGCTCGCCGGCGTCGTCGCATGGCTACTCACGCCTCGGGTCTGTGATCTCTCAGGAGTTCGTTGAGCAGGTCCGGCCGATCGGTGATGATCCCATCCACGCCCATGTCGAGGAGCCGCCGCATGTCCTCGGGATCGTTGACCGTCCACGCATGCACCTGGCCGCCTCCCGCATGGGCGGCGTCGACGAAACGGCGGTCCAGCGAGGCGCCACGGACGTCGTATGGCATCTGGTACGCCTCAGGGGGGACCGGCAGCGGCCGCCTCCGGCGGGACGCCGCCCATGCACGGGCCGCGGCGAAGGTACCCGCAGACGTCGCCACCCCACCGCGCGTGATGCGCCGAAACCGGGCGATGCGGCGATCGTGGAACGAGCCGATGAGCACCTGCTGACTGTGCCGTGCCCGGATCATCACCTCGGCGACGAGCCACTCGATGCCGGGCGCCTTCAGGTCGAGGTTGAAGTGCACGTCGGGCCACGTGGCGAAGACCTCTTCGAGCCGGGGGATACCCACGCCCTTTGCCCGGTGCGGGTAGCCATCCTCCGCACCGAAACTCCATGCAGCGTCGAGGTGGCGGAGGTCCTCCCACAACCAGTCGACCACCTTGCCGACGCCATTCGTCGTGCGCTCGAGGCGCTCGTCGTGAAACACGACGACGACGCCGTCGCGAGTCGCCCGCACGTCGGTCTCGATGTAGCGATAGCCGAGGTCGTGGATGGCGCCGGCGAAGGCCGTTGTGGTGTTCTCCGGCCACAGGACCCGCGAGCCGCGGTGTGCCATCCGGATCGGGTGTTCCAGCGTGAGGTAAGGGTGAAGCACAGCGGGGAGTCTGCCATGCTCCTCGCGGTCTGATCCGCGCAAAACGTCGACCGCGGCCGGTCGATGCCGTCGTGTAGGTGACGCCGGCGGTACCTGCCGGCCCGGATGAGGAGCATGCCTGATGTACTTCGCACTGCTGATCCGCACCGACCCGGAGCTCATGGCAGGGATGGAGCCGGCCGATTTCGCCGGACTTGCGGCCGACGTCGACGCCTTCGACGCGATGCTGACGGGGGCGGGCGCCAATGTCGGGAGCCTTAGACTCGCCCCGGCCGCCGATGCCCGAGTCATTCGGTTGCGTGGCGGCAAACCGTTCACGACCGACGGCCCCTTCGCCGAGACGTCAGAGCAGATCGGAGGCATCTACCTCATCGAGGCCGGCGATCTCGACGCGGCGACGAAGATCGCTGAGCAGCTCGCGACCACCAGGCTCGGCAGTACCGAGCTTCGGCCGATCCTCGACATCGATCTGCGCCGGATGGTGCTCGAGCAGGCCGGCATGTGATCCCGAACACACCGATGGCCGCCGGACCCGCAGGGCCGGCGGCCATGTGTTGTGCCGAAGCGCGCTACTCGCCCTTGGCCTCGTCGACGGCGTCGGTCGCGGCGTCCTTGGCCTCGCCCGCCACGTCGGCGACGCCCTCCTTGACGTCACCCATGGCAGCCTTCGCCTTGTCGGCCATGCTGCCCTCGCCCTCGAAGCGGTCTTTCACGTCCTCGACGACGTCCATCGTCTTGTCCTTGGCCTTGTCGTACACGTCACCGGCCTTGTCGCCGGCCTTCTCAGCCATGTCTCCGGCGGTGTCCTTCGCCGAACCGAACCACTTCTTGAGGGTGTCCATGAAAGCCATCAATCGCTCCTTGGTGGGTGGGGATGAGCTGACTCAGTCTACGGGCTCGGAGTCGAGGTCGCCCCGAGCACCGCCCACCACCTCATCCAAGCCACCCGACTCAAGCCAGCCGGTGATCCGCTCGATGTCGTCACCGAGGGGCCGGTCGTCGAGGAGAGGCGCCACCAACTCCCGGATCGCCGCTCCCACCGCAGACGTGCCTCCGCCGGGTCGCAGCGGTCTCCGCCGCTCCATGCCCTCGGTGGCGCAGATCAGCTCGATGGCCAGGACCCGTGCCGAGTTGTCGAGCACCTGACCGAGCTTGCGCCCGGCCCCCCACCCCATAGAGACATGATCCTCCTGCAACCCCGACGTGGGGATCGAGTCGATCGATGCCGGATGGCAGAGCACGCGGTTCTCGGCAACGAGCGCCGCCGCCGTGTACTGCGCCAGCATGAAGCCGGACGTGAGCCCGGGCTGGGCGGCGAGGAACGGTGGCAGACCACTGGAGCGGTCGGCGTCGAGGATGCGGTCCGTGCGCCGTTCCGAGATCGAGCTCAGCTCGGTGACCGCGACGGCCAGGAAGTCCAGCGCAAAGGCGAGCGGCTGGCCGTGGAAGTTGCCGCCGGAGATGATCTCACCGTCCTCCGGGAAGACGATCGGGTTGTCGACGACGGCGCCCAGCTCCCGGTCGAAGACTTCGCCGGCGAACGCCATCACGTCCCGGGCGGCACCGTGCACCTGAGGCGCACAGCGGAGGCTGTACGCATCCTGGACGGCGTGGTCGAAGTCGTCGGAGTGGCTGGACTCGATCTCCGACCCCGCCATCAGCGCAGTCACGATCCGCGCCGATTCCGCCTGGCCGGGGTGGGGACGGAGAGCGTGGATCCGCGGCTGGAAGGGACGCGTGGAGCCCAGCAGGGCCTCCACCGACATCGCACACGCGGTATCGGCCGCCAGGGCGAGCCGCTGCGCTCTCGTCAGCCCGAGCACGCCCATCGCCAGCATGCCCTCGGTGCCGTTGAGGAGGCTGAGCCCCTCCTTGGCTTCGAGCTGGAGCGGCTCGAGGCCGTGCTCGGCGAGCAGCTCCGCCGCCGGCGCAACCCGGTCGCCGTCACGCACCAGCCCCTCGCCGATCAGCGGCAGCGCCAGGTGGGCGAAAGGTGCGAGATCGCCACTGGCGCCCACCGAGCCCTGCGCCGGGACCACCGGCAGCAGGTTGCGGTCGAGCAGGTCGACGATTCTCTCGACCACGGCGGGGCGCACGCCGGAATGACCCTGTGCCAGGGTGCGAGCCCGCAGCAGCATCATCGCCCGCACGAGGTCGTTGGGCAGCGCCGGGCCCACACCCGCGGCGTGGCTGCGGACGAGACCGAGCTGGAGCTGGGTCGCCTTGTCAGGCTCGATCCGGGTCGAAGCCAGCGCACCGAAGCCGGTCGTGATGCCGTACACGGTGCGACCACCGGCAACCACGTCATCGACGACCCTCCTGGCGGGAGCCATCCGCTCCGCCACCCCTGACGCAAGCCGCACTCGCGCCGATCCCGAGGCCACGGCGACCACGTCCCTGACGCGGAGAGGGCCGCCATCGATGATCACGTCGCTCATGTCACGACAAAGCTACCGGCGGGACCCGCAGCTCTGCCTCCCGCCGCCGAAGCTCACGGCGGATCGCCAGCCGCTCCAGCTGCTGCCGCGTGCCTCGCTCCGCCGCAGGCAGCGGGTGGTCGGTCAACCAGGTCTCCAAGTCCGGCGAGAGGTCGGGCTCGGATCGGAGATGAGCGAAGACCACGAGGTTGTGTTGTGCCGGCCGAGGCACCGCCTCGATGATCTCGTCCCAGCGCTCCGTCACGAGGTGCCACGCATCCCCACCGATCTCGCGGTTGCCGATGAGACGAGCGACGGCGCCGGCGGCATGCTGACTCCGCAAGTGGCCCCGAGTGACGAGCTCGACGGTGGCGGCGGCACAGCCGGCATCCGGAATCGCCGCCAGGGCGGCGAGATACCTCGCCTCGTCCTGAGGCGTGCGGGCTCCAGCGTATGCAGCTGCGAGACGGCTGTGCTCACGATCACCACCGTGCGCCGCCGCCACGGCCACCACTGCGGCGGCGACCTCCCCGTCCAGCCGGCCACCGTTGCGCAGCGCTTGCTCGAAGGCGTCCATGGCCCGGTCGTGCGTCTTGCGGTCGCGCCCGAGCACCCCGAGGGCGCGGATGAGGGTCCCGCGGCGCCGCTCGTCGAGATCGGATTCACCAGGACGAGGCGCCCAGCCGAGCGCATCGACGAGCGGCCTCACGAGATCTCGCACGAAGCGGTGGAGCTGCGAGGCGCGAGCAGGTGCAACGATCCGGTCGAGCTCGTCGAGTCCGTCCAGCATCTGGTCCCAGATCCGCACGTCACTCTCTCGAGCGAGTCCGGTGAGGAGACGCAGGTAGTCCGTTGCGGAGAGGGTCCCGGCGAGCACCGCCGCCCATGTGTCCCCCGCCAGCCTATGGCGCTCGGCAGGACGCAGGTCTGGGGCGGAGGCCACGACCTCGTTCCAGAGTC
>JBFINP010000092.1:0-8358 GCA_041611095.1 Acidimicrobiia bacterium | reverse complement strand
GACGCCTTCCAGGTGACCATTCCCGAGCTGGGAACCATGAAGGCCGCCACCCGGCCTTTCGTCGTGCTCACGTCCAACAACACCCGGGAGCTGTCCGAGGCGTTGAAGCGCCGTTGCCTCTTTCTCCACATCGATTACCCGACCGTGGAGCGCGAACGGGAGATCCTGCTGAGCCGGGTCGCCGAGTTGCCCGAGGAGTTGGCGCAGCGGGTCGCCGAAGTCGTGCGATCGATTCGCGGGGTCCCACTGCGCAAGCCACCGTCGGTGAGTGAGAGCATCGACTGGGCACGCACCCTCTTGGCGCTGGCCGTCCGCGAGGTCGACGGGACGGTCACCGCCGATACCCTCCACGTACTTCTCAAGTACCAGTCAGACATCGACAAGGTCGTGCGCGAGCTCGAGCTCACCTCCTCCTGATGCTCAGCGCCCTGACCGACTTCTGCGCCGAGCTTCGCCACGTCGGCATCCCCGTCTCCATGGTCGAGGCGATGGACGGCGCCGATGCCCTCCGCCACGTCGATCTCGGCGACCGCGAGGCGGTCCGTCACGCCTTGGGGGCAACGCTCGTCAAGAACGCCCGTCACCAACGCGCCTTCGATACGGCCTTCGACGTGTTCTTCGGCGTACGATCCGCTACCGACGATTCCGACGACGATGAGGCGGCAGACCGCGCGCCCGGCAGCGACGGCGGGACAGGCGGAGGCGGGGGCGGGGACATCGATGAGCTCTTCGAGGCGCTGCTGGATGCGCTCGGCTCGAACGACGATGTGCGTCTCCGCAGCCTGGTCCGCAGGGCTGTCTCCCGGCTCTCCGGCTTTCAGCCCGGGCGGCCGGTCGGTGGGCGCTACTACCTGTATCGGGTGATGCACCGCATCGACGCAGAGCGGCTTCGGCAGCGGTTGCTGGAGATGGTGCTGACCGGCGAGATCGAGCGAGAGACCCTGGACGACCGGATCGCCGAAGATCGCGTGGCCGAGCAGGTGGACCGGCTGCGGGACGAGGTGCAGGCGGAGATACTGCGCCGGCTCGTGGCTGATCGGGGCGAGGAAGCGGTGGCGCGCACGCTGCGGGCACCGCTCGTCGAGGACATCGACCTGATGCACGCCACCCGGGAAGAGCTCGAGGAGATCTCGCTCCGCATCGCACCACTGGCTCGCAAGCTCGCCAGCCGGCTCGCCGCTCGCCGCCGGCATGGTCGCAAGGGCCGGCTCGATGTGCGGCGCACGATTCGCAGGTCACTCGCCCACGGCGGCGCCCTGGTCGACCCGAAGTGGAGGCCGCGACGGATCTCGAAGCCCGAGCTGGTCCTGCTGTGCGACGTCTCGGGCTCGATGGCGACGTTCGCCCGCTTCACCATGCAGCTGACCTACGCCATCGGTCACCAGTTCTCCAACCTCCGCGCCTTCGCCTTCATCGACGGTATCGACGAGGTCACCCGCTTCTTCGGGCCGGGCACCGACTTCCACGAGGCGATGAGCGACATGGGCGCCGAGGCCGAGCTGGTGCGGCGCGACGGGCACAGCGACTACGGAGCCGCCCTCCAGGTGTTCGCCGACCGCTTCGGCGATGCGGTCACGCCCCGCTCGACCGTGATCGTCACGGGGGACGCTCGCAACAACTACCGCGAGACGGGTGAAGAGGTGCTGGCCGCCATCGCCGACCGGGCTCGTGCCCTCCACTGGCTCAACCCCGAGGCCGCGCGTTACTGGGACACCGGCGACTCGATCATGTCGACGTACCGGCCCCTGTGCGACGGGGTCCACGAGGTGCGCACCCTCCGTCAGCTCGAGCGCTTCGTCGAGCGTATCGCGCTGGCGCCCCGTTCGGCACGGCGGCTTCAAGTGGCCTGAGGGGTCAGGGGACGGCGGTCGGCTTGGCGTCCACGCCGAGCCGCTCGAGCACCGCGGTGGTGCGGCGCCATGATGCGATGAGGTCTGCTTCGAGCGCGGCCGTTGGCCAGCCGGCGTCGACGGCCTCGGCTGCAGCGAGCACGTAGTAGTTCGAACCGCTGACCCAGGTAGGTGTGTACCCGATGGAGCGGGTGACCCAGCGCTCACCGCGCGGCACGATCTCGGCCCTCACGATCACGCCGTCGCGCGTCTCGTCCGACCACAGCTGGCCGGAGAGGAAGTTCCCCAAGCCGTAGACGATGAACTCGTCGCCTACCTGCTCGATCGGCTGGACGACGTGGGCGTGGTGGCCGACTACGAGGTCGATGTCGGCCGATGCGATGAGCGTCCGTCCGTTGGTGAGTTGCTCGACGGATGGATTCGACACGTACTCGAGGCAGCAGTGAAGGCTCACCACGACGAAGTCTGCACCCTCGGACCTCGCCTTCTTGGCCTGGGCCCGGAGACGGTCGAGGTCGATCATCTCGGCCGCCCACGGCATGTCGGCGGGCAACCGCAAGCCGTTCAACGACCAGGTGGCCGACAGGTGAGCGATCCGCATGCCCGCTGCCTCGTACATCGTGATGGCCTCGGCCTCGGCCGCAGTCCGAGCGGTGCCGGCGTGGCCCAGCCCGGCGGCATCCATTACGTCCAGGGTCTCGGCCAGCCCGGAGACGCCCTGATCGATCGAGTGGTTGGACGCCGTAGAGCAGCCGTCGTAGCCCGCGAACGCCAAGGCGTCGGCGAGGCTGCCGGGGGCGCTGAACAGTGGGTAGCCCGAGAGGACGGAGGCGTCGGCCGACAGCGGGACCTCGAGGTGGCACAGCGCCACGTCGGCGGACTCGAGCAGCGAGCGAACCGGCTCGAACATCGGCCGGAAGTCGTAGGCCTGGCCGCTGTCGTCACCGTAGGCGGCGGCGCGCCACGTGACAGGGAGGTGGATCAGCGTGTCGCCGGTCATCGCCAGCGTCACCACCGGCCGCGGCATGACCTCGATCGGGTCGAGTTGGAGGGCGCGGGTGAGGAACGACGCCATATGGTCTCTTCGCACCGGCTCGTCCGCGCAGAAGCGGTCGTTGTTGGGCGGGTTGCAGCCGAGGGTCACGCCGGCGGCGGCGAGCTTCTCGATGTCATCTTCGAAGATCGAGTGGTCGTCGTCGACAAAGCGATCAGGGCTCGGATCGCGGTAGCCGAACGCACGGACCAGGAGCGCCGCCATCTCGCCGCGGGTGACCCGCCGGTCCGGGCAGAAGCGGTCGTTGTCGGGCGGGTTGCAGCCGTGGGTGACGCCGGCGGCGGCGAGCTTCTCGATGTCCTCCTCGAACATCGAACCGTCATCGTCCACGAAACGCCCGACGGCTCCCTCCTTCAAGCCGAGTGCCCGGACGAGAAACGCCGCCATCTCCCCTCGGGTGACGGCACGGCCCGGGCAGTAGAGGTCGGCAACGGTCGCGCTGCATCCGCGGGTGATTCCGATCGCGGCGATCGCCTCGATCTGTGACTCGTGGACGTTGCCGTCGTCGTCGAAGAAGGTGCCGCCCGGGGGCAGGTCGTCGGCCTCCGCTGGGGGAGCGGAGGGCGCGGTCACCAGTAGCGCCATCGCCGCCGCCCCGGCCGCCACCATCCGCCACATGAGCCGAACCTAGAGGATCGCCGCCCGGGCAGCCAGCGACGGAAGTCCTCGGTGTCGGCCGAGCGTCAGCCTTCCAGTCCGGTGTTGCTCCGGCCGTGCCCCGCGGCAAAACGTGCGGCGCCCTGCTGCGCCACATCGAGAACGGTGAGACCCAGCCGGCGTTCGATGGCGAGACCGTGAGCCAGCGGCACGCCGGAGCCCGCAAGGATCGCTCGCCGGTCGGTGCGCACAGTCTCCTGTGGGAAGCCGGCGATCTGCTTCGCCAACTCGATCGCCGTGTCGAGCGACCGCCCGGGCTCGCTCAAGCGGTTGACGAGGCCGATGCGCTCCGCCTCGGCGGCGTCGACCGGTCTGCCGGTGAGAACCAGGTCCATCGCCCGCGACTGGCCGATGAGCCGGGGGAGCCTCTGGGTTCCACCGTCGATCAGCGGCACGCCATAGCGCCGCTCGAAGCAGCCGAAGATCGCATCGCTCGCGGCAACCCGCAGGTCGCACCACAGGGCGAGTTCGAGACCTCCGGCGACGGCGTGGCCTTCGATGGCGGCGATGGTCGGTTTGCCGACGTCTAGGCGGCTCATCCCGAGATGACCCTGCTCGCGGTCGACCAGGTCGAAGGCTTTGAGGTCCGCTCCTGAGCAGAACGTGCCGCCCCGACCGGTGAGAATGCCGACGTCGGCCCCTGCGTCCTCGTCAAACCGCGTCCACGCGTCGAGGAGGTCGTCGGCCGTCGCACGATCGACGGCGTTGCGGACCTCCGGCCGGTCGATGATGACGATGGCGACGCGGCCCTCGACGGCGTATTCGACGCTCATGGGTCTCCTCTCGACGGGCGGCTCATTGTGGTGGTTCATCGTGTCGCTCTGACCAGGTACGGTGCCAGAGGCGGCGGTGGTGGAGAGGAGCCTCGTGTCCGCCATCGCACTGTTGCTCATCGCAGCCCTGGTCGGCACGCAACCGGCAGGTTGCGCCGGGCTGCGGTATCCGGTGAGCGGAGGAGTGGTGCAGGGGTTCGCCCCGGTGGGCGAATACGCCGGGCATTGGGGCGTCGATCTCGCCGCCGAGCCGGGCACGCCGGTCCGGGCGGCGGGAGCCGGCACCGTGTCCTTCGCCGGATCGGTGGCGGGGCGCCTGTCCGTGACCGTCGATCACGGCGGGGGCCTCAAGACCTCGGTCTCGTACCTCTCGTTGGTTGCGGTCGAGGCCGGAACCGTCGTCGCCGAGGGTCGGCTGCTCGGCCGATCAGGGCTCGCCCACGACCTCGAGGCACTCCACTTCTCCGTCAGGATCAACGGTGCGTACGTCGATCCTGCGCTGTGGGTGCTGTGCCACGCGCCCGGCGCCGCGGTGTTTCTCGCTCCTCGTTCGGCGAGTCCCGGCACCTATGCTCTTCGGCGTGGACCGCGGCATCCTGGGCGGAACATTCGACCCGCCCCATTTTGCACACCTCTTCGCCGGCGAGGCGGCGTTTCGCCAGGTAGGCCTGGACGTCGTGACGTTCATCCCCGCGGGCGCACCTTGGCAAAAGGCGGACTCCGAGGTCTCAGCTGCCGAGCACCGCCTCACGATGACGAAGCTCGCAGTCGATGACGTCCCGTACTTCGAGGTCGACGATCGTGAGGTGGGACGCGACGGCTGGACGTACACCATCGACACGCTGCGCACCTTCCCGGCGTCCGATCGGCTGACCTTGATCCTCGGGGCCGACGCCGCCGCCGGTCTGGGGACGTGGAGGGACGTCGATGCGCTGCTGCGCCGGGTCCGCATCGCCGTGGTTCCCCGTCCGGGAGTGGCGCGCCGCGTGGTCGATGCAGCCCTTGACGGTGCCGAGGCCGTATGGCTCGACGGTCCCGAGCTGGACGTGTCGGGGACGGCGCTTCGCCAAAGGGTGCAACGCGGGTTGCCGATCCGGTTTCTCGTCCCCGACCCGGTGTGGTCCTACATCGAGGAGCACCGGCTCTACCGGAGCCCTGTCACACCGGTCACCTAGAATGCGAGGCCACAGCGTCGCAGGAAGGAAGAACCATCAGCGCTGACCAGGACGCCATCCTCGCCGCAGAAGCCGCTGCGACTGCGATCGCCGACAAGAAGGGCCAGGCCATCGCTCTCCTGGATGTCTCCGAGCTCGTTGTGCTCACGGACGTGTTCGTGATCGCCAGCGGCACCTCGAACCGCCACGTGAAGAGCTTGGTGGAAGAGGTCGAGCACCAGCTGAAGAGCAAGCTCGAGCGGCGACCGTTGCGGCGCGAAGGCGAAGACCACAACCGCTGGGTGTTGCTCGACTACGGCGACATCGTGGTCCACGTCTTCGACGATGAGACGCGCTCGTTCTACGACCTCGAGCGACTGTGGGCGGATGCGCCGCGCATCCACGTCGATCAGGTGGCCGCCGAGGCCTGATAAACTCCCGCTTCGTCTCAACGACCCACGGGGCTGTAGCTCAGTTCGGCAGAGCGCTTGCATGGCATGCAAGAGGTCACGGGTTCAATTCCCGTCAGCTCCACCCTACGAAACCCGTTGCGGCGCAACGGGTTTCGGCGTTTCAGGTGTGGAGCTCGACGACCCCCGATCCGCCAAGAGTCCGCGAAGAATCCGCGAGAGAACGCGTTCGGGCTGCGTCGAGAGCGTTTGCGGCTTCCCGATCCCTTCCCTCGAAGAGGTGCCCATACACGTCGTAGGTGGTGCGGATGGAGGCGTGGCCGAGCCGTTTCGAGATCACGTACGGGTCCTCCCCGGCAGCAATGAGGAGCGCCACGTGCGTGTGGCGGAGGTCGTGGGGCCGCATCGGCTCGCCGACAGACGCTCGGACAGCGGGATTCCACTCACGGCGTCGAAAATGGCTCAGGCGCAGCGGTCTCGCACTCCGCCCGGATGCTCAGATGCGTGCTTGTCGATCAACAGCTGGGAGCTCATCGAGCCGGTTGCGGAGGTGGGCTCTCTCAACTTCGTTGGTGCAGAGCTCGAGCGCTTCGTCGTAGGAGACCCGCGCCAGGTCGATGTCGCCTACTCGTCGAGCGAACTCGGCCCGAACAGCGGCGATTCGGTGATTGCCAGGAAGAGCTTCGTCTAGTCCCTGGAGGAGATCGAGGCCGGCCCGGGGGCCATGGGCCTCGGCGACTGCGACTGCGCGATTGAGTCGCACGATCGGTGATCCGGTTCGTGCTTCGAGGACGGCGTAGTGGCCGGCGATCGCGGTCCAGTCCGTCTCAGCAGCGGTAGGTGCCCGCGCGTGCTCGGCTGCGATGAGGGCTTGGAGTCGGAGTTCTTCGGCGTATCCCTCACCCGGTTCGAGGCCGCCAATGAGGTTCAGCCCGGCTCGTATCTCGTCGTGATGCCACAGCGAGCGGTCTTGGTCAGCGAGGGTCACCAGGTGGCCGTGGCGTTGCCGGGCGTCACGCCGCGAGTGCTGCAGCAGCAACAAGGCCAGCAGCGCTCGAACCTGAGGAACGTCGGGCAGAAGGTCAGCCAGCAAAGCGGCGAGCCGCACGGCTTCTCCTGCCAGGTCGGCCCGCAACAGATCCGGCCCAGTACCCGGGGTGTACCCGGCGGTGAACGCCAAGTAGGTGGTGCGGCACACCTCGTCGAGACGTGATCTGAGCTCGTCCTCGAGCGGAGCACCAAGCGGGATGCCCGCACCCAAGATCTTCTTCTTCGCTCGGGTAAGGCGCGCCGCCATCGTTGCGGTCGGGACGAGAAACAGGCGGGCGATCTGCTCAGTCGGTGTCCCTAGGACGAGGCGTAGCGCGAGCGCCGAGCGTGATTCCTTCGGGAGCGCCGGATGACAGGACAACAGAATGAGGTGCAGTCGATCGTCGGCGAGCTCTCCCTGTGCATCGTCGGGTGGCGCCCAATCTGGCCGGACCGCAAGCAGCGGCGCTTTGCGCCCGGCGACAGCCTCGGCCCTGAGGCGCCCAACAGCCTGCCGATAGGCGGTGGTGTACAGCCAGCCAGCCGGATTGGTCGGCACCCCTTCATCCGGCCAACGATCCGCCGCCCGAACGAAGGCCTCACCCAGAGCATCCTCCACCAGATCTATACGCCGAGTCCGCGCCACCAGCAGCGACAACAACCGACCCCACTCGGCACGGTAGACCTCCTCAATGACCTGGTCAGGGAGCGTCAAGGACCGGTCGGATGTCGATGTCGTACGCAGGCAGGATCCGGCACAGCTCGATCACTGTGTCGAGATCGGGCGCATCGACGACGTAATACCCTCCGATCTGTTCCGCCGCCTCGGCGAACGGCCCATCGGTGACCGTCATCTCACCGCCGCGGGTACGCAACGTCGTGGCCATCGAGCCATCCCCCAACGCCTCCCCGCCCACAATCTCCACTCCTGGCCTGGCTGCGCACGCCTCATCGAAAGCGACGTGCTTGGCCATCCCCGCCTCCTGCTCCTCAGCAGACAGCTCATCCCACGAAGGCATCTCACCGTATCCGGCGAGCAGAACGAAGTACTTCACGGTCACCTCCTTCTTCCATGGCCGGCTACCGCCGCCGACACCCCTATGACGCGCAGGTCCAGCCCAAATCGACAACGACCTTCACGAAGCTTGGCACGCCGGGGGTCGGTGATCACCTGGATCCCCACTCGGCAGAATCAAACCAGTCGAGCTCGTCCTGAGGATCGTGAGTCGCCCGACAGCCGGCCGCCCAAGAGGGCCCCTGGTCGCCGATGCACACCGATCAACAGATACCGGACCAGAACGCTCCCATGGCCGAATAGCGCCGAGCGGCACCTCGTGCTCGGGTGCGGCACCGAGTAGGTTCCATCGTGAAGAATTGCGTATTACGATATTGAGATGTGGAGATCCACTACTCAGCGCACAAGCACGGCAT
>JBFINP010000091.1:0-8370 GCA_041611095.1 Acidimicrobiia bacterium | reverse complement strand
GCAGACTGCGCTCGCCGAGCTTCGCACGTTCCGGCGGTTGAGCGGCGAGACGACACACATGCCTATCGAGATGGACGCCCTGCGCGGCCTCGGGCGCGACCGCGACGTCCTCACGGCCTGGGCGACCCTCCAGGAGCTGGGGGGCCGCCCGGCGGTGATGAAGGAGGGAGCGGTCGTGTACGCATCCCACCTCGCCGACCAGGGCGAGCTCGAGCAGGCCTGGGACGTCATCGCTCCACGCAAGATCCGCCACGAGCCCTTCCCGGAGGACCTCCGTATGTGGTACGTCGCCGCGCGGGTGGCGGCGATGCGCGGCGACGGCCAGACCGCGGCTCGCCTCAGGGACGACATCCTCTCGCACGATCCGGGCTTCCCCGGCGTCGATGAGCTCGACAAGCTGATCGCTGCGCTCTGACCCGCCTGAGCCTTGTCGCAGGGGTGCGATACGTTGACCTCGACCCCGCACTCCCCGGTCAGGAGCAGTGCGTCATGGACTTCAACCTCGTTGTTCTCGCCGGCAGGCTCGCCGTCGCTCCGGAGCTTCGGTGCTTCGAGTCCGGTACCCGCCTCGCCCGCCTCCTCGTGACCGTCCGGTCGCAGAGCCCGCGACGTAGGGTCGATGTCGTGCCGGTGACGTTGTGGGATCCCCCGGAGGAGATCGAAGAGCTACCCCCCGGAACCGGCGTCTGTGTGGCCGGCATGGTGCAGCGTCGCTTCTGGGCGGTGGCTGAGGGTCGTCGTAGCCGTCTCGAGATCGTCGCCCACCACGTTCAACCAGAGGAGCTCGACACGTCCGACGGCCAAGCGGCAGATGAGGGGCCGGCGGCGGCGAAAGGCGGTGACGCCCGAGCATCCAACTAGATTTGCCGATTCATGCGCCGCGTCGTCACTGCTTCGGGTTCATCGCTGTCCGCACAGGCCGGGGCTGCGGTCGCGGACGAGGGCGGTAATGCGATCGATGCGGCCGTGGCGGCGATGATCACGGCGATGTGTACCGATCCGGGGGTCATCGCACCCGGTTCGGGGGGCTTCGTGGTGGTGGCGCCCGCCGACGGCCATCCCCTGGTCATCGATGCCTACGCCGAGATGCCGGGTCGTGACGCCCCGAAGGAGAACTGGGGAAGCGGTATCCCGGCGTTCATGCGCTACGGAGGTGCGGTTCACACGACGGTGGGCTACGGATCGGTGGCGACGCCCGGGATGTTCGCCGGGCTCGACCTCGCCGCCCGCCGTTACGGGACGATGCCGTGGCGCGAGCTCGTGCAGCCGGCTATCGACGCCGTCGCCGACGGGTTCCCGCTCTCCAACGCCTCGGCGGAATACCTCGCGTACAGCCACGAGGCCGTCTTCGGCTGGGACCCTCCGGCCAGGGAGGTGATGCACCACGCCGACGGCAGCCACCTCCATGCGGGAGAGGTCGTGATCATCCCGCATCTGGCCGACACGCTGCGTGCGATCGCGGATGAGGGTGTGGATGTGCTGTACCGCGGCGACCTGGGGGCCGCCATCGCCGACGCGGTCGCCCAGCACGGCGGGCTGCTGACGCGCACCGACCTCGCCGCCTACGAGCCGGTGGTACGGCGGCCACTCCTCATCGAGCTCGGTGGGTGGGATGTCTTCGCCAATCCGCCGCCCGCTCTGGGCGGCTCCACGATGGCGGCCATCTCTCTCCTTGCCTCCCACAGGGGGTTCACCGACTGGAGCGCCGAAGACATACCGATCCTCGTGCGAGCCCAGCGAGCCGTGCTCGACTACCGCAGCAGTGTGCTCTCGGTCTCCGAGGACGTGGAACGGGACGCCGCCCGCCTCCTCGAGGCAGCAGACATGGACGACTTGAAGAGGTTGAACGGTTCACCCTCCACCACGCACACGTCGACGGCGGACACCGACGGCAACGCTTGCGCCATCACCGTCTCGGCCGGCTACTGCTCCGGTGCGCTTCCCGCCGGAACCGGGTTCTTCCTCAACAACTGCCTGGGCGAGATGGAACTCCACCCTGAGGGGTATCACGGGCTGGCGCCGGGCACCCGGCTGACGTCCAACATGGCGCCAACCGTCGCCCGCCGGGCGGGGTCCACCCTCGCCCTCGGCTCACCCGGTGCCTCGCGCATCACGACGGCCGTGAGCTCGGTTCTTCTCAACTTCCTCGTCATCGGGATGTCGCTGAGTGACGCCGTCGACCATCCGCGCCTCCACACGGAGGTTTTCCAGGGCACCCCGACGATCGCCTACGAGCCGGGCATCCCGGTCGAGTCGATCGATGGTCTGGACACTCGTCGCTTCCCGGATCTGTCGATGTACTTCGGAGGTGTGCAGGCCACGATCACCGATGAGGCGGCCGGTCTGTTCGGGTGCGCCGACCCACGTCGCGTCGGTGGTGTCGCCAAGGGCGGCTGATCAATATGGCGGCCACGGCAGCGCCGGCCGATCCTGGGGCGGAAGAGGGTGACGCGGCTCGAGGAGAAGGCTCTCTACCCGACGCTCCAGAGCTACGCCTTCTCGGATCCCCAGCTCCGCGGTGATTCGAGCAGCGAGCTCGCCGAGCCGCTGCGCAGCGAACTCCTCGAGCCGGGCGACCAGGCCAGGGGGCAAGGTGGCTCCTGCGAAGCCCCACAGCACGGTGCGGAGCTTGTCGTGGTGATGGAAGGTCAAGCCATGATCGATCGCAACCAGTTTGCCGTCGTCGCCCCGCAGGATGTGGCCGAGCTTCCGGTCGGCGTTGTTGCAGACGATGTCGAGGACGGCGATGTCCCACAGGCTCGGATCGTTGTGCTGGACCATCGGGAGGGGATCGAACCCTGGTTCCGTCTCGACGAACCGTTGGATGGAACCGATCCCGAACGGCCCCTCGCCGAGCACGGTCTCGGGAACGAGCCGGAGCCCGAGCGCCTCGGACAGCTCGTAGGTGAGGACCTCTCGAGACGCAAGCGATTCGGCGGCGAAGTCCCACAGCGGCGCCTCACCCGACACCGGCTTGTAGACGACACGCTCGCCCGTATCGGTCACGCCGAGCAGCGTCGCATTCGAGGCCGCAACGAACCGGCCCTCGACCGACGCCACGAGCGGCATCCAGCGGTCCACGACCTCAGGGGCGATGCCCGCGCAGGTCCCCGTTGGTGGTGGGGCACACGTGGCCATCGCGGTCCATCGCCAGTCCACAGCGGGGGCATTTCGGCCGGCCGGCCGCCACTGCACGCCGGGCTGCCGTGACGACTGCATCGAGCTGGGCGGGTGTCACGGCCCAGGTTGCGACCTCGTCGTCGGTGGCGCCGCGCGCGGTGATAGTGACGAATTCGGACCCCTCGGCGTAGACGAGTGCCAGCTCACCCACTCGGAATGCCACGCGGCTTGGCTCGGATATGTCTCCAAGCTCGATACCGGCGCCGGTGCCGGTGAAGCCGAGATCGGCGAGGAGCCGGGAGCCCTCTTCGGCGAGCGCCGCCACCTGCGCCTTCTCGACGAGGTACCAGTCATGGGAGTCGTCCGTGTCGACCTCCAGGTAGAAGGTCCGCTCGCCGGGTGGACCGATGGCTCCGGCGACGAAACGCTCGACGGGGGATGCGCCGGTCATGGGTCTGCGTCCGCCGCGCCCGATGTGTTCACCACCGGGACCCGGACGCCACCGTCAGCGTCGAGCTCGACCATCGACACACTCGTTGGTCCGACGTGGAGCCGGTGGATGAGATCGAGCGGCGTACCGAGGTAGTGACACAGCAGCGCCCGTATGACGTCGGCGTGGGAGACCACGACGACCTTCTGGTCCCCGTGGGCGGCGGCGAGGTCCTCGAGACCGGCCACGGCGCGAATCTGGACTTCGGTGAGCGTCTCACCCTCTGGGAAGCGAAACCTTGCCGGTGCCGTCATCAGCCGCTGCCATGCCTTCAGCCGGGAGAGGTCGCGGAGCTGACGACCAGACCAGCGCCCATAGTCGGCTTCGATGAAACGCCGCTCTGTGATCGGCGTGAGCCCGTGGACGTCGCCGATCAACCGGGCCGTCTCTCGACACCTGCGAATCGGAGATGAGTAGACGGCCGCAAGCTCGTGGTCGGCGAGCATGTCGGCGAGGCGGCGGGCATCCATCCGTCCCCGATCCGAGAGGGCGACGCCGGGAAGCCGTCCGGAGAGCACGGACCCCGTCTCGGACGTGACTGCGTGGCGGACGAGGAGGGCGCGCATGGGTGTCAGACTACCGGGGGTGGCGAGTCACCATCGGTAGGATCTGATTGTGGATGTACGCGAGTTCCTCCGGCTCGCCCTCGATCCAGTGCGACTCGCTCTATTGGGGCGGGCAGCCGAAGGGTCGATCGACGTCGCCGACGTCGCACGGGCCTTTGGGGCGCCCGAGAAGTCGGTACTCGCTGCGCTCGGCAAACTACGCGCCGCTGGGCTCGTGACCGACGATCTCGCCCTCGACGTTGCCAAAGTTCGGGCCCTCGCTGCCGCCCTTCCGCAGGTCCCACCCCCTGATCCGGCAGTCGTCGGTGAAGGCTGGTCGTCGGACGAGGTCGAGCTCCTGGGCCGCTTCTTCTCGGGTACGAGGCTCACCTCGATCCCTTCGTCCCGGGGGAAGCGGCTCGTGGTGCTCGAGCGCCTCGCCCAGGAGTTCGAACCCGGCGTGCGTTACGACGAGGCCGAGGTCAACTTCGCGCTGCAACTCTTCCACGCCGACTACGCAGCGCTACGCCGCTATCTCGTGGACGAGGGCTTCCTCACCCGCGCCGATGGTGTGTACTGGCGGACGGGCGGGCGCTACGAACCGATGGGTGTCGAGGAAGGCGCGGGCAACGGCGGGGAGCTTCCCGGCCGCTAATAGCATTCGTGTCCGTGAGGTCCCGCTATGCCTTTGCCACACGTCCCGTATGGATCGCGGGCCACCTCCTGGCGCTGACCGCCGTCGTCGGGTTCGTCCTGCTCGGGTTCTGGCAGCTACGGCGCCACCAGGAACGTGCCCAGCTCGACGAACGGATCGACGAACGGATCGCATCGCAGCCGGCGCAACTCGACGACTTGCTCCAGGAGGCCGGAGACGATCTCGCCGCGGTCGAGTTCCGACCGGTGGTCGTCTCCGGTCGCTACGACCCCTCAGGCGAGGTCATCCTCCAGGCCCGAACGCGCGACGGGCGTTCCGGGCACGAGGTGCTCACTCCGCTGATCGTCTCCGATGGCACGTCCGTCATCGTCGACAGAGGCTGGGTTCCGATCGATGTCGAGGGCCCTCCGGTGGCCGGAGCGGAGCCACCCGACACCCCTGTCGAGGTCACCGGGTACATGCGGCTCACGCAGGTGCGTCAGGGCCTCGGCCCGATCGATCCAGAGGGCGGGACGCTCGAGCGCATCTCACGGGTAGACGTGGACAGGCTCCAGCAGCAGGTCGGCTTGCCGCTCGTTCCGGTCTGGATCCAATTGGAGCGTCAAACACCGCCCCAGGCAACCGACTTCCCACTCGCGCTCCCCGCACCCGAGCCGGGCGGAGGTCCACCCCACCTCAGCTACGCCGTGCAGTGGTTTGCGTTCACGCTGATCGTGATCGTCGCCTATCCGCTCCTGCTCCGCCGTGCGGCCGACGGTCAGGAGGGGTCCGGAGGTCAGAGAGCGGTAGGGTGACGGACCGGCCGATGCAGGAGCTGGAATCGTGACCGACCGCATCTACTCGACGGACGCATACGCAGGGACGATGGGCGCCACCGTCGTCGGATCCAACCGTGAGGACGGCAGGCTGCTCCTCGACCGGACCGTCTTCTACCCGGGCGGCGGCGGGCAGCCACCGGACACGGGGGCGCTGTGGATCGGAGACGACCGCCTCGAGGTCACGCGTGTCACCGCGGACCGCGATGGGGTGTGGCACTGGGTCGCCGGCGGGCTGCCGGTTGTGGGCACCGAGCTGCGAGGCGAGCTCGACTGGGATCGCCGCTATCGCCTGATGCAGACCCACACAGCCATGCATGCCCTCTGCGGCGTTGTCTGGCAGAGGTTTCAGAGCCCCGTGACCGGGGGGAACATGAATCCGGGTGAGGGTCGGCTCGACTTCGAGATCCCGAACTGGGATCCGGAGGACCGTGATCCCATCGAATCGGAGCTCAACCGGCAATTGGCTCGGGCGCTCCCCGTGCGCGTCGCCTTCCTACCTCGGGGGGAAGCGGACCTGGATCCGAGTCTCATCCGCACCAAGGTGAACCTCCTGCCCGCAGAGCTGACGGAGGTCCGGGTCATCGACATCGTCAGCCTGGATCGGCAAGCCGATGGGGGCACCCACGTCGAGTCCACGGGTGAGGTTGGCGCCGTCCGCATCACCAAGGTCGAGTCGAAGGGCAAGGGCTTCCGCCGCATCCGTCTCGCCGTCGACTGAGGCGGCGTCCGTCCCCCCGGAGCGGCCTGCACTAATCCACCCATTCGTCGAGATCTGCGCCCGTCACCTCGACCATCACGTCCTCGAGCGGCTTTCTCCGGAGGTCGGGGACCCGACACCCGGGAGCCGGGTATCCGATCGGAAACAGGACGAACGGGCGCTCGTTGTCCGGGCGTCCGAGCAGCCGGGTGAGGAAGGCCATCGGGCTGGGTGTGTGCGTGAGCGTGGCCAGGCCGAGGCGATGCAGGGTGGCGATGAAGAGCCCGCACGCGATACCGACGCTCTCCTTGACGTAGTAGTGGTGGAGTCGGGTGCCGTCGGCGACGAGGCCGTATCGCTGCTCGAACACGACGACGATCCACGGCACCGTCTCGAGAAAGGGTTTCCGCCAGTCCGTGCCGAGCGGTTCGAGTGCACGCCGCCAATCGAAGGGCATCCGACCCTCTTCGTAGTTCACGTACTCCTCCCGCTCGGCAGCGACACGGATGCGCCGCTTCACCTCGGGATCGCCGACGAGGACGAAGGTCCACGGTTGGCGGTGGGCGCCGCTCGGCGCCGTCGACGCCGTCTGGATCGCCAACTCGACCGCTTTGCGGGGCACCGGCCGGTCGGAGAACTCGCGGATGCTGCGGCGGCGGTTCATTTCCAGATAGATCTCGCGGGCCCGCTGCATCAGGGCCGTGTCGTCCAGCGGGGGAGAGGGCTCGTACGGGATGAAGCTGGGTTCGGTCACCGGTCGAGCGTACCCCGAGCGGCCGTTCAGGTACGACCGTCGCCCGTCCGACATTCGTGGCGCGACGGGAACGCGCCGCGGAGTTGTTCAGTATGGACCCACCCCAGGAGGACCACCGTGCAGTCGAGCACCACGCCCCGGCGGCGCCGCTACCGGCCGGCGTATCTCGCCGCGACGATCGCCATCGTCGTCGCCGCATGCGGAGGTGCCGCTGCCACGGAGACCACCGCACCTGGAACCAGCGCCGGCGCCGAGCCCGTCCCCGCATCGAGCACGGAGTTTGCGCTGTTCGACGGATCTCGATCCTCGCTCGCCGACTTCGCCGGCAAACCCGTCGTCATCAACTTCTGGGCGTCGTGGTGCCCGTCGTGCGTCGCAGAGATGGCAACGGCGTTTCGGCCGGTGGCGGCCGAGCTCGAGGGGCAGGTCACGTTCTTGGGGATGAACATCCAGGACGAACGCGAGAAGGCGCTGGCCCTGCTGGACGAGACGGGTGTGGAGTGGGTGAACGCAGAAGACCCGACCGGCGCACTGTACGTGGAATTCGGCGGGCTCGGGATGCCCTTCACCGTCTACGTCGACGCAGCAGGAGACGTCGTCGATACCCACAATGGACCGCTCAGCGAGAGCCAGCTGCGCAGCGCAATAGCGGAGCACTTCTCGACGTGAGCGCAGCCCTCGCCCTTGCGTTCAGTGCCGGCATGGTCGCGACGCTGAATCCGTGTGGCTTTGCGATGTTGCCCGCGTATCTCTCGTACTTCGTCGGCGTGTCCGAGGAGGACGTGACCCGACCGGCCGCCATGCGGTCGGCCCTCGTCGTCGGCGGGACGGTCTCCTTCGGATTCCTGGTCGTCTTCGGGCTGGCAGGCGTCGGGCTGAGCGCTGGACTCCAGTCGCTCACGGAATGGATCCCCTGGCTTGCGATCGTCGTCGGTAGCGCAGTGCTGGTGCTCGGTTTCGCGATGCTGGCCGGATTCGAGCCGACCGTCGCTCTCCCCAAGACCACGCGCGCCGGGACGGGCAAGGGGCTGCGCGGCGTGTTCACGTTTGGCATCTCGTACGCGATCGCCTCCCTGTCGTGCACCCTGCCCGTCTTCTTGTCCGTCGTCGCCACCCAGCTGACGTCGCGGTCGTTTGCGGAGGGTGTGGGCATCTTCCTCGTCTACGGTGCTGGCATGTCGGTCGTCATGTTGGGCACCACCGTCGTCGTCGCCATCGGCAAGCAGTCGATGGTGCGCCGGCTCCGGCAATCGGCCCGGTACGTCGGGCGCGTCTCCGGAGCAATCCTCGT
>JBFINP010000090.1:0-8810 GCA_041611095.1 Acidimicrobiia bacterium | reverse complement strand
GCAGGCCCAGGTGGTGATTCGGTTGGTACGATCCGCGCCGTGAATCCTGCGATGCGTCCGCCGGTGATCGATGCTCGGGTTCGGCTTCCCGCCGACCTGCGTCCCCGCCCCGACGTGAGCCCCGGCCACTACGAGCGCTACGACGAGGTGCTCGGGCTCGGCACGACGCTGCACAAGAGTCGCGCCGATCTCGAGTCCGAGATGACGGCTGCCGGTGTCCGCCATGCGGTCGTCCATGCCGAGTACGAGCACGGCGACATCGCCGATGCCCTCAACGAGGCCGTGGCCACGATGGTCGCCGCCGATCCAGATCGCTACACCGGCGTCGGAACCGTGTCGATCGACGTCCCTTTCCCGGGGAAGATGGTCGACCAGGCCCGCCGTTGCGCCGAGGCGGGTTTGAAGGGGCTCAATCTCCAGCCGGCGTTCTTCGGTCGGGCCATCGACGATGCCGAGCTGTATCCCGTCTACGCCGTGGCCGAGGAGCTGGAGCTGGTCGTCTCGGTGCACACGGGCGTCAATTACGAGCGTGCGGTCCCCATCGACGGGGAGCAGCCGTGGCGACTCGACCTGGTGGCATCGGCCTTCCCCAATCTGCAGCTGTGCGCCTGTCACGCCGCATGGCCGTGGGCTTCCGAACTAGCGGCGGTTGCCCGCCGCCACCCCACCGTGACGTACGACTTCGGCGGTCTCGCCCCCCGATACGTCGGGGAGCAGGGCACCGGCTGGGAGGTGTTGCGCCGCTTCTCCGACAGCCTCCTCCGCGGCCAGGCGCTGTACGCCACCGACTGGCCCGTGATGACCCACGAGCGCACCCTCGCCGAGTGGGACGCCATCGACCTCAAGCCGGAGTCGCGTTCGGCCATCCTTGGAGAGAACGCAGCGTCGCTGTACGGCATCGCCCTCGACTGACGTAACGATGGCGACGCTCGGCCATCTGACCCGCACCGCAGCCGAGCGATGGTCGGATCGGGTTGCCTGGGTGTTCGACCTCCCTGCCGCTACGCGGACGTTTGCGGAGATCGAGCGGCAGACGAACCAGATCGCCAACGGGCTCATCGCCGCCGGCGTCGGCCCCGGCGACGGCGTCGCCATCCTCTTGCCGAACGTCGTGGAATGGCCGCTGGCGTGGATCGGCGTCGCTAAGGCGGGGGCGTTCATCGTGCCGATCAACGTCCGCTATCGCACAGCCGACGCCCGCCACCTGCTGGCCCACAGCGGCGCCGTCGGCGTCATAACGGACGACGTCCGTCATCCCGAGCTGGGTGCGCTCGTGGGCGAGATCGAGCGCGAACTGCCAGATCTCCGCCTCGTCACCTCGGTCCAGGCACTCGCCGCAGGCCAGCCCGACCACCCGCCCACGGTACCCGTCGTCGCAGAGAGCCTCGCCAACGTGCAGTACACGTCGGGCACGACGGGGATGCCCAAGGGCTGCATGCTGTCGCACCGCTACTTCCACCGCATCGCCCAGGTCACCACCGAGCCGGCCTTCGGGCTCGACGCCGACGACGTCATGCTGACCGCCCAGCCCTTCAGCTACCTCGACCCGCAGTGGAACATCGCTGCCGGCCTCTATTCGGGGGCACGCGTGGTCGTTCTCGACGGCTTTCACCCCTCCTCGTTCTGGGCGAAGTGCGCCGAGCACGAGGCGACGTTCTTCTATTGCCTCGGTGCCATGCCGACGCTCATGCTCGCCGGCCCGGTGACGCCGGAGGAGCGCACCCACCGGGTCCGCTTCGTGTCATGCTCGGCGATCCCACCCCACCGCCACGCCGAGCTCGAGGAGCGCTTCGGGGTGCCATGGCACGAGCTGTATGGCTCGACGGAGTGCGGCGCCGACATCGTGGTTACGGCCGACATGCACGACGATCTCGTCGGCACCGGCGTGCTCGGTCGCGCGCTGCCACACCGTGAGGTCGTGGTCGTCGACGAGTGGGGGCGCCCCGTGCCGAGGGGTACCGTCGGTGAGCTCTGGGTGCGGGGTCTCGGCATGTTCGACGGGTACTACCGCGACCGCGAGGCCACCGCGGCGGCGCTGGCCGGCGGCTGGTACCACACGGGCGACCTCGTCACGATCGATGCCGGCGGGCTGGTGCGCTTCGCCGGCCGGACGAAGGACATGATCCGGCGCGGGGGCGAGAACATCGCTGCCGCCGAGGTCGAGGCCGTCATCCAGGACCACCCTGCGGTGAAGCTTGCCGCCTGCGTCGCCGTGCCGGACGAGCTCCGTCAGGAGGAGGTGAAGGCGTTCGTCGTCCCCGCCGACGGGTTCGACGACATCGATCTCGAAGGGCTGGCGGAATACGTGGCGTCACGCCTGGCCCGATTCAAAGTCCCCCGCTATTGGGAGGTGCGTGCGGAGCTGCCGCTGACGCCGTCGCAGCGGGTGGCTAAGCATGCGCTCGCCGAGACGGGGCCGATCGCAGGATGGGATCGGGAGGTGGGCTCGTAGCCAACCCCGGCGCGCTGCTGTGCGAAGATGGCCCCATTCGCGAGAGGAGCTGACCCCATGCAGGTCGCCGAGGTCATGACCCGGGAAGTTGTCACGGTGGCGCCGGGCGACACCTTGCGCCGCGCAGCCCAGCTGATGACCGAGCATCAGGTCAGTGGTCTCCCCGTCGTGGACGACGGCCGGCTCGTGGGGATGCTCACCGAGTCCGACTTCATCAAGCACAGTTCGGGCCCGGGACGGCGCCGCTGGATCGATACGCTTTTTGGCCGTTCCGAACCGTCCGGAGCCGCCAAGGTGGAGGATCTCATGACGAAGCGTCCGGTGACGATCGCCCCCGACCGTCCTCTGCGGGATGCCGGCAGGCTGATGATCGACGCGGATGTGAAGCGTCTTCCGGTCGTGGACGGCGTGGGTGGCGTGCTCGGGATCCTCAGCCGGGCCGATGTGATGAAGAGCTACTCGCGATCGGACACCGAGATCGCCGACGAGATCCGCGATGTCCTCCACGAGTACATCGTGCATGGAGTGCGCCTCGAGGTGAGCGACGGGCTCGTCACGCTGGAGGGGACGGTGCCGCAGCGCACCGAGTCGCGGCTCGCCGAGGAGCTGGTGAGGCGCGTGGACGGTGTGATGGCGGTGACGAACCACCTTGCCTGGGACTCCGACGACTACCTGACGCTCGGGAAGTAGATCGTCACCCCGCCGGGGTGAAGGGGATTCCGTTCAGCAGGATCAGCCTGTCGATCACGGCATCCCGTGCGGCGTCGAAGTCGAGGCCCGACACCTCGTTGATAGGCACGCCCTTCTCCTGGAGATAGACGCGGTAGGTGCCTCCATCGTCGATGACGTAGAGCCCGTCACGCGGCCCGGCGACGTTGGCCCCGAGTCCCATCAGCACCTCGGGCTCGGGGATCTCGGCGATGAGGTCGATGCGCTCCAGGTTGAATGCCTCGGCGAAGTCGGTCGCATTCGTCGCTCGCCGGCCGAGCACCTCGGAGGCGAGCCGCCACGCCCTCCGTTGGAGAATCGCCTGGGCCTGCTCCTGGCGGGTCGGACGGGTCATCGGCGGGACTCAGAGCACCGGCTTGAAGGCCGGACGGCCGGCCTCGAACGTGTCGATCGCCTCGGCGTGCTGCATCGACAGTGCGATGTGGTCGAGGCCGTTGAGCAGGCAGTACTCGACGAACGGATCGATTTCGAACGTCGTCTTGAAGTCACCGGCGGCCACGGTGTGAGTCTCCAGGTCGATGACGACCTCGTTCTCCGGGTCCTCGGCCAGCCGGGTCAGTTCGGCCACCTCGCCCTCCGTCAGCACGACGGGCAACAGTCCGATCTTGTGGCAGTTGTTGCGGAAGATGTCGGCGAACGAAGGGGCGATGATCGCTTCGAACCCCCGGTCCTCGAGCGCCCACGGGGCATGCTCACGGGAGGAGCCCGACCCGAAATTGGGCCCGGTGACGAGGACGATGGCGTCCTCGTAGTGCGGCTGGTTGAGCACGAAATCGGGGCGGGGCATGCCTTCCTCGTCGAGGGCCCAGTCGTAGAAGAGGTAGGGCCCGAAGCCGGTGCGCTCAACCCGCTTGAGGAACTGCTTGGGGATGATCTGGTCGGTGTCGACGTTGGCTCGGGGGAGCGGGGCCATCTTGCCCTGGATGACGGTGACCGGTCTCACGACCAGCTCCTCACGTCCACGAAGTGGCCTTCGACGGCCGCCGCCACCGCCATCTGCGGGCTCACGAGATGGGTTCGCCCACCGCGACCCTGCCGGCCCTCGAAGTTGCGGTTCGACGTCGAGGCGCAGCGCTCGCCGGGGGACAGGATGTCCGGGTTCATGCCGAGGCACATCGAGCAGCCGGCGTCCCGCCACTCGAATCCTGCCGCCTTGAAGATGCGGTCGAGCCCCTCCTCCTCGGCCTGGAGCTTCACCAGGCCGGACCCGGGTACGACCATGGCGGAGACGTCGGGATGTACCCGCTTTCCTTCGAGCAGCGCCGCACCGGCGCGCAGGTCCTCGATGCGGGCATTGGTGCACGACCCGAAGAACACGCGGTCGATCGGGATCTCGGTGATCGGCGTGCCTGGGGCGAGGTCCATGTAGTGGAGCGCCCGCTCGGTGGCGTCGCGGTCGAGCGGGTCTCCGTAGTCCTCGGGGGACGGGATCGATGCGGTGACGGGCAGGGTCTGAGCCGGGTTGGTGCCCCACGACACGTAGGGCGCCAGGCCGGCTGCGGCGATGTCGACGTAGCGATCGAACTCGGCGCCGGCATCGGTGGGCAGTGTCTGCCAGTAGGCGAGAGCCTCGCCCCACGCCGCCCCTTTCGGGGCGTAGTTCCGGCCCTCCAGGTAGGCGTACGTCGTGTCGTCGGGAGCGATCATCCCGGCCCGGGCGCCACCCTCGATGGACATGTTGCAGATGGTCATACGGCCCTCCATCGACAACGCCTCGATGGCGGATCCGCGGTACTCGACCACATAGCCGACGCCGCCGTCGACGCCGATGTGGGCGATGATCCCGAGGATGATGTCCTTGGCCGTGACGCCCGTCGGCAGCTCGCCGTCGACCGTGATCGCCATCGACATGGGCCGCGACTGGGGAAGCGTCTGGGTGGCGAGCACGTGCTCCACCTCGGAGGTGCCGATCCCGAAGGCGAGCGCACCGAAGGCGCCGTGGGTGGAGGTATGTGAGTCGCCGCACACGATCGTCATGCCGGGCTGGGTGACGCCCTGCTCGGGCCCGATGACATGAACGATGCCCTGGCGGCGGTCGTGGATTCCGTAGAGCGTGATCCCGTGCCGCTCACAGTTGCGCACGAGGGTGTCGATCTGCTGCTTCGACAGCGGATCCTGGATACCGAGCGCCCGCCCCTCGGTGGGAACCCCGTGGTCCACGGTGGCGAGGGTGAGGTCGGGGCGGCGCACCGGCCGGTCCTGGAGCTCGAGCGACTCGAACGCCTGGGGCGACGTCACCTCGTGGACGAGGTGCATGTCGATGTAGAGCAGGTCGGGCTCGTCGCCGCCGCTGCGGACGACGTGGTCGCCCCAGACCTTCTCGTACAACGTTCTCGGAGCCATCGGCCACCTCATCGCAGGGAGCCGTCGATGGTACAAGCACTGCGTTTCGTCCGAAGCGTGCTTCGGCGTACGCTCGAAGCAGGCTTCGAGCGACTTTGTAGGGCCGGCCTTCGGCTGCGCTCTCTCTATGATCGCACGGCGCATGTCGCTGGACCCGATCGAGGGGGGCGGAGCGTCTCGCTCGAGCACCCCTGCTCGCTTCGCATCCCTGGCCCTTGACATATCGTCGGGAAATCCCGACTATTCGGGATATGTCGACAAGTACTGCATCGCCGGCCCAAGCCGATTCCGCCCCGGGGCCCGACTACGAGCTCGACTCCGTCGTCGAGGCGTCGACGCCGGAGCAGCTGAAGGCGCTTGGGGACGAGACCCGGCGGCGAATCCTCGACCTGCTGCACGAGCGGGCCGCCACCACCACGCACATCGCTGAAGCGCTCGGAAAGCCCAAGGGAACGGTTGGCTATCACCTGAAGAACCTCGAGGCGGCAGGCTTGATACGCGTGGTCCGCACCCGCCAGGTGAGGGCGATGATCGAGAAGTACTACGGCCGAGTGGCCCGCACCATCGTGATCAAGGCCGTCGGAGGGAAGACGGGGGATTTCCCCATGCTGGCGCAGGCTCTTCAGGAAGCCAGGGTGCGCGATTCCGGGGACCCTCTCCCGATGTTCACGCTGCGCAACGTGCGGATGTCGGGGAATCGCGCCGTCGAGTTTGCGGAGCGTCTCGTCGAACTCGCCGAGGAGTTCGTGTCACAACCGCGGGAGGGTGACGTGGTGTACGGCCTCATCGCAGGTGTCTATCCCACCGACCTGCCCGTCCTGAACCCGGAGCGCACCAAGTGACCGAGACCGCAACCAGCACCACGACCAAGCTCGGCTCCCGGTACGCCCGGCTGTGGACGGCGAGCGTCATCTCGAACCTCGGCGATGGCGTCGGTGCCATCGCCTACCCGTGGCTTGCGTCGGCGGTGACCCGCAACGCCTTCCTCATCGCGCTCATCGCCGTGGCGCAGCGGCTGCCGTGGCTCGTCTTCACCCTCCCCGCCGGCGTCATCACCGACCGCACCGATCGCCGCAAGATCATGGTGGGCATGGACGTCGCTCGCGCCGCACTGACACTGGTCGTGGCCGTGGCGGTGCTCGCCGGCGAAGGGTCCCTGCCGGCCCCCGAGGTGCTCGCGTCTGGGGACCTGGACATCGCCACGAACCTCAGTGTCTACATGGTCCTGCTGGTGTCGGCGCTGCTGCTCGGTTTCGCCGAGGTGCTGCGCGACAACGCCGCACAGACGATCCTGCCCTCGATCGTCAGTGCAGATCAGCTGGAGCGGGCCAACGGCAACCTGTGGGGGGCCGAGATGGTCGCCAACAGCTTCGTCGGGCCTCCCATCGGCAGCGCGCTCCTCGCCATCGGGTTCGCCGTCCCCTTCTTCGTCGACGGTGGCAGCTTCGCAGTCGCGGCGGCACTCGTGTTCCTCATCCCCGGCGTGTTTCGTGCCAAGGGCGAGGCGAAGACCGGCAAGGTCGACTGGCGGGGTGAGATCTCCGAGGGCTTCAGGTGGCTGTGGAAGCACCCGGTGCTGAAGCCCATGGCCATCTCCCTCGGCATCCTCAACGGCCTCGGGATGATGGTGTTCGCCACGTTCGTGCTCTTCGCCCAGGAGAACCTCGATCTCGACACCGGGCTGCTGACGGGCGTTCTCGGTGACTTCGCCGAGCGTTTCAACTTCGAGACCGTCGGCGCCCTCATCTTCGCCCTGTTGATGATGGGTGGAGCGATCGGTGGGGTGCTCGGCAGCGTCTTGGGATCGCGCGTGGCGGCGCGCATAGGTCAGGGTCCCTCACTGGTGGTCACGATCGGCGCCGGTGCGCTCACGTCGCTCGTCACCGGGCTCGCCGGACGCTGGTGGATCGTCTTCCTGATGACCGTGATCGCCGTCTTCACGGCGGTTCTGTGGAACATCATCACGGTCTCGTTCCGGCAGACGATCATTCCCGACCAGATGCTGGGCCGGGTCAACAGCGTCTACCGGTTCTTCGGATGGGGGATGATGCCGGTGGGCTCCGCCATCGGCGGGTTGCTGGTGGCAGCGTCGGAGTCGGTCGTCAGCCGGTCCGTCGCCCTGCGGGTGCCGTGGATCGTGACCGCCATCGCCTACATTCTGCTGCTGGCCTATGCGGGGCCCCGGCTGACTTCCGAGAAGCTAGGTGCCGCCCGTCAGGCGGGTGTGGCGGAGAAGACGGTGCTGGATGGCGGGTAGCACGAAGCGACGATCCCGAAGCGGTGGGTTGACCCCCGTCGATCGGGTCAGGCGGTACGGCGGCGCAGCAGGATGGCCGCGGCCGCGCCGAGCAGGGCGGCGCCAACCGTGGCGCCGGAGATGAGCGGCATGCGCCTGGCGAAGGGCGACTCGACGCTGACCGGGAGCCGGAACTCGAGGATGGGCCACTCGCGCTCCTCGGCGATCTTGCGCAGCTCCTTCTCGGGGTTGACGGCGACGGGGTTGCCGACGATCTCCATCATCGGGAGGTCCGTCGTGCTGTCGGAGTACGCAAATGAGCCTTCGAGGTCGATCCCCACGTCCTCGGCGAGCGACAGGATCGCCTCGACTTTCCCCGGCCCCATCGCATAGCGCTCCACCTCGGGGAGGAAGAACCCGGCAGCGTCGGTCTTGACCTTGGTGGCGATGATGTCGGTGATTCCGATGTGGCGCCCGATCGGCCGCACGATCTGCTCCGGGCTCGCCGACACGAGGTAGACCCGGCGGCCCTGGCTCTTGTGCTCCTCGATCAGCGTGAGCGCCTCTGCGTAGACGAGAGGGTCGGCCACCTCTTCGAGCGTCTCCTCGACGAGCTGCTCGATCTCGGCGCGGTGCCACCCGGCCGTGAGCTGGAGGAGCTGGTCGCGGGCGCGCTCGAGCGTCGCCTCGTCGGCGCCGAAGAGGACGTAGAAGAGCTGGCCAAAGCCCATCTTCATGAGCGTGCGCCTACCGACGAACCCTGCCTTGTAGAACGGCTTGCCGAATGCGAGGGTCGACGACTTGGCGATGACCGTCTTGTCGAGGTCGAAGAACGCAGCCTCCATCACCGGGGATTCTACGGGTGCCTGGGGACATGCCAGAGGGAGGCTCGATTTGTCTCCCGAGAAGTCATCGGCCAGAGTCGCCGAACGACGTGTCCGGACCGAGCTCGAAGCTCGATCGTGACTACCACCGACCCGCCGGAAGGAGAACGATGCGTAGGAGAAGCGCACTACTCGTGGCCGGGGCCCTCATGCTGCTCCTGGCTGC
>JBFINP010000089.1:0-9005 GCA_041611095.1 Acidimicrobiia bacterium | reverse complement strand
GTACAACGTCACGACGGCTTCGATCTGCTGGCTGCCGTCGCCGTCGGGAACGGTGTAGACCACCGCCTGCTCGATGGCGTGGTGGGAGATCAGGGCGGCTTCGACCTCGTCGAGCTCGATCCGATGGCCGCGAGACTTCACCTGGCGGTCCTTGCGCCCGATCAACCGGAAGGTGCCGTCCGGCCGGCGGGCCACGAGATCGCCGGTGCGGTAGAAGATGTCCTCCGTACCGTCTCTTCGCGAGCGGCGCAGTCGCGAGCGCTCGGTCAGCGCGAGCTGGCCCCAGTACTCGCGCATGTGGGCGTCGCTGCGGATGAGAAGCTCGCCGACATCGCCGACTGGAACCTCGTCGTCGTTCTGGTCGACGACCATGGCCTCCATACCCACATACAGACCGCCGATCGAGATGGGCGGGTCGTCGGCGTCGAGATCGTCCGGGACCACGTAGTAGGTGCAACCGTTCACCTCGGCAGGGCCGTAGACGTTGCCGAACCTCGCTCCGGGCATGCGGTCCATGAGCGCCCGGAGATCCTTTGTGGGGAACACCTCGCCACCGAACAGGACCCATCGAATGGAGGACAGGTCGCGCTCGTCGAGGGCTCCCCGATGCAGGAGCTGGACCAGGGCGTAGGGCACGGTGTTCACGACGGTCACCGCCTCGTCCTGGAGGAGCTGGGAGAAGCTGGCGGGGAGGCGGGCGTGCCCTTCGGGCACCATCACGACCGTGGCGGCACGCACCACACCCCCGAACAGCTCGAGAGTGGACAGATCGAAGTTGAGCGGCGCATGGTTGGTGATTCGATCGGTGGGTTGGAAGTCGAAGGTCGTCGAGGCGACGTCCGCATAGGCGAGGGCGGACCGATGGGTGTGCACGATCCCCTTTGGCCTGCCCGTGGACCCGGACGTGAAGATGATGTACGCGATGTCGTCGTGACGCACCGCGATCGCGGGAGCTGTCGTGGATGCCTGCCACACGGTCTCCCAGCCAATCGCCTCGGCAGCATCGCCCTCGACGGATTCGAGGCCGAGACAGAGGCGGATCGGGGTGGCCGCGGCAAGCTCGGCGACCGCCTTGCGCTTGGTGCCACCGGTCACCAGGTGGCGGATCTCGCAATCGTCGACGACGTGGCGGACGTAGGCCGGTGGCGCATCAGGGTTGATGGGCACATAGGCGGCGCCGGCCTTCATGACACCATGCATGGCGGCAAAGAGCTCTAGCGACTTGTGGCCGTACAGGCCGACCCGGTCGCCCCGCCCCACACCGTGCTCGCCCAGCACGTTGGCCACGGAGTTGGCGCGCCGTTCCAGCTCTCCGTACGAGAGCTCATCGCCGAGGAGAGATGCCGCCGGATGATCGGGATCGTGCTCGGCGGCGTTGCTCACCGCCGCCGGGATCACCGCAGGTGTGCCCGTCGGGCGCCGGGCGCTCATAGTCCCAGCATCCTTGCGATCAGCACCCGCTGGATGTCGGACGTACCGGCGTAGAGCACGCCACCGATGGCGTCGCGCAGGTCACGCTCGACGCCCGTCTCCGCCAGGTAGCCGCTGCCGCCGTGGATGCGAATCGCATCGAGGCTCGACGCCACGAACGTCTCGCTGAGGTGGAGCTTCAGGAGCGCTGCCTCGAGCGTGACCGACTCGTCCCGCTCCAGTAGCCACACGGTGCGATAGAGGAGCAGCCGCGCAGTCTCGAGGGCGAGCTTCATGTCGGCGATCCGGTTCGACACCGACTGGAACTTGCCGATGGGCCGACCGAACTGACGCCGCGTCTTGGCATAGTCGATGGCCTTCTCTACCTGCCGCTCCATGGCGCCGATCTGGCTGGCGAGGATGAAGGTGCGTTCCACGCCGAGCGCTCCGCCGGAGATGCTGGCACCCGCCCCCTCGCTGCCCAGGCGCTGCGCCGCCGGGACGTAGCACCCGTCGAGCACGATGTCGCCCATCGGAACCGTCCGCAAGCCCATCTTGTCGCGCTGGTCGGTGAGCGTGCATCCTGCTGAGTCGGTGTCGACGAGGAAGGCGGTGAGGCCCCAGCGACCCCGGTCGCGATCGAGGGTGGCGAAGACGAGCGCAACGTCGGCGATGGGGGCGAGGGTGATGTATCGCTTGACCCCGGTGAGCCGGTAGCCGCCGTCTGCGGGCTCGGCGAGGGTCGCCATCGCCATGTGGTCGGAGCCCGCCTCCGGCTCGGTGACGGCATGTGCGCCGATCAGCTCTCCGGCGCACATGGCGGGCAGGTAGCGCTGCTTCTGCTCGTCCGTGCCGAAGCGGGCGATGGGGTGCTGCACCGTCCACATCTGGGCGGCGACGGCAAAGCTCAGCCCGTTGTCGCTGGAGCCGTATCCCAGCGCCTCCATCGCCACCGCCGCCGACATGAGATCGGTGTCGACACCCGTCGAGTTGAACGCGGACGGGACCGACATGGAGAGCAGGCCGAAGTCGGCGCATTCCTTCCACAGCTCGTGGGGGAAGGTGGCCTCGCGGTCACGGGTGACGACGTCGCCGTCGAGGTGCGCAGCCGCGAACTCGAGAATCGAGTCCCGCATTCGCAGCTGCTCCGGCGTCCACGAGAAGTCCACGTTCAGGCGCCTCCTCGTGCCTGGGTGGTCGAGTCGCCCACCGAGTGTTCGTGCGCGCCGCCGCCGGCTTCCCCGGCGAGGACCGTCACAGCGGGTTCCTCGATCTCGCGATCGAAGTGGTAGGGGTTCAGCGGGTCGTCACCGATGTCTTCCAGCTCCAGCAGGAGCCCGAGTCCGAGTTCGTTGGCGTGGTCGAGCAGGAGCTGGATCCCGACACGGTCCTCGAGGGCCCAGCCGGTCGAGTCGAACACCGTGGTTCGCTCGCGGGCGGCCCGGTACTCCTCTGCGTTCGCCACCAGCTCGGCGAGCGACGGACCCACCTCGTCTGCGGAGAGTTGCTGGCACTCACCCTCCTTCATCGCCTGCTCCCGGTGATCCGGACACACGAGGCTGCGACGAAGCAGCGCGATGGGGAGCTCCACCTTTCCCGGGAAGTCGGAGCCCACGGCGTTCACGTGCAACCACGGCCGCGTAGCGAGATCGTCGAACAGCGGGCCCTCGTCGATCCCGATGCTGGTCGATGTGCACAAGATGTCGACGGACTGAACGATGAGGTCGAGGGGGGCCGGCTTGACCGTCACCCCGGAAGGGAGTACCGAGGCCGCCCGGCTTGCGAAGCTCTCGGTGTTCTCGGGTGCGATGTCGTGGATCAGCACCCGCTCGATGTCGAAGCTCCGGACGATGCCGTGCAGCTGCGTAATGGACTGGGCGCCGCATCCGACCAGGCCGAGAACCCGGCTATCGGGGTGGGCGAGGATGCGGCTGGCCACCGCAGAGGCCGCCCCGGTGCGCAGGGCTGTCAGGAACGTCCCGTCGGCGAGACCGGCCAGATGGCCCGTCTCGGTCTCGTAGGCGCTGACGGTCGACAGGATCGTCGGCAGGCGCCGAGCGACGGGGTTCGAGGGGTGGTAGCCGACGACCTTGATCGTCGTCACCTCGGCGGTGTGCAGAACCGGCATCCACTCGAGCAAACCGACGTCAGGTTCCGTGTAGTGGAAGCCGCTACGCGGCATCACGACCGTCCTCGTCTCGTCGTACTCGCGGGCGGCGACCTCGATCCGGTCGATCATCTCGTCGATCAGGCGGTCGAGCCCGACTGCCTGCACGATGCGGGCGATGTCGTGACGCGCGATGATCCTCGTCTTCATGGCGAGACCCTCACGATTCCCATCGATACCCCCTGCCTCGTCCAGTTCTCATGACGCACCGACCCCCACCGGGAACGTAAGCCCCATCCACGAGTCGATGTCGTCGAGCAGCCGAGCGCGGTGCCCGGGCAGCGTGAAGGTGTGGTCCGCGTCGCGATAGAAGTGGACAATGGCCGACCCGTCAAGATCGATCCGAGGAAAGGCGTCGTGGAGCTGCCGTTCGTAGGTGAAGGCGAGCGGTCCCAGACCCGTGTAGACCAGGAGCATCTGCACGCCCCGATCGACGAGCTGCGCCAGCTCGGTGGCGAAGCGCTCTGCGGGCACCACCTCGTTCTCGAAGACCACCAGGTCGCCCTGCACGGCGCTGCTCGCGGCCGTCGTCTCGAGGCCGAAGCGACGCTTGATGTATCCGATCCAACGGTCGAGCTCGAAGATGCGGGTGCGGTAGTGCATGAAGCGGGACCGTATGGTCGGGTAGGAGTAGCCGTCGAGCAGGACACAGCCGACCACCCGCTCGTCGGCGACGGCCGCCCGGAAGGCGTTGTACGCCCCGGTGCACAGGCCCATGACCACGAACCGTTCGCCGTCGATCTCCTCGGCAAGGGCGTCCATGGCGTCGATCACGTCCTGTCGGGAACGCTCGATGTAGAGAAGCCCTCCTTCGAGCACGTCGCTGTCGCCGACGCCCGCCATGTCGAAGCGCAGCGTTGCGTACCCGTTGTCGGCGAGGCGGCGCGCCATCTCCACGTGGAGGCGGTTGGGGCCCACCCGATGCAGGAGGCCGGCGTTGAGCAGCAGCACCACCGGGGCGGTCGGGTCGAGGGCCGCCGGGAGCGTGAGTATGCCGAGCAGGTTGCGCTCCGGACCGAAGTAGACCACGCGCTCGTTCATCGCCGCTCCCCGATGAGTTCGTCGATCCGCCGCGGGATGTTCACCGGCAACAGCGATGACAGCGCAGCCGATACGTCCTCCCAGGCACCAGCGTCCTCGACCACCTCGTGGTCGATGTCGACGTGTGCAGCCAGGGCCTCGTACTCGGGCCGGCGGCGCGATGCGATGAGCGTCGCCGGCAGGCCCCCGGGCCAGGCGGCGACGAGGTTCAGCGACTCGAGCTCGACCCGAAGGGCGGGAGGGTACGGCGAACCGAGGAGCTCGTCCCCACACACCTCCTCGGCGAGCGGAGCTCCGGGCCGGTTTCGCAACGCCTCCTCCTGCATCCGCAGCAGGCTGCGCAGGTAGTCGGCGCCGTCGACGACCGGGTCCCACATCACGAGGTGGCCCATGTCGAGATCGCGATCGGCGGCCAGGGCGGCGAAGGTCGCACCGTGGCGGATGCCGACGACCGTGAGATCCGTCGTGCCCGAGAGAGTGAGAAGCTCGGCCGCAGCCGTCTCCACATCCTCGATCCATCGCTTGACGGAGCCGTCACCGCTCGCTCCGGCGGAGTCGCCCGTGCCGAAATAGTCGAAGCGGAGAACGTGGAAGCCGCGACGCACGAGCAGCTGGGCGACGTTGCGAGCGGCCCAGTGCGTGCGCATGTACTCCCAGCCGATGGGTGGGCAGATGAGAACTGCGCTGGGCCGAGCCTCGCCACCGGCCGGCGAGTAGTGAATACCGAACAGAGGCTCCGCTGCCGAACCGAAGAAGAACGCGGTCCTCGCGACCTGCGTCACCGTCGAGGCGGTGCTGTCGGGCGCCCCTCGAGGCGGTGCCGACGCGTCCCCCGCCGCCTCCGGGAGGGCGGCGGCCACGTGGCCGAGGGTGTTGAGCAGCACGATGCGCGGGCTGAGCCGCACCCCCGTTTCACCGTGCAGCCTTGCAATGAGCTGCATGGCCAGGACGGAGTGCCCGCCGAGATCGAAGAAGTTGTCGCCCATGCCCACTTCGGCCACGCCGAGCAGCTCGGCGACGACGCCGGCTACGAGCTGTTCGGAGGGGCCTGAGGCGGGTCGGAAGCCGGTCGTGCGGATCACCTCGCCGATCGTGTCGGGGAGCGCAGGGCGATCGAGCTTTCCATTGGGGGACAGGGGAAGCGACTCGACGCGGACGAAATGCTGGGGAACCATGAAGTGAGGCACCGTGCGACCCAAGGCATCGCGCAGGTCGGTGACGTTCGGTGCGGCGCTGGGAGCCAAGACGTAGTACGCGACGAGACGTTGATCACCGGGTCGCGTCGAGCGCACCGCCACGGCGGCGGCGGAGATCGCCGGCAGCTCCACCAGCGCCGCCTCGATCTCTCCGGGCTCGATCCGGTAGCCGCGCAGCTTGATCTGCTCGTCGGCCCGACCGCCGTACTCGACGATCCCGTCCAGGCGCCAGCGCCCGAGATCCCCGGTGCGGTAGGTCCGCAGCGCCGCATCGCTCGGATCCTGTGCGAACACATCGTCCGTCATGTCCGGGCGCCCGAGGTAGCCGACGGCGACCCCTGCGCCCACAACGACGATCTCTCCGGCGACGCCGGGTGGGGTCGATGCCCCAGACCGGTCGAGGATGCGAATCTCCGCATTGGCGATGGGTCGCCCGATCGGGACCGAGTGACCCGTATCGCGCTCCGGGTCGAAGCGATGGATCATGCAACCGACGGTCGCCTCCGTGGGCCCGTACTCGTTGAAGATGGTCAGCCCGCCCTCGGAGGCATCCACCGCCCGCCGGGCCAGCTCCGTGGAGAGGTCTTCGCCGCCGAGGATGAGCGTCTGGATGCGTCGCGTGCGGAGATGTCGCGGCTCGAGCAAGCCCAGATGGGACGGGGTCAGCTTGACGACGTCGACCCTGTCGTCCTCGAAGACGTCGAGGACGGTGAGGTCACGCGGGTCGTCGTCCGGGTAGATCACGACCGATCCGCCGCAGACGAGCGGCACGAACAGCGACGTGATCGTGAGATCGAACGAGATCGAGGTGTGAAGGGGGAAGCTGCGTGGCTCACCGCCGGTGTACTGATCCCTTGCCCACCACACGTAGTTGAGGAGATTGCCGTGGGTGACCATGACCCCCTTCGGCCTCCCGGTCGATCCCGACGTATACATCACGTAGGCGAGGTCCGTACTTTTCGGGTGGGCAGCCGGCGCCGGCGTTGCGGGCTCGGACAGCTCTCCCACCCCGACGACGGGAGACGCCAGCGGCGGAAGCGCAGTCCCGAGATCGTCGTTCGTCACGATGACGTCGGCGGCGCTGTCGGTGACGAGCGCGGCTACCCGCTCTCCCGGGTAATGCCGGTCGATCGGGACGAAGGCGGCACGCGCCTTGAGCGCCCCCCACACGGCCACGACGAGCTCGATGGAACGGGGGAGGTGGATCACCACCCGGCGGCCGGGGCCGAGCCTTGGGGCGAGCTGCGCCGCGAGCTGATCGCTCCACCGGTCGAGCTCTGCGTACGTGACGGAGCCGCCCGGCGACGACACCGCAACGGCGTCAGGCGTGCTCGCCACCTGTGCTCCGAAGGCTTCGAGGACCGTATCGAAGGTCGGAGCCATGCGCCCAGCCTGGAGACGAGCGAGAGCGTCCAGCTCGTCGTCTCCCAGCATCCGCAGCTGTCCGACCAGTCCCTCCGGAGCGGCGACGATCGACTCCAAGAGCTGTGCATAGTGCTCCAGCAGCCGGTCGGCAGTTTCGCCGTCGAAGGCTGCACCGTCGAAGTCGAGCTCGATCCGAATCGTCTCTGCCGCCTCGATCGTGACCGCGATGGGAAAGCTCGTTCGCCCGTATCCAGCGGTCGTTCGATAGCGGAGCCGGCGATCGGCCGACATGTCGGAGCCGCCGAAGCCCCAAAACGCAAAGAGAGTGTCGGTGAGGGTCGTTCCGGGTCCAAGCTCGCTCCACCGCTGGATGTCGGGTAACGCCGTGTGCTCGTGCTCGAGCAAGCCGGCCTGACGCACCTGGACGGATTCCAGCCAGTCGACGACATTGGCGTCGTCGTCGACGATCGTTCGCAGCACCAACGTGTTGATGAACATGCCGACCATCGACTCGACGCCTTCCAATGTGTAGGGACGGCCGGCGGCGACGACGCCGAGCGCGACGTCGCGGCGTCCCACGTAGCGGGCGACGGCGATCGCCATGGCACCGAAGAGGACGGTGTTGAGGGTCAGCCGGTGCCGGCGGGCGAACTCGCGGACCGCCCCGCTCAGCTCGGCCGACAACGGTCGGGACCGGCGCACATAGGTCTGCTCCCCACCTCCTGGGGCAACGGCGCTCAATCGCGTCGGCGCCGACAAGCCGGCGAGCTCGTTGCGCCAGAACGCCTCCGTCGCGGTCTCGTCCTGCTCCTCCAGCCAACGGATGTAGTCGCCGAATGCGACCCCGGGTGAGGACGGGACGTCGCCACCATCGAGCAGCGCCTCGTAAGTGTCGAACACCTCCGCAAGGACCAGGCTGGAAGACCAGCCGTCCTCGAGAAGGTGGTGCTGGCTCCAGACCAGATCGTGGAGCTCGGCGCTGCGACGGAACAGAAGGAGCCGCATGAGAGGAGGAGCGTCGAGCGCAAACCGACGGCGCCGGTCTGCATGCACGTGGTGAACGATCGCTTCGAGGGGGTGGGGATCGCCCGACACGTCCACCAGATCGACGACGACCTCGACTCCGCGGCACACGACCTGGGATGGGCGCCCATGACCGTCCCAGAGGAAGACCGTGCGGAGCGCGGGATGTCGAGAGACCGCTGCCGACCACGCCCGTTCGAAGACCGCAAGGTCGAGGGGCCCTTCGATCTCGAGGCGCTGCTGGATCACATAGAGGTCGTCCGCCTCGGAGGCCAATGCATGGAAGAACATGGCTTCCTGGAGCGGTGACAGCCGATACACGTCCTCGATGGGATCACCGATCCCCCTGCTCTCGCGCAGATGCGCGGCCAGGTCATCGAGAGTTGCGGTGTCGAGGAAGTGCTTCGGCTGTGGTGGCAACCTGGTCCCCTCGTTGTTTCAGCGGTCGAGCGGAGGAGACGCGACACTCAGGACACCCCCCTCACCTTGAGAGCATCGTAGCGAGGCCGTTTCGGTTAGCCCAAAGGGTTCCGGCCGCTCCCTTCACCGCACTCCCATCGATCTCCTCGGGGGCCGGGACCGACCACGCCGCAGGCGCGAACCGAGCCACTTGCCCCGACGCTCCTCTACCCAACGCGAGATCCGGGCGGGGCAACCGCTGAACCCAGAAGATATCCGGCAGCAGGGGGCCCGGGCCGAAGCCCGAACCCCCGCGCACCTCCCCCTACTTCACCTTCTTCTCGATGAGCCGCACCGAGTCGCAGCCCTCGATCGGGATGCCGGAGAGCGTCTCCCCGATCAGG
>JBFINP010000088.1:0-9108 GCA_041611095.1 Acidimicrobiia bacterium | reverse complement strand
GGTCAGGGGTGTGCCCCGGGGTGTGGACGACGCGCATCGACAGGTCGGCCACTTCCACGACGTCGCCATCGGTCAGCAGGGCATCGGGAGCGAACTCCGGGCCGGCGGCGAACCCGAGGGCCGGGACCCGCAGCCGCCGTGCCAGAGGATTGGCGGCAGGAGCGTGGTCGGGATGGGTGTGCGTCACGAGGACGGCGACGGGTGCCAGATCTCCGATGGCATGCTCGATCGCCGCATCGTGCGTCGGGATGACAGGCCCCGGGTCGATGACGACGCACCGGCCGCCGGCCGACACCACGTAGGTGTTGGTACCCGGCCCGGTGAAGGGACCGGGATTGGGGGCCAAGACCCGCTCGACCCTCACCGCCGACCGAGCTCCGGGATCGGCTCGCCACGGGCGGATGTCACCCGGGCGGCGCGGGCGAGTGCGTCCGGATCGGGTGGCAGATCCTCCAACTCGTCGAACCCGGGCTCGCCGGGGACCAGTGCCTCGATCGTGCCCGCCTCGGCGATCCGCAACCGCGGCTGGATCCGAGGAACCTCGGCCTGGCTCCGGGCATGGTCGTAGACCGCCCGAGCCGACCCCAATTCGGCGAAGCGCTCGAGCGTACGCCGGGTGGGGAACGGGAGCAGGAACGAACCGGCGGTGGCCTCGCCGGCGGCCTCCGCAGGATCGATCCACCACGTGCGATCGATCTCCCGGCCGTCGGGAATGGCGTCGATGGGTTCGTCGATCAACGCCACGTAGAAGCGGGCGTCGAACCGAACGGGCACCAACGTGGGCGTCACCCACGTCGAGAACCATGCCAGGTCCCCGGCGGCGAGACGGCTGTGATCGTTGCGTGCCGCCTGCTCGTAGATCTCACGTCCGTGGGGTCGGTCGGCCGCCGGGACCACCCGAGGCGCCGCGCTCAGCCAGACCCCCGCCTCCTCGACCAGCTCGCGCAAGGCGGCGGCCCGCCACGGCGTATCCTCCAGGTCACTCGCTCCCGTCAGTGCGCCCGCTGCGGATGCGCCGCGGTCGGTGTCGTCGACGACCCCACCGGGGAACACCCACGCTCCACCCATGAAACGCGCCCCCTCGCCGCGTTGGGCCATCAGCACCCGGCACGTGTCGTCGCCTCCGGTGAGCAGGCAGATGCTGGCCGACGGCCGAGGTTCCGCCGTCACAGGATCTGCACGCGGTTCTGACGCCGGCGGAGCCATTTGCGCCGGATGGCGTCGCGTACCTGGGGTACGAGCAGGAGGAAGCCGACACCGTCGGTGAGGAAGCCGGGGGTGACGAGGAGCACACCGGACACGAGGATCATCGCCCCGTGAGCCAGTTCCGGGCCCGGGAAGGCACCCGATGCGATCGTCTGCTGGATGCGCGTCCACTGGCCCCGCCCCTGACGAGAGACGAGGCTCGACCCCACCAGGGCGGTCAGCACGACGATGACGACCGTGGCGGCGAGCCCGATCCGCTCCCCGATCACGATGAACAGCGCGATCTCGGCGATGGGAACGGTGACGAACAGAACGAACAGCCAGGGCATGGGACGCACGGAGGCCAGGTTACCGGGCCGGCCCGCCAACCCATCTGAAAAAGAAGGGGAGACGGCCGTGTGGCCGCCTCCCCTTGTCGTCTATGAGTGACGGATACGTCAGGGAACGTGCTTGTAGATCTTGAGACCGGTGTCCCGGTCACTCGTGAAGATCAGCTCGCCCTCGACGTAGACGCCCCAGTAGTTGTCGCCGACATCGACACCCTGTGCCAGCACCGTCGGCGCTGAAGGCTTGCTGATGTCGAGAACGACCAGGCCGTCGGCGTACCACGACACGTACACCGTGTTGCCCCGGACCATGACGTTGTGCGAGCCGAACGGATTCGGTGCCGACTCGTCGAAGGTCGAAGGCAGGGTCACGTCGGCCAGGAGCTCGATGTTTGAGGGATCGCTGGTGTCCCAGACCCTCACGAAGCCCCAGCCGTTGAACGACCCGGGTGCCATCGTCGATGTGACGGTGACGTCCGCCTCGCGCAGCGCGGCGAGCTCGTTGCCACGGCTGCCACGAATGAACATGCCGGGGATGTCCACGATCGGGACGCCACCCATCGTGATGACGTCCTCGCGAGCGTCGTTGAACACGATGGCGCCGACTGCACCCTGGCTCTCGGCCACAGCGATCTTCTCGTCGAACCGGCACGCACCGCGCTGGATGAGCGCGATCTTGCCGGCCACCGACTCGCCGTAGGCGACCGCCGGGCCCGACGTGTTCGGGTTGTTCGGGTCGGCGGCGCAACCGAACGCCTGCGCCGAGAAGATACCGTCCGTCTTGCCGACCCAGGCCACCTCGAAGGGACCAAACGTGTCGGTGAGCGGCGGCGTGAAGGCCGCCTCGGCCGCCTCGTGGTTCTGGCCGAATCCACCGAGCGCGACGCTCGTGGTCACCAACCCGAGCCCGTTGGCCGAGAAGTCCTCGTCAGAGGTTATGAGCAGGTTGCCGCCCCGGGCGGGCCAAGCCGCATGGGCGTTGCCCTCGGCGCCTTCAGGCCACGGGGTCACACCCATGAACGTCGGGTTCGCCGGGTCATCCAGGTCGAGCAGGATGTAGCCGGCATCCCAGTACGAGAGGTAGCCGACATCGCCGTTGCCGTCGACGGTGACATCGTGCAAGCCGAGGCTGCGCGACGTTCCACGAGTCTCGGCGGGCGGTGCGTCGGGGCTCACGGTCGAGCTCCAGCGGCCCACCTCGGTGGGCGCCGTCGGGTCGCTCACATCCAGGATGCGGAAGTCGTAGGAGTCCGGGCTGATGTTGGCGACCAGCGCGACATACGCCTTGTTGCCCTGCTCGAAGATCCACACGTTGTGGACCCCGAACGCCTCGAAATGGGGGCCGTTGAAAAAGTCGTTGATGTCGTAGGCCGCACCCAAGCGGACAGGGTTCTCGGGATCGGACACGTCGTACAGGACCACACCGCCGTCGCCGCCTCCGGCGCAGGGCTCGTTGGTGTGAACCAGAAGGTCACCCTTGAACGACTTCGTGTTGACCGTCTCGACCTTGACGTCGTTCGCCCTCGTGAGCGGCGGTGACGCCAGGTTGCCGACCAGCGACGGGTTCTCGGGATCGGACACGTCCACGATCTTCACCCCGGTCTCGGGACAGAAGCCGCTGACCCCGGAGCTGAAGGTGCCGACGTAGGCGTAGTTGCCCAACGCCCACACGTCGGTGTTGGCGCCGTCGGCGAAGTCGAGGCTGCCGATCTCACTGAGGTTGCGTTTCTTGCCGGTCTCCGCCCCGTCGCTGTTCAGCGATACGGCAGCAAGACCTACGTCCGAGTGGTGGGCGGCATCCGTCTCCGGATCGAGCGGAACGATCGGGTCATCGTCTCCGCTCGCCGGCAGCGGACTCAACGCAATCAAGCCAAGGGTCATGACGGCGAGGAGCACGCGCAAACGCCATCGGAATGGGTTCATTCGCTGTCTCTCCATTCTGCTCACGGTCCCAAGCACGCGACAGAACGCCCGAGACACTGCTTACACGTAATGACTTGGTACCACACGGCGGCTTAACAGGGCCTTATGAAAACAAAGAAAACTTTCGCGCTCTCGACCTTTCCAGGTGCTTTGCAAGGCTCGCCCGTCCGGTCGATCGCCAGCCGTGGGGGTACCGCAAGCGCAGCAAGCCCCCCCAGACCGGTCGGTCTGACGCCCGCCCCGCCAGCTCCCCCGGCGGGGGAGCCATTCAGTTGCGAGCCGAGGGGGGGCCATCAGACACCCACCGGTCCTACTCTTGACGGGATGGAGTCCAGCCGGTTGCCCTCGGTCGACGCGCTGGCGCGATCGCTGGCCGCAGAGGCCGCGTCAGCGCTCCCGCATCCCCTACTCGTCGAGATGGCCCGCCAGGCCATCGCCGAGGCCAGGAGCAACGGAGAGGGGGCCGACCCGATCACAGCCGCCCGCAAAGCAGTCGCGGCGCTCGCCGCCCGCCGCCCGACGCGGATCGTCAACGCCACGGGGGTCCTCCTCCACACCAACCTCGGCAGGGCGCCACTCCACCCCGACGCCGCCGCAGCGGCCTCGGCGGTGGCCACCGGCTACGCCAACGTCGAACTCGACCTGGGTACCGGGCGGCGTGGCGGGCGCCACACCTATGTCGGCCGGCTGGTGGCGTCCCTCGCCGGTGCCGAAGCGGGCCTCGCCGTCAACAACAACGCCGGGGCGCTGATGCTTGCACTCGCCGCCCTCGCCGCGCCCGCCGGCGTCGTCGTCTCCCGTGGCGAGCTGATCGAGATCGGCGGCTCGTTCCGACTGCCCGAGCTGATGGCGGCCAGCGGTGCCCGGCTCATCGAGGTGGGCACCACCAACCGAACCCGGCGGAGCGACTACGAGCGGGCTGTCGACGACGCGGCTGCAGTCCTCAAGGTCCACCCGTCGAACTACAGGGTCGAGGGCTTCGCCGAGTCGGTGGGGTATCGCGAACTCGCAGAGGTAGCCCATGACGCCGGCCTGCCATTGATTGCCGACGTCGGTAGCGGATTGCTCGACGTGCGCACGCCCTGGCTCGACGGTCCGCCGCCTCACTGGCTCGCCGACGAGCCCGGGGTACGCCAGACGATCGAAGCCGGCGCCGACGTGGTGCTGTTCAGTGGCGACAAGCTGCTCGGCGGCCCCCAAGCCGGGATCATCGCTGCGACGTCCGAAGCGGTCGCCCGGATGGCCGCCCACCCGATGATGCGGGCCCTACGCCTCGACGGGCCGACGCTCGCCGCCCTCACCAGGACGTTGGAGCTGTACGGGCAGGGCCGCGCCGGCGAGATCCCCTTCTGGCGGATGGCGGCGACCACCGCCGCCGAGCTCGAAGAGCGCCTCGAGGGTCTGCGTTCGTCGCTCCGCACGGACAGCCGAATCGTCGCCGGCGAATCCCTTCCGGGCGCGGGCTCGGTGCCGGGGGAGACGATCCCCACACCCGTGCTCGCCACCGCCGACGACCCCGATGCCGTGTTCGGTCGCCTCCTCGCCGCCGAGCCGCCGATCCTGGCACGCCGCCACGGCGACGAGCTGCTCATCGATCTGCGCACCGTAGATCCCACCGACGATGCCCACGTCGCCCGAGCCTTGACCTGATGCCCATCGTCGCCACGGCCGGCCACGTCGATCACGGCAAATCCACCCTCGTGATGGCGCTCACCGGGCGCGATCCGGACCGATGGGACGAGGAGAAACGCCGGGGGCTCACCATCGACCTCGGCTTCGCCTGGACCACATTGGGCGATCACACGGTCGGCTTCGTCGACGTCCCCGGGCACGAACGGTTCATCAAGAACATGCTCGCCGGGGTCGGGGCCGTCGACGTCTCGCTCTTCGTCGTCGCCGCCGACGAGGGGTGGATGCCGCAGACCGAGGAGCACCTGAGCGTCCTCGACGGCCTCGGTCTCCACCACGGCGTCATCGCCCTCACGCGCACCGACCTCGTGGACGCAGAGCTCGCCGAGCTGGCGGCTGCGGAGGTCGCCGATAGGATCGCGGGCACCACCCTCGCCGGGTGGCCCATCGTCCCCGTCTCGGCGATGACCGGGACCGGTCTTGATTCGCTGAAAGAGGCCCTCAACGGGGCGTTGGAGCAGGCCGGTGCCCCTCCCGACATCGGCCGCCCCCGTATGTGGGTGGATCGCGCCTTCCTCGTGGGAGGCGCCGGCCTGGTGGTCACGGGCACGCTCACCGACGGCGCTCTCTCCCGTGGAGACTCGGTCACACTGTGGCCGCAACGGGAGTCCAGCCGGATCCGGTCGATTCAGAGCCACGAGACCGAGGTCGACACGGCGATACCGGGGAGCCGCGTTGCCTTGAATCTCGTCGGCCTGGAGAAGACGGACGTGCCGCGCGGGACGATGCTCGGGCCACCGGACGGATTTCGCACGACAAAGCGGATACTCGCCTCATTGACACCGGTGCGCGAGTGGCCGGGGGCGGTTAGCGATCGCGGCGCCTATCAGCTGCACGCCGGAACCGGACACTGGCCGGTGCGCATACGGCTGATGGGCAGGAAGGCTCTCGACACCGAGGGTGCCGCCCACCTCCAGCTCGACACCCCCCTGCCGCTGCGGATGGGTGACCGGTTCGTGATCCGTGAGGTCGGCCGAAGGCTCGTGGTGGCCGGAGGTACCGTGCTCGATCCAGCTCCCGGCCCCGGGCGCCCGTCGCTCGACGCCGTCGCACGCCTCACGGCGGCCCTCGCGGGCGACCGCAGCACATGGGCCGAAGCCTTGCTCGAGAAGCGTGGCTTGTCCCGGCCCGCCGACCTCGACGCCGACACGGGAGGCGGCGCCGTGAACGGCGCAGTCACCGCCGGCGACGTCGTGATGACCCGGCAATACGCCGATGCCGCGACTGAAACGCTCCGCGACCTGGTCGCCGCGTATCATGACGCCAACCCCAAGCGGCCGGGCATGCCGGCGGCGACGCTGGCCTCCGCCGCTCACCTCGACCGGATCGTGGTCGATGCGCTCGTATCCCGACCTGGCAGCGAGCTCGTGGCCGAAGAGGCGGTCGTCAGGAGCGCCGCCTTCAGCGTGACATGGAGTGACACCGACCTCGCCTCGTGGGAGGCCGCACGCTCCGAGCTGCTGACGTCCGGACTGGCCGTCCCCCGGGCGTCGGCGCTCGGACTGGGATCAGAGCTGTTCCACTCGCTGGTGAGAGAGGGACGGCTCATAGCCGTCGGTGACGACCTCTGTTACCTGCCGGAGCAGATCGACGAGGTGACGAGACGGCTCGGAGAGCTGCCGGACGGGTTCACTGCGTCGCAGTTCCGTGACGAGATGGGGCTCAGCCGCCGACAGGCGATCCCGCTGCTCGAATGGCTCGACGCCAACGGTTGGACGTCACGCAGAGGTGACGTCCGAACCGTCAGACGGCGATAGCCGCCAGATGCTGGCGCCGCTCCGACTCGGTGTAGCCACCCCAGATGCCGTACGGCTCGCGGATCTCCATTGCATAGTCGAAGCACTGGACGCGAACCGGACACACCTGGCAAATGGACTTCGCCCTGACCTCTCGGCGTTCTCGTTCCTCTTTCCGCTCTTGCGAGCTCGGGGGGAAGAAGAGATGTGAATGATTACCTCGACACAGGGCAATCGGCTGCCAAGTACGGTCGAGCGGCAACGTCATCGGGGGGAACCTCCAGACCCAGAGAGCCTCCATACAGCCTGACGAACCTACCGCCCGTAGTTGCAGACCACAAGGGATATCCTGGAAAAATCGCTAGCTATTCGCGAACCCCGGTGGAATCCTGGTGCGGACCGACCTCCAGCATGATCCCTGACACCGCAAGCACCTCGACGGAGTCCCCCGGACCGATGCCGGCGGCGCGGTGGCTGCGAGCTCTCCAGCGCGCTCCGTCGACGTCGACGATGCCCATGGGCTCGAACGTCGTCTCGGCGATTCCGACTCGGCCGACGAGGTGGTCGCGACCGATGGTCCGCGTCGAGAAGCGGGACCGGGCGACCGTTGTCAACGCCACCATGTAAAAGGCGGCGATGCCGATGACGGTCAGCACGACCGCCCACGGACGCGGCCCGAACTGGGGAGCGGCCGTCGTGATCGTGAGGCCACCGCCGAGCAGGAGCAACGTCCCCAAGACCCCGCGCCACGAGATGACACTGTTCTGAAAGTCGATCGTGTAGAGCACCATTCCGGCGAGCACGACGCCGAGAGACAGCCACCGCACCGGGAGGGTGGCGATCCCATACCCGGCGGGGAACAACGCCAGCGAGGCGACTGCGGCCGTCACGCCCACTCCGGCGGCGTAGAACTCGAACACTGCGGCGCTGAGGCCGATCAGCAGGAAGAAGATCATTGCTTCGGGACGGATCGCCAGCCGGAGAAAGCGAGTGAGCAGGCCCGGCTTGAGGAACCTGATGTCGCCCGAGACCACCACGATCTCGGTCCCGTCGTCGGCCACCGCTCGCTCGGTCGTCGTGACCACCACCGGCTCCGCCGCCGTCTCCAGCGTTCGTCCATCGAGGGCGGCGATGAACTGTCCGATGGTCGGAACGACCTCGTCGACCAACCCGACCACCGGCTCGGCGACCTCGACCACTCCGTCGAGGACCGCTTCGTCCACGCCGGTCACCGGCTCCGACCGGCGATCGCCACCCGCCATCCGCTGGTCGAGATAGCCGACCTTGGCCCCTGGAGCAGCGCCGCGGTACGCAACGTGCGTGAGCAGCTCGGCGGCACCTCCATAGGCCTCGGCTCCCGACGGCCCGACCCACGCGGTGACGGGCAGCGGCGAGGCGTCGATCGCATCGAAGAGCGCCGTCGGGTCACCGGATGCAACACCCGGGTTGTCGATCTGAAGGACGATCAACCGTGCGTCCTCCGACTCCACCGCCTCCGTCAGGAAATCGAGTCCACGCTGGTCGAGAGGACCGCGGACGTCGGCCACCACCACGGCTCCCTCATCGGTCGCCGCAAACGCCGGGATCGAGCCGAGCAGAAGGAAGACGAGTGCGGTGAGGAGACGGACCGTGCGACCCATGGAGACGGGATGTTACGTCCCCTCGGCGGGTGCGCAGAATCCGGACCGTGCCGGGCAGGGATGCACGCCGCAGCTATCCTCGGCCCATGAGCCGCATCCTCGTCGTTGCCGACACGCCGTGGGTTCGCAACGAGGTCCACGCATCTCTCACTACGCCCGATTTCCACCTCGTCGACCTCGCCTACCCGAGTGAGGTGGCGGCCACCGCCCTGGACGGAGGTTTCGACGCGGTCGTCGTCGACCTCCAGGTCGGATCGATGGGCGGAATGGCGCTGACGCGCGATTTGCGCGAACAGGCCGGGCTGCGTGGAGTCGACCACCTCCCCGTCGTAATCCTGCTCGACCGCGCCGCCGACGCCTTCCTGGCAAAGCGTGCAGGAGCGTCCGCGTGGGTGATCAAGCCCTTCGACGCACACGACATCCGCGCTGCGCTGTCCCAAGCGATGTCGCCCGCGCTACCGGCCACCGCCACGGCCGGCGACGACGCATGAGCCACGCGCCGCAACGTGACTCACCAGCGACCTCACGGGGGGCCGCCGACCGTCGATGAGCGGGTCGACCGTCCTGTACGTGGTGATTCTCGGCTTC
>JBFINP010000087.1:0-9158 GCA_041611095.1 Acidimicrobiia bacterium | reverse complement strand
CTGACCGTTGTGGGACTTCGCATGTGCAGTTGCGTCCGCATCGCGTCCGCACGAGAACGAGAAACGACCCGAATTGGCGCGAACTCATGAGAGGCGCGATCCGTTGTGCCCCAACGGAGTAGGCCGAATCGTGATGGGCGACGCGAACCCCTGATCATCCCTGATAAGGATGAGGTCCCTGGTTCAAATCCAGGTGGGCCCACTCTCCGAAGCCCCTGCGCCGGCGGGGCTTTCGGCTATCTGGAAGAAGCGGCACAACGTCGCGGGCTCGTTGCGTCCGCATCGCGTCCGCACCAGCAGCCCGCCAGGATGCGTCGAGGCGAGTCGCAGCTGCTTTGTCGAGGCCGTGCACATTCGGGTGTTCTCCCTGGGCGATCAGCAGGGCGGCGTGCGTGTGTCTGAGGTCGTGAAAGGTGCACGGTTGGCCGACCGAAGCAAGCACCGCCGGTCGCCACACCCGGCGCCGAATGATCCTGCACGTCGCGTCCAACGACGAGTATGGAGGCCATGTCACTCAAGCGTGTGCCGTCGTGGGCGCCGAGCGAGAAGGAACGAGACGAGCGGATTCGGCACGCCGCACGTCTTATCGGTCTGTCCGTGCGCGGTGTGCGCTACTACGACCTCGATTACGAAGCCATGCGTAGTGGGATAGACACCACGGGTCCCCGAGTTGTCGCCGATTCCAAGGAGTGGGCTTCGCCGAGTTGGCGCTTCGAGCATTGCCACAGCCTCGACCATGGTCTCGAGATCGAAACGACCTCGGGGCGTGTCTTCTCGATTACCTGGGACCCGCCGGGGCCGATGGAGGGTGTCGGTCTACGCGAAGAACCTTTGGTAGGGCCCGCCATCCTTCCCGACGCGGCGATCGCCGTGTGGGATGTCAGCGACCGCAGCGAGTGGCAGCACTACGTAGGGGGTGTCGTATCCGGCCTGACGATGCATTACCGGCCGTGGGGCGATCCCGAAGCATGGTGGTGTCCCCGGATCAGCATCACGATCGATGGCGCATCGATCGAGATCCTTCTCGCTGAGTGCCGAGCGGACCCAACCGGAATCGCTCCGTCCGCCGACAACATCGTCGTGCTCTTTGGCCCGACGAAGCTACCGGTGTGGACGTGAGCTAGCCAGCCCCGATCACCAAATCGGGCGCCATATAGCCTTGCATGCAGACCGTGTGCTCCTCCACCGCAGCGAACACGACACTTTCTTGGCGTTACCGGGAGGCCGGATCGAAGTCAGTGAAACGTCCGCACAGGCTCCGCAGCGAGAGATAGGGAGGAACTCGGCGCCCAGGTCGAGGTGAACCGACTCCGCTGGGTGGTCGAGAACTTCTTCGACCACTATCCCCTCGACCAACCGCCCGACACGTCAGTGACCACTGCGCACCACGAGATCGGCCTGTACCTCGTGATGCACCTCCCGGGTCATCTGGTGAACACCGCGTTCCCGGGCAGGAAGCTGGCTGGAACTCCCGACCAATTCGCCTTCGAGTTCCGATAGTTCGACCGAGCCGATTTGGGCGACCTCGACGTGCGGCCCGCCCGAATTGGATCGTTGCTGACCCAGCCGCTGCCTACCGGCGCGCCAACTGTGGTCAACGTCGACTGAGCCCCCGGAGCGATGTCAGGTGACCAGCGGGCCGGCCGGAGCCTCCACGCTGAAGCCTGGAGTCGCCCTGGCGACGATCGACGGTCGCACGTCGCCCACCAGCGAGGTGTAGGGCACGTCGAGATGCTGGATCCCGGCGTGCTCCATCAAGATGTGCCCAGGATCCCAGTACACCCGGATGCCGTCGGGTCGCAACGCCAGCAGGTCATAGTTGTCATAGGTGGGACCGATTCGCTCCGGATCTCCCGGGCCGGCGAAGGGTGCCAGTACGGCCGGGAAGTCGACGCCCGGCATGAAGAGATCCTCGGGAGCGAGCAACCGATCGGAGACGAGGTCGGCGCGGACGGGGACAACCCAACCCGAGGGCATCGGCCCCTCGGCGATCTCGAGGGTCACCGAGGCCAAGCTGGGGGCATTCAGATCGATCGCATTGGGGACCGCATACGTCGCGGCGCCATCGAGCCGAAGTGCCCGCTCGCGTGCCCGTGCGATGACCCCACTCATCAGCGAGTCCATCGCACGATTGACCTGCGGGCTCGGATAGCGATCGCTCAGCACCACCTGGTGTGCGGCCTCGAGATCGATGTCTGCCTCGACCGCGTGCGACTCCACCGTCTGGGTGAGCGTGATCCGACGCACCGCGCTGTACCAGGGCTCGAGTCCCGACCACGTGCCGGCATCGAGCTCCCCGCGAGTCAACGGTCCGACGATGCCGTCGACATCGAGGCCCACGACGAGCTGGAAGCCGCGCACGGCCTCATCCGTGAGCGGCCCGAAGATGCCGTCTGCCGATCCGATGGCGAAGCTCATCGCGAGCAGTGCTTCTTGAAGGCCGACTACTTCGGGACCCCGATCACCGATCCGCAACAACGAGTCTGTCATGAAGCCTCCTCTCCCGAACCGACGACCGATCACGGCTCCAGACACGCCGGCATGGAGTCGCTCGGGCCGTCGGGCTCAGCGGTGTGCCCGTCGGGGCCGTAGACCTTTACATAGTCGACCGTATCGAACTGCCTCAGCGTCGGAGTGATCAGGTTCTGAATGGTGAAGGTTGCACCACGGCTGTTGCACCCCCCGGTGAGCCGCACCCTGGCGATCCCATCTTCGATGGTCAGATCGGTGAAACCGGTGGCCTCCGACAGGACGACGCGCAGGCTCTGCGCCTGCTCGGATGCGGTGGGGCCGGCAAAGAGTGCCTGGAGGGCGCCGGTGGCGGGTCTCGCCGCCGGAACAGTGCGCTGCACGGCTTCGGTGTAAGGCATGGTCCCCGCCACGAAGCGGTCCTCGTGCATGAAGTACACGTCGACGGTGGTCGTTTCGGCACTGGTGGCGTAGTGCGGGATGCGAAGCTCGAGGCCGGCGTGGATGAGGTTCGGATCACCGATCCTGTCGCGGTTGGCCTCGTAGATGGCCGGCCACAACGAGCCGTCGGCGTACTCGTCCATGGCGATCTTGGAAAGGGTGTCGCCGTTGACCACCACACGTGAGCGGCACCCGACGAACGCGCTTACGAGGTGGGTGCCGAAGACCACGGGAACCACAACCTTGTGGATCTCCGCGACGGGACCGCCGTACGGCCCTTCGTCGGGATACGCCGCGTTGTCCTCCCAGACCTCGATGAATCCGTTGGGCGTGGACGGTGATGCCGGCAGCTCGATGTCGACGTGGAATTGACCGACCTCGCCCCCGCCGCCGCCCGCCATGAAGAACGTCGAGACCAGCTCGTGGCCGGTGCCGTCCCGAACGCGCGCCCGCAAGGTGGCTTCGAAAGCGGTGCCGAGCCCTCCGACATGGACGTGCGAGCCGACAACGTCGTACGGCTGAGGCTGTTGGACCGTGATCGGGGCAACCATGCGATGTCCTCCCTGTGACCGCTTGATTCCCCCACGAACGAAGCTATCAGCGTTCGAGGTGCGGCCAGTAGGGCCTAAGGGTGATGCCTGCCGTTTCGCACCGACCCATTACAGACAGGACCCATCGGCCTTTGACGTGCCTTGGGATGGGCAAGCGGCCCGCCGCGATGGACACCTCGAGGTGTGGGCGGCCGACTACGTAGCCCTCAGCGAGATCCGCGGTTCTGCAGCCACATCAGGCCGATGATCGTCTTGGCGTCGAGGATGCGACCATCGCCGAGTGCGCCGGCGATCTCGTCGCGGTGCATCGGCACGAGACGCACATTCTCTCCCTCCTGTTCGAGACCCCCACCCCGGCCAACCCGTGCCGCGTCGCTGACCTCGCCGTAATAGAGGAAGATCCGCTCCGATGAGCCCCCCGGAGACGTGTAGAACACGCCCAGCGGCTCCAGGGCCGAGACGGCGAAGCCCATCTCTTCGCGCACCTCTCGACGCATGACGGTCTCGGGGTCCTCCCCGGGCTCGATCATGCCGGCGACGAGCTCGAGGATCCATCCGTCGCCCTTTCGATGGGTCGCAAATCGAAACTGCTCCACGAGTAGCACCTGATCCGAGTCGCGGTGGACGATGACCCCCGCTACGGCATCGCCCCGCTCGAACGTCAGCAGGCGGAGCGTATCGCTCAGGTGGCCGTCGAAGCGCTCGTACCGAACGAGAGACTCGTCAATCCGGAAGAAATCGTCGAAGACGGTGGTGGTGCGGTCCACCTCCACCCGCCGGCCGTCGTCGCGGTCCCACGAGCCCCATTCGTCGCCAGGCATGGACCCAAAGCTAGTGCCCGCGCCGAAGGATCGTCCTGCATCGCCAGACACAGCTGCGTAGGGTTGGGACCGGACCACCTGTCATGTCGAGAGGGCAGACATGAACGACCGGACACCCCGGATATTCGTCAGCTACAAGACCGGCTCCGAGTCGGGCATCACCTTCCAGGCCCGCACGATCGCCGAGAAGCTCGCCTCGCCCGAGTTCGGCGGCTACGACGTGTGGATGGATGTCGCCGACATCGAAGCCGGCCTCGACTGGAATGCACAGATCTACGACCACGTTCCGAAGAGCGACGTCGTGTTGCTACTCATGGCGAAGGAGACCCGAGATTCGGACTGGGTGCGGCGTGAGATCGACGTCGCCAAGGGTGCCAAGGTCACGATCCTCCCCGTGCTGATTCGAGGCGACTTCGATCTGCAGGAGACGCTCGACCGACTCGACATCCCTCGGGTTCAGGCGCTGTCCCTCCTCACCGGCAGCGACAAGGAGTACCAAGACCTCATCGCCGCAATCGAGCAGCGCAAGGACGAGACCTGCGCCAGGCAGCTCGAGTGGCTCAACGCCCTACGCCAAGGTGACGAAGAGATTCGCGTTCCGTCGATACCGGCACGCAGCGACCTCGCAACGTTTGCCATGCCCGAGGTCGACACGACGATCTACCTCGCCGGGGGCGATGTCACCGAGCTGCGTGACATCGACGTCTTCGTCAATTCCGAGAACGACTACATGCAGATGGCGCGTGTCTTCGAAGGCAAGACGGTGTCGTCACGGCTCCGTTATCGGGCCGCGGCGTTCGATGCGGCCAACCGCTTGGTCGAGGACACGCTGCAGAACGAGCTCAACCTCCTCGTCGAGGGCCCCCTGGGTCCCCGCCCTGTCGGGAAGTACGCCGTACTGGTGACGAGCGCCGGCCATGCCACGGGCGAGCTGCGCGCCGTCAACCACGCCCGCTTCGTGTTCCACGCTGCGACGGTGGCCGTTCAAGGCGACGGCATCGACAAGTACCTCGAGACCATAACGACGGAGTCGGGGATTCGGCGGACCGTCAAGGCGCTGCTCGCCAAGGTCGGCGAGGTGAACGAGGCTCGAGGGGTCGTCTCTCCCGAGGCCACGGCCCAGCGAGCCGAGCAGGAGGAAGCAAGCACCAAATACGTGCCGATCGACAGCATCGTCATCCCGCTGTTCGGCACCGGCGCCGGGGGTCAGGCCACCTCCGTGGTCGCCCCCGCCGTGGCTCGTGGGGTCAAGGAGTTCCTGCTCGACACGAAGGAGACGACCCTCCGGCGCATCCATCTGTGCGCCTTCTACGAGGACCAGGTCGAGGCGTTGCGGGACGCCTTGCAGGCGGAGTTCGCGGCCGTGACAGCTCTACCCACCGCAAAGGCCGAGGCTTCCTAGGGTCCCTCAGCTTCTCGTCGAGACGGCCGCCCTGCTGGCGTCGAGGAAGTCGCGCTGCGTCCGCTCCAGGAGCTCCGGATGATGGGCCGCGGCATTGGCGGCATCCTCGAGCGCCTCCGCATCCAGGAGATATGCAGGATCCCGTCCGCTCGCCTCCCACAGCTGTGCCGCCCGGGTGAGGAGCCCTGACGACAGGTCGACGAGCCGGCTCTCGCGGGCGACGTCGTTGCGAATCAGGATCGGCTGGACGAATCGCTCATGGGCGAGCTCGAGCCTCAGGGAGTCACCGAGCTCCTGGCGAAGCACGAGCCCGAAGGTCACCAACCTGTCGATGGCCGCCCCCGGCAGGCCCCAGTCGGTCGCGCGGGTCCCGACGAGCCCGGCGCGCGACCCACCCGGAAGGATGAGCCTCCGCTCCACCCAGGCCCTCACGTCCGCTTCGCTCACCTCGGTGGCGGCGTCGGCAACAGCGGCGTCGTAAAAAGCCGTCAACGCCGCCTCGGAGTCCCTCCACACGTCGATGTGCTCGCGCCGGATCACGCCGTCGCGCCTACGGCGGCGCCACGCCGAAGTGGCGACCAGCTGGAGCCGCAACGGCTCGATGAACTCGCCCTCCGCTTCCCGCATCCGGCCGTCGCGCTCGACCTCGACCGAACGCAGCTCCCGGACGATCTCCGCCGCCAGCCCGGGTGCGAACCGCTCGGGGAGGCCCTCGAGCGGTCCCTCGAGCGCCTCGAGCGCCTCCCGTTCGTCCAGTGGGTCGATCCTCAGCTCGGCTCTGGCCTGGAGTCCGAGATGCTCGAGCAAGGGCTCGAGCACGCCGAGCTGCTCCTCACGCAAGGCGATCACAACGCGGTCGAGCCCATCGCCACGGAGCAGCTCCTCGAGCTGTACGAAGAAGTCGTGGCGCTGTTGCCACCGCTCCGGATAGGCGGCGAAGACCTCGTCGAACTGGTCGAAGATGAGGACGCGGGCAGCGGGCTCGCCCATCGCATCCTCGATGCGTGGGCGCGATGCGAGATAGCTGGGGATCGTGGCGCCCGCAGGAGCGCGACCATCCGTCCAGACGGCCAGGGCCGAGTGGACGAAGACGTTCTCGTCGTCCGACCGGAGGACCGTATCGCCGGCGTGGTATTGGACGACCGGAAGTACCTCGAAGTCGGTCGGATCCAGTGCCGGCACATAGCCGGCCAGGAGGAGGGACGTCTTGCCGGCACCCGAAGGTCCGTAGACCACCGTGACACGGTTTGCGTAGGTCATCGCAACCAGGGTCCGAATCTCGTCGTCCCTACCGAAGAAGCGGCCACGCTCCGACGGGGCAAACGGGCGCGGACCCGGATACGGGCCGACGTCGATCGCCACCGGCTGCGGGAACAGACGTACCGGGCGCTTCCTGCGGGGCCACACGATCAAAGGCACCAACAGGACGAGCAAGATGAGGAGCCACCAAGGGAACGACTCCCCAGTCTTCGTGCCATTCGCCTGCCCAGGTGCGAACCCGAATGGCACGTCCGCCTGTGCCAGGACCCCGGCGGTGAGCTCCAGCTCGACGGTCTCGGACGTGAGCAGGTCGAAGCCGGCGACCGGGCCGTCGCGGGCAACGGTGACCGTGTACGTGCCCGGGACGAGCTCGGCGAACTCGAACTCGCCGCTGGGCCCGGTGACGACATCACCGACGAGCTGGCCCTCCCTCTGCAGCAGCACGGTGGCTCCGCGGATGCCCCGCTCACCCTCGGTGGCGTCACTCGCTCGCTCGAGCGTTCCGTTGCGGTTCTTGTCCAGCCATACGATCCCCGTGATCCGGCCCAGTGACGACGGGACTCCGGCGAGGGTGAAGTCGGCTCCGGTGATCTGCTCATCGGGCCCCACTTCAACGAGGTAGCCCCCGGCCCGCGGCTCGACGAGCAGCAGAGCGGAGGGCACGGTGATCTCGACGTCGTACTCACCCACGGGCACCTCGACCCGGTACGAGCCGTCGAGTCCCGACTGCGTGCGCCACTCGAGGTCGGGGTCGAGCTCGGATCTCACCAGGATCGACACGCTGGCCTCGGGGAAGATGTCACCTTGATTCGTCCTGACCCAGACGGTTCCCGAGATGGACTGGTCTTCCTCCGTAGGGATGGGATCGGGCTGGATGAGCCGCAGCCCGAAGCTGCGCCGCCAGGTGTCGCTGATGCCGATTTGAGTGATGATCGGTCGCTGGTCGCTGGGTCTGACGAGCTCGTAGCCGAGCGTCCGCGCCGCCTCGACCGGGAACTGGATGGTGTACTGGCCGGCACCGCACGACAGGCCATAGGAGCCGTCGCCCTGGAAGAAGACCTCGAACGCGGGTGCGCGGTCGAACCGCAAGTCGGGCCGGCAACGCTGCTGGGCTGCGATGACATACGGAGCCGTACCGGTCGCCCGGAATTGGCCCGTCGAGCCGGCTCCGAGACCCGCCGGCGGCAGGAGGAGTGACGAGAAGCTCGCGTCGGCTCCGCCACTCAACACCGCCCCGGTGGCCGGGTAGCGGACGCTGAGCGCCAACTGCTCCGCACCGTCGGGAGCGGGCTCGTTCGGCTGGCGTTCCCCGTCTTCGTTGAGATCGACGTACACGAATCCGCCGATGTCGCCGCCGGCGCCATCTCCCTCGACGTCGACCGAGACGCTTGCGAAGTCGTCCCCGGTGCCGTCGCCGGGTACGGAGTCTCGGTCAGGTTGAGCGATGGCACTGACCTCGGCGCTCACGTCGAAGCGCCCAGCAGCGTCGGCGGTCACCTGGAAGACGAAGCTCTCCGTCGTTCCGGCGGGAAGCTCGGAGATGGTCCACACGCGCTCAGCGCCGGCCGCCGTGAGATGCTCCGGCAGCGCAAGCGTCACCGCGACGTCCGTCGCATCGGCTGGTCCGGCATTGGTCGCCGACACGATGGCCGCAAACGCCTGCCGAACGCCAACGACCTGCTGGCTGGCCACCATCTCGAGTTCCATGTCCACGAGCTCCGACGGCTCGGAGGTGATAGTGACGGTCACCGCCCCGGTAGAGCACCGGACCGGAGTTCCGGAGTCGCATACCGTGTAGGTGAAGGACGCGTCTCCTGCGTAGCTGCCCAGCGGCGTGTAGAGCACGGCGCCCGCCACGATGTCGGCCTCGGCGAGGTTCACCGACCTCAGTTCGATCTCGTCGCCATCCGGATCGAAGTCGTTGGCCAGCACGTCGATTCGGACGGGCCGGTCGAACTCCGTCGTTGCGGTGTCGGGTCGGGCGATCGGCGCTCGGTTGGACGTAGTCGGGTCGGGGTCCGGGTCGGGATCGGGGTCCGGGTCCGGATCCGGATCCGGGTCAGGATCGGGATCGGGATCGGGGTCCGGGTCCGGATCGGGGTCCGGGTCCGGATCGGGGTCCGGGTCCGGGTCCGGATCGGGGTCCGGGTCCGGATCGGGGTCCGGGTCCGGATCGGGGTCCGGGTCCGGGTCCGGATCGGGGTCCGGGTCCGG
>JBFINP010000086.1:0-9526 GCA_041611095.1 Acidimicrobiia bacterium | reverse complement strand
GAGCTCCTGGACCCTGTCGGGCGACGTCGTGTAGACGTAGGCCGGGGTACGGGCGAAACCGCAGTCACGGTCGATCTCGCCCACGAAGGCCTCGACGACGTCGATCGCCTGCTGGTTGGCCGACGCATAACGACCCGCCTTCTCCGGACCGTGCTTCTCGAGGAGTTCGGTGTAGGCCAGGCCGTGCAGCGAGCTCACCTTTCCCGTCGAATTGCCCGTGCTGCCGTGTCCGATGCGCTGCGCCTCGAGGAGCACCACGTCGAACCCCTCCCGCTGCATCAGCAATGCGGTGGTGACGCCGGCCACTCCCCCGCCCACGACGACGACCTCGGCATCGATCTCGGCCTGCAGCGATGGCCTTGCCGGTTCGTCCACCCCTGTCAACCACACGGACTCCTTCTTCGACATGCTCGCTCCACTTCGCTCGGCTTCTTCATCGGGATGGTCTCTCGAGCAATGGGCCACCTACCCGGAGGAGAGCAGGCTGAACCATGACGAGGGTCGACGGTGCCGTTTGGTGTCGCGTCTGGGTCTGGCGTCGCGGCCTCTAGGGATCGGCGGGTAGGGATCGGTCAGCGGCGCCGCGGCGCGCCGAACGCCCGAGCGCAAGGCGACCTCATGGCGACTCCTGATCCATCTCAGCCCGGAGTGGGCGCGATCCCCGAACAAGCGTCCGGCGGAGGGAGACGCTGGGGGGAGACACCCGGCCCGACTACGGCCGCCCGAGTTGCGGCAGTACCTCAGGGACAGCGCGCTGATGTGGCTGGAGGACTGTCGCATCGACGGACTGCGGTGGGAGACCACCGGCTACATCGCCGACGTCTGGGGCGGGTCCGACCCTGGGGCCGATCTCGAAGGGGCTGGCCTGATGCGCTGGATCAACGACGAGGTCGACACAAGCCAGCCGTGGCAGGTGGCGGTCGCCGAAGGCCTGCGGCGTCAACTAGCTTCGAGCACAGCTATCAGAGGAGGTTCGTCGTGGCGCTGCAGATCGTGGTGATCATCACCGCATTGCTCTGCGGCCTCGTGACCGGACTGTTGTTCGGGTTCGTGGTGGTGGCCATGCCGGGCATCGGCACCCTCGACGACCGGGAGTTCCTGCGCGGGTTCAAGGTGATGGATCGGGTGATCCAAGACCGCCAGCCGCTGTTCATGCTGGCGTGGATCGGCTCGGTCATGTCGGTGCTCGCCACGGCGATTCTCGGCCTCATCGACCTCGACGGGGCGGAGCAGGTGCTCGCCGTGACCGCTGCCGCGGTGTACGTCCTCGGCGTTCAGGTGCCCACGGCGGCCATCAACATCCCCCTCAACAATGCCGTCCAGTCGCTCGACCTGGACGGGATGGACCGGGGCGCCCTCGCCCGGGCGCGAGAGGACTTCGAGCTGCGCTGGAACCGCTGGAACGCCATCCGCACCGCCCTCGGCGCTGCGGCCACGATGTTGTTGCTGGTGCTGCTCCTGCGGCTCTGAGCCAACTGCTTTCGGCCAGGAGGGCGCGACTCACAGGGGACACCGTGAGATCACCGGTCACCGTCGCCGCGCCCGAGTCCAGGTGCGCCCGGCACAGTGTCGCCCGTTCGGCCAGCTCCCCCGGCGACCGAGCCATTCTCGGCCGGAAACCGGTCCAGGGCTTCGCGGAGGCGGCCTTCGCCTTCGCCGGATACGAACCACCAGGCACCGACACCGAGGGCGAGGACGGCGAGCACGACCAGGACGGCGAGGTAGGCACCGGTCCACGACCCGGACTCGAAATGGAGGAACTGCGTGTAGCCGAGAGCGAGGCCGAACCCGGCGGCGGCGAGGCCCAGGGCGGTGTAGAACAGCGTCACGAAACCGAACCACGTGAACCCGCGGCCACCTGCGGCGGTCACGATCTTGCGCACATCGAGAGGGAACAGGTAGGCCTCCTCCATCGCCGCACCGACGTGGATCGTCTCACCGGTGCGCTCGTTGAGGTAGCGCTCGAGGCGGGCCGCGTACTGCCGGGCGAAGATCAGGTACGACGCATCGAAGGCCGTCTGCACCGCCGAGTACAACGCCACGACGGGTACCAGCAAGAACGCGGCGGGAACGGTCCAGAATCCCAGGACGAAGAGACCGCCCATAGTGACGATCGCAAAGCGGATGTCGCCGAAGAAGCGCCGGTGGTACTCGACCGTCATGCCCCGCATGCGGGAGAGCTGAGCGGCTGCGAGTCGGGTGGCGTCGTCCATGGGGAGCGCACCTTAGATTGCAATGGCGGGCGGCCGCGTCCTGCGAGCTTCGGCCATCCAACCCGCCACCTCGTACCGTATACATCGCACCACACGGGAGGGACAGCGATATGGCCACGACCATGGACCGCACCATCGTGGTGCCGGGCGACATCGAGAAGGTATTCGACTACATCGCCGACTTCTCGAACACGGCCGAATGGGATCCCGGCATCCTGTCGGCGCGTCGCACGTCGCCCGGGCCGATCGCACCGGGATCGACCTTCGAGCTCGTTGCCGAGTTCATGGGACGCAAGCTCACCACCACGTACGAGGTCGTCACGATGGACGCGCCGCACCGGGTCGTTGTCCGCGGCGGCACGGCTCGGTTCACCAGCACGGACACGCTCAATCTGACCGAGACAGAAGGCGACATTCGCATCGACTATCGCGCCGTGTTCGAGCTGAAGGGACCGTTGCGACTTGCGGAGCCCTTGCTCCGCGGCACGTTCGCCAAGCTCGCCGACAAGGCGGTTGCGGGACTCGAGAAGGAGCTGCGAGGGTGACGGAGTCCGTCTGGGACTATCCGCGGCCGCCGCGAGTCGATCCCAGCGCGCGCCGCATCCGTATCGAAGCCGGCGGAGCGTCGATCGTCGACACCACCGAAGCGCAACGAGTCCTGGAAACCAGCCACCCACCCGTGTATTACGTCTCGCCGGAGGCGATCGCAGCAGGCGTGTTGCAGCCGAATGAGCGCAGGACGTTCTGCGAGTTCAAGGGTGTGGCCCACTATTGGGACGTCGTCGTCGAAGGCACTCGCTTATCGGCGGCGGCGTGGTCGTACCCCAAGCCATCTCCCGGCTACGAGGCGATCAAGAACCACCTCGCCTTCTACCCGTCCAAGATGGACGCCTGCTGGATCGATGACGAGCGCGTGGTTGCGCAGCCCGGTGACTTCTACGGCGGCTGGATCACTTCGGAGATCCAGGGGCCGTTCAAGGGAGCTCCCGGCACCCTCGGCTGGTGAGAGGTCCTTCACGCTCCCAGCAGAGCCTCGCCCAGTGTCAGGGCGGCAACGGCCAAGAACAGCCAGCCGAGGAAGTGGATGAGCCGGACGCCCTCGATCCGCTGGGCGACGAGCGGGCCGAGTTGCCCGCCGATGACGACCCCGGGCACGGTGAAGATGACGACGGAGGCGACGGTAGTGAGGTCGGAGCCTCCCTCGGTGACGAACGACACGAGGTGGGTCATGCCAGCGGCGAGTGCCGTTGCGGCCACGACCACCACACTGGTGGCCACCGCGATCCGTGTCGGGATGCGGCACCGCATGACGAGCGCATAGGAGTTCAGCTCGCCGAGACCGGTCGAGATCAGGCCGACGAAGAGCCCACCGAGGCCTGCGAACCAGCGACCCTCGTTGTGCCGGCACAGCCGGTAGTCGATGACCTCACCGTCGCGGGTGATGATGCGGCGCTCGATGGTCGGCTCGACCACGTCCTCGCCACGAGCGATCCTCTCATCCTCGCGGGACTGATCCCGGTGGCGGAGGAAGGCAACCGCAATCGCCAGGAGTCCGACGCCGAGGATCGCCTTGAGCACGTCGGCTGCGATGAGGCCGGCGAGGAGCGAGCCGGCCACGGCGGCGGGTATCGAGGCCAGGACGAGTAGGCGCGCCACCATCCAGTCGATCGTGCGCGCTCTCATGTGCGCCGTCACACCCGACGCAAATCCAAAGACCTCGGTGATGAGCGCCGCACCGATCGCCACGTTCGGCTCGAGCCCGAGGGCGAGAATGAACAGCGGCGAGAAGAACGTCGCCCCGCCGATGCCGGCGCCATTGGCCAGCCATGCGATCGCTATCGCGATGGGGACCAGATACCAGTACGTCAGTTCCACACAGCGACCGCTTTCCCGAGCCCGAGATCCGGTCCACCGAACGCGCAAAGGGGGCCGGACATTCCAGCCCCCCTCGCTCCTACCGAGCTCGTCAATCTTCGACGATGACGTTGGCGCGCATCCACGGGTGGGGTGCGCAGAAGTACTCGAACTCACCGGCTTCGGCGAACGTGTACGAGAAGGACTCGCCTTCGTTCAGGAATCCGGAGTCGAACGAACCGTCGACGGCCGTCACCGTGTGGATCTGTCCTGGATCATCTTGCGCCCAGCTGACCGTGGTGCCGACGGGAACGGTGAGCACATTGACGGAGTAGTCGGCCGGGTCCTCTCCAGCGGCGAACTCGTCCGGCGCGTCCAAGGGCTGCGGTGTGAAGCTGGCCGCGACGATCGACACGGATTCGCCCGCCGCTGGTGCGGCCGTCGGCTCCTCGTCGGGTGCCTCCGCAGCGGCGCCGATCGCCTCGAAGATCTCCACGTCGGGATCGCCGTTGACCGCAACGATGCCGACGGCACCCTTGTCGAACGTTCGGGTGAGCGCATGGTCGACGAGGATGATGTCCGACGGCACGTAACCCACAAGGTCCACGACCACGCCGCCACCTGCGGGGACCAACGTCGTCTGTGAGCCGCGAATGGGCGTGGCCAGCAGGGCACCCTCAGGCCACACCGCATCCCAGTGAGAGCCGATGGGGTGGAAGTTCGAATCGAGGTTGAGCCCCGCGTTAACGAAGTAGAACCGGGCGCGGTCCCCGACATCGATCTGAAGGGCGTTGTCACCGGCGATCGCACCCTTGGCGCCGTTGAAGACGACCATCGTCGGGTGCTCGGAGGTGAGGGCCGCTCGATCGAGGTCGGCCAAACCCGCCTCGGTCGACGTCGTGTAGAACTCACTCTGCACGACGTAGAACTCCTTGTCGGCAGCCGGTAGCGGCGTCTCGGGGTCGACGAGGATGCCGCCGTACATGCCGCGGGCGATGTGGGACGGCACGTCGCCGGCCGCACAGTGGTACATGAAGATCCCCGGATAGAGCAGGCGAGCTTCGATGGTCTTCGTCTCGCCGGGAGCGACGAGCGTGTCCGCCGCGCCACCGCCCTGGCCGGTAACGGCATGGAGGTCGATGTTGTGCGGCTGGGTGTTGCTCGCCGGATTGGTGAGCGTGAAACGAAGCAGGTCGCCGACGCGCGCACGCACCATCGGACCGGGCGTCCCGGAGACCACCGTGCCGTCGTCCAGGTTGCGATAGCCCCACGTCTCGAACTCGACCCCCGTCTCGGGGTCGATTGCAGTGACGTTCTCGACGAGCTCGAAGTCGACCTCGACGATCGCTTGTGTCGTGCGAGTAATCGGCGGTGCGACCTCGGGAGCGTTGGAGACGTGCACCTCGTCGGCTGGTGCCGGCTGCAACTCGGCCTTTGGTGTGATTTCTGGGATCACCGCCGTGTCGAAGGCGGGCGCGGCGACGGCGGCGACTTCGCCCACTCGCTCGTCGACGAGCTCGGCGACCCGGCCGTCGTCGAGAGAGTCACGGCTGGCCAGCGCAAACAGCGCAGCGATTCCGATGACGGCGGCGAGGAGAGCCAGCACGACGCCCACCACCGCGATGGAGCCCAAGGTGAAGTGCGGATGGGGCGGCGGGGGTGGGGGCGGCTCCACCGCCCGTGAGCGAGGCGGGGCCTCGATCTCGGCTGGTCGATTGGCGACTTGCGTCATTGCGGATTACCTCCTGCGAGACCGCTCACTGGGAGCCGGTCGAGTTCTCGTTCCATGGCATGCCGATGTCGTCGTCATGCCGACCGGAGCGATAGCGCTCCGAACCACCACGGGCCAGCCGCACGTCGTTGTCGTTTGAGGCGACCCCCCACACCTCGGCGTGGGAGACGTCGAGGGAGGGCTGCCCGAGGGCGGGTCGTGCGACAGGCCTATACGCATAGTTGATGACTAATGAAATCAGGAACTAATGAATAGAGGCCAAGGTCCCGCCGAGGCCCCACCTCTCCGAGGTCCTGACGCCTCGCTCCACCGACACCGGTGACCCGCTACCTGCCGATGTGCTCGCCGAGATGGCCGGCCGGTGGGCGACAACGACCAGCAGCAACTGGCCCAACTCGCCGAGATGCCCACTGAGGCGGCTAGGGCCCCGAACTCGGCTTGGCCATCGCAGATCGCACGGCGATGGGCCGGTGGCTCCGAGACGGTTGGTTCACAGCTCCCCGGCCAGCAGCGCGATCACGGGTGCGGCTGCCCGGTCTGGCGAGCTGATCGACACCGAGATCATGTCGCCGGTCAGGTCGGTGGTGATGGTGAGGAACCCGCAGCACACGGCCTCGCGCCGGGCGAGATCCTCGACGACATCGGCCACGCGGATCGGGAACGTGAGGATGACGCCGTCCGGTATCGGTTGCGAAGCGAGAAGGTCGCCGCGAACCGCCGCCCACTCGCCGAGCTGCGAGATCGCCGTCCCGGCATCGAGCGTGCAGGCGATCGGACTCCGCCTCCGGTCGTCGGTGCTCACGACGGGTCTGTGCCCTCGACCGAACCCGTGGACTGCCCGACCTCGATGAGGTAGCCGTCGGGGTCACGGACGTAGCACCTGATCTCGGCGCCGCGGTCCTGCGGAGGTGTGAGGAATGCGGCTCCTGCGGCGCGCCACCGTTCGTAGATCGCTTGGATGTCGGCCACGCGGACGTTCATGAAGCTGTCGATGAGATCCGGATCTGCGGGGGGAGCGAGCACGACCGTCGGCTTGTCCTCGGTCGGCCCGCCGCCGACGTTGATGATGATCCACGTGTTGGCGAAGCCGAGGATGGCGGGCCCGTCGGGGATTCGCATGATCTCGGTGGCTCCGAGGACGTTCACGTAGAAGTCGACCGACCTCGCAATGTCGTCGACGATGAGGGTGTGGGTCACCACGAAGCCCTCGGACGGTGCTGGGAAGTCCTGTCGATTCATCGTCACTCCTCGTGCCGGCGCTGTTCCAGCGTCAACACGGCCACCGGCCGGGGCATTTCCGAGACCGACGGCGAGCGAGATGTCTCACCGTCTCGCTAGCGTCGACTGCGATGGAAGGAGGCCTGAGGTGCGCATCCAGACAGGCCAGCTCGTGGCGCTCGGATACGGGAAGTACGTTCGATCCGACGAGGTCGTCGCCGTCGAGCCGATCGTGGACGAGCGAGGTCCGGGGCGGCGCACCCTGGTCTGGGTGCGCGGCGTCGCCGATCCCCTGGTGGCGTCGCGAGCCGAGGGCTCCATCGTCGACGATCTGGTGACGCCCGCCGACGAGACGGCCCGGATGAAGGCGCAGCGGTCGGTGCTCCGCAAGCTCGCCGACGTCTTGGAGCATGCATCACCCGCGTTGCGCCGGGTGCTCGGTGAGGAGACCGGTGCGGATGTCGACGAGCTGCGCAACGAGGCCGATCGCGTCCTCAGCTGAGGATGTCGGTTACCGCCTGGACGACCGAGGTCCCCTCGACAAGCGCGACGTCGTTGTGGTCGGCTCCCTCGATCAGCACCCAGGTCTTCGGTCCGGGGGCCGCCTCGTATATCGCCCGGGACTGCTCGGTGGGGATGATCGAGTCCGCCGAGCCGGCGATGACGGCAATCGGGATGTGGAGGCTCCGGATGCGCTCCTGAGACGGGTAGTCGTCTCGCAGCAGCAGCCGAACGGGGAGGAATGGGTAGTGGTGGGCGCCGACGTCCCCCAGCGACGTGAACGGCGACCGGAGTACGAGCGCCGCCGGTGGGCGTTGGGTTGCGAGCTGGATCGCAACTGCGGCGCCGAGCGACTCGCCGAAGTAGACCGTCTCGTGCCCGGGGAGGTTGGCAGCGACCCAGTCGGCGGCCGCGACCGCATCGGCGGCGAGCCCGGTCTCCGAGGGTGAGCCGGGATTACCGCCATAACCGCGGTAGTCGACCAGGACGACCCCACGCCCGGCAGCGGCGAGCCCCTCGCCGAGTCCCAGCCGATCACGTCGGTTGCCGGCATTGCCGTTGAAGACGATCACGACGGCGCCATCCTCGGGTGGAGGGTGCACCCACGCCGACAACGTCAGCCCGTCGTCGGTCGAGAGACCGACCTCTTCCCAACCGCCCGGGGGTGATCCGGCGGAGCCGAACGGGAAGTAGATGAGCCGGCGCTGGAACAGCCATAGAGCGCCGAGCCCCAGCACGGCGACCACGAGGGCGGGGGCAAGGATCCGCAGCATTCTCCGTGCCACGCGTCAGGAGAGAACCGGTAGCCGGTGGTCGGCGTGGGCGGAACGCCCGCTGGCAGCCTCGATCCACGCGATGTCGTCGGTGAGGTCTGGTGGTCGGGGTGCGGCGAGTCGATGATCGAGGATCGCCGCGGTTGTCTGGGTCGCAGTCACTGCGGGGAGCCTGGGGGTTTCGTTGGCTTCGGCGAGGTCGAGGCTGTGCACGGTGAGCTCGACGACGCGGGTGGCGACGAATTCGTCGAAACGGAGCCACGCCGGCCCCAGTGGTGGCACGATCGGCGCTGCTGGCGATGTCTCGACCACGCACGTACGGGCCCGGGTGATGGCTCCCTCGAGACCTTGCCGCAGCGCGGTTGCCGTCCGCTTGGCGGCGTACTCGATGGCCCAGTTCGAGCTCGGCTCGGCTACCGCCGCAGCCGGGTCCCAATACGAAACGGCGTCGAGTTGGACGCGGCCGGCTGTATCCTCTCCGGACCAGCGCCACAGCGCTTCCAGGCCGGCGGTCATGTGACCGACGAGCACGGAGCACGACCATCCCGGGAGCCGAGTCGGCGACGAGAGATCGGCGATCTCAGCGACGATGTCCTGGACCACGACGCCCTGATCGATCAATGCCTTCTGCAGGTCGGTGAACGAAAGCTGCACCAACTCACCGTACCTGGCGGGACTGCGCGGAGCCGCCCGATGTGGCAGGCTGACATGGTGCGGCGACACCTGATCAGCCTCGTTGCGGTTCTGCTCGTGGGCGCTGCTTGCGGCTCGACCACCGACAGCGAGGGCACGACCACGGCCCCGGCACCAACGGCGGCGGCCACGACGACGTCAGCAACGACCACGTCGCTCACAGGGAGCACGACGACAGCGGACGCCGATCCGGCACCGCTCAGCATCGGGATGCTCCTCGACACGAGGCCACCCGGCGCCGTCGCCGTGGGTGGCACCTACTACGACGACGGGGCCGGCCCCCTGCTCTGCGAAGCCCTCGCCGAGTCGTTCCCGCCGCAGTGCGCCGGGCGGTGGCTCATCCTGTCGACCGTTCCCGAGGCCGACATCGTCACCGAGGGAGCGGTTTCGTGGACCGACACCCCGCTCGTCCTCTCTGGCACGGTTGACGGCGACTACTTCGTGATCGAAGGCACGGAACTGCCGGTTCCGACGGGCGAGGAAGACGCACTGGTGGAAGCGCTCGTGGCGTTCGCCCGTGCCCAGGGGGAGCTCGATGCCCT
>JBFINP010000085.1:0-10720 GCA_041611095.1 Acidimicrobiia bacterium | reverse complement strand
CCTCGCCGATGCGGTGTCACGAGGTCTCGTCGACGCCTTTGCGGCATGGGGCGATCTCGGGCTCTTGTTCGGGATACTGCTGGCGACGGTGATCGCCACCGAACTGCTCTCCAACAACGCCGCGGCGGTGCTCATGTTCCCAATCGCCGCCGCCACGGCCGCCGCGGCCGGGCTCGAGTTCCGACCGCTGGCCGTAGCCATCATCATCGCCGCTTCGTGCTCCTTCCTGACGCCGGTCGGCTACCAGACGAACACCATGGTCTACGGCATGGGCGGCTACCGCTTCGGGGACTTCACGCGGGTCGGAGCTCCGCTCACGGCAGCGACCATCGTGATCGCCATGATCGCCATCCCTGTGTTCTTCCCGCTGCGCTGAAGAGGCTCACCGCTGCGCCGAGGTGGGTCACCGCTGCGCTGAGCCGGGTCACCGCTGCGCCGAGCTTTTTCTTGGGGGGGTCAGCCGAGGGAGACCACGGCGGTGAGGGCGATCTCGATCATGTCGTTGAACGTCGACTGCCGCTCGTCGCTCGAGGTGGCCTCGCCGGTGCGGACGTGGTCGCTCACCGTGAGGATGGCGAGTGCCCGGGCCCCGTACTCGGCGGCGACGCCATAAAGACCGGCGGCCTCCATCTCCACGGCGAGCACGCCCATGCTCTCCATCGTGTCGAACAGGGTGGAGTCCGGGTGGTAGAAGAGATCGGCTGAGAACACGTTGCCGACCCGGACGGTCTTGTCCTTCGCCTCGGCGGCATCCACTGCGGCGCGGAGCAGCTCGTAGTCGGCGATGGCGGCGAAGTCGAGGTTGCGGAACCGAGCCCGGTTGACACCCGAGTCGGTGCAGGCGCCCATCGCGATGATGACGTCGCGAATCCCGACGTCCTCGCGGATGCCGCCGCAGCTGCCGACTCGGATCAGCTTGTCGACGCCGTATTCGGTGATGAGCTCCTTGGCGTAGATCGATGCCGAAGGGATGCCCATCCCCGTGCCCATCACCGAGACGCTCCGGCCCTGGTACGTGCCGGTGTAACCGAGCATGTTGCGGACCGCGTTCACCTCGCGCACGTCGTCGAAGAACGTTTCGGCGATGTGTTTGGCGCGCAGCGGATCGCCGGGCAGCAGGCAGACGTCGGCGAAGTCGCCCGGAGCGGCGGAGATGTGCGGGGTGGGCATGCGCGGGGTCCAATCTGTCGGCTGCGGGGGAGACGCTAGCGAGCGGCGGCGGCGTCGACCTGCAGCCCGGGGAGGTGCCTACTCCTTGACGTACGCCTGGTAATCCGACGGTGGGCGGCTACGCCCGACGAGCCCGGCGACCACGACGATCGTCACGATGTAGGGCGCCATGGCGAGGAACTCGGACGGAATGGCGGTGTCGAGGATGCCGAGCTTCACCTGCAGCGAGTCGGCGAGCCCGAACACCAAGGCTGCCGTCAGTGCACCGATCGGGTGCCAGCGCCCGAAGATCATGGCGGCCAGCCCGATGAAGCCACGGCCTGCGGTCATGTTCTCGTCGAAGCGGCCGACGGACCCGATCGTGAAGTACGCCCCACCGAAGCCGGCGACGAAGCCGCCGAGGATCACGTTCCAGTACTTCATGCTGAACACGTTGATACCGACCGTGTCGGCGGCTCGCGGCTTCTCACCGACGGATCGGGTGCGCAATCCCCACCTGGTGCGGAACAGCCCGAACGTCGTGACCGCGACCAGCACGTACATGCCGTACACGAAGATGTTCTGGTCGAACAGCACCGGACCGACGAGCGGGATCTCCGACAGGAGCGGGATACCCACCGCCTGCATGATCGGGGCGTCGTTCAACTGCGGATTGCTGACGAGGATCTGCGACGTGTAGAACGACGTGATCCCTAACACGAAGATGTTGATCACGACGCCGGCGATGATCTGATCGACCCGGTACCGCACCGCCAGGACCGCGAGCAATGCGGCCAGCAGACCACCCACGAGGGTGGCGGCGGCCATGCCCGCAACCGCACCCATGGTGGATCCGACGATGGCACCGGTGAACGCGCCCGCCAGTAGCATCCCCTCGATCCCGATGTTGATGATTCCCGTCCGCTCACAGAGCACGCCGGAGATCGCTCCGAAGGTGATGGGGACGGCACGCTTGATCGACTCCTGGAGCAATCCGACGAGACTCAGCGACTGGTCGGAAGCGGCCCAGGCGAGGAACGACATCGCAAACAGACCCATACCGATGGCGAGGAACAAGTTGGTCCTGGAGCCGAAGCCGCGGACCCACTGCCGGGCGCCGAGGAAGACGAGGATCGCAGCGACCAGGTAGGCAAGACCACTGGCGGGAATCGCGACCTCTCCAACCTGGATGGCGTCTTGGGACCGGCTCAGCACGAAGGTCGCAGAGCCCTCGGACCCCAACCCGAACACGAGAACGGTGACCGCGGCAAGGAGGAGGTAGACGACGGCGAGGATCTTTGACCGCCGGATCTCGGCCGGTGTCCTGACATCGGCGGTGGTGGGGGCGACCGTCGCCGTCATGCGCCCCACCCCGTGCTGACCTGGGCGGCGGCGGTGTCGACCCGCACCCGGTAGACCGCCCGGATGAGGGCGGGGGCGGCGATGAACACGATGATGAGAGCCTGGATCACCTGGACGATGTCGATCCCGACGTCGGTCGCCGCCTGCATCGCCTGACCCCCGGCGGCGAGCCCGCCGAAGAGCAGGCCTGCCGCTACCACCCCGAAGGGGTGGGATCTCCCCAGTAGTGCTAACGCGATCGCATCGAACCCGATCACGCCCACGAAGTTCGGTGTGCCTCTCCCCAATGTCCCCAGCACTTGGTCGGCGCCGCCCAAACCGGCCATCGACCCCGCAACGGCCATCACGGCGACGTACAGGACGACCACATTCATGCCGGCGTACTTGGCGCCGTCCGGGTTCGCCCCGACGGCCCGGAACTCGAATCCGATGGTCGAGCGATAGAGGAGCCACCAGATCACGACGGCGGCGATGATCGCGATGATGATGCCGATGTGGACCCGGTAGCGCGGGTTGAGGAAGTCGACGAGCTTCGGATACCGCGCCGATTCCGCAACGCTCTTCGACACGGGGTCGTTGCGGCCCTCGAGCTGGAAGAAGTCGACGGTCAACAGGTAGTCGACGAGCCGCAGCGCCACGAAGTTCAGCATGATGGTGGTGATGACCTCGTGTGCTCCGGTCTTCGCTCGGAGGTAACCGGGGATCCCACCCCATATGGCGCCTCCGATGAGGGCGGCGATGATCGCCAGCGGGATGTGGATGAAGATCGGCAGCTCGAACTGGAATCCGATGACGAGGGCGAACATCCCACCGATCAGCATCTGTCCGTTGGCGCCGATGTTGAAGAGTCCGGCCTGAAAGCCGATCGCCACGGCGAGACCGGCGAGGATCAGCGGGGCGGCGCGGGTCAAGGTCTCCGAGATCGGGTTGACGCCCCCCACGGCCCCTTGGAACAGCGCCTTGTATGCCTCGCTGATGCGCGTCCACGTCTCGCTGGCAGCCGCCCCGGGGTCGGAGCCCCAGAGGCGCAGCGTATCCAGGTCACCGAGAGCGATGATGATCGCACCGACGATGAGGGCACTGACGATGGCGAGGAACGGGATGAGCACGTTGGATCGCCACCCGGTGCGGCCGGCACCGGTGATGTCCTCGAGCAACGTGCCGGTGTCGCCCCCCGGGGTTCCCTCGGGAACCTCTTCCACCGGCTCGCGATCGGACCTGGTGTCGTCGCTCATGCGCTGCTCGTCGCTCCTGCCATGTACAGACCCAGCTCTGCGTTCGTCGTCTCCTCGGGGCGCTTCTCGGCAACGATGCGGCCCCCGAACATCACGAGGATCCGGTCGGAGAGCGCCATCACCTCGTCGAGTTCTGTCGAGACGATCAGCACCGCGGCCCCTCCGTCGCGCTCCTCGACGATGCGCTCGTGAATGAACTCGATGGATCCGACATCGATCCCTCGAGTGGGCTGGCTGGCGATGACGAGGTCGACGTCGCGACCGAACTCGCGAGCGACGATCACCTTCTGCTGGTTACCTCCAGACAGGTTGCTCACGAGTATCTCTGTGGACGGCGTGCGCACGTCGAACTCCTGGACGAGCCGCTTCGCTTCTTCCCGGCTGCGTCCCCAGTCCATCCGGACGCCGTGGGAGAAGGGCTCGTCGTAGTAGCCGGCTAGCACGAAGTTCTCCGTCAACGTGAAGCCCAGCACCAAACCGCTGCGCTGCCGGTCCTCGGGGACGTGGGCGACGCTCGCCTTGTGGATCTGGCGCGGGGTGGCATGGGTGAGATCCACGCCCTTGATCGTGACAGTGCCGCCGATGATCTCACGGAGACCCGTCAGCGCTTCGACGAGCTCCGTCTGCCCGTTGCCCTGGACGCCGGCGACGCCGACGATCTCGCCGGCGCGGACCTCGAAGGAAACGTCGTTGACCGCCAGCTGATCATGAACGTTCAGCACCTTCAGGTTGCTGACCCCGAGGATGGGCTCACCCGGCGTTGCCGGATCCTTGGAGACCGTCAGCTCGACCGGGCGGCCGACCATCATCTCGGCGAGCTGTGCTTCGGTCGCCACCTCGGGAGAGACCTCGCCGACCACGGCGCCGCGTCGGAGCACGGCGATGCGGTCGGCGATCTCGAGTACCTCTTTGAGCTTGTGGGTGATGAAGATGATGCCCTTGCCGTCGTTCTTGAGCTTGCGAACGATCCCGAAGAAGTCGTCGACCTCCTGTGGCGTGAGCACTGCGGTCGGCTCGTCGAACACGAGGATCTCGGCATCGCGAAAGAGGACCTTGATGATCTCGACGCGCTGCTGAAGACCGACGGGCAGCTCCTCGATGACCGCGTCCGGGTTGACCTCGAGGTTGTATTGCGCCGAGATGGTGCGGACGTCGTCACGCGCCTCGTCGATGTCGATGATGCCGACGGCGTTCTCGGGCTCGACGCCGAGCACGACGTTCTCGGCCACGCTGAAGACGGGGACGAGCATGAAGTGCTGGTGCACCATCCCGATGCCGGCGGCGATGGCGTCACCGGGAGAGTGGAACGACGCCGGCTTCCCGTTGACGAGGATCTCGCCCTCGTCCGCTGAGTACAAGCCGTAGAGGATGTTCATCAGCGTCGACTTCCCGGCGCCGTTCTCGCCGAGCAAGCAGAGGATCTCGCCGGTGCTCACCGACAGGTTGACGTTGTCGTTGGCGAGCACACCCGGGAAGCGCTTCGTGATGCCCCTCAGCTCGAGATGCTCAAGCCTCTCGTGATGCTCCGCCGCCTGCATCGCCAGTGTCTCGCGAACCACGCGGGTACCGGCGACGCGGTCGTGGATCGTTCGGCGTCCCTCGTCGAGGTATCCCAACACCAGCGAGACTGGCCACACGACGTAGAAGACGATCTCGCGTAGCAGGGACGTGCCGAGGCCCGGCGGCTCTGCTGTCGTCACCTTGTGGGTCATGATCCCCACGCGCCGCTGGCCGATACTCGCCCCGGTCCGGGATGCGAGCCAGACGCGATTCCACAAGGTGTAGATGCCGGCGGCCACGAGGCCGATCCAGATCCACGTTGCGGGCGTCCCGATCTCGTCCGTGGACTGGTCCCAGGCAACGAGGAAGGGCACGGCAGCTACAGCGAGGGTGATGGCGCCGTCTATGAGGCGGGCGACGTAACGATCAGGCCAAGGGGCGAGTTCGTGGATCTCGTCGCCCATCGGCACCTCCCCGGATCATTGCAGCCTGAGCGGCCGTCAGCCTAGTGCCGAGAGACCGTCGGTTTCCGGCGGTGCGGGCGATCGGCGGGTCACACCGAGTCGGCCGTTGAGTGGCCGCCCAAACGGCTGCGGGGCCCCCAATCGGGGACCCCGCAGTTCTTCGTGCGTTCGCCGGTGGCGTCAGCTCTTGACGTCGACCGTTCCGTCGATGATGGCCTGCGCCAGCGCATCGACCTCGGCTTGCAGCTCGCTCGACACCATGCCCTCGAGGTCATGGAACGGAGCGAGACCGACGCCCTCGTTGGCGAGGGTGCCGACGTACAGGTCGCTCGTGAGTGTCCCGTTGACCGCCTCGTCGGCAGCGGCGTAGACGGCATTGTCGATCCGCTTCAGCACCGACGTGAGGTACACGGCAGCGTTGTTCGGATCGGCCTCGAAGCCGTCGACGTCCACACCGACGATGTAGAAGGTGCCCAGCTCGGATGCCAGGGCGGCGGAGCCGAGACCGACCGGGCCGGCCACCGGCATCACGATGTCGGCGCCCTCATCGACGAGGTTCTGGGCGAAGGCACGGCCGTCGTCCAGGCTCTCGAAGTTGTTGGTGAAGGAGCCTTCTTGGGTGTCGGGGTCCCAGCCCAGGACCTCGACGTTGGTGCCCTTCTCGGCGTTGTAGTACCGAACCCCACGGGCGAAGCCATCCATGAAGATGGTCACCGGCGGGATGTTGATGCCTCCGAAGGTGCCGACCTTGCCGGTCTCCGTGACGCCCGCGGCGACGTAGCCGGCCAGGAACGCGGCCTCATCCGTGTTGAAGACGAGACCCTTGAGGTTCGGGGGCGGCGCCTCGTAGGCGAAGTCGACGATGGTGAACTCGATGTCCGGGTTGGCGTTGGCGGCAACCTCGGTGGCTTCACCCAGGAGGAACCCAACCGTGACGATCAGGTTGCAGCCCTGATCGATGAACGAGTTGATGTTCACCTCGTAGTCGGTCTCGGCCTGCGACTCGAGCACCTTGGCCTCGGCCCCGAAGTCGGCGGCGGCACGCTGTGCCCCGGCCCAGGCAGAGGCGTTGAAGCCCTTGTCGTCGACGCCACCCACGTCGGTCACCTGACAGATCAGCCCGCCAGCTTGGGGAGCCGCCGTAGTGTCAGGCGCAGCCGTGGTGTCGGTGGCAGCCGTCGTCTCGGTCGGGGCTGCCGTCGTGTCTGTAGCAGCCGTCGTCTCGGTCGGGGCTGCGGTGGTCGCACCACCGTCATCGCCGGTGTCGTCGTCACCACCGCAAGCGGCGATTACGAGGACGAGTGCGGCGAGGAGGGCGATGAACTTGATGCGAGATCTCAAGAGATCCTCCGTTCATGTCCGATGTTGTCCGCCCGGCTCGGTCGGTCACTTGCGTCGAGAGAGCAGCCTCCCTCGATCTGGTGTGCCCAAGCGGTCCGGGCAGTGGGCGACCCGGGATGTCGCGATGAGATCCAGGGGCGCCCGAGGCGGCAGTTTACCCCCACGGCACCGTGGTTCGCCGTTCCTTGGTCCTTTTCGGAGGGACGATCAGCCTTTTGCGGCGGGCTCCGGCTCCTCCCTCGGCGCACGCACGAGGTAGATCCAGGGCACCGAGATGCCCGTCACGATCCCTTTGACGAGGATGTTGCCCCAGATGATTGCCACTACGGCGCCCGCCGGGATGACGCCGCCGAAGGCGACGACGGCGAAGATCACCGAGTCGATCGGTACGGCGACGGCGTTGGAGGCGAGCACCCGACCCCATTGCCAGCGGTCGGCGAAGGTCGCGACCCAGCGGCGGTACACCTCGGTGTCGATCAGCTCGGAGACGATCTCGGCGATGATCGACGCCAGCACTATCCGGTAGACCGGCGAGAGCACCGCTCCGAATTCGAGCTGCGGGCCGACCTCCATGTCGGCGGGGAGGGCCGCCACCGCCCAGAAGAGGCCGGCCATCACGACGTTGATCCCAGCGGCAGTGAAGATGAGCACCCTTGCCGTGGTCACGCCGGCCACCTTGTGGACGAGGTCGCGCAACGTGAAGGTGAACGGGTAGATCAGCGTGCCCCCGTCCATCGTGACGCCGAACACCTCGACGATGCGCAGGCTCGCCACGTCGGCCAGCACCTGGGCGGCAACGTACGATGCGGCGAGCACGGTGACGACGGTGGCGGATCGGTTCACGGCGGGAAGAGTGTACGGACATTTCGCCCAGCTTTAGCTGCCGTACGAGAGCCGTCGACGGTTGGACACACGTTCGGCGCGACTCATCTCCGGCGACATCGGCTCCAGGGGACTGCTGGCGGTGTGGCCTCGAGGTGCGCCCGTCTAGAGGACACTGAACTTCCGGACTCGTGCGGCCCTCCGCACCCCAGGTGCCGCCGGTCTACGCTCCGGGCGATGCGGATCGGGTACCAGGGCGAGGCCCACTCGTACAGCCACCGGGTCGCCGGGGCGCTGTTTCCGGGCGACGAGCACGTCGGGGTGCACAGCTTCGCCGAGGCGTTTGCGACGTTGGAGCGCGGCGAGGTCGATCGGCTCGTGCTGCCGGTGGAGAACTCGACGACGGGGAGTGTCTTGCCGGTGCTCGACCGGCTGCCCGGCAATGCCGATCACAAGCCGCTGGCCATCATCGCCGAGCACCTCATCGAGGTTCGCCACTCGTTGCTGGGCATCCCCGGCGCAACGGTCGAGGCCGTTCGTGAGGTGCGCTCACATCCGGAGGCACTGGCGCAGGCCGAGGCAACGCTGCTCGAGCTCGGCATCGACCCGGTGGCGCGGCCCGACACCGCCGGTGCGGTGCGCGAGGTGGCCGAGCTGGGTGATCCGGCCGTCGCCGCACTCGCTCCGCCCACAGCCGGTACCGCCCATGGGCTGGTCGAGCTGCGCAGGGACGTGATGGACCGCGACCACAACACGACACGCTTCTTGGTGATCGCTCCGGGGCCTCCGCAGGTGGATCCGGACGACGACAAGACCACGATCGTCTTCACGACCGCTCACCGGCCGGGTGCCCTGGCGCTGGCGCTCACCGAGCTCGGCCTGCGGGGAGCGAACCTCACCCGGATCGAGTCTCGCCCGAGCGACGAGGCGTGGACCTACAGGTTCTTCGTCGACCTGGTCCACGCCCCCGGGCCGGAGGCGCTGGCGGCCGTCATCGATCCGCCGCCGGCGACGCTGGCGCACCTCCAGGTGCTGGGGAGCTATCGCAGCACCACCTGAGGCCGGCCGAAGGCGCCGTGCCGCAACCGCGCCGTGCCGCTGCGCGTCAGGTGATCTGTTCGGTCAGGCGGCCGACGAAGTGGGTCCAGCCTTCCAAGTGGCTGCGGCGCTCCTCGTCGTCGTCCGGGCCGTAGTCGCCGTGGGTGATCGTGAGGTGCGTTCCTCCTTCGACCGCTCCGGTGGTCACGAGGACTGTCCGCACCGGGTGGAGCGGCTCGTGATCCCAATGCCACGTGAACCGCACACGGCGGCCACGGTCTCGGGTGGTGAAGCGACCGCGGAGCGTCGATTCCTGGTCCGGCCACGAGAACTCGTAGTCGCCGGTGGCGGCGTCGATGGTGGCCTGCACCGGCCACCAGGTGACGACCAGTTCGGGGTCGGTGAGGTGGTCGGTGACGACGGCGGGCTCGGCTCCCGCCAGTACGGTCTCCATGACGAGGCGGGCCGGGGTCGATGTGGCCGCTTCTCGGAGCATGGCGCCGAGGCTACCCACGTTGCGGCGGTTGGCTCCCGAATCCCGTCACACCCTGCCGTTAACGTGCGCAGCATGTTTGCGAGCTGGGGTGACGAGACGTGAGCAGCGGCGAGCCCGTGGGGCGCCGGGCGACGAGCACGTCGAGCTTCGGCGTCGGGCGTCGGGAGAACCACGACGCCTCGGCTTTCTATGCGAGGTTCACCCCGCCGGAGATCTCGACGGCGGACGATGTCCACTACCCGCCGCCGCACACGGACGAGATCTGGTGTGGCCGGGCCGAGGAGCTGCTCGCCGGACACGATCTCGTCGCCGACAACTCCGTTGCGCTCGTGGTCACGTCACCGCCCTATTTCGTCGGCAAGGCGTACGAGGAGGCGATGGGGGAGGGCCACGTCCCGACGGATTACGCCGACCATCTCGCCCGCCTGGAGGAGGTGTTCGCCCGCTGCGTCGCCAAGCTCGAGCCGGGCGGGCGCATCGCGGTGAACATCGCCAACCTCGGCCGCCGTCCCTACCGCTCGCAGGCGGCGGACATCGTGCGGATCTTCGAGGACCTGGGGCTCCTGCTCCGTGGTGAGATCGTGTGGCAGAAGTCGGACGGGTTGAGTGGCTCGACGGCGTGGGGATCGTTCCAGAGTGCGGCCAACCCGGTGTTGCGGGATATGACGGAGCGCATCGTCGTCGCCAGCAAGGGACGCTTCGATCGCGCCGTCTCCCGCCGGCTGCGCGCCGAGCGCGGCTGGCCGTCCGTCTCGTCGCTGAGTCGCGAGGCCTTCATGAGCTACACGACCGACGTCTGGAACATCCCGAGTGAGAGCGCGCTGCGGGTGGGTCATCCCGCTCCGTTCCCGGTGGCGCTGCCCCGCCGCCTCATCGAGCTGTACACGTACGAGGGCGACCTGGTTCTCGATCCGTACATCGGGTCCGGGAGCACCGCGATTGCCGCCTTGCGCTCCCACCGCCACTTCGTCGGGTGCGAAACCGAGGAGGAGTACGTGACGGCGGCCAAGGCCCGCGTGGCCGAGGAACGGGAGCGCTTGGAGCGAACGGCAGAGCGGCGGGAGCGCCTGCGAGTGGCTCTTCCCGCCATCAAGGCAGGCGATGACGAGATCGACCCGCTGGCCCGCGCTGTGCGTGAGGGCCGCAAGGCAGAGGATCTCGCCGCCCATGTTCTCGCCCAGTGCGGCTTCACCGTCGTGGCCCGCAACAAGAAGCTCTCGACGGGCGTCGAGATCGACTTCGTGGCGGAGGCCGGGGACGGGTCTTTGTGGCACTTCGACGTGACCGGAGCGTTCACGAGCGAGCGCGGCGGG
>JBFINP010000084.1:0-11481 GCA_041611095.1 Acidimicrobiia bacterium | reverse complement strand
CGCACCAGCTCACGGCTGGTCTCGTCGGCCGTCGGATCGGCGAACGGCGCGGCGTCCAGGAGCTCGGCGATGCGCCTCAAGCGACCGATGTCATGCGTGGTCGGGAACACCATCGCTCCGATTACACCACACGCGCTATCGGCTGATTCATCGGGGTCAGAGCCCTGCGAACAAGTCGTCGGCTCCTGAGGGGACCGGGACCCTCGCCCTCAGGACCTCGAAGTCCTCGTACGGGTACACCTCGGCGACGAGGCTCGTGGGGATGCTGAACCAGAAACCGTCCGGGTCGACCTGGGTGCGATGGGCGCGCAGGGCTTCGCGACCGACCTCCAGGGTGTCGGAGACGTCCACTGCGATCAGCTCACGTGCCTCGTCGTCGTCCTCGATGCGCTCGAGCCATCTCTCGAAGGGTGACTCGATCCCGCGGCTCACGCATGCCTCGTGCAAGCGGAGGATGCGGCGGGCGGTGAAGACGGGAGCGAGGAGCCGCGCCACGGCCCAGGGGGGACCTGCCTCCCGATAGCGGTCCGGATCGGCGGCGGCCTCGAAGAGCTCCAGACCGAGCTGGTGCACGGCGAGGTGGTCGGGATGCGGGTATCGGCGGTGATCGTCGTACCCGAGAACGACCTCGGGTCGGTGGCGGCGCACCAGCTCGACGAGTCGCCCGAGCACCTCGTCGTGATCCGCATTCGTCAGCGCGGCCGGGTGGCCGTTCGGCTCAGTGTCGGGCATTCCCGAGTCCCGGTAGCCCAGCTCGATGACCTCGGAGAACCCGATGATCGCAGCGGCGTCGTGCAGTTCCCCTCGCCGGATCTCGGCGAGCCGCTCCCTGACTTCGTCGCGATCCATGGCCGGGTTGAGGATGTCCCCCGCTTCTCCACCGGTGGCCGTGACGAGAACACAACGCACTCCGGCTGCGGCATAGTGGGCAACGGTGGCCGCACCTTTGGAGCTCTCGTCGTCGGGGTGCGCATGGAGCGCAAGAAGGGTCGGCATGGAGCCCGCGAGTATGGCAGTCGTCGCCCGGCTCGAGGTCGCTCAGCCGACCACCCGCATCGCAGCACTCCCCTCGGCGCACCCCGCAAGCAGCGGGCAGTACCGGCACCACGGACCACCGACGGCCTCCAGCCCGTCATCGCGAGAGAACGCCATCCTGACGTCCGACACGAGCCGCGCCACCCGGTGCGCCGTCTCATCGACGTCGTCGAGGCTCGGGCTCCTTTCGAATCGCTCGCCCGTGGCAACCGAGGCCGCCTCGACCAGCACAGGCAGCTCCCGTCGCTCCAACCACCACACCATCGCATAGAAGTCGAGCTGCGGCTCGGCGGCACCCAAGGCGCCGGTCTTCCAATCCACGAGCCGCACGCCACCGGCGGCATCGAAGACGGCGTCGACGACCCCGCGCAACGTGACCCCGGGAGTCGCCTCATGGTGGAGCGTCACCTCCGCACCACTGAACCCTTCCGTCGAGAACCGCTTGAAGCGCTCGTAGAGCTCTCCGACCTCGCGGACCACCGCCTCGAGCCGGCTCGGCCTGTTGAGACCGAGCGGACCGAGCTTCGGGTTGAGCGCCCGGCCGATCTCCTCCCGGCACGTGAGCCCGAAGTCGTCGGGCGCCAGTGGCCCGTCGACGAGATGGCGGGCGAACACCCGATGCGCCAGCGCCCCACGGAACGACTGCGGAGTGTCCTCGGGGTACTCACCGGCCAGCCTGCCGCGTGCCTGTTCAGGGCATCGGAGCCACGTGACGTAGGCCGTCGCCGAGACGACGATCGGCTCTCCGGGTGCCACCGCCGGGAATCCGCTCACAGCTTCGATCGTAGGTGCGGGGTGAGACGGAACTGCGCTCACCGGGCATTACAATGCCGCTGGGCCACACCCCGGATACCCCTTGGCAACTGCGATGAATCGTCACTTCAGCATTGCGGTCGCGGGTGCGATCGTCGCAGCTGCGATCGTGCTCCCCCTCCTCGTATTCGCCGCTGCCCGCGCCCTCAACTCGGGCGAGATCGCACCCAACGTGACCGTGATGGGGGTGCACGTAGGCGGCCTTGGCGAGGAGGATGCCCTGTTCAAGCTGGCGGAGCACGAGGCGATGCTGCAAGACACACCCGCTCCGTTCCTGGTCGAAGACCGCCCCTTCGACCTCGATCCGAAGGACGTCGCGTTCGAGATCGACGAGGTCCCGGCCGTGGCCGTGGCCATGGAAGCCCGGCGCGAGGGAGGCTTCCTCGACCAGTTCGCCGAGTGGGTCCGATCCTTTCGGACCACGATCGACGTGCCTGCCGACGTCTCGATCGACGAGGAGGCGCTCGACGGCATCTTCGAGACGTGGGAGACCGTCGCTATCGGCCGCCCCGCCGAAGAAGGCGGCATCCAGGTGATCGACGGGCAGGTCGAGCCCGATTATCCGCGGGCTGGACGAGGGCTCGATCGACCGGGTTCGTTTCCCATCGTCCGCAACAGCCTGCTCGAGGTGGAGCGGATTCCTGCCCCGCTTCCGACCGGGGACATCATCCCCCAGGTCACGCCGGCCGACGTCGATGCGGCGGTGCTCGCCGCCCGCAGCCTGGTCGATGGGCCCATCGTGCTGACCGCCGACGATCCCCAGGTCGAGATCGAGTTCACCACCGCCGAGCTCACATCTGCCATCCGGTCTCGTGTCGTTCAGGCATCATCTGCAGAGATCGTCGTCGAGTTCGACCCCGACGTGGTGCTCGAGCTGCTCGAGCCGCACCGCAGCGAGATCGAGCGTTCCGCAGTCGATGCACGCTTCATCATCAACAGCGACGAGAGCGTGACCGTCGCCCCGTCCAAACGTGCCACAGTCCTCGATCCGGCCTTGGTCGCAGCCCGGCTGCGCGAGGTCGGCTCGGGCCCAGATGTGGGCGAGTACCCGTTCGGGGTCGGGGAAGAGGCATCGTTCACGACCGAGGAAGCGAGGGCGATGGGCCCCATCTCTCGGGTCTCCGCCTTCACCACCGAGCATCCGCCCGGGCAAGACCGCGTGATCAACATTCACCTCATCGCAGATGCGGTCGACGGCACCATCGTCTGGCCGGGTGAGTCCTTCTCGCTCAACAACCATGTTGGGGAACGCACCGTCGAGAAGGGCTACGTTCCGGCGCCCATGATCCTGCGGGGCGAGATCGTCGACGATGTCGGCGGCGGTGTCAGCCAGTTCGCCACCACGTTCTACAACGCCGTGTTCTTCGGCTGCTACGAGGACGTCTCGCACCAGCCGCACAGCTACTACTTCTCTCGGTACCCCGCCGGCCGCGAGGCGACCATCTCGTGGCCTCAGCCCGACCTCGTGTTTCGCAACGACTCGGACTCGGTGGTCATCATCGATACGTCGTACTCATCCACCTCGATCACCGTGAAGTTCTTCGGGAACAACGGTGGGCGCCACTGCGACTCCGAGATCTCGGACCGGTACAACTTCACCGAGCCAGAGACGGTCTTCGAACCCGATTCCGCGGTCCGGCCCGGAAGCCAGGTCGTCGACCAGACCGGGTGGGAAGGCTGGACCGTGGACGTGACTCGGATCATGACGATGCCCGACGGCACCGTCGAGCGCCAGTCGTGGACCCACCGCTACCTGCCGGGTCCAGAGATCATCCGCGTCCACCCGTGCGACATGCCCGGGTCGAACACGGTGTGTCCGATCGAGGTGCCCAGCGTGCTCGGGCTGAGCTTCAACGACGCCAAAGCCGCCCTGGAGGCGGCAGGCTTCGTCATCGTGGACGGCGGGACCATCGAGGTTTCCGACGAGGGTCAGGCCGGGACGGTCCGGTCGCAGGAGCCCGGAGCCGGGGCCTTCCGCGATCCCGGCTCATCCGTCACGGTGCTGACGGGTGAGTACATCCCGCCGGAGGAGCCGCCGCCGGACCCGGGGACGACAACGACGACGACCGTGGCGCCGTAGCCGCTCAGCAAGCCGGAGTTCAGTCGGCGGCGTCCGGATAGAAGAGGAAGAAGTCGGAAATCACCCTGCCGACCTCGTCGACGGCGTCGTCGGACCAGCCGACGCTGCGGCGCACAACGACCTGATTCGACGCGACGAAGACGTGATCGATCCCCCCATCCGCCACGAACAGCCGTGCCGCGAGCTGTCCAGGGAATGACGAGTCGGCCTCGGCGGTCTCGCGAGATTCGAAGGCTGCACCGTCCTGCCCGGTGATGCTGCGGTCGGTGTCGAACATCACGACGTCGCCGAGACGCGTCGCTGCGACCTCGATGGGCTGACCCATGTGCTGTCGAACCTCCCTCGGGTGAAGAGTCGGCGGCATGGTAGGGCGTTCGATCGAACCGTTTGGCCCCGTCGGCCTCGCAGCGAGGCGGGTCAATCGCTGCCCGGCACCCCGAGCGTCGTGGACCCGATCGAGTGCAGTTTCATGAGATTCGTCGATGCGCTCTGGTTCGGCGGGATCCCCGCGGCGAGCACGACGCCGTCTCCCGGCTTGACGATGCCGGCGTTGAGCAGGTTCTGCTCGGCGTATGCGATCATCTCGTCGGTCGACTCCACCGGGTGGAACGGAAGGGGGGTGACGCCTGCATAGAGGGCCATCCTCCGGTACGTCCGCTCGTGCGGCGTGTACGCGAAGATGTCGGCCCGCGGCCGGTACTTCGAGATCAGGCGGGCCGTCGAGCCGGATTCGGTGAAGGCGACGATGGCCCCGAGCCCGAGATTGGCGGCGGCATCCACGCACGCCTGTGCCGTCGCCGACGCGAAACGCGCCCGGTCCTCCAGGAAATGGATCTCGGGCCCCCGGCCGTAGTCCGGGCTCAGCTCGGCCTCGCGACAGATGCGGTCCATCATCTTCACCGCCCGCACCGGATACTCTCCGATCGCCGTCTCCGCCGACAGCATCACGGCATCGGTACCGTCGAGCACTGCGCTGGACACGTCGGTGACCTCGGCACGGGTGGGCCGGGGCGAGTGTGTCATCGACTCCAACATCTCGGTGGCGGTGATCGAGACCCGGGCCCTGGCGTTGGTGCGGGCGAGGATGTCCTTTTGCGCTCGGGGAACGCTCTCCATGGACAGCTCGACGCCGAGATCGCCCCTGGCGACCATCGTGCCGTGGGCCTCCTCGAGGATGTCGTCGAGGTTGCCGTACCCCACGGCGCTCTCGATCTTGGCGATGACGGGTGTGCCGGGTGCGACCTGGCGAATCCGGCGGATGTCGGCGCCCGAGGACACGAACGACGCTGCGATCAGATCGACCCCGATCTCGGCGCCGAAGGCCAGATCGATCTCGTCCTTCTCGGTCACGGCCGGGATCCGGATGGGCGTACCGGGAAACGCAACACCCTTGTGGTCCCGCAGCTCCCCGCCATGGATGACGCGGGCGACGATGTCGCTCCCCTTGCGGTTGATCGCTTCGAGCGCGACCAGCCCGTCGCACATGAGAATCGGTGCGCCGGCGGACAGGTCGGCGGCATCGAGGTGCTCGATGTGGATCTTCGAGGCGGAGCCTTCGCCTTCGCCCGGCGTGAGCACGACATCGTCTCCTGGCGCCAGCTCCACCTCGCCATCGGGGAAGGTTCCCATACGGATGCGGGGACCCTGAACGTCCTGGAGCACGGCGACCGGCTCCTCCAGGTCCTCACCCGCCCGACGCACCCATGACAGGTACTGCTCGTGCATCTCGTGGGTGCCGTGGCTGAAGTTGAGCCGGGCAACGTTCATCCCGGCCGACACGAGCTCGCGGATCGCCTCGTAGGAGGCTACGGCCGGACCGAGCGTGGCGATGATCTTCGTCTTCCGCTTCACGCCCAGGAGAATAGAGCCTGCGCGTGCTCAGGCTCGGGCGCGCCTTCCCGGGACCGTTGACTCGGTAACCTCCGCCGTCATGATTCCCGATCCTGCGCCGAGCGCACCGGCCGGCCTGACCACGCATGTCGAGCGGCTGGACCACCTCGCTCTGGCGGTCCACGACGTACGGCAGGTGCTGCCTTTGCTCGAGCTTCTCGGTGCGACGTATCGCACCGGGGGACACCACGGCACCCAGCACTTCCGATGGGTGCAATTCGATCTCCCTACCGGGCCGAAGATCGAGCTGCTCGAACCGCTCGACCCGTCTGCCGCCGACCACTTCCTCGTTCGCTTCCTGGAGACGCGGGGCGAAGGGCCCCACCACGTGACGTTCAAGGTCGACGACATCGCCGCCGCGGTGGAGACTGCGGCTGCCCTTGGCTACGAGATAGTGGGCCGCGACTTCTCGTCCGAGCACTGGAAGGAAGCCTTCATCCACCCGAAATCGGCCCACGGGTTGCTCATTCAGCTTGCGCAATGGGACGACGACGCTGCGCCACAGCGACGCTCCTTGGCCTCCGTGCTCGCCGACCCCGATCCGGCGTGACTCCCCTCGTCGGTATCCCCATCAAACCCTTCGGCGTGGCCAAGGCCCGGCTCGCCTCGGTGATCGACGCCCGCGGCCGCACTCGGCTCGGCAAGGCCGTCGCCGCCCACACGGCGAGGTGCGTTGCCGCGTCCGGTGCCGAGCCCGTCGTGGTCACCTCCGATCCGAGGGTGAAGGCGTGGGCGCGTCGCCTCGGCGTCGACGTCGTCGACGAGCCTCACCCCCAGAGCCTCGACGCCGCCGCCGGTGCCGTCGTTGCGGCCGCCGGAGAGAGGCCATGGGCGGTGCTCCACGCCGATCTTCCCGTGCTCACGCCGGGCGATCTCACTGTCGCCTGGGCTGCGCTGGCGGGAGGCCCGGTGCTGTGTCCGTCCCACGACGGCGGCACGTCGTTGGTCGCCGATCGCGCCGAGTTCTCCTTTTCCTACGGAGCGGGGAGCTTCGCCCGCCACCTCGCCGCCAGCCCGGCTGCGACGGTCGTCGTCCGGCCCGGGCTTGCCCTCGACCTCGACACGGCCGCCGACCTCGCCGTGGCCCGCATCCTGCCCCAAGGGGCCTGGCTGGCCGATGTGATCCCACTGGCGACGAGGCTCCCGTGAGCTCCGACCTCTATGGGGACCTGCGGCCCGAAGCCGATCCGCTCCCGGTCCCGAAACGGGCCATGGCCGTGGGCGCCCACCCGGACGACATCGAGTTCGGTGCCGGCGGAACACTCGCCAAGTGGGCGGCCAACGGCTGTCACGTCACGATGCTGATCGTCACCGACGGCTCGAAGGGAACATGGGATCCGGACGCCGATCCCGCCGAGGTGGCCGCCACGAGGCGACGAGAACAGCAGCGCGCGGCAGCCGCGCTGGGGGCTAGTGAGATCATCCAACTCGATCACGTCGACGGCGAGCTGGAGCCGACGATGGCGCTACGCGAGGAGTTGTGCCGCCAGATCCGCCTCGCCCGGCCCGACGTCCTCGTGACGCACGACCCGTGGCAGCGGTACCAGCTCCATCCGGACCACCGCGCCACCGGCACTGCGACGCTCGACGCCGTGATCGCCGCACGCGATCCGCTGTTCTTCCCGAATCTGGGTCTCGACGCCCACCGGCCGGCGGCCGTGCTGCTGTGGTCGGCCGATGCACCTGATCACGTCGAGCCCATCGGCGAGACCATCACCGCCAAGATCGCCGCTCTTCTCTGCCACTCATCCCAAGGCACGACGACGATGGGCGGAGCGGATCAGAGCGCCGACAAGGCGGCAGAGTTCGGCGAGAGGGTGAGGACGTGGGCGAGTGAAGCCGGCGCCGGCACCGAACACGAGCTCGCCGAACGCTTCAAGCGCGTCACTCCTTGACGCGGGCCGGGCATCTGCGCCGCCTCGCTAACGTGGGCTCATGCTCACCGAGAACGTGGCGATCGTCACGGGAGGCACGGGTGCGCTAGGTCAGGCGCTCGTGCCCCTCCTGCTCGGCCGCAACTTCAAGCTGGCGGTGACCTACCTCGTGCCGGAGGAGGCGACGGCGCTGGAACGCAGCGTCGACGTCGAGGACGACCGCATGGTGCTCCGCCGCGTGGACTGCACCGATCCCGAGGCCGTGACGAGGTTCATGAAGGAGACTTCGGAGACCTTCGGCCGCATCAACGTGGTGTGCTCGCTGGTCGGTGGCTGGGCGGGCGGCCGCGATGTCGCCGAGACCGACGACGTCCGGTTCGATCGGATGCTCGACCTCAACCTGCGTTCGACGTTCTATACGGTCCGGGCGGCCATCCCCCATCTGCTCCAAGCCGAGTGGGGCCGCATCATCGCTGTCGGCAGCCGATCTGCCGTCGACGCATCGGCGGGCCAGGCGGCGTTCAACGTCGCCAAGGCCGGAGTCGTCGCCCTGATCCGCACCCTGGCCAACGAGCTGTACGACACCAACGTGACGGCCAACGCCGTGCTGCCTGCCGTCATCGACACCGAGGACGCGAGGGCCGCACTCCCGTACGCCGACTACGTGCGCTGGCCCAAGCCGGCCGAGATCGCCGCCGTGCTCGACTTCCTGGCGAGTCCGCAGTCGGCGGTGGTAAACGGTGGAACAGTGCCCGTGTATGGTCAGAGCTGACCACGGGCCAACGACGGCGAAGCTCCCGCGGGCTCGCAGCGACGGGAGGTGGATCCCGTGACAGACCGGGACGGCTTCAGCTCAGACGATCTGATTCGCCGTGCACGCGAGGGGATCTCACGCCCCGACCCCCCTCGAGAGGAGCGGGAGACGGCCCGCCCCGGACCCGAGTCCGACGAATGGACGCCGGACAGGCGCTCGGCGGACCCCGGCCATGAGGTCGACCGGATCGACACCTTCCCGCCCGCCGACACCTCGCCGGCCGCCGTCCGGGACGACGTCGAGCCCATGGACTACGAAGCGACCTATCACCGCGACGACTCGCCCTTCGGCTTCGAGCGCGACGATGCATCGAGCGATTCGCCGACGACGGAACCCTCACGCTTCCCGGCCGGCGACCCCGCGGCTCCTGAGGCGGCACCCCGTACCGGCCTGCTCCTGGCAATCGGCGCACTGGTGGTCGGAGTCGGCGTAGCCATCTTCGTTGCCGGACTCGTCGACGACCAGACATCCGGGTCCGATGGTCCGCTGAGCGTCGGCTCGTGTTTCAACGACCCCGGCGTCTCGGTGGTCAGCGACGTCCCACAGCTCGACTGCTCAGAGCCCCACGACTTCGAGATGATCGGATCCGTGAAGATCGAGGGCGATGAGTTCCCCGGCGAGGACGCAGTGTGGGACCAGTCGATCGCAACGTGCACCTCGGTGTTCGAGGAATACGTGGGTGCGCCGTATGCCACCTCGATCTGGTTCCTCCACGCTTTCACCCCGACCGCCGAGGGCTGGGACCAGGGCGATCGAGTCGCCAACTGCCTCGTATTCCAGTTCGCCGACGACACCTCGATCCTGCCGGTGACCGGCTCTGCTCGGGGCGACGCCCGCTGACGTCGTCCGACCGGCGCTCCCGATCTCGATCGTGGAGATCGGTCGCAGCCGTGACGGCACTCGCCGTAGTGGTCGGATTCGTAGTACTCGTGCTGACGGCGACCCTGGCCCCTGGGCCGGGGACCACTGGGGCGCTTCCGGTCGGCTCGTGCTTCCAGGACCCGGGAGCCGCCCAGGTGACCGACGTCGTTCTCGTGGACTGCGACGAACCCCACGACTACGAGGTGCTCGGAACTGTGCAACTCGAGGGCGACGCGTTCCCCGGCGACGTCGAGACCGTGGTTCAGGCACGAGCTGCGTGCGAGCGGGTGTTTCGTGAGTACGCAGGCGTCGAACGCAGTGCCACGCCGTGGCTCATCAACGCACTCACCCCGACCGCAGGCGGATGGAGCGAGGGGAACCGAACGGCCACGTGTCTCGCCCTCCAGTTCGACGACAACCTCGAGTTCCGCAAGGTGACGGGCTCGTTGCGTGCCGCCAGAAGCGAAGCTCACGAAGAGCGGCGCTCCGATGTACGCGCGTTCGAGAAGGTTTGAGTCTGTCGTACCCAGCCCCTCGATGCGTACGGTTGGGGCATGGGAGCCCTTGCGGAGATCATGGATGCCGGAGCCGGCATGTGGCCGGCGCTGGTCGCCGCTGGCGCAGGAATCGGCGTCGGCACCATCGTCGGCTTTGTGGCCGGGCGCTCCGCTGCTCGGACCGGGCTGCGGTGGCCATTGACAACATCACGGGGGCGTTCGGCGCGCCTAGTCGCCGGACCGGCTGCGCCCGACGAGCTCTGGGACGACCCGAGCGTGTGGAGCGAGGAGGCAGAGCAGGCGTTCGCCAGGGCGCGGCGGAGCGCGCGCCGTGAGCTCCGGCTCGCCCGCTTGGCCGGGCGCAACGCTCGCCTCGTGCCCTTCCACGATGTGATGGCCGACAAGCGCACGCTGTCACCGCAGGAGCGCGGCGAGTGCAGCGTCCCGATCTCGAGCATCGTCGGCAGCGTGAACAAGCCCTTTGCCTTCACCACGTCGTTCGAACCTGCCAGCGATGCGTTGCGAACCCGGTGGAAGAAGGCATATGGGGTGGCTCACGGTCTGGCGGGCTACCAGCCCGTGGAGCTGTACCAGGTTGGAGACCGGTTTTTCGTAGTAGACGGCCACTTCCGCATCTCGGTCACCAAGGCTCTCGGCGGCGAGTCGATCAGGGCTCGTGTGAAGGAGTGGGCCTGAACTCGGGCCCGGGGCGTTCATATCCGCCATGCTCGTCACCCTCGTCGTCGGGCTCGTCAGCGCCGCCCGCAACGGCTGATCCGTTGGACAAGACCACCGCGATTCCCCTCGACTATGCGTTCGAAGCCTGGAATCCGTGCACGGAGGTGTGAGGACGGAGGCAAGTACAAGGTCAAGAGCCTCTTCCATGTAACGGTCGTGGAGGGAGGGGTGAAGACGTTCACCGACGACTTCGACGCCTGGTGCATCCAGATGCCGTAGCACCGATGCGGCCTGGAACGCGCCACCCACAGACACGCAGAAACCCCCGTCAGGCGGGGGTTTCTGCGTACGGACCCGCCGTAGGCGGGTACGAGTAGCCCCGGGAACAAGTCACGCGGCTCCTCCCGCCTCGATGTCAGTCGACCTTGGTTCGGTTGAACGCTTCGATGGCAACGCCAACGCCGAGGAGCGTCAGCCCCAATGCAGCGAGAACCCCGAGCGATATGCCGGTGGCGGGCAGTGTCTCCTGTGCCGCCACCATGACCACCTCGGTGCCGGTTCCCGTCGTCGTACCGATGGTGGGCGGTGGGCCGTCGGGTGACACCAAGAACCCAATCGTCGTATCTGAGACGTCCGCCGGTGGTGGAGGCTTGGTGGTGTTGACTTGCGGCGGCGCCGTGGTCGTGGTCGTCGTTGACCCAGGAACCGATGGGGGCGGCTCCTCAACGATCGGGGCGATCGTCGTCGTCGTCGTCGGTTCGGGGGTGGTCGGTTCGGGGGTCGTCGGTTCGGGGGTGGTCGGTTCGGGGGCACAGCGCGTCGGGGTGGGCGCCGACGCCCACACCTCGTCGCCGTTGACCCATACAGACCAGACGATGTCCCCGTCGATGCCGAGCTCGGAAGCGTCGAGCATGCAGGTGACGAGTGTCGTCTCCGGAT
>JBFINP010000083.1:0-11693 GCA_041611095.1 Acidimicrobiia bacterium | reverse complement strand
GGAGACGAACCAAGCCGGCCTCGTCACCCCGACCTGGAATGGCAGCGCGTTTGCGGACGGCAACTCCACGGTGCGGGACGTGTTCGTCGACCTCGTCGAGACGTACGGCAAGATCCCGGCCGGCAGCCCCGCCATCGGAGCCGCCGACCCCGACGCGGCGCCACCGGAGGACATCCTCGGGAACCTTCGATCCGATCCCGACCTCGGTGCCTACGAGGAGGGCGGAGTCCCCGGCGGCCCGACCCCGCCGCCCGGTTCCTCCGGAAGCTTCGTCGACGACGACGACAACGTCCACGAGGGATTCATCGAGGCGATCGCCGCAGAGGGCATCACCCTCGGCTGCAATCCGCCGCTGAACGACCGTTACTGCCCCGACGATCACGTCACCCGTGGTCAGATGGCCGCGTTCCTGGTGCGAGCGCTGGGACTTCCAGCCGCCTCCAAGAACTGGTTCGTGGACGATGACACGTCGATCTTCCACGACGACATCAACCGGCTCGCCGAGGCGGGTATCACGCTCGGCTGCAACCCGCCGGCGAATGACGACTTCTGCCCGTCCGACGAGGTCACCCGTGGCCAGATGGCCGCCTTCCTGGTCAGGGCCTACGGATATGTCGACCCCGGGCCGGGCAACTGGTTCGTCGACGACAACGGTTCGATCTTCCAGGGCGACATCGACCGCCTCGCCCAGGCGGGCGTCACCAAGGGCTGCAACCCTCCGGCCAACGACCGCTACTGCCCGACCGATCCCGTGCGCCGCGATCAGATGGCGAGCTTCCTGGGTCGGGCCGAGGGTCTGACGCCGATCGCCGTCGGCGCCGGGCTCGTCGAAGGAGGGCCATGACGCCAGGCCCTCCTCCGCACGCACCGCCGGACGCCGTCGCCTACGTCGTCGGCACCTACCCGTTGCTGACGACCACGTTCATCGATCGCGAGATCCGCATCCTCCGCGGTCTCGGGGTCACCGTGGACGTGGTCTCGCTGCGCAGACCCCACGGGCGGCTGTCACCGGCCCAAGCCGAAGCGGCCGCCGACGTGCGCTACGTGTTGCCGGTCTCGCCATGGGAGCTGTTGACGTCGCATGTGCGGTTCCTCTTCACCCGGCCTCGTACGTTTCTCGGCACCCTCTGGCACGTCCTCACGAGGGATCACCCGAGCCTGCGATCTCGGCTCAAGACGCTGCTGCATTTCGGCGAAGGCGTGCAGGTGGCCGACATCCTGGGACGGCGACGGGCGTACACCAGGATCCACGCCCACTTCGTGGACCGGGCGGCGACGGTGGCGCTTGTGGCCGGGCGCCTGCTCGATCTGCCCTACAGCGCGACCGCGCACGCCAACGACATCTACGTGAATCCCGTGATGCTCCACGAGAAGCTCGCCGCCGCCGATTTCGTCGCCACGTGCACCGAGTACAACGCCGCTCACCTGCGAGCGTCCTACCCGGAAGTCGGCGACAAGGTGGTGTGCATCCATCACGGCCTCGACTCTGAGCGGTACGAGCCGCCAAACCGAGGCGGGGCGGGTTTGCCCTCGATCGTCGCCGTGGGCCAGCTCAAGGAGAAGAAGGGGCTCACCTACTTGATCGCCGCCTGCGATGAGCTGCGGCGCCGTGGCCACGAGGTTGCCTGCGACATCGTTGGCGAGGGTCCGTTGCGGGACGAGCTCGAGGCACAGATCCGAGCTGCCGGGCTCGAGGGGCGCGTGAGGCTCCACGGCGCCCTGGAGCACGCCGACGTAGTCGAGCTGTACCGCACGGCGGCACTCTTCGCCCTGCCGTGCGTCACCGCCGGCGACGGGGACCGCGACGGCATCCCCAACGTGATTCTCGAGGCGATGGCGATGGAGCTTCCGATCGTGTCCACGAACCACTCCGGGATCCCAGAGGCGGTCGAGGACGGGGTCAACGGCATATTGGTGCCCCAGCGTGACGTCGGCACGCTCACGCACGCGCTCGACCGCCTCCTCGGGGACCCGGTGCAGCGGAGAGAGATGGGGCGAGCCGGCCGCCGCATCGTCCTCGAGCGCTTCGACGTCGCCGTCAACGTCAAGCTGCTCATGACCCACCTCGGAGTCTGACCGTGACGGCCCCAGCTCCCAGCACTCTCCGTGATGCCCTGTTCGTGGCGTGGACGCCCCCGAGCCGGGGCTCGCGCAGCCGGGCGCTCTCGACCGAGCTCGGCATCGACGTGCACTACATCTCGCAGACGAGCCGCCAGGGCCTGCTCGCCGCGGTCGTGAAGTACCCCGTCCAGGCGGCGAGGACCGTCGCTCTGCTCGTGCGCAAGCGGCCCCGCATCGTCTTGGTGCAGAACCCGCCCAGCCTGGCACCGCTCATGGTCGCCGTGTATGCGGCGCTGACGAATGCGCGGTTCGTCGTTGACGCCCACAGCGACGCGATGATGTCGCCGATCTGGACACGACCACGCTGGCTGTATCGGCTGCTCGCGCGCCGCGCCCTGGCCACGCTCGTCACCAACGAGCACTTCGCCGAGACGATCCGCAGCTGGGGGGGCCGGGCGCTGGTGATCCAGGACATCCCCGCCACGTTCGAGGCCGGTGAGGTCGCGCTCTACGGCGACTTCAACGTCGCCGTCGTCAACACCTTCGCTCCGGACGAGCCCTTGGAGGAGGTGGTCGCCGCGGCCCGCGACCTCCCCGACGTGACCTTCCACGTCACCGGGGACCCAACACGAGCTCCCGACCGCGTCCCGGCCGACCTCCCGGACAACATCAGGTTCACCGGGTTCGTCCCCGACCCGGAGTACTACGGGCTGTTGCGGGCGACGCAGGCGGTGATGTGCCTCACGACACGGGACCACACGATGCAGCGTGGTGCCTGCGAGGCGGTCTCCCTGGGCACCCCGATCATCACATCCGACTGGCCCATTCTCAACGACTACTTCTCGATGGGTACCGTGTATGTGGACAACACGGCGTCCGGGATCCGCGACGGCGTTTTGGAGATGCGAAGCCGCTTGGGCGAGTATGAACGCGGCATCGTCGAGCTCCGGGGACGTCAAGGGGAGCAGTGGGGCGCGGCACGCAATGCGTTGCTCGCTCTCCTGACGGAAGCAGACAGCGCCGGCTGAACAGAGGGGGGAACAGAGATGGCCCGTATAGCAGTCTTAGGACTCGGGTACGTGGGCACCGTCACCGCCGCGGCGCTCGCTGCGTTCGGTCACGAGGTGATCGGCGTCGACACCAATCCCGAGAAGGTGACGATGGTCAACGAGGGGCGGAGTCCGGTCATCGAAGAGGGGCTGGACGAGCTCCTGGCCGATGGCGTGGCGGCGGGTCGCATCCGAGCGACCGACGACACCGCCGAGGCGATCACCGGGACCGACGTATCGATGGTGTGCGTGGGCACACCGAGCCTCGACAACGGCAGCCTGGATCTCAGCCAGGTCGAGCGTGTCGCCGCCCTGATCGGCGAGGCGTTGGCCTCGCACGACGGATACCACGTGGTGGGGATACGGAGCACCATGCTTCCCGGCTCGATGCGGGAGACCGTCATCGCCACGCTGGAGAATGCCTCAGGGAAGACGGCCGGCGTGGACTTCGGGGTGTGCCTCAACCCCGAGTTCCTACGGGAGGGAAGCTCGCTCCGCGACTTCAGGAATCCTCCGTTCACCCTGATCGGCGGCGACGACGACCGATCGGTCTCGGCCGTGGCCGAGCTCTACGCCGAGCTCGCCGCCGAAGTGGTCGTCGTGCCACTCGGCGTCGCCGAGATGGTGAAGTACACGAGCAATGCCTTCCATGCGTTGAAGGTCACCTTCGCGAACGAGATCGGCGCCATCTCGAAGACGCTCGGCATCGACAGCCACCAGGTGATGGACGTGTTCGCACGTGACCGCAAGCTCAACATCTCGGAGGCGTACCTGCGGCCCGGTTTCGCGTTTGGTGGGTCGTGCCTTCCGAAGGACCTGAGGGCGCTCTCCTACCACGCCCGAACCTCGGACATCGAGACCCCGCTCTTGGAGGCCATCATGCGCTCCAACGCGGTGCACGTCGAGCGGGCGCTTCGCATGATCCAGGCCCAGGGTCGCAAGCGGGTAGGGGTGCTCGGATTCAGCTTCAAGGCCGGGACCGACGACCTTCGGGAGAGCCCCATCGTCGAGCTGATCGAGCGGCTCATCGGGAAGGGCTACGAGATCACGGTCTACGATCGCAACGTGTCGCTCGCCAACCTCAAGGGAGCGAACCGTGCCTACATCGAGCGCGAGATTCCGCATATCGCCTCGCTGATGGCGTCCTCGGTCGCCGATGTCGTCGCTTTCGCCGAGGTGCTGGTCGTCGGCAACGCCGCCGAGGAGTTCAGGGACGTGCCCGATGCGGTGCGTGACGACCAGACCGTCATCGACCTCGTTCGTATCCTCCCGGACGCCGAGTCGAAGCCCGGGTATCAGGGCATCGCCTGGTGACGGGAGACGACGCGATGCAACCCGAAAGCGGGCGCCCGAACCGTCACTGCATGGTGGTGCACGCCTACTACCCGCTCGGCGAGACGCGAGTCCAGCGGGAGGCGATGGCCTTGATCGAGCACGGGATCGCCGTGAGCGTCGTCTGCCTGCGCGACACGGGTGAAGCGCGCCGGGAGGTCATCGACGGGGTCGACATCCACCGGCTCCCCGTCAAGCGGCACCGCGGACGCGGATTCGCCGCCCAGCTCGCCGAGTACCTCGCCTTCTTCGCACTGGCGGCCGTCGCCCTCACCGCGATGCACCTGCGCCGCCGCTTCGCCACGATCCAGGTGCACAACTTGCCCGACTTCCTCGTGTTCGCAGCACTCGTCCCGCGGCTGATGGGGACTCCGGTGATCCTCGATCTCCACGACCTGATGCCGGAGTTCTTCGCGGCGCGAACCGGTACGTCAACGGACACCTGGCTGGTGCGTGCGGTTCGCTGGCAGGAGCGCCTCGCTTGTGCGTTCGCCACCCACGTCATCACAGTGACCGACGGCTGGCGCCAGACGCTCGTCGAACGCGGCGTTGCGGCAGGGAAGGTGAGCGTGGTGATGAACGTGGCCGACTCGCAGGTGTTTCGCAAACTGCCGGACACGCACGATTCGGACGGGGGGCGGTTCGAGCTGCTCTACCACGGCACCTTCACCCACCGGTACGGGGTCGACCTCATCGTGACGGCGGCGGGGCTCCTCAAGCACGAGCTCCCCGACCTGCACGTGAGCCTGCTCGGGGACGGCGACACCCGCGACGAGCTGGCGGCGATGATTCACGACCTGGCACTCGAGGGTCGTGTGACCCTGAGCGAGGGCATGGTCGGGGTCGACGACCTCCCCCGGGCGATCAGCCGAGCCGACGTGGGGCTGGTACCCAACCGAAGGAACGTCTTCACCGACGGGATCCTGCCCACCAAGTTGCTCGAGTATGTGGCCATGGGGGTTCCCGTGATCGCAGCGCGGACCGAGACCGTGGCCTCGTACTTCGACGACGACCAGGTGGAGTACTTCGTTCCTGACGACGCCGAAGATCTGGCCAAGCACATCGCGAACCTCCACGCCGACCCGGAACGACGTCGCACGCTGGCAGCCAACGCCGACCGTTTCAACGACGTCTACTCCTGGGAGGCGATCTCCACCGCCTATGCCGCCCTGGTCGATCGGCTGAGCGAGGAGCGCTCCCATGCATGAACATCACGAACGGCGCTCCGAGGCGTCCACGGAGAAGGCGAACACAGCGGCGCAAGACCCCGGGCCCGCGGTGATCGTCGTCGACCCCGCCACCGACCCGCGGTGGGAAGCTCTCGTGTCCGGACGGGCAACGAGCGTGTTCAACTCCCCGGCCTGGGCGCGAGTCCTCGCTGCCACCTACGACTTCCAATTGAGGGCCAGGCTCGCGGCGCGTGACGGTGAGGCTGCGCACGGAGGCATCGCCTACGCCGAGCTCGACGACTTCCTCGACCCGCGGCTCTCCAGTCTCCCCTTCTCGGACTACAGCGACCCGATCGCCGATGACGAGGACACCTGGGACACGCTCATGGGCGATCTCGTCACGGGTCGCACCCGGATCGACCTGCGCTGCCTCGACAACGGCATCCCTGCACGGGACGAGAGGTTTGCGGCCGTCGGAACGGCCGCATGGCACGGTGTCGACCTGGAGCGCGACCGGAACGACATATGGATGGGGCTCCACGCCTCGGCGCGCCGGGCGATCAGGAAGGCGGACGGCGCAGGCGTGATCGTGAAGGTGGCGTCGGACGAGGATGACCTCCGCGCCTTCTACGACCTCCACCTCCGCGTCCGCAAGTACAAGTACGGCCTGCTCGCCCAGCCGTACTCCTTCTTCCGGAACATCTGGACCGAGTTCGTCGAGCCCGGAAACGGGTTCCTACTCCTCGCCCACCACGATGGGGCCGCCATCGGTGGGATCTTCTTCCTGGTCTGGCAAGACGTCCTGTACTACAAGTTCAACGCCTCGGAGATCTCGTCCTTGGAGGCGCGACCCAACGATCGGCTCCTCTGGGAGGGGATCCAGCTCGGTCAGGAGCGAGGGCTCCGTCTCCTCGACTTCGGATTGAGTGACCTCGAACAACCGGGTCTGCTTCGCTACAAGCAGAAGTACGCAACCGAGGAGAAGACCATCACCCGGCTCCGGCATTCGCCGCCCGGGACACCCAGTGACGCGGATCAGTCGGCGCGGCGCATGCTGGGCGGCCTGACCGCGCTCCTGGTGGGCGAGGACGTCCCTGACGATCTCACCGCCCGGGCCGGTGACCTGCTCTATCGTTACTTCGGTTGACGCCCTCTCGAGGTGACGCTCACTCGTCGTCTGCGTCCGCAAGGCGGCGAGCCGCGGGCGAGCCGCCGGTGCGTTCCCGACGCCTCATGTTGACCAACCACGCCGCCATCTGGGCCACGCCGCGAGGTATGTCCACGCCTGCAAACCGAAGCCGCTCGGCGGTCGACAGCGGCGTAGGCGTCCGTTCGTAGCCCATCTCCCTCATCGGCCGCCTCGCCGCCACCTGGATGAAGGCGATGTCACGGACCGAGAGGTCACGCAGGTACCGGCCCACGGGCGCCGGCACCAGGCCCCGGACTGCGCCGGCCGCGCCCCTGTCGGCGACGCTCTGCGGCGGCCCGGGCGCATCGAGCATCGCTCGGTCGAACGGCTCCCCGATGAAGGCGCACAGCCCCTCGACCACCGTCACAGGATCGGACACGAGATCCTCGTACCGGACGACCTCGTACCGTCCCGGGTACGTCGCGCGATTCCGCCGGGCATGGCGGAACGACGAGAGCCACAGTGCCGTGCCCGCCCCAATGCCGCCACGAGAGGCGTTGCGATGCAGCGCCTGGGACGCATACCGATCCCGCGGGTCGCGGATCACGTGGATCATCCGAGCGTCCGGATACTCACCGAAGATGGTCGTGGCGTGACGCTCGGCGTTGAGCGTCTTGTCACCCCATCGGCGCTTCCCGATGCGCTCGAGATGATGACGATGCAACAGCTCGAAGAGCGTGCCGTAACCCGGTGTGCCCGGTTGGTGCGGGAACTCGGCGAGCAGGCGCTCCCGGTCCGGATCTAGCTCCAGGATCCGCGAGTAGCGCATCATCGCATCGATCGCCTCTTCGAGGTTCGACGGCTGCCCCAGGTCGCCAAAACGCCCGTAGTAGAACGTCCAGAAGCGCGTCCGCCGCGACACGAACACGTTCGGGTGGGCGTTCAAGAGCTCGCCGACGAGTCCGATGCCGCTGCGATCGGCTCCGGCCAGGAACACCGGTCCCGGATCACCCATGCTGCGCTCCGTCAGCCGTCGCGCCTGTCGGAGGTGGCGGGTGCCTCGACGCCGCCAGGCATCTGCGGCGCGACAGGTGCCACGAATCCGTGCCGTTCGAGGAACTCGAAGATGACGACGGCGCTCTCCGCCGGTGTCATCACGGCCGTATCGAGAGAGACGTCGGGCGACTGCGGAGCTTGATGGGACGAACCCGGCTTGCCGCGTCGGCGCCAGCGACGGACGAGGCGCCGCAGCCGCTTGAGCAGCGGCGTCCTCTTCGTCCGCTCCGCCTTTCTCCCCGCACTGACGTCGGGAGGGGTGTCGAAGTAGATCTCGACGAAGCGGTCCGGACCGACCAATTCCTTGGCGCGCGCTCGCACGTCGGCGCGTGCGCTCACGGTCACGCAGATGGCGACACCGCCATGTCTGGCGACCTCGCGGGCAACGAACGCCTTACGCAACAGCTTGCCCTCACTCGTCCGTTCGGCCCAATGCTTGGCGAGCTCAGGCACCACGTCGAGGACGGTGACGGTGCGGCCACGGCTCTCCAGCATTGGCACCAGCTCGGCGGTGACCGTCGTCTTACCGGCCCCGCTCCGGCCTGTGAGCCACAGGCACACCCCTTGACCTTCACCCAACCCGGGTCACCCCCCTCTTGCTCGACCCACTACCCACGGACGTGCGTGACCGTGCCGGGATAGAGGGTATCAGTGTTGCAAAGGGCGCGGCGACGCCGTGCCCAGGGCGTCGCCTCACTTCAGATCCTGCAGCCACAAGCGCAGGAACATCCCGACCAGTTCAGGTGACTCTTCGGGAAGGAGGTGGGTACCGGACACCCGCACGACCGACTGGTTGCTGATCTGCTCGGCCGCTCGCCTGCCGAACTGCATCACGAGGTAGCCGGGCTCACCGAGGACCAGCAGCTTGGGGACCTCGACCTCCTTCAGCCAGCTCCCCACGGCTCTCACGAGCTTCGCAGACTCGTATGGCCTGCCACCGATGGGGAGGTCGGCCACCGCCGTGAGCGCCGCTCGCCGGTTGCTTCCAGCCGCACCGAAGGCTCGGCGATACTCCGCCTCGACCACGGGAGGGAGCACATTTGTCGTCTGCGTCTCGAGGCAGTCCTGGAGGTAGTCGTCGGACCGCATCACGTACTTCTCGCCCTCGTCCGAACGAGCGATCTTCAGGACCTCACGCAACGAATCGTGGATCTCGTGCCAGGCGAGCGGTCTGGTGACGGCCTCCATGTACGCCAGACCGCTGACCCGGTCTTCGTTGGCATACGCCCACGACAGACCCACGACGGAGGCCCAGCCGTGCATCACCAGGGTCAGCTTCCCGGTCACACCGAGGCGCTCGAGAAAGGCGTCGAGGTAGCGAACGTGGGAAGCCCACGTATAGCGCCCCGAGGATCCCGGTGGCAGACGATCCGAGTCGCCGGTGCCAACAAGGTCGACGGCAACGCACCGGGCGATGTCGGACAGGTGCGGAGTGACGCCTCGCCAGATGAACGAGGACCCGATTCCGCCGTGAAGGAACACAACAGGTGCCCCGGAGCCGACGTCGTTGTAGGCGAGGCCCAGCCCGGCCACGTCGAGAATCCTCGTCTTGTACGAGACGCGCCGCTCTCTCCAACGCACGTGGTCTCCCGTCGGTGGCCGGTCCGCGCAGTCTATTCGGACGGTGCCGCCGGGCCGCAGCGGGCCCTTGCGCTCCATCCGGGTGTGGAAGGGTCCGGATTCCGGTAGGTTGTACCAACTGCTGTGCGACCACGTGAATGCGCAGCGGAGGGGGGCCGTACCAGAGGTCGCGCTCCTCTGCCGACCGCCGTGGGCCAAGGGCACCGGTGCGGCCAGGTGACGCGGATCGATGACGTGACAGGGGGTCATGATGCGAGCGTTGGTGACGGGGGCTGCGGGCTTCATCGGAAGCCATCTCGTGGAACGCTTGGCACGAGACGGCTGGGACGTAGTCGCCGTCGACAGCTTGACGCCGTATTACGACGTCGCCCAGAAGCGGTCGAATGCCGCCGCGTTGCGTGAGGGTGTCGACGTCGAGATCGTCGAGGTCGATCTCCTCGATGCCGACATCGAAGCGCTGCTCGAGGGCGTCGACGTCGTGTTCCACCAGGCCGGCCAGCCAGGCGTGCGGAGCTCGTGGGACGACTTCGCGTCCTACACCTCGGCCAACCTGATGGTCACCCAGCGGCTCCTCTCGGCAACGCCCCCCAGCCTCGCCAGGTTCGTCTTCGCTTCCAGCTCGTCGGTCTACGGAAACGCCACCTCCTACCCGACGCACGAGGAGATGCTGCCGAAGCCGCACAGCCCGTACGGCGTGACGAAGCTCGCCGCCGAGCACCTCTGCAGCCTCTACGCACGCAACTACGGCATACCGACGGTCTCGTTGCGCTATTTCACGGTCTTCGGTCCGCGGCAGCGTCCGGACATGGCCATGCACCGCCTCATCGACGCCGCCCTCACCGGCACGTCGTTCCCGATGTTCGGGACGGGGACGCAGGTGCGCGATTTCACCTACGTCGGCGACGTCGTCGATGCGAACATCCGTGCCGCGATTGCGGACGTCCCGGCCGGGGCAGTGGTGAACATCGCCGGTGGTGGCGCCACGTCGCTGCTCGAGGTCATAGCGACGATCGAGCGCCTCACACGTCGGACGATCGAGCTCGAGCGTCACGGAACCCAGGCCGGCGACGTGGAACGGACCGGCGGGGCGACGGATGCGGCCAAGGCCGCGCTCAGCTGGGAACCGACGGTCTCGCTCGATGATGGGCTCGGGGCGCAGATCGAATGGCACGGCGCCTGGCTCGGGTCGCGGAGCGGCGGTTAGAGCGTTCCAGGCGGGCGGTCGCCGGTCAGCGCACTCGACGCAGGTCCGCCTCGAACCTCTCGAGGTGATCCTCCGCTTGCTTGTGCGCACTGAACTCCGCCTCGACACGGCGCTTTCCTGCGGCACCCATGGCGGCCGCCCGCCCGGGGTCGTCGGCCATCGCGCCGAGGCCGGCGGCGAGCGCGGCGGCGTCGCCCGGGGGCACCAGCCTGCCCGTCACTCGGGGAACGACCACCTGCTGAGTGCCCGACACGTCGGTGGCCACGCACGGGAGACCGGACGCCATCGCCTCCAGAAGCGCCACCGGGAGGCCCTCCCACAGCGACGGAAGCACGAAGCAGTCACTTGCGGTGAGGAGCGCGGGAACGTCCCGCCGGCTGCCGGCGAATCGCACGATGTCGTCGAGGCCGAGCCTGCGCACCTGCTCTTGGATGCCGGCCCTCAGCTCGCCATCTCCGACGAGCAGGTACCGCACGCCGGGATGCGTATCCCGGAGGAGGGACGCGGCGTCTACGAGGTGGACGTGGCCTTTCTGGCGTTTGAACGTCCCCACCATCACCGCCACGAAGTCGTCGTGACGGAATCCGAACTCGCCACGTACGGCCGCCACGTCGACGATGCCCTCGTAGCGCGCCACGTCGACACCGTTGGGGATGACGACGATCTTGGGATCGACCGGACCGATGTCGGCCAGCATCGAGCGACGGACCTCGTCCGACACGGCGATGAGCCCGCTCACCCGCCGCGAGCCGAGACGGTACAGCCAGCGGTAGACGAAGCGCTTCGGTCCGAGTAGCCAGGCGTGACGAGTCATGTGCTCCCGACGGAGCGTGAAGTTCTCGTTGTGGAACGTCCAGTAGACGACGGGGCGCCCGCCGCGGCGGCCGAGCCCTGCGAGGAGGAAGTCGAGGCTGCGCAGCAGGTGCGTTTGGATGACGTCGACCTCGTGGTCCGCCACGATCCGGGTGAGCGTTCGCCGGATGCGGAGCATCTCCCGGACGAACCGGATGACCGCCAGCACGGAGCCTCTGCGTTCCGGTACGACGTGGACCGGAATACCGAGCTCTTCGAGGTCGGTGCGCAGCGGACCGTCGCGAAAGGTGCACACGATC
>JBFINP010000082.1:0-11807 GCA_041611095.1 Acidimicrobiia bacterium | reverse complement strand
TGTGCCGATGGCGCCGGCGACGATCAGCGTATACAGGAGGAAGGAGACGAGATCGCCCGTACTCATCTCGCCCGCGATGACCAGCCGGCCCCCTCGCCACAGGACGAAGGCCAGGGTCCCGAAGGCGACGAACGTGACGAACGGCCCGAACAGGGCGCGTAGCCGGGCACGACGCAACGCGATGCGATACGACGAGCCGACCGCATCGCGATAGCGGCGGGTCTCCTCGTCCTCGGCGCTGAACCACTTGACCACTCGGACTGCGGCGATCGATTCCTCGGCCCCGGCGTTGGCCTCCGCCACCTTGTCCTGGAACTCGGTGGAGATCCGCCGGAGCCGCCTGCCGAAGATCGCAGCCGCAACGATGGCCACGGGGAGGAACGAGAGGACGGTGATCGACAGGTCGACAGAGATGACGAAGAGCAGGATCACGCCGCCGACCAACGTGATCGACTGGGCGAGGGCGGCGGCGAAGGAGGTCGACACCGTCGTCTGCACCACCGCGGTGTCGGACGTGAGCCGCGACGTGATCTCGCCGGTCTTGCGGCGATCGAAGAACTTGACGGGCAGCGTCATGAGATGCGCATACGTGCGGGTGCGCAGATCGGCGACGATGCCCTCTCCCATGGCGCTCAGGTAGTAGACACGAACGAAGTTGAAGGCCGCCTGGAGGAAGAACACCCCGAGCAGGATCAACGCCGTGCGGTTCAGGTCCGAGGTGCTACCCCCGCCCGGACCGACCACGTCGTCGACCAGCGTTCCCATGATGCGCGGGAAAACGAGGCCCAGGCCACTTGCGAAGAGCACTCCCACGACGGCGATGACCAGATGGCGCCGATAGGGACGAACGAACTGGAAGAGCCGCCGGAGCTGCGAGACGTCTGCGACGGTGGGACGCTGCGGACGCTCGTCGCCGGTGGCGGACAGGTCACGGCGTCGACGTGGGGTACGAAACAAAGCCCGCGTGATGTTACGGACCAATCACGGCAGCGTCGTCCGCCAGCGCGCCGTCCCGTCTCGACGGCCCTAGAAGGGAACGCCGATGGCGTCGCAGAGAAACCTCATGAACGGCGAGGCCTGCTTGCAGATCCGTGCGTACTCCGCAACGAAGTCCTTCGACGTCACCTGCTTCTGGGTCAGCCGCAGTCCGGCCGTGAACGACTTCCGCTTGAGATCCTCGACATACGGGTGCTCAGGGTCGTAGCCCCGCGGTGGACGCTTCAACACATCCTCGTTGCCCAGCGAGAAGACGTCGGTGAAGCGCTTCCCGTACGCCGCCCGCTTCCACGCGCCAGGGTCGTCGACGATCGCATCGCGGATCTTCGTCAAGGTGGCGCTGTCGGGCTGCCAGATGCCGACGCCGGCGAAGCACTGGCCGGGCTCGAGATGGAGGTAGTAGCCGGGGGCATGCACGTCCTTGGCCATCTCGTGCCGAAAGTGCATCCCGGTGTTCGTCTTGTAGGGCGTCTTGTCCTTCGAGAACCGCGTGTCGCGATAGATGCGGAAAAGTGAGCCTCCGTTGGTCCGGGTGTCGGCGACGAAGTGCGGGCTGATCTTGGCGAGGTGGGCACCGAAGTCGGAGATGAACTCGATACCCGGGTCCTTGACGTGCGCCTCGTAGCGGTCCTTGTTGGCGGCGAACCACTCGCGGTCGTTGTTGGCGGCGAGATCGCGCAGGAAGGCGAAGGTGGACTGGGTGAATCTGGGGACATCGCTCATGACCTCGACCATACCGAATGCGAGTGACGCAATTCTGTGCGGTCAAGCGGCGGCCGGGTCAAGAACGGGCAGCGCTCGGCAGAGGCGGGGCCGCGCGGGATCGGCCATCGCCGGTGAGTGGGGTGAGTAGTTTGCAGAGCCATTCGAAGACGTGCGCCCGATCGAATAGGCTCCCGGACGAGCGAGAGGGTTTGGAAGAGGTGCCGATCTTGCTACGAGAGCTCGAAGCGCTGCCCGACGTGGTCGGGCGCCATCTCGCCTTCGCCGGTGTCCAAAAGGATGTCGTTCCCACGGTCGTGAGGACGAAGCGCAAGGGCGAGATTCGGCTGCGTGAGGATCAGCCGTGGGCGTCTTTCCTAGCCGCAGTGCGCTACACGATCGACCCTCCCAGCCTGGTGCGCGAGGCACGGGTGAAGGCGAGCTCCCTCGTCTCCTTGCGCTCACACGACGAGCTCGTCGACGGTGTCGCTCGTGAGCAGGTCTGGCCGGTGCGCCGCTGGAAGTCGGTCGACTCTCGCGGCCCCGAGGCCAACCAAGACGCCATCGTGCGGTTCATGAGCGAGATGGCATGGTTCCCGGCCGCGTATCGCATGCCGTACGTCCAGTGGGACGAGATCGACGATCGCTCCGCCGAGATGACGGTGACGATCGGCGAGACGCTCGCCCACGCCGTGCTCACCTTCGGAGCCGACGCGTCACTGGTCCGGTTTGAGGGCGATCGCTTTCGCCGGCTCAAGCGCCGCAAGTGGGCGCTGTGGACGTGGACGATGGACTACGGACCCACGGTCACCCTCGCCGGACTCGAGCTCCCCGGCTCGGCGACCGCCACCTGGTCGCACCATGCCCGCGAGTTCCCCTATGTCCGCATCACGATCGAGGACCTCTCCTACGACTAGCCGGGGCCCTCAGCCTTCGGTGTCGAGATTCCCGCCTGCCGCGGTCCTGCAACCAGTTCCACGGCCTCTACCCTGACCCCATCCATCTGGGACACGCGAATCTCCCACCCGTCGCCTTCGACGACATCGCCGGCGCTGGGGATCTGACCCATACGCTCCATGACCAGGCCGGCGATCGTGTCGTAGTCGCCTTCAGGCAGCTCGACGCCGAGCGCACGCTGCACCTCGGCGGGACGCAGCGACGCATCGACCTCGTATCGGCTCGGCCCGACCATCCGAATCCCTGGAATCTCCGTATCGTGCTCGTCGCGGATCTCTCCGACGATCTCCTCGACGATGTCCTCCATCGTCACGATGCCGGCCGTTCCGCCGTACTCGTCGACGAGTAGAGCGAGGTGGCGGCGAGCCCCCCGCATCCTCTCCAAGAGGTCACCGACGCGCGTCGCCGCGGGAACCACCAGCAGAGGGCGGATCAACGCGGCGGGGATGGGGCGTGCGAAATCGTCTGGAGCCAACCGCAGAGTGTCCTTGGCATGGACGAAGCCGCGGACGTCGTCGAGGGTCTCGTCGTAGATCGGGAGTCGAGAGAAGCCATGCTCGATGACGAGCCGCTCCACGTCCGTCGGCGTTGCGGAGCTGGGTAACGCGACGACGTCCGTACGCGGCACCATGACGCTCTCGGCCCGCAAGTCGGAGACGTCGATCGCCCCACTGAGCAAGCGATGGGCGAAGTCCTCGACGACTCCCTCACGGCGTCCCGCCGTGATGAGCGATGCGAGATCGTCCGCCGTGTGTGCCTCATGGGTGTCGGTCGGCTCGACACCGACGAGGCGCAGCAGGAGGTTCGCCAACTCGTTGAGCAGCCAGATCATGGGACGGAACAAGGTCGAGAAGAACCGGAACGGCAACGCCATTGCGAGTGCCGAGCGCTCCGGATCGGCAATGGCGATGTTCTTCGGGCCCATTTCCCCGATGACCATGTGAAGGAACACGACGATGAGCAGCGAGACGATGAGCGCGATGGTGTGGAGCGTCTGCTCCGACATCTCGATGAACGAGCCGACCGCCGTCTCGATGACGGCGGCGACGGCCGGCTCGGCGACGGCGCCGAGGAGCAGTGACGCAATCGTGATGCCGAGCTGGGCACCGGCGAGCGTGAACGAGAGCTCGTCGATAGCCTTGACCGCCGCTCGTGCCGCTCGTCCCGACCGGGCTTCGAGTTGGTGGCGGGACGCAGCAGTGAAGGCGAACTCGGCTGCGACGTAGAAACCGTTGAGGATTAGCAGCAGCACCATGGCGAGGAGGGCGGTTCCACTCATTCGGCATCTCCGCCACTAGGCCGCACCATCACCCACGTGGCGACGTAGTGATCGACGCCCATCACCTCGAGCCGATACCCGGACGCCTCGACGACGTCACCGACCTCCGGGAACCGCTCGAGGCGGTCCGTGACGAACCCGCTCAGCGTCTCGTAGGCGCCGTCGGGCCACTCGAACCCGGTGCGCTCCTCGACCTCGTGGCGGTGGAGCCTGCCGGGCAGGACGTCGTGGCGACGTGATCGCCGAGGCGCGTCGTGCTCATCCTCGATCTCGCCGAGTATCTCCTCCACGATGTCCTCGACCGTGATGATCCCGGCGGTGCCGCCGTACTCGTCGGCGACCACCGCCATGGACCGCCGGCTGCGTTGCAGCTCGAGGAGCACCGAGTCGAGATGCATCGACTCCGGCACGGCGTAGACCGGCGTTGCAATCTCGGTGACCGGAGTAGTTGCTCGCTCCTCGACCGGGATCGCAAAGGTGTCCTTGACGAAGACGATGCCGACGATGTCGTCGAGATCGCCCCGATAGGCCGGAAACCGGGAGTGGCCGGTCCGTAACGACAGTGCCCGCACCTCCTCGACGGATTCCTCGTCGCTGATGCCGACGACCCTGACTCGCGGAACCATCGCCTCGGCGGCGTCGCGTTCGACGAACCCGATCGCCCGGGTGAGCAGCGAGGTCCGCTGCTCGTCGAGTGCACCCTCCTCGGATGAGGCGCGCACGATCATCTCCAGCTCTTGGAGCGAACGCAGACCTGCCAGCTCGTCGCGTGGCTCGATGCCGACGCGCCGGACCGTCCAGTTGGCCGCCGCATTGAAGAAGGTGATGAGGGGTCGCAGGAGAGCGTTCACGCTCGCCATCGGAAGGCCGACGCGGATAGCGGTCGGGTACGGACGGGCGATGGCGAGGTTCTTCGGGAACAGCTCGCCGAAGACCATCTGGAACATCGTGGCGAGCACCAGGGCGATGATCAACGCCGCACTCGTCGAGGAGATTCCGATCCTGTCCAGGGCCGGGCCGATGAACTCGGCGACGGTGTCCTCGGCGATAGCACCTATGACAAGTGACGTGGCGGTGATGCCGAGCTGGGCGCCGGAGAGCTCGAAGGAGAGGTCGCGAAGCCGCGTCAGAAGGCGGCGGGCTCGCCGGTCCCCGTCGCGCGCCCGCGACTCGACCCGGCTGCGGTTGACCGCAACCAGAGCGAATTCTCCTGCAACGAAGAACCCGTTGATGGCGACGAGCGCCAGAACGATGCCGAGTCCGAGCCACGGACTCAAGCCCTACCTCCAGGATGTCGGAGGTCACGAGAATAACCCGCCACCGCCTCGAGCCGTATCCCGGGTGCACCGGACACGCGACGAGGGTGGGAACGCCACCGCCGCTCCCACCCCCTGGACCTGAGGCCGTCAGACGGCAACCAGCTCCGGCGCCTCGTCCGGCACGGCAGCGGGGAGCGGTGCGTGGCGATGACCTTCGATGTCGAGCTTCGGCAGCCACTCGAGCCAGCGGGGCAGATACCAGTTCCGCTCGCCGAGGAGCTTCATCGACGCAGGTACGAGCACCGAGCGCACGATCGTGGCATCGAGGAAGACGGCCACTGCGAGACCGAAGCCCATCTGCTGGAAGCTGACGAGGCGGCCGGCGGCGAACCCGGCGAAGACGGCGACCATGATCGCAGCGGCTCCGGTGATGAGCGCGGCCGTCGTCCGCAGCCCGTACGCAACGGACTCGGTGTTGTCCCCCGTGAGATCGAAGCGCTCCCTGATCCGGCTCAGTAGGAACACGTGGTAGTCCATCGACAGACCGAACAGCACCGAGAACAGGAAAAGCGGCAGCCACGCCTCGATGACCTCCACCTGGGCGAATCCGAGACCCGAGGCGATGTCCTTCACCCACGCCGGACCGACACCCTGCTGGAAGAACAGGACGACGAGCCCGTAGGCGGCGCCGACCGAGAGCAGATTCATGGCGATCGCTTTGACCGGGATAACGATCGATCGAAACGCGACGGTCAGCAGGATGAACGACAGGCCGAGCACGAACAGGAACACGATGGGTGTCCAGTTCGCCGTCTGATCGAGGAAGTCGACCGTGCCCGCCGTCTCCCCACCGACGAGCACCTCGGCGCCGGTACCCGAGAACGTGTCGGGAATCGTGTCGGAGCGGAGCTCACGAACCGCTCCGATCGACTGGTCCGAGTTCACGTCGCCTGCCAGCGGAGCGGAGACGATGGTGACCGTGCCGGAACGTTCCACCGTCGTCTCCGCTCCGAAGCTCGGATCGACCTCGAGGTGGGCTCGCAGCTCGGCGACAGCCGCCGGCGCCTCGCCGTCGACGACGATCTCGACCGGTGAGGCGAGACCCCCAGAGAACTCCGCTTCGAGAACGCCGAACGCTCGCTTCGACTCGATGCCGTCGGGCAGCGTCGAAACGCCGTTGAAGCCCGTGGTGATCGAGAAGTAGCTGAGGGACAGCACGACGAGCAGACCAGCCGATGCGATCAGGCTGACAAGCGGGCGCCGCATGACGGCGGTGGTGACTCGGTCCCAGAAACGGCCCTGGCGTAGCCGGGCACGCTCCGAGCGACCGCGGATCCTCAGGGCATCGATGCGGTCCCCGAGCAACGCCACCACGGCCGGCAGCAGGGTCAGCGACGCCGCCACGGCCACGAGCACCACGAGGATGGCGCCGAGCCCGAGACTCCGGAAGATGGTGTTGGGCAGCAGGAGCATCCCCAGCAGCGCCAGGACCACGGTCAGACCGGAGAAGAAGACCGCCCGGCTGGCGGTGTTGCCCGCCCTGCCGATCGCGTCGATCCGTTCGGCCCCGGCGGCTCGCTCCTCGCGGTAGCGAGACACGATGAACAGCGAGTAGTCGATGCCGACGGCCAGCCCGATCATCGTGATCATGTTGGTGACGAAGAACGACAGATCGAAGGCCAAGCCGACGACGGCGGCTCCCCCGAGCGCCACGGCGATCGAGATCACGCCCAGGATGATCGGGACGAGCCCGGCGACGACCGCACCGAACACGAACACGAGGACCAGGAGCGCAACGGCGACTCCGATGGTCTCACCTGTCTGCAGGTCCTCCTCGGCGATGTGGTTGAACTCGTTCTCGAGGGTGGCAGGCCCGGTGACCGTGGCATCGATCGACGCCGGCGAAGCCACCGCGGCCACGGCATCGTGCACCAGCTCGGCGTTGGCCGAGACTACGTCGGCTTCGGTGCCGGCCAGCGTCACGGGCAGGAGCGTCGAGCGGCCCTTCTCCGACACCGGCCCGTCCTGCGTCACGAAGCTCCCGACGTGTCGGACCACGTCGGGACCGAGCGCCGCCACGCTCTGCTGAAGCCCGGCGACGTACCGCTGGTAGGGCGGGTCCGTCACAGTGGCGGTCTCGGACGTGACGACGATCAGCTCCGTCGTCGTCGCTTCCCCCCGAACCTCGTCGATGAGTGCCTGGGCCTGCTTCGACTCCGGGTTGTCGGTGAAGTCGGCTGCCGTGGTGAGCGCATCACCGAGAAACGCAGACGTCAGTGCGATCGACGTCACGAGCACCGCGACCCAGATGGCCACGGTGGTCCAAGGTCGGCGGGCGCTCGATCGGGCGAGCGACTCCGTGGTGACTCTCATGATCCTCTCCCTTTCCGATGTACGCCGTTTGACGTACGGTGTATGCTTACTGCGTAAACATACGATGTAAACTACGATATACACCGTAAGTCTGTCAAGGGGATGCCGAATGGATGTAGGAGAGAGCCAGGACCGTGGGGTAGATTCCTGGCACGCCATGACAGCCACCGAACGCCAGCCGCTCACCAAGGAGCGAATCATCACCGCCGCCGTCGCCTTCGCCGACGAGCACGGCATCGAGGCCCTCTCCATGCGCAAGCTCGGCAGCGAACTCGGCGTCGAGGCGATGTCGCTGTACAACCACGTCGACGGCAAGGACGACATCCTCGACTCGATGGTCGACTTCCTCTTCGCATCGATCGGCCCCGTCGACACCGATTCGGACTGGGTCGAGACGACACGTGCAGCGGCGCTGGCCGCCAAGCGCGTGTTCGCCTCCCATCCATGGTCGGTGCAACTCATCAGCTCACGGGAAGGGCTCAGCGAAGCCTCCTTCGCCCTGATGGATGCGCTCATGGGACGGCTGCTCGACGAGGGCTACTCCCCCAAGCTGGCCCACCACGCATGGCACGCCATCGCCAGCCACGTCATGGGGTACGCCTTCCAGGAGATCTACTCCGTCTTCGGCAAGGGCGAGGACCACGACCACGATCGGGCGGAGCGCATGCTCGCCGAGTTCGCCCCCAAGTACCCCGCCCTCGCCAAGATCGCACCCCACCTGATGGAATGCAGCCACGACGAGGAGTTCGAGTTCGGCCTCGACCTCATCCTCACAGGCATCGCCGCCCAAAAACCCTGAGCAGATGCCCGATCTGCCTGGTCGGGCGCCTGCTCGTCACTGCGACGGAGTTCCTGTTCGAGGGCGAACTCGCACTCGCTCGAAGCCTGCTTCGAGCCAAGTCAGACCGGTAGGCGGACCTGGAAGACGGTTCTACCCGGTTCGGACTCGAAGGTGAGCGCACCGCCGTGCTGGCGTTCCACGATCTGCTGGCTGATGTCGAGCCCCAGCCCGGTGCCCTGGCCGATGGGTTTCGTCGTGAAGAACGGGTCGAAGATGCGGGTCCTGACGTCCGGAGGGATACCAGGGCCATCGTCCTCGATGGCGACCATTACCCAGCCGCCATCCCGGTGGGTCGTGATCTTGAGGTGACCCTTGCCCTCCATGGCGTCTGCGGCGTTGACGATGAGGTTGGTCCACACCTGGTTGAGCTCGCCGCCATGTCCGTCGATGGCCGGGAGGTCGGATGCGTACTCGGTTTCGACGTCGATGTCCTTCAGCCTGCTTCGCAGCATGACGAGCGTGTCGGCGAGCCCTCGATTGATGTCGACCTGCTGCTTGGCGCCCCGGTCGAGATAGGTGTACGAACGCAGCGACCCGACGATCTCGGAGATCCGGGCCGCCGCCGACTGGATCTCGCCCACCAGCTTGGCGGCCTCGTGTCGCATGGTCAGCGCCGCTAGCCACTCCTCGCCTCCCTCGTCGGGCAGCATGTCTCCGAGGTCTTCCGGAGTGATCTCGAGATCGACGAGGGTCGCCGCATAGCGCCAGGGCGATTCGACGCCGAGTGCCCCCAAAGCACCCTCGATCGCGTCCTCGCTATCGCTCCGAGCGAGGGACGAGAGCACCGGGCTCGACCCGATCCGGCCGGCCAGCGGGTCGTCGTCAGGGACCTCGCCGGCCAGCACCTCGCCGAGCTGAGCGGCGGCCCTGCTGATAGCCGCCGCCGGGTTGTTCAGCTCGTGGGCCACACCGGCGGACAGCGATCCGAGCTGGGCGAGCTTCTCGCTCTCGCGCAGCGCAGCGTCGGTCTGCCGCCAGCGAGCAAACATGGTCTCGAGCAGCGAGCGCGCCGCTGCCGGCGACTCGTCGACCAGTTCTCTGAAATCGTCGCCATCGATGGCGACGAGCGTCGCATCCGTGGCCGCCCGCACCGTTGCCGTCCGTGGCATCTCTTGCAGGATCGCCATCTCGCCGATAACCGCTCCAGGGCCCGAAGTGGTCACGAGCAACTCACGGTCGCGCGCCTGCTTGAGGATCTCCAGCGAACCCGATTCGACGACGTACGCCCGGTCCCCTCTGTCGCCCTCGTCGAAGAGACACTGCCCAGCGAGGAGTTCTACACGCTGTGTCTTCTCGGCCAGCCGATCGAGATCGGCATCGGAGAGGCCGGCGAACAGCGCCACCTTGCGCAGCGACTCGCGCACGTCACACGGTCTCGAGATAGCGGTGCACCAGCGTCACTGCCATGGCGCCCTGGCCCACCGCCGTGGCCACCCGCCGGACTGAGCCGAAGCGGCAGTCCCCGGCGGCGAAGATCCCGGGTGCGCTCGTCTCCAGATACAGCGGCTCCCGGCTGAGGTGCCACCCGCGCGGTCTCCCCTCGACGAGGAGGTCGGGCCCGGTGAGGATCGTCCCCGAGGGGTCGCGGGCAACCAGATCGGCGACCAGATCGGTGTGGGGCACCTGGCCGATGAAGACGAACATGGCCGATGCGTGCACGCGCTCGCTGTCGCCGGTGTCTAGGTCGCGGACGGTCACGGCCTCGAGGCCAGGGTCTCCATGCACCTCGATCACCTCGACTTGTGTACGCACGGTGATGTTGGGTGTCGCCGCGATCTGGTCGATGAGGTACTGGGACATGCCCTCCTCCAACCCAGGGCCGCGTACCAGGATCGTGACGTGGGACGCGTACCGCGAGAACAGCATGGCGCCCTGCCCTGCCGAGTTGGCCCCGCCCACGACCAGCATGGGGCGGTCGCGGTAGTTCGGAGCCTCGGTCAGCGCCGCTCCGTAGTACAGCCCGGCACCACTGACTCTGTCGACGCCGCGGACGGCGAGCTCACGGGTGGCAACGCCCATCGCCAGGATGATCGCCCGGCACGTTACCTCCGTCCCGTTGGACAGGACCACCACCTTGTAGGAGTCGTCGACCCGGATCTCCGACACGTCGATCGCGGTGAGGATCTCGGCACCCAGGCGTGCCGCCTGATCCGTCGCCCGCCTCGCCAGTTCGGCGCCCGAGACCCCCTTCGGGAAGCCGAGGTAGTTCTCGATGCGCGAGCTCGTGCCGGCCTGCCCGCCAGTCGCCGACCGCTCGACGAGCAGGGTACGGAGACCCTCCGAGGCCCCATACACCGCCGCCGCCAGCCCGGCGGGACCGGCGCCGATGATCACGAGGTCGTAGAAGGGCTCGCTCGCCCGGATGTGGAGACCGACGCGCTCGGCCAGTGTTGGGTCGTCCGGGCTTGCCAGCCACTCTCCGTCCGGGAAGAGGACGACGGGCAGCTGTGGGCCGTCTTCTCCAAGCGACTTCACGAGGGCGGCGCCCTCGGCGTCACGCTCGATGTCGATCCAGCGAAACGGGATCCGATTGCGGGACAGGAAGTCCTTCACGTCGTGGGAGCGCGCCGACCACAACGTGCCGGCGACGCGTATTCCGTCGTACGGTGGCGGCGCCTCGGCCTGCCAGTCGTCGAGGAGGTCATCGACGAGCGGGTAGAGCTGCTCCTCAGGCGGTTCCCAGGGCTTCATCAGGTAGTGGTCGAGACCGATGGTGTTGATCGACTCGATCGCTGCCGCGGTGTCGGCATACGCGGTCAGCAGTACCTTCTTGGCGTCCGGGTAGAGCGGAATCGCCGCCTCCAGAAACTCGGTCCCGGTCGTTCCGGGCATGCGCTGGTCGACCAAGAACAACGCCACCGGGGTGTCACGGCGCTTGAGCTCGCCCAGGGTCTCGAGGGCGTCTGCGCCCGAGGTGGCCGAGACGACACGGTAGGTTTCCTGGTAGCGCGCCTTGAGATCGCGGGCAATGGCGGCCGCGACCGCGGGCTCGTCGTCGACGCTCAAGATCACCGGCTTCGCCATCGAGACTCCCCGTGATGCCCCACGACAATGCGGCTCACATCCCGGGTGAGGCTAGCGGCACTCCGGCAACGCAAGACGAGAGCGTCTCTGCCTCGTCGCCGGAAACCCGCTCGCGCCCCCGCAACGTCGAAGCTCAGGCGAAACCAATCTCCCCTACCGCACGAGGTGCCCAATGGCTCGCAGAGTGCCGGCTCTCACGATCGTGGCCGTGGTGCTCGCTGCGGCCTGCGGCGACGCAGGTGGGGAGGCGGGCCTCTCGCTGCCGCCCGCGGACGGTGGCTCCACGATCTCCCAGGCCATCGGCGAAGACATGCCCTCCGGTTGGATTCGGGGCTTCATCGTCGCCGAGCGCAACGAACCGGTTCGGATCTGTGAG
>JBFINP010000081.1:0-12307 GCA_041611095.1 Acidimicrobiia bacterium | reverse complement strand
GAGCGAGTCCGGTGAGGAGACGCAGGTAGTCCGTTGCGGAGAGGGTCCCGGCGAGCACCGCCGCCCATGTGTCCCCCGCCAGCCTATGGCGCTCGGCAGGACGCAGGTCTGGGGCGGAGGCCACGACCTCGTTCCAGAGTCCGTCGGCGTAGCTGACCCGGTACACGCCGCTTCCGCCGTGGTGGAGATTGGGGAGCCGATCACCGGTGATCACGGCCGCATCGTCGAGCACGAGCGGTTCCGACCGGTCGTCGCCCCCGATGACCATCGGAACCCGCCAGTGCCCGTCCCCCGTACCCGTGAACGTGAAGCGGCGTTGGCGGAGCCGGTAGCCGCCTGCCTGCGGCTCCACGTGGACCACCGGGTGTCCCGGCGTGTAGATCCAGGTTTCCATGATGTCCTCGACCGGGTGCTGCGAGGCCTCATCCAATGCCGTCCAAAGGTCGGGCGTGTCCGTCGTGCCGTACGCATGCTGCGACAGGTAGGCCGCGACACCTCCGCGAAACGTCTCCGGTCCCACGAACTGCTCGATCATGCGAAGGACGGCGGCGCCCTTGCCGTAGGTGATGTCGTCGAACATCTCGTCGGCCTCGTCGGGCGTGTGCACCTCGAACTCGATCGGCCGGGTCGCGTGGAGCCCGTCGATCTCCATGGCCCGCTCCCGCTCGGCGGCGAAGGCGAGCCAGCCGTCCCACTCGGGCCGGAAGGCGTCAACGCACAGCATCGCCATGAAGGTGGCGAAGGCCTCCTTGAGCCACAGCCCGTTCCACCACTTCATGGTGACGAGGTTGCCGAACCACATGTGGGCGATCTCGTGGGCGATCACCTCGGCCACTCGCGACAGCTCGGCCTGGGTCGCGTGTTCCGGATCGACGAGCAGCAACGATTCTCGGAACGTGATGGCGCCCAGGTTCTCCATGGCTCCCGAGGCGAAGTCGGGGATGGCGATCAGGTCGAGCTTGTCACCCGGATACGCAATGCCGTAGTACTTGGTGAACCAGCGAAGAGCGAAGGTCCCGAAATCGAGCGCAAAGCCGGTGAGGTCTTCCTTTCCCGGCACGTGCGCGATCCTCAGCGGGGTGCCGTCGACGTCCCGGGGTTCGGTGGCGACCAGATCACCGACGACAAATGCCAGCAGGTACGTAGACAGCGGCATCGTCGTCGCAAACCGCACCCGCTCCCGGCCCACCTCGAGCGGCTCGATGCCGACGATGGGCGAGCAAGAGACCGCCGTGGCGCCTTCGGGGACGACGAGCGTGACTTCGAACGTCGCTTTGAAGTCGGGCTCGTCCCAACACGGGAAGGCGCGGCGCGCATCCGCCGCCTCGAACTGCGTGGTGGCGATGACCTTCTCTGCGCCGCGTTCGTCGATGTACGCGGACCGATGGAAGCCGCGCAACTGGTCGTTGAGCACGCCGGTGAACTCGAGAATCACTAGGTAGCGGCCAGGCTCGACCGGATCGTCGAGACGCAGCGCGAGGCGCTCCCGCTCGGCGTCGAGCGCCGGCATGGCGGGAATGTGCAGTCCGCCGGCATCCCTCACCTCCGCGTGGACAACCTCGAGCTCGGCGGCATTGCACACGAAGACGTCTGTGGCCATGTGCACGTCTACATCGATCGCAACTCGACCGTCGAACGTCGCCGCCACGAGGTGGGGCTCGAGCGAGAGGTCGTAGTGGACGGGCCGGACCTCACGGGGAAGCCGGTGGTCGTCGGGTGCGGTCAATCGGGTCCTCCGCCGCGGGCGAGCGATGCTACCGCCGGTTCGACGGGTCAATGCGAGCCGAGCAGCTCCTCGGGCACGGGCACGACGCGAGCGCGTAGCCACTCCCCCAGGCTCTTCGCCTGGGCGTCCTTGCGCGTGGAGCCGGCGACGCCTTCTTCGAGCAGGCCGTGGACGACGAAGTTGAGCGAGCGGAGGTTCGGGAGCCGGTGGCGTTCGATGGGGAAGGTCGCGGTCTCGGGGAGGAGCTCACGGAGCTTGGCGACGGTGAGGAAGTCGTCGAGCCAGGACCAGGCAGCATCGCTGCGAACGAAGACTCCGAGGTTGGCATCGCCGCCCTTGTCGCCGGAGCGGGTTCCCGCGACCTTGCCGAGCGGTGCTTCGACGATCCGGCCCCGGGTACGGGCCATCGGAGGGCCCGGCACCGGTTCGACGTCCACGCTACCGCCGGGCACCACCGACTCGACGGCGAAGGGCTCGGCGTCCGCCACGTGCACCATCTGTGGGACCAGGGCGGCATCGATGAGGGCGGGACGGAACACGCCGTAGGGTCCGGCCCCGCTGGGTGGCCCGCTGAGGGCGTAGAGCCCCGGGATCGATGCCAGCGCCGTCTCGATCACGGCGTTGGTGAACGCCCTGCCGACCTTCTGCTGGTCGGGGTCCTTGACCGAGAGCCGCCACATCGCCGTCGCCTCCTCGTTGGACGCCGGATCCGGTCTGTCGGTGCGGGTGACCCGACTCACGACGGCGGCGAAATCGTCGGGCCCGTACGGGCAGGCGTCCCAGAACGCGGCCTGGGCGAGCGCGGCCTTCTCCTCGATGTCGAGGCCGGTGAGAGCGATCTCGAACGAGTTACGGTATCCGCCCAGCTCGTTGATCCCCACCTTGAGCCTCGCTGGGGGCGGCTCCCCCTTGACGCCCGAGATGCGCACCCGGTCCGGTGCGATCTCCTCGAGGGTGATGGTGTCGAACCGTGCCGTCACGTCCGGTCCCAGATAGGCCGGCGCGCCGATCTCGTAGAGCAGCTGTGAGGTGACGGTACCGATCGACACCAGCCCGCCGGTCCCCTCGTGTTTGCCGATCACCGAGGAGCCGTCGTCCGCCACCTCCGCCCACGGGAAGCCGAAGCGCACTCCAGTGCCGGCGTAGTCGGGGATCTCGGTGAAGAACGAGTAGTTGCCGCCGGTCGCCTGGGCCGAGCACTCGAGGACGTGGCCGGCGACGACGGCGCCGGCCAGGGCGTCCCAGTCGTCCTGCTTCCACCCGTGGTGCCAGGCGGCGGGACCGCAAGTGACGGCGGCGTCGGTGACTCGCCCGGTGATGACGATGTCGGCTCCCCGCTCCAGGGCGGCGGCGATGCCCCAACACCCGAGATAGACATTGGCGGTGAGGTAGGCCGCCGGGTCGCCCAGGGCCCCGTCGCCGAAGGGTTGGAGGTCGCCGCCGGCGACGAGCTCGGCGATGCGATTCATCAGGTTGTCCCCGTCGACGTAGGCGATGGTCGGCGCCAACCCGAGCCGGTCGGCGACTTGGGTGACGGCTGCAGCGCAGCCTGACGGGTCGAGGCCGCCTGCGTTGGTGACGACTTTGATCCCGCGATCGAGACACGTCCCCATCACCTCCTCCATTTGAGCGACGAAGGTGCGGGCGAACGCTCCACCGGGTGTGCGGGCGCTGGTGCGGGCCAGGATGAGCATCGTGAGCTCGGCGAGGAAGTCGCCGGTCAGCACGTCGATGGGTCCACCCTCGACCATCTCGCGCATGCCGGAGCGGCGATCGCCGAAGAAGCCGGAGCCGTTGGCGATGCGGATCGGACGGGCCAAGATCAGTCCTCGGGATGGTCGAGCTCGACCAGCAGGTCGCCGGCGTCGACGCGGTCGCCGACATCGAATCGCATGGCGACGACCCGCCCCGGCGCCGTCGCCACGATCCGGTGCTCCATCTTCATGGCCTCGATCACCATGAGCAGGTCGCCGTCGGCGACGTCGTCTCCGGCTGCGCGGTGCACGGCGATGACGGTACCCGGTAGCGGACACCGCGGGCCGCTGCCGGCCTCGCCGGCGTCGCGGTCGACGAAGCGAGGCAGGCAGGTCCAGGTGACGCCGCCCGCGGCCCCGGTCACGGTGATGCCATCGGCGGGCGAGCCCGTGGTGGCATGGAGGCGCAGGACGCCGTCGATCTCGATGGCGACGCCGCTTTCGTCGACCTCCGTGACCCGCACCTGCACCGTGCGTCGCTGGTCGGCGGGCAGCGAGCCGTCCTCACCTGGCTCGGGCCAAGAACCGGCCAGCACGTCGGCCTCCCGGTCGCAGTTCCAGACCTCTTCGAGCTGCATGGCGTCGCCTCTCTCGTCGACCCACGTCGAGCGCTGCCCGATCGTGCGCAGGTTGCGCCAGCCCGGCGCCGCAAACGCCCAGGCGGCGCCGGCGCCTCGGCTCCGCTCCTTGCGGCGCACCGCCGCCGCCACGAGGGTCGCCAGCCGCTCATCGCCCTCGGGCCCGGCGGCGGCCGACAGCTCCGTATGCTCATCGAGATAGGCGGTGGTCGTGCGGCCAGCGAGGAACTCGGGCTCTTCGAGGATGGCCACGAGCGTGTCCCGGTTGGTCCGGGGGCCGGCGAGATGGGCCGTGCGTAGGGCACGTCCCAGGACGTGCGCCGCTTCGTCGCGGCTCGGGGCGTGGGCGATGACCTTGGCGAGCAGCGAGTCGTAGTCGGTCGACACGACCGACCCTTCCCGCACCCCGGTATCGATGCGCACCGGCCCGTCGATGGCAAACGCCGTGATCCGACCGGCCGAGGGCAGCCAGCCAGTCGCAGGGTCCTCGGCAACGAGCCGCCCCTCGATGGCGTGCCCGTCGAAGGTCACGTCGTCTTGACCGACGGGGAGGGGCTCGCCTGCGGCGATGCGCAGCTGCATCTCCACGAGGTCGAGGCCGGTCACGGCTTCGGTCACCGGGTGTTCCACCTGGAGCCGGGTGTTCACTTCGAGGAAGCCGATGGTCCCGTCCTCATCAACCAGGAACTCGACGGTTCCCGCATTGCGGTATCCGACGTGGCGGGCCAGGGCGAGAGCCGCTTCCCACAGCGCCTTGCGGGCCTCGGCGCCGATACCCGGCGAGGGGGTCTCCTCGATCAGCTTCTGGCTGCGCCGCTGAATCGAGCACTCCCGCTCGCCGAGGTGAATCACGCTGCCGTGATGGTCGCCGAGGATCTGCACCTCGATGTGGCGAGCGTGCTCGAGGTACGGCTCCACGAACACCCTTCCGTCTCCGAACGCCGATTCGGCCTCCCGGGCCGCGGCGACGACGGCGTCGTGCAGCCCGTCCCGGCTGCGCACGAGGCGCAGCCCGCGCCCCCCGCCGCCGGCGGTGGCCTTCACGAGCACCGGCATCGCCGCGTCGGCGGGCACATCACCGGCAGGGTACGCCGGCGTAGTGGGGACTCCGGCTTCGGCGGCGATGCGTTTGGCGGCCATCTTGTCGCCGAGCAAGGCGATGTGGTCCGGAGCTGGGCCGACCCACACCAACCCGGCGTCGATCACCGCCCGGGCGAACTCGGCGTTCTCGGCGAGGAACCCGTAGCCGGGGTGCACGGCATCGCACCCGGTGGCGAGCGCCGCCTCGATGAGGGCGTCGCCGCGCAGGTAGGACTCCGCCGGGGTAGCACCCCCGACGGCGACGGCCTGGTCGACCCATTCGACATGGAGCGCTCGGGCGTCCGGCTCGGAGTAGACACCGACGGTGTCGATCCCCATCCGCTCGGCGGTCCGAGCGATCCGCAGCGCGATCTCGCCCCGGTTGGCGATGAGCAGGCGCCGGATCGGCATCAATGCCGCCATACGCCGTACGCGGTGGCCCCGGACACCGGGGCGCAGTGCACCGCCGAGAGAGCGATCCCCAGCACGGTGCGTGTGTCGCGGGGGTGGATGATCCCGTCATCCCACACCCGCCCGGTGGCGTAGAGCGCCGTCGACTCCCGGTCGATCTGCGTCTCGAGCATCCCGGTCTGGGCGGCCATCGCTTCCTCGTCGATCTCGAGGCCGCGCTTGGCCGCGGCGTTGCGGGCGATGATGTCCATGACCCCGGCCAGCTGCTTGCCGCCCATCACGGCGATCTTGTGGTTGGGCCAGGTGAAGATGAAGCGCGGATCGTACGCCTTGCCCGACATGCCGTAGTTGCCGGCCCCGTAGCTGGCACCCACCATCATCACCACGTGAGGCACCTCGGAGTTGGAGACCGCGTTGATGAGCTTGGCACCATTGCGGATGATCCCGCCCTGCTCGGCCTTCGACCCGACCATGAACCCGGTGATGTTCTGGAAGAAGACGAGCGGCGTGTCGGTCTTGTTGCAGAGCTGGATGAACTGGGACCCCTTCTTCGCTTCCTCGGAGAACAGGATCCCGTTGTTGCCCAGCACCCCGACGGGGAAACCGCAGATCGAACCCCAGCCACAGACGAGCTGCGTCCCGTACAGCGGCTTGAACTCTTCGAACCGGCTCCCGTCGAGGACCCGGGCGAAGATCTCGCGGATCTCGAAGGGGATCCGGACGTCGGCGGAGGCGCAACCCATCAGCTCGTCTTGGTCGTACACCGGCTCGTCGGCCGCTTCGGTCGCTCCCGATCCGAGCTTCCGCCACCGCAGGTGGCGAACGATCTGACGGCCGATGCGCAGCGCATCCATCTCGTCGAGGGCGAGGTAGTCCGACAGCCCGCTGGTGCGCGAGTGCATCTCGGCGCCGCCGAGCGTCTCTTCGTCGACGATCTCGTCGATCGCCATCTTCACCAGCGGTGGGCCGCCCAGGTAGGCGGTGCCCCGGCCCTTGACGAACACCGTGTAGTCGCTCATCCCCGGCACGTAGGCGCCGCCGGCGGTGGCTGGGCCGAAGCCGATGGTGATCGACGGGATCCCCTCCTTCGACATCTGGGTGAGGTGGCGGAACTGGGCGCCGCCGGGCACGAAGATGTCGGCCTGGCGGGGCAGGTCGGCGCCGGCCGCCTCGTTGAGGATGATCGTGGGGAGCCGGTTCTCCCGGATGATCTCGAAGAGGCGCAGCAGCTTGGTGAGCGTCGTCGGGTTGGCGGCACCGCCCCGGTAGGTCATGTCGGTGCCGGTGATGGCGACCTCGGTGCCGGACACGACGCCGATCCCGGTGACGATGCCTGCGCCGACGGGATCCTGGGTGCCCCACGCCGCAAGCGGGCTCAGCTCGAGGAACGGGGTGTGCGGGTCGACGAGCGTCTCGATGCGCTCCCGCACGAGCAGCTTGCCCCGGCGGCGGTGGCGGTCGACGTACCGGGCCCCGCCGATGGTGGGCACCTTGGCCATCTCGGCGGCGACCTCTCCCCACAGCGCCTCCATGGCGGCGAGATTGGCCCGGTACTCGTCCGTCCGGGTTCTCAACCGGCTCTTCATGACGGTGCCGATGTGGCTCACGGCGGCTCCTCGTGGACATGGTTGTCCGGGTGGGGGAACCCCGGTACGGTAACCGAATGCCGCTGTTGATACCTCGGCGCGAGGGGGTCGAAGGCTGATGCACGTCGCTCAGATCGCCGAGGACCTGCGGCACGAGCAACTCGCCCTCGATGCGATCGTCGCCCCGCTCGACGAGGCGCAATGGCGCCTGGCGACGCCCAGCCCGCGGTGGACGATCGCCGACCAGATCGCCCACCTCACCTTCTTCGACGAGTCGGCGGCTCGAGCCATCACCGACCCGGCCGCCTTCGCCGCCGACCTGGAGCTGCTCATACGGGTCAGCCCCGAGGGTGACGAGGCGGTGGACGACGCAACGATGGGCGACCTGCGAAGGCTGCCGCCGGCGGAGCTGCTGGAGCGCTGGCAGGACGGGCGCCGGCGGCTCGCCGAGGCCGCCGCAACGCTGGAGGACGACACGCGGGTGAGTTGGTACGGGCCGTCGATGGGCGCCAAATCGTTTCTCACGGCGCGATTGATGGAGGTGTGGGCCCACGGTCAGGACGTGGTCGATGCACTGCGGATTCAGCGGGTGCCGACCGACCGGCTGCGGCACATCGCCCAACTGGGGTTCATCACCCGGAGCTGGTCCTACCTGAACCGTGGGCTGACGGCGCCCGACGAGCCCGTACGAATCGAGCTCGAGGCGCCGGGAGACGCCACATGGAGCTTCGGCCCGGAAGACGCCGCCGAGACGATCACCGGCCCAGCCGACGACTTCTGCCTGGTCGTCACCCAGCGCCGCCACCTCGACGACACCTCACTCACGGCCACGCCGCTGGCGCGGGAGTGGCTCCTCATCGCCCAGGCCTTCGCCGGTCCCGCCACCGACGGTCCGGCGGCAGGAACGCGGGGCTGAACTCTCGTCAGCGCTTGCGGACCTTCCAAGCTTGCTCGGACGGGAAGTCGGGAATCCACGTCATTCGCGGGCAGCGGCGGTTGTGGCTTCTGTGGCGTTGGTAGCACGCCTCAGCCATCACCGGGCGCACGAGGCTCGATGAAGTCGGACGTAGGCATACAAATGACTCGGATTTGGTCTTCGGTCCCCTCTGGCACCTGTGAGACACAGTCCTTTCCACCGTGGGGAGTCACGTTGATCACATAGGTGCGATCAACGGGCAGCCTGACCTCAATCTCCTCATCGGGTACGTCGACCACAACCGCTTCGTCGACGTTCCGGCCGATCGGCTGGAAGGTCACCTCGGCGGCCACCGGCGTTCGAACCGTCGCATCGGCTGCGACCCACTCAACTTCGACCAGGACCGACACCACCGGGGGTCTATCTCGCTCGTCGAACACCCGCGTTGCCGCCAGCGGTAGCAGCGTTAACACGAATAGGACTGCGATGGGTATGCCGAAACTCACAACCCGATCGGCCCTGTCGCCGTCCGCAAAACGCCTGCTTGCCCGAGCCTGCCAGGAACGGACGACCGCGGCTTCGCCGAGGACGACGAGGGCGATGACCGCCAGCGCAGTGAGGAGGCCGTATGCATGGAAGGAATCTCGGACGCCTCCAGCCACGAGATCCTTGAGTTGGTCCGGGATGACGTCGACGATGCCGCCGACCGCTGTGACCAGGAAGTCCGGCAGGGCCCCCACGAACCAAACGCCCAACTCGCTGAGGCGCTCGTGGCGCATCGTCACTGCGATGATGCCGAGGACGATTGTTGCGATCTGGGCACCGAACACAGCCCAACCCCGCCACTGTCGGTGTCGCCGACCGGTCTCGGCAGCAGGGTTGACGAGCTGGGGCGGATCGCCGTCCTCGCTTGGAGCTTGCAAGCGGTGCTCGAACTGGGAAACCGCCAGTGGCACCGGATCTCTCGCCGCAGCTGCGATCTCCATGGCAAATCGGCCCGCCACGTCCTCGCGGTTGATCTGGTGGACGGTGTGATCTTCCCAGGGCTGATGCCGATTCGACACGACATATGCCTCGGGGAGTACTACGCCAGACGTCCGATATTGGGGACGGAGGGTGCGATAGCGACCGGCCGCGTTGGAGATGGGGATCGCACGTGGTTGGGCGAGGAGCATCGGACCATTTGGAACTGGATCCCATGGTGCCCACAAGTCGACCCACCGGAGGCCAGCTGGCGTCGCATTGAGGCCGGCGATGAACGGCTCCGGACATCTCTTACGGAGCTGGGTGACTATGCGCCGACTCGAGTCACCGTAGGCACGGCCGGCGAGACTGTGTTCGAGTTCATCGATATCGACTTCGTCGCGCTTCTCCCGAGCGCGAGCGGTCACCTCAGCAGCTTGATCGGGATCCGACTGGTCGACGCAAGCGGAGTCTTCAGCGATCACGAGTGTCGCAAGAGTCATGCCTACGACGGCAATGAGCCACAGCCACCAGGGTGTGTCGGCCAGGAATCCGGCATGGAGAAGAAGCACAGCTCCGACCAGCAAGGCAGCCAGGGCCACTAGGGAGACAACAGTGCTCCGCACTCTGCGCAACGTAGATGAACCGTTGACGTACTCGAGCACGTGGATGGGCACCACGGCACTACCAAAGGTAATCAGCGAAACGCGTCGGCCGTCGAGGGAGCTTGGCCATTCCCACCGGAGCAAACGATATACGAGCGCAGCCCCTTGGCTGTGGCATAGCAAGACAATTGGCTTCCTGTCGGTCGGCCCCACGTCGATAGATTCAGCCAGATCATCGATTGCGCATCTGATGACATCTCGCATCGCTCGCTCGCGCCTGGGATTCGCCACGAGGGCGTACGCATCGCCGACACTGGCTGCAATGGCCGTTTGAAGTGACCGCAACCACTTGGCACCCGGGATAGGTAACGAACTGACGAGTGCAAGCACACCAACTGCGACTGTCGCCAGTGCTGCCAGTGGCCATAGGAACAGAAGTGAGCCGGCGACGACGGTGGTCGCGAGTTCGGAGCCTCTTCGACGAGCCCGACCGATGAAGCCGCCGACCACCAACGCAGCGCCCGCCCCCACAAGCTCGACCCAGAACGGCCGATCGGCCCGAGCATCAATGATTGCCCAGACGACGAGTCCGGCTGCTATGTAGCCAAGCGATATCGTGAGCAAGTTTGCGTAGAAACGCCTCCACAGGCGAACTACGAAATAGACGACGAACCACGGTCCGACGGTCGCATACCATTTGAGTGTCTCAGCGCCACCTGGTGGATCGAATGCCTCTGCCCAATGCGCTTCGCGCACCACCCACGTCTGATCAGTGGTCCCAACACGATCAGGCACACGCATGACGGCTGTAGGCAGCTTCTCATCACAATCCACCGCGAGGATTTCGGGTGGCTCCTCACCTGCCACGGGATCAATGCGCCATTGCTCAGACACATGCCGGTAAAGCGGATCGACATGTCCTCGCAGCGTCGAACCCTTGGTCTGCGAACCTACACCATGTACGGCGAGCACACCGACATCGGCGGCGTACTTCACGGTTTGAGCTGCCATTGAGTTTGACCTCAACTCCAACCGTACACATCGAGGTAGCAGGGTGGCGGGCGCACGTTGCTCGCCGATCTGGGCGTATCAATCGAGGAGAAGACCCCAACCGACCGACAATCGTGGTTCGGTCGTTTCTTCGACGTCACCGGCCCCGCCACAGACGGCCCGGCGGCGGGAACGCGGGGCTGAACTCTCGTCAGCGTTTGCGAACCTTCCAGGCCTGCTCGGATGCGAAGTCGTGGGACCACTCGGCAGAAGCGAAGAAGCGCACCTCGTCCGACGGCTCCGGGGCGCGCAGCTCGTAGAAGCCGAGCACCTCGAACCCGGTGTCCTGAAAGAGCTGGAACCACTTCGAGATCGGCAGGTTGAATTCGGTGCCGCAATCGTCGCCGTCGTCCCAGTCGAGGCGGTGCATGTCGAAGTAGGAGCGCAACAGCGTCCGGCCCGCCGGCTCCTCCACATCGAGCGGGGTGGTGAGCGATGCCAGCAGCCCGGTCCCAAGGCTGACGAGCGTGCCGCCCGGTCGCAGCAGGCGATGCGCCTCGGGCACCCACTTGTAGGGGTCGGCCCAGATGGCCGCCCCGTACTCGGAGATGGCGAAGTCGAACGAGGCATCGGGTTTGGGCACCGTCTCGGCGTTTCCGTGGATCAGCTCGAGATCGACGCCGTGCTCCTTGGCCAGCCGGCGGGCGGTGGCGAGCTGTCGCTCCGAGTTGTCGATACCGACCACCCTTGCCCCACGACGCGCCATCCACGCCGAGACATAGCCGGTACCACAACCCAGCTCGATCGCGTCCATCCCCGTCATATCGTCGGGCAGAAAGCCAAGCTCGCTCTCGGGGACGCCCCACATGCCCCAGCTCGGCTCCGCCGCCCAGTTGCGCTCGCCGCCCGCCACCCAGTCGTGGGCCCACCTGTCCCAGTGGGCGCGGTTGGCGATGACGTAGTCGGGAAGGTCGCTCATGGCTCCGAGGTTATCCGCGCATGCTCCGGGCTACATTCGGGTTCGATGACCAGGCTCCCCTTCTACAGCGAAGAGCACGAGATCTACCGGCGCACCATCCGCGACTTCGTCGCCGCCGAGATCACGCCCTACGTCACCGAGTGGGACGAGGCCGGGGAGTTCCCCCGGGACCTGTATCGCACGGCGGGGGAACTGGGCCTGTTCGGGATCGGCTACGACGCCGAGTACGGCGGCCTCGGTCACCACGACCCGATCCTGCTGTGCATCCTCTCCGAGGAGGTGGCCCGGTGTGGCGCCGGTGGCGTCGGCGCCGGGCTGTTCTCCAACTACATCGGCGGACCGCCGATCCAGCGCGCCGGCTCTGACAGGGTCAAGACCGAGATCCTGCCCAGGATGCTGAGCGGGGAGCTCATCCTGGCGCTCGCCATCACCGAGCCCGGCGGTGGTTCCGACGTCGCCAACCTGCGCACCACCGCCGTCCGGGACGGCGACACCTACGTGATCAATGGGCAGAAGACGTTCATCACCTCGGGGGTGCGTGCCGACTACGTCACCGCTGCGGTCCGTACGGGAGGGCCGGGTGCGGCGGGCGTGTCGCTGCTCGTCGTCCCCGCGACGACGCCGGGCTTCTCGGCGACACCCCTCGACAAGATGGGCTGGTGGAGCTCCGACACGGCCACGCTCTACTTCGACGACTGCATCGTGCCGGCCGAGTACCT
>JBFINP010000080.1:0-12310 GCA_041611095.1 Acidimicrobiia bacterium | reverse complement strand
TTCGTGGGCGATGCCGCAGGTCTGCTCATGCCGCTGCGGTGGGACGAGCCCTTTGGTCTCGTCGTTGTCGAGAGCCTCGCCACCGGCACGCCGGTGATCGCATGGCGTCGTGGCGCCATGGCCGAGATCGTGCGGCCCGGCGTCACGGGGCATCTCGTCGACTCGGTGGACGAGGCCGTAGAGGCCGTGTCGCACCTCGATGACCTCGATCGCACGGCGTGTCGCAACGATGTGCTGGCGCGTTTCAGCGACACGGCGATGGCTGCGGCCTACGAAGACGTGTACCGGACGCTCACAGCATCGCCTCCACCAGCTCGTCGACCGACATCGTCGCGATCCTGATCGCTCGGTCGCCGAAGCCGTAGGGCACGATCAGGCGGCCGTCGTGGATCATGCTCCCGCAGGAATACACGACGTTGGGGACGTAACCCACCCGCTCTTCGCCGATCGGCTCGAGCAGTGGCCCGGGCAGACGGCCCTTGACCTTGGCGGGCTCATGTAGGTCGAGCAGGACCGCACCGAGCGCATACCGTCGCATCGGCCCCACGCCGTGGGTGATCACCAGCCAGCCGGCGTCGGTCTCGAGCGGTGATCCGCAGTTTCCTCCTTGGACGGCCTCCCAACCGCGCTCGGGACGAAAGGCCAGCTCGGCGTTGCGCCACTCCCGCAGGTTCTCAGTGCGCATCACGAAGGTGCTCTCCTGGTCATGGCGGGACAACGCGACGAAAAGGCCATCGATCTTGCGAGGAAACAGCGCGATCCCCTTGTGGTGCGCCATGGGTCCGCTCAGGGTCGAGATGCGGAATCGAGTGAAGTCGCGGGTCTCGATGAGCTGGGGGAGGATGTCGACGCCGTCGAAGGCCGTGTATGTGGCGAGGTACACGTCCCCATCGTCGCCACGGAACCGCACGAAACGAGCGTCCTCCATGCCGTGGCTCTCCGCGGGTCCCGCCGGTGAGATCAGCCGTTCTGTGACGTCAGGTGTGTCGAATGCGAGCACGTAATTCGACGTCGCCAACCAGCGGATCCTCTTGAGGGTCTCGGCGGTCAGCATGCGGTCGATGTCGGTGTCGCGCACGTGGCGCAACGCCATTTCGAGGGCGTCGGCGGTGAACGTGCCGTCGAGTTCGTCGAGCACACGCTGCGAGATCTCGTTGCCGGCGCCGAACTCGGCGAGCTTGGCGGTGAAGGCCCCTTTGTCGTACACAGGTGTCTGGCGATCGCCGTTGGTGGCATATGGGGACCGGGGATCGAGGGTGATCTCCCCACTGCGGCCCACCCTTCCGGAGAGGAACGTGATCGAGGAGATGTGGCCCTCGCCGATGGCTCTGGCACTCATGACGAAAGCCGTCGACCCATCGTCGGCCACCGGCCCAACCGGCACGATCGAGGGGTTGGTGAGGGCGGCGGCCTCGTATGCGTATTCCTGGGTCAAGAACGCTCCGAGGAGCAACCTCGTGTCGGGATCGGTGATGTCGCCCAGGAGGCGCGATTGTCCCGCCGCATCTGCGAAGTGTTGGCGCCAGCTCGTCTCGATATCGCGATGGCGACCCGCGGCAACTTCGCGTGCCAGCTCCAGCAACCTCGCCTGTTCGTCAGGTGGGGTGCCGAGCACCCTGGCTACGACGGCGTCCAGGCGCGAGACCGGACCACCGAAGTTCTGGGTTCCGGGAAAGAACGGCCGCGCCACCATCCGGGACGGGTCCGGGTACACGGCAAGATCGGTGCGCTCGATGTCGATCACTGCTGTGGATTCTCGTGGATGAGCGCACGATGCCCGACCGATTTCCGTACTCGGGCCGTCAAGCGATGATGCGTTCTCGTTGCAGCATTCTCCAGAGGAGCCGTGCATACCCGCTCGCCACTGCGTCCCATGACATCTGCCGGCTCATGGCGCCGGCCGACGATGCGGCCGTCGCATAGGCATGTGGGTCGGTGAGCAACCCACGAATCGCATGGGCGAGCTCGCCAGGATCGTGGTCCACGACGATGCCGGCGCCTGTTCGGAGCAGCTCCTGAGCGTGAGGGAAGCATGTTGCGACGACGGGACGACCGGCCGTGACGGCCTCCGTCAAGACGCCGGACGAGATCTGCTGAGAGTTGTCGTACGGGGCAATCACGAGGTCCGCCGCCGTTACGAGCGAGTAGAGCTCGTCGTCTCCGACGTAGCGATCCACGAACTCCACCGCACCGGCGACGCCCAGGTCTTCGGCGAGCTGCTGGAGCATCTCCCGGTAGGCCTGGCCACTGTGACGGAGCACTTTCGGGTGGGTCTGCCCCACGATCTGGTAGCGAACCGGGGGATCGAGGTCCGTGAGCTCCGCCAGCGCATGGATGGCCCGCTCGAAGCCCTTGCCGGGACCCAGGAGCCCCCAGCTGATCAGGTTCCGGCGCGGATCGGGATGGGGCGGGGCAGCCGACCACGAGGAACCGTGAGGGATCACCGAGACGCCGGCCGGCGAGACCGCATAGCGGTCGAGCAAGACATCCCTGGCAGCTTCCGAAGGCACCACGATGTGTCCACTTTGCGCCAGGCCTTCGACGATGTGTCGCTGGCGATCGGTGGGTGCGGCCAAGACCGTGTGCAGCACGGCCACCAGGGGGACGCCGAGGTGATCCACCATGTCCAGCACAGCCATGCCGTCGTCCTTGCCGAAGATCCCGTACTCGTGTTGGACGAGGACGATGTCGCACCGATCGAGGTGCTTACGCGCCGTGCGCAGGCTCACCGGGCAGTCCGGATCGAACTCCATCGAAATCCCCGGAGTGGGCGCGGTGGCGAGACGTACGGGATCCTCGTCGCGGTCGACGATGCGGACGATGTCCAGATCCAGGAACGGGGCGTTGCGTGAAAGGGCATCTGTGAGCGCGGCGGTGAAACGACCGATGCCGCAGCGATTGGGGGGATAGGTGGAAACGACTCCGACGGTCGTGGCTCTTCGCAGGACGCTGGGGGGACGGCGTTCCATCATCGAGATGACACCTCGCTGTAGTGCTTCAGTAGGGGTATTGGCCCTCGTACCCAATGCGGCCCGGCGACAAACCACGCCACCGCCCGCAAGTCTACGGTGCGCCGGGGTCGTAGGCGTCTCTACACGAAGAGCTGTACGTCGGATTCGGCGGCGAAGTCGAGGAACGCGGCGGCGCCGGCGATGTCACAGCCTTGGATCAGGTCGCTCTCCTCTACCCCCATTACGCCCATCGTCGTGGCGCATGCGAAGAACCTCACGCCGAGACCCTGGGCCATCTCGATGAACTCGGGGACGGTCGGCATCTTGGCGTCGCTCATCCACTTCCGCATCACCTTGGTCGCGGCGGCGGTGGCTCCCGGCAGCGCCCCGAGCAGGTTGGGGAGCTGGACGGGCCCTGACGGGTTGGCCAGCGACGCCACCTTCAGCTTGGCGAGCCGCTCTTCATGGAGGATGTCGAGCCCGTAGAAGGTGAAGTAGATGCCGGCCTCCCAACCCAGGCTCGCCGCCGTCGTGGCGAGGATGAGCGGTGGGTACGCCTGATCGAGCGTCCCCTTGGAGGCGACGAGGGCGATCCGCTTGCGGCGCGGCTCAGACTCGGCGCCGGGGGCCGCATCGACGGCGGTGAGGGAGTGGGCAGTCGTCATGTCGATCGTCCCTTCTCGATCCAGAAGATCTGGGTGCCTTTGCGATCCTCGAGCCCGACGAGTGTGTCGCCGCGCTGGCGGGCCATGGCCGGGATGTCCTCGAGTGAGCCCGGATCGGTGCAGATGAGCTCCAGCACGTCGCCCGGCGACAGCGTGCCGAGGGCGAGTGCGGTCTTGTAGACAGGCAGTGGGCAGAGCAGACCCGAGCAGTCGAGGGTATCCGCCACTTTGAGGTCGGTTGGTGCGGGTTGGGTCACGTCGGTCTCCTTCGCTCAGATCTGGGGAAGGCCACGATCGCCGAGCCGTTCGGCGAAGTAGCTCACGTAGTTGCGGCCGGAGTCCGGCGAGATCCCGACAACGACGTCACCTGCCGGGATGTCCACCTGCAGTGCGGCATGGACGATGGCTCCCGTCGAGGGGCCGGCCATCAGTGACTCCTCGGACCACAATCGCTCCGTCATCGCATACGCCGGTTCGTCGTCCACCCGGAGCACCTCGTCGATGACCGAGCGGTCGAGGATCCCGGGCTCCTTGGCCTCGGCGAAGCTCTTCAGCCCGGGCAGGCGATGTCCGGGTTGGGGCTCGATGGCCACGATACGCACCGCCGGATCGCGCTCCTTGAGGTAGCGGCCGACCCCGGTGAGGGTGCCGCAGGTGCCGAACCCGGCGAAGAACCAGCGGATGCGGCCCTCGGTCTGGCTCCAGATCTCCGGCCCGGTGGTCTCGTAATGGGCGCGGACATTGTCCGGGTTCTCGTATTGGTTGGCCAGCGCGTAGCGGGTGCCGCCCTCGGAGGCGGCGAGTGACCGGGCGAGCGCGATGGCACCGTCTTTGGGATGATCGACCGGGCAGAGGTCGTCCGGTGTCTCCCACACTTCGGCGCCGAGCATGCGCAGCAGCACCTTCTTCTCCTCGGGTACTCCGTCGGGAATCGTGACGGTCAACCTCGTTCCCTCGAGGTTGGCGAGGGCGGCCAGGGCGATCGCCGTATTGCCTGACGAGGCCTCCACGAGCTCGCGGCCGTCGAGCCGGCCCCGCCGGCGGAGGCCGTCGAGGAGGTAGGCAGCGGCGCGGTCCTTGACGGAACCGAAGGGGTTGAGCCATTCGAGCTTGAGGTAGAGATCGAGGGGCCGGTCCGGGACATGGTTCAGCCTGACGAGTGGTGTCGGGTTGGCGACTCCCGGCAGCAGCTCGCGCACGTCGTCGTGACGGCGCAGCGATGCGTTTGTGCCGAGGGTCGCCTCTCGTAGGTCGGTGGTCATGGGTCCTCCAGAACGCAAGAAACCCGCATCGGGCGGTGCGCCGGTGCGGGTTCGAGAGTCTTCGAGTCTGGTTCGGTGGCTAGACGACGTCCTCGACGCACGGCGCGGCGGCGCAACAACAGGCGCAGCAGCACGTGCAGAAGTTGAGGTATGTCATCACCATGATGGTAGGCCTGTCGTTCGGCTCGTCAAGACGGAAGTTCGAAGCCCATGGCCGAGGCGATCGCCTCGAGAAGCTCGAGGAGCGCCGACCGGACGATGCGGGAGTCCACCTTCTCCTCGACTGTCTCAGCGGCGTCCTCGAGCTTCTCCTGAGCCTTCTCGACGTCTCCGTCGAGGAACGCAGCCGCCGCCTCGTTGGCGTCCTTTCCGATGTCGCGGGCCTCTTTCGGCTTCATGGCTCCCGGAGACGCTGCGTCGAGTGCATCGGACAGCTGGGCGACGAGGGTCACGATGATCGCTTCTACGCTCTGCGGCGTCGTCGTCGGGGCGGCGGTGGTCGTCGTGGTGGTGGCTGCTGCCGTCGTGGTGGTGGCGGTGGTCGTCGTAGTCGGCGCCAGGGTGGTCGTGACCGCCAAGGTCGTGTCGGCGGCGGCGGTTCCCGGGTCGCGGCCCGCTCCGGCGGCGAGAGCGATCGCAATCAGCAAAGCGGCACCGGTGCCCACCGCGACCAGGGTGGCCTTGAGGGCCCCCGGCAGCCGAGGTCCGGGCGCACTCGGGGTGGCAGCGACGACCAGCGTCGTCTCGGCGGGGCCCGCGGGGGCTGCGGACGGCGTGGGCGGGGGGACCGCCGGGAGGGGATCCATGGGGAGGGTCGCGCCGCTCGCTGCGGCGAGGCTCGCGGCGAACGCTCCGGCGGACTGGGGACGCTCGGACGAGAGCTTGCTCAGCGCGGCGGCGAAGACCGTGTCGTGCTGGCGGCTCACGGCGCGGAGCCCGCTCGGCGGGACCGGGGATTCGGTCCGGATGCGCTCGAGCAGCGCGGTGAGTGTCGGGGCGTCGTGGGGAGGCCTGCCCGTCAGCATTTCGTAGGCGACGGCGGCGAGGGAGTACACGTCGGCGCTAGGACCCTGGTTGCCGTCGAGCGCTTCCGGTGCGAGGTACCGGGCGCTCCCCACGACCGCACCCTCCTCGGTGATCGGTGTCTGTGGGCTGATCGGTCGGGCGAGCCCGAAGTCGGTGAGCCGAACTCGGCCGTCGTCGCCTACCAGGAGGTTCTCGGGCTTGATATCGCGGTGGATGAGACCGCGCTCGTGGGCCGCATCGAGTCCGGACCCCGCCTGGCGAACGTAGTCGGCGACCTGGTCGGGCGGTAGCGGTCCGCGTTGGTCGAGCATGCGGCGCACCGAGATGCCGTGGACGAGCTCCATCGAGAGCCAGGGGCCCTCGTCATCCTCTCCGGCGTCGTAGACGGTGACGATGTTGGGGTGGTTGAGGGCGGCCGCAGCACGGGCCTCCCGTTCGAAGCGGGCGACTGCGTCGGGGTCGGAGGCGAGATGGGGAAGGGGCCTCTTCAAGGCGATCTCCCGATGAAGTCGGGCGTCGCGCGCCCTCCACACGGTCGCCATTCCGCCGCTGCCCAAACGCTCGATGAGCTCGAAGCGATCGTCGGTCACGGGCGCAACCCTATCCGGGGTCGGGGATTACGGCCATCGCGGAAAGGGCGGGTGGGTGTACCGTGGCGCGATGCGCATCGCCGCAGCCCAGACGGCTCCCGTATGGGGCGATCCGTCGGCCACGACGAAACTCGTCGTTGACTGGATCGGGCGTGCCGCCGGAGAGGGAGTCGATCTCGTCGCCTTCGGCGAGACCTTCGTGTCGGGCTATGCGTTTTGGGTTGCTCGCACCGACGGCGCACGCTTCGATGCCGGGGATCAGAAGGAGGCGTATGCCTACTACCTGGACGCTGCGGTGCGGCTGGATGGCCCCGAGCTGCTCGAGGTGCGAGCAGCGGCGGGAGATCACGGAGTCTTCACGTACATCGGGATCACCGAGCGGTCGCAGAGCGGCGGGACCGTCTACGCCACGCTGGTCGGGGTCGATCCCGAGGCCGGGATCGTCAGCGCACACCGCAAGACCATGCCGACGTACGAGGAGCGCATGGTGTGGGGGATCGGCGACGGTCACGGGCTTCGCGTTCACGACGTGGCGGGAGTGCGTGTCGGCGGTCTCAACTGCTGGGAGAACTGGTTGCCCATCGCCCGACACAGCCTCTACGCGCAGGGGCTCGACCTCCATGTGGCCGTTTGGCCAGGGTCGGTACGTCTCACCGAGGACATCACCCGATTCATCGCCCGGGAGGGTCGATGCTACGTGCTGTCGGCTGGAGCACTGTTGAGGGACACGGACATTCCCGACGACTTCCCCCTCAAGGACCGGTCGTTTGATGGACCGGAGACTGCCTACGACGGTGGCTCGGCGATAGCCGCCCCGGACGGCACGTGGGTGGCGGCACCCGTTGCCGGCGAGGAGCGCCTCGTGATCGGCGAGGTCGACCTGGCTCGGGTTCGGGGCGAACGCCAGAACTTCGACCCGGCAGGCCACTACTTCCGGTCGGACGTCTTCTCCGTGACGGTCGACCGTATCCGGCGTGCGCCGGGCACCTTCGTCGACTGAGCGCCGGACGCGCTCAGGGTTTGCGCTCGAATGTGACCAGGGGGAGGTAGATCCACGCCCACAGCGCGATCGTCGCGGCGGCAGCCGTGACCAAGGCCGCGGTCGTCGAGTTCAAGACGAGGTCCGACACGAGGAAGACCGCGGCAGCCAGGGCGACGAGGAACGCGATGGTCCCAACGATGGCGAGCCAGTTTGCTATGGCGACGTGGCGGCGCGATCGCCGGGGCAGGCCGGTGATCGGGGCTCGTATCCGCTGATGGACGCTCGGTGCGATCAGCAGGATCGAGGCGAGGGCGCTCGACGTGAAGGCGACGTAGTAGACGGACCGGTTCGACGCGGAGAGTTCGGTGAACGCCGACTCGAACGGCAGGATGAGGAGAAACGCAAACAACACTTGCACGCCGGGGAGCGTGGTCCGCAGCCCCTCGAGGAGGGAGCGGAACTGCTCGTCGACGTCGTCCGTCGTCGTTGGCTGAGCTCGGTCAATGGCCATGGTGATGAGGGCGAGTGTGCCCCAATGGATGCCTACCCCTCGAGGCGCAGATCCAAACCCAGCTCCGGTGGGGGACTTCAGCCGGCGCCCTCGGCGGCGGCGGCGATGTCCTCGAGGTCCTTCTCGAGCGCCTTCCTCGTGGCGCCCTCGAACAGCTTCCCGATCGTCGTGGCGAAGACCTTGGCGATCGCACCGTCCGGCTCGCCGCCGAAGGTCATGATGAGGCGGCTGCTTGCGTCGCCGGTGGCCTCGACGGTGAAACTCGACGTGTAGTGAGCGCCACGGCTGTCGGCCTCAACGGTGTAGGAGCGGCCCGGATCGACGTCGGTGACCTCCATCTCCTCGCTTGCCGACTTGCCGAACATCTTGCGTGTTTCGCGCCACCGGGTTCCGATTCCGAATTCGGACCCTTCGTCCAGGCGCTCCAGGGACTCGATCGCCGAGATGACCTCGGTCGACCGATCGAGATCCGTGATGAGGCCCCAGACGCGATCGGCGGGTGCGGCGACGTCCCTCGTGACCGTGAGCTCGGCCATGGTTACCTCCTTCTCCCGAGAGGCGAGCCTACCCGTCTCGCCGGGCCGGATTCGGCCCTCACAGGGCCTCGCCGGCCGTACAGCGGAGAACTGCGGCGGGGCCTAATCGACAGCCGTCACGTTGTAGATGTCGACCGGCCGCTGCACACCCTTGAGGTTGCGCTCACCGGCGGGCTCGGCCCGCACGAGGCCCTCGGGGATCAAGGCCAGCGTCCGCTCGGTGACCAGGATCGATCCGGCCGCAGCGTCGTCGGCGAGGCGGGACGCCAGATTGACGTGGTTGCCGATGACGGTGTACTCCATGCGGTTGGGCGAGCCGAAGTTCCCGACCGTGACGAAACCGGTGGATATCCCGATGCCGGCAACGATGTTCATCAATGAAGCGCTCGCCAGCTGGGTACGCAGCTCGACGAGCTCGCGCTGCATGTCGAGGGCCATGCGTACCGCCCGCTCGGCATGGTCCTCCTGCGGGAGTGGATCGTTGAAGAAGACCATCAGCGCATCGCCGATGTACTTGTCGAGCGTTCCGCTGTAGCGGAAGACGATGTCGGTCATCTTGGTCAGAAAGCGGTTGAGGCTCGCCGCCACCTCCTCCGGTTCCGATTGCTCGGAGAGGGCCGTGAAGCCACGGATGTCGATGAAGGCGACCGAGAGCTCGGCGCGCCGGGTCACCGCCATGTTCTGGTCGCCGGCCACGATCGAGTCGGCAACCTGGGGCGATAGGTAGCGACGCAGCTGGGACGTGCGCTCGAGGAGGGCGACCTGCTCGTCGACCTTGGCCTGGAGGTCGCGGTTCACCGTCTCCAGCCTGCCGTAGAGCGTCTCGAGCTGCTCGCTCGCCCGGTTGACGTTCTCCGACAGCTTGCCGAACTCGTCCCGGTTGGGGACCTGGACTCGTGCCGTGAAGTCGCCGTTGGCCAGGGTGTCCAGCGCGTGATCGATCTTGCGCACGGGCCGGATCACCGTCCACGAGATCACGGCGCCGAGCGCCACTGCCCCAAGGAGGCTCATGAGTGAGAAGGCGCCGAGTGCAGCGGTCAAGAAGCGACGGTCGCCGCCGAACCCGCCGATCTCGTCGGCCACCAGATCGTCCGTTCCCTCGATGAAGTCGTTGAGCTGGTCTTCCAGCTCGTGGCTGATCTCGTGTTCCGAGCTGATGTGTGCGGTCAGCGCGCCGTTGTCATCGCCCGCGGCGATCAGGGACTCGACCCGTGCGCCGGCGTCGGCGTAGCGGGCGTCGATCGACCGTAGCTCGGAGAAGAGCTCCTCGTGATTCCCGATGGCGATCTCCTCGGTCTCATCGATCAGCGCCGTGAACGTCGCCTTGGCCGCGACGATCTTGTCGTTCCAGACCGGGTCACCGGTGAGGAGGGCCATCGTGCGAAAGTGGGACTGCGACGTGATGCTGTACAGCAACAAGTGGGCGTTGTCGGACTGCTCCTGCAGGTTGGCGAGGCGGTCCACCTGGTTGTCCATGCGATTGACCACGAGCAGCCCGACGATGCCAAGCGCCAGCATCAACACCGAGACGACGAGGAAGCCGGCGAGGAGCTTCGTCTCGAGGCGCGCCTGGATGCGAGCCACGAAGTCGACGAAAGGTCGCAGCAGCGGCGGTACCCAATCACTGTCGCGCCGCGGCGGAGGCGGCTGCGACTCGGGCGGGCGCGTGATCGTCGATGTCATTCGATGCAGTCCTCCGGCAGTGGGTAGTACGAAATCTACGCGACGGCCGGTGCGGCGTGCTTGTTACTCCAGCGCACCCGGTTGGTGCCTGCCTAGCCTGCACCGATGCAGCGCACGGTGTTCGTGGCCATGGGGATAGGCATCGTCGGTCTTGCCGTAGTCGGATGCGGAGTGGAGGGTGGTGACGACACCGAGGTCCGCATGCTAGACAACTCGTTCGCTCCGTTCGTCCTCGAGATCGACCCCGGCGACCCGGTCACCTTCGTCAACGCGGGACGAGTGGAGCACAACGCCATCGCCGTCGACGGCACGTTCGACACCCTCGAGGGTGCGGGCGCCAACCAGCAGCCGGGCGAGGCGTTCGAGGTCGTCGTCGACGAGCCCGGCGTATACGAGTACTTCTGCTCCCTCCATGCCACCCAGAACGACGCCGGCGAGTGGGAGGGCATGGCGGGCACGCTCATTGTCGGCGAGGTGGCGACCGCCGCCGACGTGGCCGCCGCCGAGTCGAGCGCACCCGACACGTGGACCGGAGTCACCCGTGCCGTCCCCGACGCCTATCCGACCATCCAGTCGGCGGTTGACGCCGCCGATCCCGGCGATCTGGTGCTGGTAGAGCCCGGTGTGTACAAGGAGTCGATTGCGGTGACGACCCCGGGGATCACCATCAGGGGCACCGATCGCAACGGCGTGATCCTCGACGGCGAGCTGACGCGGGAGAACGGCATCGTGGTCACGGCCGACGGCGTCGCCGTGGAGAACATGACGGCGCGCGGCTACACGGTCAACGGCTTCTTCTGGACAGGCGTCACCGGGTATCGGGGCTCATACCTCACGGCGATCGACGACTGGGTCTACGGGATCTACGCCTTCGACTCCGTCGACGGGCTCTTCGAGCACTCCTACGCATCGGGGTCGTGGGATGCCGGGTTCTACATCGGGCAATGCGATCCATGCAACGCGGTGGTCACGGACGTGCTCGCCGAGTTCAACGGCCTCGGCTACTCGGGCACCAACAGCTCCGGCAACATCTGGATCGTCAACTCGGAGTGGCGCCACAACGTCGGCGGCATCGTCCCCAACACCCTCGACACCGAGCTGCTGCCCCCGGTCAACAACGTGGTGGTCGCCGGCAACTACGTGCACGACAACGGCGAGGAGGGGCGCGCCCCAACCGGTACGTTCCAGTGGGCGTCCTACGGCAACGGTGTGATGATCGCCGGCGCCCGGGACTCGGTCATCCGCAACAACCTCGTCGTCAACAACCGCGGCGCCGGGGTGCTCGTGATGTCGATGATCGACGCCAACGTCTGGCCTTCCGGCGGCAACGAGGTACGGGACAACGTCATCATGGGATCCGGTCGCGCCGACCTCATGCTCGGGGGCCCTGCCGAAAGGGGATCGTGCTTCCGCGACAACGATGCCCAGACCTCGGTGCCCTACACGCTGCAGCTCCTCCACCGCTGCGACGGGATCAGCCTGCCGCTCTGGTACGGGCTGGCGGCGTCGTCCGAGCCGCTTGGGCGGCTCATCGAGGCCGAGCGGGGTCTTGCGCCGCACCTCGAGCACGGCGAGGCTCCCAAACCCGAGCTCGCCTTCGAGCAGCTTCCCGAGGGCGCCGATGCTCCCGTGGTACCGGCCGTCAACGTGTTCGCATCGCTCGACTTCGACCCGTCGGCGATCGTGACTCCCGAGCTTCCGTCCGGCGTGGAGGTCGCGGGACGCCGTCCCGTCGCCTTCGGTGTCGCCCTCGATGGGGGACTGTGGCCCGTACTCGTGGGTGGGATCGTCTGGTGGGTCCCGCTGCTGACCTGGTTGGTAGGGGGTGCGTGGGCCCTGTGGCGGATCTGGCGCCGGGAAGGAGAGATCACTCCCAAGGTGGTGTGGACGATCGTTGTCGCGGCCGTTCCGGTCGTAGGTGTGCTGGTCTACCTGGCGTTCGGCTCGCCGGCAGCGAAGCGTGGGCGCCGCGCCGGCGCCGTGCTCCTGGGAACGCTGGTGTGGCTCGGTGCGTTCGTCGGGACCTTCGCCGCCGGGGGGTTGTTGTGAGCGACGAAGTCGAGGACTACGGCACATCCGGTCGCATCAGTCGCAGGGAGGCGCT
>JBFINP010000079.1:0-13141 GCA_041611095.1 Acidimicrobiia bacterium | reverse complement strand
ATTCCAGGTGGGGATCTCGCCTCGGGCCTCCGGTTGCGCCACGACGATGCCCTCGCGTTCGGCGATCGTGGTGAATCCGCTCGCTTCGTCGTGGGCGGTGGCGTTGGAACCGAGCCCGTGGATGTCGATGACCAGCGGAGCAGGCTCGCTCGCCGGGACGCCTTCGGGGACGAAGAGGACGTACTGGCGTTGGTCCGGACCGACGTCGAGCGTGACGACCTCCGATCCGGGGGTGACCGTTGATGGCGGAGGGGTCGATGGGACCGTCGTGGCCGGCGCGCCGGTTGTCGTCGCTGCAACCGTTGAGGTCGGGGCGTGCGTTGACGTCGCGAACGACGTCGTTGGCGGTGCGGTGCTGTCGGAAGCCGATGGGACACCTGCGTCGGTGCCCGCACACGCCACGACGACCACAGCCGCCGCCACCATCGCGGCCAGGGCTCGTACCTGCTCACCCCGCAACGAAGCGCACCTCGTACACGGTCGGCCACAGCTTGCCCGTCAGCAGGAACACACCGGCATCCTCGTCGAAAGCGATGCCGTTGAGCACAGCCCGGTCGCCCGGGTCGTCGACTTCGTCGATCGACGATGCGTCGACGACGGCAGTGACCTCTCCGGTGGCCGGGTCGATCACGTAGATGTCCGTGGTTCGCCACACGTTTGCGAACACGAGATCCCCCACGCATTCCAGCTCGTTGAGATCGACGACTGCGCGCCCTTCGAGGCTGACGGCGATCTCACCGAGCGGTTCGAAGGAGTCGGGGTCGAAGAAGCGCAGATTCGACGTCCCGTCCGACAGGACGAGCCGCTCATCAAGGAGGCACAGCCCCCACCCCTCGCCGTCGTACGAGAAGCGGTCCAGCTCGGCGAAGGTCGCCTCGTCCCACACGATGGCGGTCTGCTCTAGCCACGTGAGCTGGACGAGCCTGCCGTCGACGAGCTCCAGCCCTTCGCCGAAGAAATCGGCCTCGAGGGGCACCGAACGAAGCACCTCCCCCGTCTCGCGGTCGACCGCGCGCAGCGTCGACTCGCCGTACAGACCCGTGCTCTCGTAGATGACGTCACCTTCAAGCACGAAACCCTGGGTGAACGCAGTCGCGTCGTGCTCGATCGTACCGACGACCTCCGGAACCCATCGGTCGACCTGGCCGGCGGCCGGCTGCGGATGTGGCGGCGGCTCTGGAGCGGCCGTGGTCGTCGTCACGGCACGTGGCGGCACTGTGGTCTCGGGCGGCAGCCTCGCGGTCGACGTCGTGGCAATGTCAGCGCCTTCTGCTTCACCGCCGCAGGCAGCGACGAGGACGGCGAGCGCAGCGAGGTGGAGCACGGTGCGGCTCACGTGACGAACGCTCCACGCAAGAGGATGAGTCCCATGAAGATCAGCATTATCCCGCTTGCAGCGATCAATCGGCCGTACCACGGCGTTCCGAGCAGCCTGCGCCCGTGGGAAGCCAGCCAGGCGACTCCGAGCTTGGCGCCGACGAGTGTGCCATAGAAGCCGGCGACGAATGCGACGGCGTCGACGGGGGCGTCCTCCCAGGCGGTGACCAGGATCGGTGCTCCGACCGTGAACCAGAACAGCCACGGATAGGGACTGAGCAGGTTCGTGACGATGCCCTTGGCGACGTCGGACCCACTCCTGACCGGCTCCGGGTCGGCCCGCCGAGCAGCTCGCAGCGTGTCGATCCCCAGCCAGATCACGAACAGACCGCCGGCGGCCGAGAGACCCCGGACGACGCCGTCCGACATCGCACCAACGGCCAGGAGCGAGAGAGGAACGACGGGGATGTCGGCGAGGGGCGGTGCGACGGCGACCCTGGCACCGGCGCGGAAACCACGCTGGACGGCCGTCACGATGATCAGGGTATGCAGCGGTCCCGGCGTGATCCCCGCCGCCCAACCGATACCCAAACCCAACGCCAGTTCCGTCATGAGCACGGGAGCGTAGAGCCCTTGCCCACCCCGAGAGGATTCGCGCTCGGCGGCCCGGCCGCCGTCGAGTATGGTCTCTGCGGCGGCGCAGGTACGGGATGCACGCCGGACGTGAACACGAGGCCAGATCGAATGAGGCGATGACTGACAGCGCCGGCTCAACAGCACCGACTCCGAGCGCCCTCAAGGTCCCTCCTTGGGCCAGCTGCTTTCGGGATCCCAATGGCGGCCCCGCCCGGATCATGGTGGAGCAGATCACGTCGAACCACTTCCGGTTGCTGACCGGCTTCGAGTACCGGGGCAAGACCCGAACGTTCACCATCACGCCGGACAGCCTGCCGGTCACAGACCTCACCTCGGTGCCGGGGCCGCTGCGCTGGTTCGTGAGCCGCTACGGCGTTCATACGCCGGCGGCGCTCCTGCACGACTACTTACTACGCAACGGCACCGTGCTCGAGCCGACGGTGAGCCGGGTCGAAGCAGATGACATCTTCCGCAACGCACTCCGGTTCCTCGAGGTGCCGCCGATCCGCCGCACCCTGATGTGGACCGCCGTCGTATTCGGGACCCGGTGGGCTTCGGACAGGCTGCACCGCATCGCCCTCGGTAGCTGGGTTGCCGCCTCGGCGATCGGTACCATCGTGTTCCTGCTGAGCCTCATCGGCGGCGACTTTGCGCTGGCGGCGCTCACCCTGCTCGCCCCGCTCGCCGGCTCCCTCCTGTGGGGACGCCAGGCGCTCGCCGGCATCACCGCCGGATATGCAGCTCCCTGGCTGCTGCCACCGACCGCCATCGGCGCCGCCGGGTACGGCGTGTACTGGCTCCTCGAACGGGCGACGTTGCGACTGTTTCCGGAATCCGCCGATACCGACAAACCGGTCCCCTACGAAGAGTTCTGAGCCGCAGGGGGCCATTCGCGATGGATCCCGTCGAAGGGGGGATCGCGCAGCGCAGCGATGCGAGGGCAGACAGCGAGCGGCCGCAGGCCCAAGCCCACCCCCTCAGACCGGCCGCGCTGTCGCCCGTCGGCCCAATCGCGCAACCCGACACCGGCGGGGGAGCCATCCGGAGAGCGATGCGGAGCGAGCGATGAAGGGGGAGTGGCTCCGCCGCTCCTTGGTGACGAAGACAGCCGGCCGAAGGCCGACGCCGGTAACTCGTCCGAAGCCTGCTTCGGACGAAATCCCTCAGCCCATGGCCTGCAGCATCGCGGCGCCCATGTCGGTCGGCGTCGGGGCCACCGTCACTCCGGCGTCCTCGAGGGCGGCGATCTTGTCGGCCGCCGTTCCCTTCCCGCCGGAGATGATCGCCCCTGCATGCCCCATCCGCTTGCCCGCGGGAGCCGTCGTGCCGGCGATGAAGCCGGCGACCGGCTTGGTCATGTGGAGCTTGATCCACTCGGCGGCCTCCTCTTCGGCGCTGCCACCGATCTCGCCGATCATGATGACGCCCTCGGTCGACAGGTCGTCGTTGAACAAGGCGAGGCAGTCGACGAAGTTCGTGCCGTTCACCGGGTCGCCGCCAATGCCGATCGCCGTCGTCTGGCCGAGCCCGTTGGTCGTCAACTGATACACGGCCTCGTAGGTGAGCGTGCCGGAGCGGCTCACCACCCCGATGCGCCCGGGCGTGTGGATGTAGCCGGGCATGATGCCGATCTTGCACTCCGCCGGGGTGATCACGCCGGGACAGTTCGGTCCCACGAGCCGCGTTCCGTGGTCCTCGAGGAATCGCTTTGCCCGAACCATGTCGGCGACGGGAATGCCCTCGGTGATGCAGATGACGAGGTCGAGCCCGGCGTCAGCCGCCTCCATGATGGCGTCGGCAGCGAACGGGGGTGGCACGTAGACGACGGATGCATTGGCGCCCGTGGCGGCCGTCGCATCAGCAACGCTGCCAAAGATCGGCAGCTCGACTCGATACTCGTCCTCCCGGCCCGGCACGCCCGAGTGGTCGGTCTCGCCGGTGAAGGTCTCGGTCTCCCCCGCCCGGCTTGGGTGCACGGCGCCGACCATCTGCGTTCCGTAGGCGATCGCCTTGTCGGTGTGAAAGCGACCCGTCTTTCCCATGCCCTGCACGAGGACCTTGGTGCCCCTGTCGACAAGCACGCTCATCGGGTTGCCTCCAGAATCTTCGAAGCGCCGTCCTTCATGTCGGTGGCGGACACGAGGTCGAGACCTGATTCGTCGAGGATCTGCTGGCCCAACTCGACATTGGTTCCCTCGAGCCGCACGACGAGTGGCACCGCCAGGCCGACCTCTTTGACGGCTTCGATGATGCCCGTTGCGATCGTGTCGCAGCGCATGATGCCGCCGAAGATGTTCACGAAGATGCCCTTTACGTTGGGGTCCTTGGTGATGATCTTGAACGCCGCCGCCACCTGATCCTTGTCGGCCCCGCCGCCGACGTCGAGGAAGTTGGCCGGCTCGCCGCCGACGTACTTGATGATGTCCATCGTGGCCATGGCGAGTCCGGCGCCGTTGACCATGCAGCCGATGGTGCCGTCGAGCTTGATGAACGACAGCCCATGCTCCGACGCCTCGATCTCCGCCGGGTCCTCTTCGCTGAGGTCGCGCATCGCCTCCACGTCGGGGTGGCGATAGAGAGCGTTGGCCTCGAAGCTCATCTTGCCGTCGAGCGCCATCACGTCACCATCTGTGGTCACGACGAGCGGGTTTATCTCGATCAGGTCGGCGTCGAGCTCGACGGCGGCTGCGGTCAACGACTTGAGGAACTTCACGCCGTTGCGGTGCGCGGGGCCTTCGAGGCCGAGGGCCGTCGCAACACGCGCCGCTTGGAAGTCGAGCAGCCCGAACGCGGGGTCGATGGTCTCGCGGACGATCTTCTCCGGGGTCTCGGCGGCAACTTCCTCGATCTCGGTGCCGCCTTCGGTCGAGGCCATCACGATGTTGCGTGAGGTACTGCGGTCCAGTAGCACGGAGAGGTACAGCTCGGTGGCGATGTCGATGCCTTGCTCGATGTAGAGGCGGTTGACCTGCTTCCCTTCCGGACCGGTCTGGATCGTGACGAGCGTCGAGCCGAGCATCTTCTCGGCGAGGTCCCGCACCGCCGCCTCGGCCGCCTCGATCCCGCCGCCGAGCCCGTCGGTCACCACGTTGACGCCACCCACGTCGGGGTGCTCGACGAAGCGGCCCTTGCCGCGGCCGCCGGCGTGGATCTGGGATTTGACGACCACGACCGGGTTACCGGTCTCCTCGATGAGAGGCCGCACCGCCGTCACGGCCTCGTCCACGGTCGTTGCCGCCACCCCTTTGGGCACGGCGATGCCGCGAGCCGCCATGAGCTCTTTGGCCTGGTACTCGTGGATCTTCAAGTGGTCCCTCCTAACCCGTCCGGCGGCCCCACATGCTGCCAGATCCCCCAACCCCAGTGAAACCCGGACGCCATGGGGGGAGCACGAGGGGGAACGCTCCGAGTCCCCCGTCGTTCCGCGGTGCGGTGGCTCCGCCGCCGCACCGCACAATGAGCCGGCCGAGAGGCCGACGAATCAGAATCGCCCAAGGCCTGCCTTGGGCGAACTCAAACTCGCTCGAAGCCTGCTTCGAGCGACTACAGGTTGCTGTTCACCCAATCGGTTATCTCGGTGAGGGGGGCGCCGGGGGTGAAGATCTTGGCGAGGCCCTTCTCCTCGAGCACCGGGATGTCCTCGTCGGGGATGATGCCTCCGCCGAACACGACGATGTCGCCGGCCTCTCGCTCACGAAGGACGTCGACGACCTTCGGGAACAGCGTCATGTGGGCGCCGGACAGGACGGACAGCCCGATGGCGTCGACGTCCTCCTGGATGGCCGTCTCGACGATCTGTTCCGGCGTCTGGTGCAGGCCCGAGTAGATCACCTCGCACCCGGCGTCGCGCAATGCTCGCGCCACGACCTTGGCGCCGCGGTCGTGGCCGTCGAGGCCGGGTTTGGCGATGAGGATGCGCGGCGGCATGGCGTCAATCTAGCGGGGAGCCGGCGGGGCCAATCGGTGGCGGGAGTGCCCCAGCAGGCGCCGCCGAGAGTCGTCCGGGGGCCCCGGCATGGTCCACGGGGCCATCCGCAGGTCCGGGGTCAGCACTTGCCGCGACGCCGCCAGCGATACGATCGCCACGGAGATCGCCACGGACCCGAGCACCAGGTACATGATGACGAGCTGCACCACGACGGCGTCGAAAGCATCGACACCGGCGAGCAGCAGCCCGGTCATCGCACCGGGGAGGGCGATGAGCCCGACGACCTTTGTCCGCTCGATCTGGGGAATGAGGGCGGTGCGCGCCGTATTCGCGACGAGATATCGGGTCGTTCCCCTCGCATCGAAGCCGAGGGCCAGGAGCCCCTCGAGCTCGAGACGCCGGTCTCGGGCGTGGCGCACCACGAGGTCGACGGCGAGGACGGTGCTCGGCATCGTGTTACCGATGGTGATGCCGGCGATGACCACGAAGGTCACCGGCTCGACGGGCAACACGTCGGGCAGCAGCAGCAAGGCCAGGGAGATCCCGGTGCTGCCTGCGATCGCCGCCAGGCCGACCCAGGCCAGCCCCGGTATGGCCGGCGCCCGCCGCCGCACCGCCAGCGCGGCCACGACCACCATCCCGACGACCCACAGCACCGACCACAGCCAGGCGTACGTGGAGCGAAACACCAGGGCGAGGGCCGCACCGACTGCGAGGAGCTGGACGGCTGCGCGGAAGGCGGCCCAGAGGATCGAGCGCTCGACCCCCATCCGCTGCCAGCGGGACAGGGCGATCGCCAGCAGCACGAGCGTGAGCGAGGCGGCCGCCTCCCATGGCCCCACCGGGTCGGTCACGGGCTCAACCCGATGAGGCCACCGGGCACATGCGACGCCACGAATGCCGGAGACGCGTCCGTGGTCTGGCTAGCTGGATGTCGTGACGCCATACGACTCCATCCGTGACGACCCGCTCGGCGCTGCCGAACCGGGGGGCGGCATCTCTCATCGCCGTAGCGTAGGTGCTGCCCCCTGCGAGCCGAGCTGCTGCGCCGGCTCTACGCGCCGGGGGCCGGGCGCAAGCCCGACCCCCGTCTCTCATCCCCGGCGAGAAGCCGCCCTTACGAGCCTGGGATGTTCATCAGCAGCAACTGGCCCTCTTCCCGCTTCACGACGACCGTACCGTCCAGCGCCTCGTCGACGAAGGGAAGGTCGTGAGCTTGCACGTCAAGGAGCCACGACCCAGGTCCGAACCACTCCGAGGCGTCGACGATGCCGGACGACTCGCCACCAGTGTCGACGACGTCGGCGACGGCGGCCCAGCTGCCGTCGCTGAAGGTGTGTTGCCAGATCTGGGCGAAGTCGAAGTCCTCCTGCACCATCAGGCTGTTGGCGCTGGTGTCGATGTTGTCCGGGGCCGAGAAGCCAACGAACTTGGGATGCGCAGTCGGCGCGTCGCCATCCGCATACACCGTGAAACTGTCGACCTTGCGAGGATTGTTCGCGTTGAACACGAACTTGAAGATGCGGCCGTTGTCCGCCATCCCCACTGCCCCACTAGGCCTGTGCATCCTTCCCGTGGCCGGGTTGGGCACGACCCGGCTGGCCCCGGTGTCCGCAACGTAGACCACGCTTGGATCGTTCTTGTCGTAGGCGAGATCCTCGAGCCGAACAAACTGGAAGACGTTGTTCTCATTCGACCAGTTCTCCAGTGCGTCCTGTGGGGCCTCGCCGGTCGTGCCGCGTGCGATCTCCTTCGGCACGCGGATGAACTTGCCCTCCATCTCGTCGTCGACGCCCAGATCGAGGTAGTCGTTCGCCGCGTTGAACGGATCCCACTGATCGACGGCGACACCGTTCTTCCGAGTGACCTGGAAAGCCCACAGGCTTCCCTTGTCGTCCCAAACGTGCGACTCCTGGTTGGCCAGGTACATGTACAGCTGGGACGTGGTCGCCGTGAAGGTGTCGTCGGTGGTGAGCAGCGCAATCTGGTTGTATCCGGGTAGGGCGACCGTATTCTCGTGGTTGAGGCGTCCCATGCCCGCCACCTGGGTGAACTCGCCGGTCTCCGTGTTCAGCACCACCGCATAACCACCCTGGCGCTGGGGGGTGAGCGCCGGGTCGGGGCCATACGGGGCGCCGGCCGGCACATCCACGACGTCGTTGGTCTCCTCGTTGGCGAAGAACACCGGCGTCGAGAAACCCTCCGCGGGCCCGGCCACCGAGGCCGAACAGAAACGCAGGTAGCCGTTGTCCGAGGAGATCGCCACCTCGGCCGCCACGATCTCTCCAGTCGCCGTGTCCAGCGTCCACTTGGTGACGGAGGCGTCGAAGAAGTCACGCTCGTTGCGGAATGGAACCGTCGACTGCTCGTGAGCGACGAAAACGTTCGCTGTTCCGGCCGTGGGTCCGTCGACGATACCGATGCCGTCGGGGATGCCTTCGAACATCACTCCGTCGACCACCTCGCCCACGCTGATGATGGGGGTGACGGTCCCAGGCACGTTGAGCGTGATGAGCGGCGGATCGGTGGTCATGAAGGGCGAATTGGCGGCGGCCGCCGATGGCAGCGACGTGATCGTCAGCACCATGACCGCCGCAAACGCCCAGTACTTTCGCATTTGCACGAATCTCACTCCTCTCCCAAGCAACGGGCACCGACCGCACCAGCGGGCCGGCGCCTGTGTCCCGACACTGAACCTAACCGACGATCACCAATGCCGCCTCCCCCTAGGACCGAACGCCGCTTTCATCGTGAAGGCGTCGGGTGACGGCCCGTCGCGCCGCAGGACGGTGAGACAATCGGCAGCCTCCTCGATGCTGGGGATGTGGCCGGCCGGGACCCACCACAGCACGAGGTAGGGGTCCCCGGCGCGTTCGAACCATTTGCGGCGTTGCCGCATGACCGGGAGGTGATCGCCGCCGATCACGAACGCCTTGAGGGCCGCGATCGTCTCCCACACAGACAGGTTGACGATGAGCAGGTCGTCGTCGAAGACTCGAATCGAGGTGGCGTCGCCGTCTTCCGTCTGGAGGCGCCACACGAATCCCGGTGCGGCGTCGGCGGCGGCGTTGACCGGTTCCAGTGCCGCCACGAACCCCGCCGTCTCCGGACTGTCGAGCGGATGGAGCAGGCGGGCGATGTTGAGCTGAGCCAGGTGGTGGTCCATCGGCGCCCGAGGTTATCGGCATGGTGAGCGCGTCGATCCCCGCGTGCAACCATATGCGGCTCCGGCGCGTGGTTGGGGCATGGAACTGTCCGACGAGGCGATCTACACCAAGGTCAAAGACGACCTGATCCGCTACGCCACGGTGCTCGTCGGACCCGACGACGCGGAGGACGTCGTGTCGGTGGTGGTGCTGCGCGCGCTCAGGCGGCGAAGCCTCGCCGAGCTGGACGAGCCCCGTGCCTACCTGTTCCGTGCGGTGCTCAACGAGGCGAGAGGCGTCCATCGCCGCCGCCGGCCGGTGCACTCACTCGCCGAGGGGTCCACATGGGATCCGGAGCCGGACGATGCCGTCGTGCGGGCGATTCGAGCGCTCCCCGACCGGCAGCGGGCCGCCGTCTACCTCGTGTACTGGGAGGACCTCACGATCGAGGAGGCCGCACGGACGCTCGGCACCCGGACCGGCACCGTGAAGCGCTATCTGCACCTGGCTCGCAAGAGCCTGAGAGGAGTCCTGCAATGACATTCGACCCCGACGAGCGCAGCGAGCTGCGGCGTGCCCTCACCACCATCGTGGACGAGGCGCCGACGGCGCCCGACTTCGACCGCCTCACGGCACACCGCACCATCCCGAAGACCGCGGCGCAGCGACCGGCGTTTGCATTTGCCGCTGCGGCGGCCGTCGTCCTGGTCGGCGTGGGAGCGTTCATGGTGCTGGCCCGGGCGCCCAACCGATCGCCCGACGGCGCCGACGTGGGGGCATTCGGACCGGACCACCTACCCCGCATGCTGGTCGACCTCCCCGGCTGGACCGTCGAGCGCTTCGACGAGTCTGCCGGTGACCTCGAGGGAGGCGGCGTGTACCACCGGGCCGAGACCACGTACACGAGTGACGCAGGGTCGGCCGACCTGCGCATCGAGGCCGGCGACGGAACGATGCTCGAAGGCCTCGTCGCCGACCGACTCGACGCCGGCACCGAGATGGCGTCACAGACCCTCCTGGGGGTGGAGGCCACCGTGGTGCGCTACAACGACCCGACGGACGACTTCACCGCCATGTGGACGGCCAACGGTGTCGTGTTCGAGCTGCGAGCGGCCCTCGACGAGACGACGTTCCGGTCCGTGCTCGGCTCGTTGCAGATCGTCGACGACGAGACGTGGGACGCGGCGATGCCGTCGACCGTCGTGGCGGGAAGCGAACGTGTCGAGGTCGTGCCGCAGATGCTCGAAGGCGTTCCCCTGCCGCCGGGCTTCGATGCGAGCGAGCTCGTCCTCGGCAGCTCGAAGGACCGATACCAGCTCGGCGCCGAGGTCGTGGGATCGGTCACGTGTGCATGGATCGAAGAGTGGATCGACGCCAAGGCAGCCGGCGACCAGACGAGGATCGACACCGCCGTCGACGCCATGGGGACGTCGCAGAATTGGCCGATCCTGATCGAGATGTCCCAGCAGGGGGCGTACCACCAAGTCGTCGCCCAGTACGCCGAAGCCATGGCCGGCGACGGCACGATCCAGGGCGGCATCACCCTCAGCGTGGAGTCGTCCTACGAGCAAGCCTTCACCTGCAGGTGATGCCCTGACCTGACACGGTGCCTTGGAGCGGGGGCCCGCCATCCCGGCGGGCCCCTTGCCGTGTCCGCCACGTGTGGCGGCGCTCCGATAGGCTCGGCTCAGCAGCGGCTGACGGGGAGGGAGGCCGTCGTGGCGATCGAGCGCATCGTCGAGATCAGGGTGCACGGCGTGTCGGGCACGCCGCCGAGCGCCGCCCTCGCGACCGCACCCCAAATGGTCACCGGCCCACGTGCGTCGGACATCGAGGTCTGGCGCCACCCTCGCCGTCCGCTTGCGCTCGACATCGCAGCCGAGGAGACGGCCCGCTCGGTCGCATTGGACCAGATCGCCTACCGCTGGGCGAAGCTCACGTCCGGGAAGCGCCGCTATGCCCTGTGGCTCCTGCTCCTCCCGTACACGCTCGTCAACGTCGCCGGTTGGATGCTCCCCGCCCGCCGGCGCCCGAACCGGGAAGTCATGAAGGTCGGCGACCGCCCCGAACCCATGGATCGGGGGCTCGCCGGTGCCCTGGACGTCGCGGTACGGATCGGAGGCGTCGCCATCACGGCCATCTTCGCCCTGTATGCCGCCGCGATCACCATGGACCTCGGCGTGGCGACGTGCCGGCCCGGAACGGACACATGCAACTGGCTGTCCGCCCTCCCCCGCCTCCGACCAGGGGTCTATGCCGTGGTGGGCACGCTTCTCCCCATCCTGCTGACCATCGGCGTCGCCTGGTTCATCGGCAAGGAACGACGGCTGCGGAGCCTCGCCGACGAGGCGCGTAGCAACCTGCCCAGCCAGCTCGCAGCCGGGAGCGACGACGTGGCGGGGGCCGATCCCGTGGGCGTCTACGACCTCATGTCACCCGAGCTGTGGCGGCCCCATCGCATCGTCTTCAGCCTGGGCCTGATCCACAGCGCGGCGGCGACGGTCACGATGGCCTGGGTGCTCATCGGGAGCCTCTGGGAGATCGTCGGTGTCGGCTGGCGCGTCGTTGGGGTGTTCACCGCAGCAATCGCCACCGTTGCCGTGCTCGTCGGTGTCGCCGCGGCGTCGGCGCGGCTGCACCGGGAGAACCGCTACCGCACGCTGGCGATCGCCGTGGCGACGTCCAGCGCCGTGGCCTTCCTCATCGCCGCCCTGGCGGGCTTTGCGGCCGACGACGTCCCCTTTGCGATGCTCCGGGTCGAGCCGGCGATGCACCGGGCTTCGATCGCAGTCGTAGTGATCGTCGGCATCGTGGCGGCGCTGATCGGGCTGGTGGGTCTGACCAGCACGAGGTCGACTGCGGGTCCGGGATCGATGCTGGTGCTCGCCGGGCTCGTCGGGGCGGCCTTCGGTGCGGGCACCTACTCCTTGACCCACACGATGCTGACCTCGGGCCGGTCCGCAGCCGACTTCCCGCCGCTGCCGGGTCTCGACTGGACCGCGCTCGGGTTCCTCGTGGTGCTGCTCGTCGCGATCGGAGTGATGGTCCTCGGCCTGGCGCGGGGATGGGCGAAGGGCCCGGACCGGTCGGTCGCCATGCTCGGCTCGCTGCGAGGAGTGACTGGAGCGTTGCGGGTCTACTTCCTCGTCATCGTGGTCACGACGATCGCAGCCGTCGGAGTGTTCCTGTGGTCGGTGCTCGTGCGTGAGCCACCGGTGCAAACGCCCTTCAGCATCGACTTCCCGGCCGCCGCCATCGTCGGCGTCCTCGCCGTGCTCGTGGCGCTGGCGATCACGCTCCTGGCCTTTCGGTACGGCCGGTGGCCGTGGGGGCTCGTGGCGATGGGAGCCCTGGCCGGCGGGGGCTGGCTGCTCGCCTCCGGCAACGTACCCGACGTCTCGCTGTTCGGCGTGACGCTCCAGTTCGGCAGCCTGCGAGAGATCGCCCTGTCCGTGGCGGTGATACTGCCCGCCGGCTTCATCATCAGCCGCCTCATCAGCACCCTGCGCGATGCCGAGGCACGGCGCGGCATCGCCATGTTGTGGGACCTCGGCAGCTTCTGGCCGCGGTGGTACCACCCCTTCGCCGCGCCCTACTACACACCGATCGTGATCCCCGACCTCCAGGCACTGATCGCCGAGACGATCGACACGCCCGGCCAGGGAGTGATCGTCGCCGCCCACAGCCAGGGCACGGTCATCGCCATGGCGTCGTTGCTGGCTGTGCCGGATGCCCATGTCCCGGCGCCCCCGTCGGTGGCACTCATCACCTACGGCAGCCCGATCTCACACCTCTACGAGCGGCTGTTCCCCTCCTTCTTCTCGAAAGAAGCCATCACGCAGTTGCAGACCCGTTTCGGCGGCGAAGAGCGCTGCCGGTGGAACAACCTGTGGCGGGACACCGACCCGATCGGTGGAGCGGTCGGCCTCGACCAGGTCGACTTCGACCTGAGCGGCGACCACGAGGAGCCCCTCGAACCGGATACGGAGGGCATCGTCGGCACGGGTCATTCCCATTACGAGAAAACGCTCATGTATGCCGCGGCCCGGATGCGGATGGCAGCGCTCCTCGAGGAACCCGAGCCGGCGGTGGCCGAGGAGCCGGTGGCGGCGCT
>JBFINP010000078.1:0-13239 GCA_041611095.1 Acidimicrobiia bacterium | reverse complement strand
GGCAGCCATCTGGCCGCGGGTGACCGGGTCGTTCGGGCAGAAGAAGTTGTTGTCCGGAGGGTTGCAGCCTTTGGTGATCCCCTCGGCGGCCAGCCAGTTGATGTCGCCTTCGAAGATGGAGCCGTCGTCGTCGTCGAACGCGCCATTCTCGAACGGTGCAGTCAGCTCGAGGAGGCGCCCGTCCATCGGCGGTGGAATGCCATCGTTGGGCGTGCCATTGTCAGCGCCCCGATCCAAGACGTAGATGTGGGTTGCACCAGAGCCGTCCGACGCGGGCGCCAGCACCACATCGCTCGCCGTCAACGGCACCCCCGCGATCTTGAGCCCGGAGATGTCCACGGTTCGTATGAGAACCCCGGACTTCGTCACTTCGTAGAGTGCGTCGGCGCCTACGTCGCTGAGAAGGAGCGTGTCGGTCACCGCCCGATAGGCGACGCCCGCCGAGTCGAGAATGCCGAGAGGAGCGAGATCGATCGTGGTGAAACCGTCGTCGCCGGCGGGCGGGAGACCGTCGAAGACGCCGTTCGCCCCCGGCCAGATCCCGTAGAGGGTCTGGTCGGCGCCGTCGAGCAGGTAGAGGCGACGATCGTTGGTATCGAACGCCGCGTCCTCGAGGTCGCTGATGTTGAGCGGCGAGAAGTCGGGCACGGTGACCACGTCGTCGGCTGTGCCGTAGACGCCGTCGGCGCCGGCATCGATCTCCGATACGTCGTCGGTGCTGTCGTTGGTGACGAAGACATGCCTCGTCACCGGGTCATATGCGAGCCCCGTCGGTTCGAGCTTTCCCGCGGGATCAGGAGTCACGCCCGTCGCCGTCGCCGCTCCGCTCCTGGTCACCTCGAAGAGGTTGACCCCTGCGAACAGGGCGGTTTCCTCGTCGATCTCCGAATCTGAGATCAGCAGCCGGTCCTTGTGGGCCAGATAGGTGATCCCGGTCGGATCGATCGACGGGTCGGGAAGCCCCGAGAGCGGGGTCTCCTTGATGAGCGTAGCAACCTCTTCGGTTCGCAGAAGGGCTGCAGCCTGCGCGCTCGGCGTCGAAGGCGGAAAGGGCAGCACCGTCAATCCCGTGATCACCACCATCGCCAAAGCGGCGTTCCCCAACCATGAGCCGCGCCTCACGCGCGAGCTACCCGTACGCACTCCGCCTTTCCCATGAGCCACTCTCACCACGGGTCCCCCCTCGTTGACCTTCGGACCCTTCTGGCGAAGCCAGATTAGTGGCTGTGTCAATCAACGCGACTGGCCGGCTCCCCGGACCCGGTTGAGGGACGCCGGGCTCGGTAACTGGGCGGCCACCCGCCCAATCGTCGATGTCGTGCGGTGCGACCTGAAGGGCTCGGGACGCAGCGCCTTTGAGGTGACCACGGCGATCTGTCCCAGGGCGAGCCACCACAAACCCAAGCCGAAGGGGATCTTCATGTTGGAGAAATTGTTGACGATGACGAAGCTCGCAACGATCAACCACAGGACCATGAGCAGCTGGCGGCTCCACAGACCGTCCCTGGGTAAGCGCCGGAATGCGGGGATGAGCAAGGCGAGCCACACCACCGCGGGTCCGACGAACGAGAGGAACCCGGGTAGCCCCTGTTCGGCGAGCACCGTCAGATAGAGGTTGTGGGACGCGAGGTCTTTCTCGGGGATCACCAACCCCGGAATCGCCTCCTGGTACTCACGGTCGTAGATCTCGAAGTTGCCATAGCCGAATCCCCACAGCGGGCGCTCCTCGAACATGTTCACCGCCGCATACGCAACCGGAAGGCGCCCCAATGCCGATCGTTCCGATCCTTCGGACAGGAATCTGGCGTTTGCGTACGTCACCATGTCACCGGCGACCCCCATAGCGAGGGCGAGCGCAAGTAGCGGCACCACGAAGAAGAGGAGCCGCCGGAACAGTCCTCGGTAGACCAGAGTCGCACCTCCGAGGGCGACCAGTCCGGCGAGCCAACTCGCCCGCGAGAACGTCATGAAGATCATCACACCGGCGAGCAATGTGCCCGCCATGAAGAGCATTCGCTGCGACCGACGGCGGGCGTACCAGCCACCGTGAAGCATGGAGAGCCCCACGAAGACCATCGTGGCGCCGAACACTGCCACCGACCGGAGCGAGCCCGTCGTCCGCGTGCCGGCTCGATCGAGCCACTCATTCGGGAGCAGACCGGGGGCCACCCACGCCAACGCCCCGAAAAGGGACTGTGTGAGGAGGATGAACGCGACCACGGGCACGAACCGCCGCAGCTCCCGTACGTCGGGCTCCTCGAGCCGGACGATGAGGTACAAGAGCATCGGTACGACGACCCGGTCGTAGAGTTCGTAGATGGCTCGATCCGACTCGCTCGAATACAGGACCGAGAACAGCGTGAGCACGACATAGGTGGCCATCGCCAACTCGGGCCAGCCGAGTCGTGGGAGCGGCCGGACACGGAATCCGAGACGTCTCGCCACCAGGATCATGATCAGGGTCGCGAGCGGGAGGATGCGGTGCACGAGCCAGAACACCTTGCGCAGCCCGCCACCCGCATCGTCCACCAGAAACGGCATAACGGCCATCCAGATCATCACCGCAGCCAGTGGCTGCCGGTGAATCAGCAGGCCGAGGGGGATCGCACCGATCACCCCGGCGGCGATGAACCACTGGCCGGAGGCGCCGAGGTACGCAGTCGCAGCCGCGGCGAGAAGTGCCACCGGCACGCCACCAAGCAGGGACAGCGACGGCCCCAGGCCCGTCCGGGCGTTGCGGTCGCCGCTCGGCGACGCCGAGGCGCCTTCGCGTGCTGCATCGGCTGAGCTCGTGGTCCCGGTGTCGGGTGGCTGCGGCACGTTCAGCCCCCTCGCCTCAAGTATCGCCAGTACACCGCGCGCGGCACGGCGAGAGCGTTGAACGCCAGATCCTCCCATCGAATCCCCGGTGCGTCACCCCACTCGTCGGGGAGGTCGTACCCCCACTTCCTGAGATAGGGACCGTAGACACGCTTGGCCCTGGCAACAGTCTCCGGCGTGTAGTACCGGAGGTAGTCCCGAGCCTTGCCAGCCGTTGCGTTGATCACGGGCAGCGGGCGCGTCTGCGGCAACCCGATGAGCTGCAGCGCCCTGGCGAAGTCGACTTCGAGGTTCTCGAACCGGATCACGAAGTCCAGCTCCGAGTGTGAGAGACGCGACCAGTTGTCGTAGGGCAGCCAGTGGTACCTCAGGAAGAACTCGGCGAAATCCGCCCCCCGGCTGGTCACGTACTCGTATTTGCGATTGTCCGCGCGCTCGTTCCACGTTCTCCGGTGCGGCTTCTCGCCCTGCCTGTTCCGGCCCGTCTCTCGGTACCGGTCGGCGCCGACGTTGCCGACGCGGTAGCGGCGCCGCACCGGGTCGGAGAACCGGCCGTGGTGATCGGTCTTGAGCTTGAAGTAGTGACTGACCGCATCGTCGAGCGGGTTGCGGATACACGAGAAGACGAAGTACGTCTTCTCGTCGTCCGTCGCGATACGAGCGAAATCACGGTACGTGCTGTGCTTCTTGAGGATGCGCTCGCCGCCGTACTGGCTCAGCAGCTCTTTGGCGATCGCCGTCGAGCCGGTCCGTGGAAGCTCCACGAACACATACCGGTGCTCCCTGCCGATGATCAAATGATCCGTCCCCCTCGACCTCTCGGCCTCACAGTACCCCCCTCAAACCGTGGCTCGGGCACGTCGCGACGGCGGGCGCAGGCGCCGGCCGACGGCCCGCAGAACCATGCGGTCCTCCTCGGACAGACCCAGCGCGATGACGGCCCCGACGTATACGGCGCCGACCACGATCGAGTCGACGACGAGCTGCAGCGGACCACCCGTCGACGGGACCAGGCGGTCCATTCCGAGGCCTGCGCCCAGGGCGAGGACCGCGGCGAGCACCGGCTTCAGGATCTGGAGGTTGTAGGGATGGAGCCCAACGAAAATGCGGACCTCGACGAGGCGCACCACCTGAATCGTCGCCCCCGAGATCAGGGTGGCGACCGCAGCGCCCATGAGGCCCCATTGGATGATGAACACCACGTTCAGGACGAGCGTGAGCGCGACTTCGAAGATCTTGTTGATCAGCTTGACGAGGTTGAGTCCGGACATGTCGATGACGGCTCCGCAGGTTCCCGTTGCTGCGTTGGCCAGCTCGGCCCAGGCGAGCACGAACAGCGCCCCGGCACCGGCCTCGAAGCTCTCCCCAAAGACGGAGAGGATCGCCGTCGGATACAGGATCATGACCAGGAACACGGGCAGATTGGCCGTCAGGGTCCATCGGGTCGTCGCTTGATACAGATGCTCCGACTCCTCGAGCCTGCCCTGATCGAGCGTCTCAGCAAGGGTCGGTCGGAGCGACGTCCGCACCGCCATGTTGGCGACCCGGCCGAGCAGGTTGGCGCTCGTGACGAGGGAGAAGATGCCGACGTTGGCCATCGTGCTGTAGATGCCGAGGAGCATCGGCTGGATGTTCTGGCGCACCTGCGTCAACAACCCGGCGAACCAGAACGGGAACGAGAACGCCGCTATCTCCTTGACATAGCGCTTTCCGGCGCCCCACGGCCGGGCGAGGCTGAACAGCTTGTTGACGAGCCCGATGAGCACCGCGGTGGCGGCGAGGTAGGACACGCCGAAGATGACCAACGCGACCTCGGCCGTGAGGCCGATCACGGCAAAGATGCCGATCAGCGTCAGCCGGACCAGCGGTTGGATGAAGTCGTCCGTGAGCGCCGAGTAGTCCATCCGCTTGAAGCCACGCACGATTGCCGCGAGCAGCGTGGTCGTGACGACGAAGAGCATGGCGAACGCCCCGATCTTCAGCATCGGGGCGAGGCGCGCATCGTCAAAGATCCCCAGCGCAATCGGGTCCGCCGCAAAGAAGCCGATGGCGCTCACCGTCAACGTGCCTATCAGCGTGAGCCCTATGCCGAGCTGCAGGGTCCCGAGAACACCCGCCTCGTCGTCCCGAGCTCGCAGGATCGCGACGTACCGCTCCATCGCGGAGTCGAGGCCGAGGTTGGCGATGCCGGCGGCGAGGTATGCGATGCTGACCGACAGCGTGTAGATGCCGTAATCGTCGGCACCCAGTACCCGGGCGAGCACCAGCGCCACTACGAGACGGCTTCCGTAGTTGAAGAGATCCCCGGCCGCCAGGAACCCCCCGCCCTTGGCGACGACGAGGAGGTTGCGTGCCGACGGATCGGCCCCGCGTGTCTCCCCTCGATCAGAACGGCTGCTCACGGCACCCCCATGTCCGCGTACCTCCCCCACAGCACCCTGCCGTGCTCCCCGGTCCTACCCCAGGTGCAACGTCCCCGTCGAGGGAACTGCCGGGCCTCGGGGCCGGACCGGTCACGCCATCGAGTGGCGTGCCGGCCGCCCGGGCTCGGCGCCACGAGCGGCGACCGCAGCTTAGACCGCGGAACCGGGTGCGAAAGGGGCAGTTTGCAGGTGGCGTCCCCGGGCGCCGATTTGCCGCCGCATCTCGAAAAGTGGTGACCTCGGCGTGAAAAAGACTTGACACCTGGATGACGGGCGGCACTAGTCTTACACCTAGTTTCGCCAAAGGCTCCAGGCGAATCACCAGGGGGCCACCGGGCCACCACCCGGGGAATAGAGGGGGAGGCGACGCGTGTGGTATGAGGGGGAGGATCACGTGCACTATCGCGCGGGTTCCGGAGCAGGAATGCTCACCGCAAGGAACCCGGCGGAGGCCGTCGAAGCACCGGAGCACACCGCAGCTCCACGAGACCAGCAACCACCACCTTCGACTTGGTCGCGGGTGATGCTCGGTGAGGGGGCAACGCCCAAGGGCTACTGGGGCCTGAAGCGAATGCTCGACTTCTTCCTGGCGGCGGCTGCCGGCATTGTGCTCGCGCCCATTGGCGCGATCATTGCCGCTGCGGTCAAGCTCGACAGCAACGGCCCGATCATCTACTCGCAGGAGCGGGTGCGGGCGCAACGGATGACGGTGGGATCGCGCACGGCGTGGCGGCTGACCACGTTCCGGTTCTACAAGTTCCGCACGATGAAGGTCGATGCACCGGAGGATCTCCACAAGAACTACATGGCGGCCTACATCGCAGGGGACGAGACGGAACTGGCCGATCTGCAACCCACCGGGGAGATCAACGGCTCGTACAAGCTCGCAGCGGACCCGCGGATCACCCGCGTCGGCAAGTTCCTGCGATCGACGAGCCTGGACGAGATCCCCCAGCTCTGGAACGTGCTTCGCGGCGACATGAGCCTCGTCGGCCCACGGCCGGCGCTGGCGTACGAGGTCGACCACTACGACGACTGGCATTTCCGCAGGTTCACGACGCCCGGCGGGATCACGGGCTGGTGGCAGGTGAACGGACGCTCGGAGACGTCGTTCAGCGAGATGATCGAGCTCGACCTCGAGTACATCTCGCGCCGGTCGACGCTGTTCGATTTCAGGATCATCGCCGCAACGCTGCCCGTCGTGCTGACGGGTCGCGGTGCCGGCTGACGCGACTAGAAGGGGGGACGTCATCAAGAACGTGAGGTTGGGCGCAATCGGGTGCGGCTATTGGGGGCCGAACCTGATCCGCAACTGCGTCGAGATCCCATCCATTTCGCTCGAGGCCATCGTCGATGTCAACACGGCGCGGCTCGAGCACATCCAGACTCGCTATCCGGGCATACCCTTCGCCACGACGGATTACACCCGGCTCTTCGACGCCGGCCTCGACGGCGTCGTCATCAGCACGCCCCCGGAGACGCACTACGAGATCGCGCGGAATTGCCTCGAGAACGGTCTCCACGTGCTCGTGGAGAAGCCACTGACGACTCGAAGCGAAGAGGCACGCGACCTCATCGCGGTGGCGGAGAAGAACGACCGGCTCCTCATGGTCGGGCACACCTTCGAGTACAACCCGGCCGTACGCGCACTCAAGGAGATGATCGACAAGAGCGACCTCGGCTCGATCCACTACATCGACGCGGTCCGAGTCGGTCTTGGCCTCTTCCACCCGAGGCTCAACGTCGTGTGGGACCTCGCCCCCCACGACATCTCGATCCTCATCCACCTGCTCGGTGAGATGCCGACGAGCGTGACGACGAACGGGACCGCCTGCCTCCAGGCAGGCATCGCCGACGTCGCCTACATGACCCTCACGTTCCCGAGCGGGGTGCTCGCCCACTCGCGCATGAGCTGGCTCGATCCATCGAAGACTCGCCGGATCACGGTCGTAGGGAGCGACAAGATGGCCGTGTACGACGACGTGGAACCGCTCGAGAAGATCAAGCTCTACGACAAGCGTGTGGATGCGGTGCGCCGCACCGACACATACGGCGAGTTTCAATTCGCCTACCACTACGGGAGCGTGGTCAGTCCCTACATCCACTTCGAAGAGCCGTTGCGACTCGAGTGCCTGCACTTCGCCGAGTGCATCTTGTCCGGCGAGATTCCCCTCACCGACGGCCGAAACGGCCTCCGGGTCCTCGAGGTGATCGAGGCGGCGCAGGCATCACTGGCCTCGGGTGGCGCCCCAATGCCCATCGGGGCTACGGAGCCCATCGAACCCATCGCCCCCATGGCAGAACCGATGATCGCACCGATCGGTACTCAATGACACGAGCTGGTAGGGGCCAAGGGCAGGACGTGGTGCGTACTCGGGAGGCCGAGACGGACTTGCGCGGCTCGCACGGCCTCGAGCATCGAGGGACGGTCGACCACGCTCCATCGGAATCGGTGCCGTTCGTCGATCTGGGGTGGATCCACGGCTTGCTTGCCGACCAGATCGACAAGGCGGTTGCCGGTGTGCTATCCCGCTCCGATTTCATCCTTGGTGGGGCCGTGGCCGACTTCGAGGCGGCATTCGCCGACTACTGCGAGGCTGCCCACGCGATCGGCGTGGATTCCGGCTATTCGGCGCTGGAGCTTGCCCTGCGCGGCCACGACGTCGGGCCCGGAGCGGAAGTCATCACCGCCGCCAACACGTTCGTGGCCACGGTGGGCGCCATCGAGGCATGCGGGGCCACGCCGGTGCTCGTCGACATCGATCCGGCGACGTTCAACCTCGAACCGGCGCTCGTCGAGGGAGCCATCACACCTGCGACGCGAGCGATCATCCCGGTTCACCTCTACGGCCGTCCCGCGCCCATGTCCGAGATCGCCCGCATCGCCGCCGACCACGACTTGGTCATCATCGAGGACGCCTGCCAGGCGCACGGCGCCCGCTACGAGGGTCGCCGGGTCGGCGGGTTGGGCAACACGGCCGCCTTCAGCTTCTATCCGACGAAGAACCTCGGAGCGCTCGGCGACGGTGGAGCAATCGTCACCGACGATGATGCGGTCGCCGCACGCATCCGCAAACTCCGCAACCTCGGTTCGACCGTCAAGTATCAGCATGAGATCAAGGGGTTCAACCGGCGCCTCGACACGCTTCATGCCGCCGTCCTCGCCGCCAAGCTCCCCCACCTGGACGACCACAACGAATGGCGCCAGGACGTTGCCGCCATCTACGCCGAGTTGCTGGCCGACGCACCCGTCGAACTGCCGGTGCCCGCCCAACCGGGCGGGCACGTGTACCACCTGTACGTGATCCAGGCGCCTCGGCGCGAGGAGCTCCAAGCGCACCTGGCAGAGCACCGAGTCGGCACCGGGATCCACTACCCGATACCCATTCACCTGCAGCCGGCGTATCGGTCGCTCGGCAAACCGGGTAGCTTTCCTGTTACGGAGAGCACCGCCGAGCGGATACTCTCTCTGCCGATGTACGCCGGCATCAGCCGCCAGGGTGTCGAGCGGACCGCATCGCTGATCGCCGGCTTCTACGAGGATTGACGCGGTGGAACTCAAGGCATATCTGGAGATCGTCAAGAAACGCTGGGTCGTGGCCGTCATCGGCCTCTTGGCGACCATCGCGTTCACCGCATTCGTCGCCAGCGGTCAGGAGCCCTCGTACGAGTCGACCGGCACCTACGTCGTCCGCCCTCGACCAGTCGCCGACGGCGACACCGTCAGGGCGATCGACACGCTGGTGCGTGGCGTCGAGATCAACTCGACGTTCGCCAGCATCGCCAGCAGCGACCTCATCAAGGCACAGGCCCGCGACCGGGTGGGCGATGAGGTCGACACCTCGGGTCTCAAGACCTCGGGCAAGGTGGTCACCGGGACCAACATCATCGAGCTGTCGGTCAGTGGCGGCGACCCCGAGGCCGTCTATGCCCTCGCGGTCGCGATCGGCGAAGAGACCATCTCGTACGTCGCAGAGCTCGACGACACGTTCGAGCTCGCCCCGCTGGATGCGCCTCGCCTGCCGAAGAACCCGGTAGGCCCCAACACGGCGCTCACCATCGCGACGGGTGCGTTCCTGGGACTCCTCCTGGGAGCCGGTCTCGCCGTCGGCATGGAGCTGCTGACCAAGAGACCCGACCCTGAGCCGGAGCCCGTCGAGGCGGAGGATGAGATCGAGCTCCTCGACGAGGAGGAGTTCAACCGGATGTTCCACGACCACCTGACACGTGCCCGTCGGCAGGGGACCTCGTTCACGGTCGGGCTCCTCACGGCATTACGCGACCGCCCGCGAGAGCGCGGGATCGCCGCAGAGTTGGAGCAGCAGGAGCACGACCGCATCGTCCGGCGGAGCATGCCGATCTACCGCGACAGCGCCCGCATCGTGGCGATCGGGAACTCGAAGTACGGCATCATCGAGACCGAGCTTCCATCCGAGGAAGCAGAGGAGCTGCTGATGGTGTGGCTCAGTGTCTGGAAGGCCGCCATCGAGGTCGCCGAACTCGCCACCGGCGACGTCGACACCGAGGTATCCAGCATCTCGATCGGCGTGTCGAGCTACGGCACGACGGACAGCCCCGACAGATCCGGCCTCCGCGCCGTCGGCTCGTGAGCGACGGTACCCGGCGAAGCGCGGCGGCGTGCTCCAGTCACGGTCTGCTGCCGGCGGCATGAAGCCGCATCGGTCGTCCATTCCCCCGTCTGGCGATACCGACACCAGCGCCGGACCGATCTACATCGTCGGTCTCGACCGCTCGGGTAAGACGACGATGCGCGCCTTCCTCGCCTCCCACTCGCAGATCGCCATCCCTGCCGTCGGGTCCAACATGTGGACCTACTTCTACGGACGCTACGGCCCACTCGACCGCCCCGACAACCTGCAACGTTGCCTCGACGCCATGCTCCGTTACAAGCACGTGCGATTCCTCGAGCCCGACGTCGAGCGAATTCGCGCCGAGTTCGCCGCTGGGCCGCAGACGTACGCACGCCTCTTCTCCCTGTTCCTCATCCACTACGCACAGAAGCAGGGGAAACCTCGCTGGGGAGCCCAGTCCGGGCTCGTCGAGCAATACGCCGATGCCATGTTCGACGCCTATCCCGGTTTGAGGATGGTTCACCTGGTTCGGGACCCGCGGGATCGATACGAGGCGTCGCTGGCGAAGTGGCCCGACGGTCGAGGCCGCGCCGGTGGCGCCGCCGCCCGGTGGCGATTCTCGATGCGTTGGGCGGAGCGCAACCTAGGCAGGCATCCCACCGGCTACACCATCGTCCGGTTCGAGGACCTCATCTCGGAGCCCGAAGCGACGGTGCGACGTGTCTGCGAATTCCTCGGCGAGCCCTTCGAGCCACGGATGATGGCCATGGCGTCAGCGGAAGAGTTCCGCCGCTCCCTCGGCGAGGGCACCAGAGCTGAAGCCTCCGATCTCCTCTCGACCGACTTCATCGGCCGCTACCGGGGCAGGGTGCCGAACGCCGAGGTCGCCTACATCCAAGGCCACCTCGGGAAACTCATGCAGCGTCACGGCTACACACCCGAGCCCCTCGACATGCCCGCCGCTGAGCGCCTACGGTTCGGGCTCATCGGGTGGCCGAGGAACTCCGTGCGCTCGTTGGCGTGGTACGCGTTGGAGTTGGCCCACCATGCGTGGCCGCAGCGACTCGGCCACACGCCCGGACGCCGCATGTGGGTCGCGATCGACGACGAGGCCGGCGACGAGGAGCGGGATGCCGTCGCCGACCCGACCGAGCAGGCGGACCGGCCGTCGGTCGCAGGATCATGAGCTCCGCCCGCGGTCCCATCTTCCTCGCCGGTCTGGCCCACTCGGGCAAGACGCCGCTCCGCATCGCCCTCGACGCCCACTCCAACATCTCGATGACCCGGCGTACCTACATGTGGACCCGCTTCTACGGACGGTTCGGCGAACTGACCAGACCCGATGCGCTGGAGCGGTGCCTGGACGCGATGGTGCGTGACCGAGGGATCCGCGAGCTCGAACCCGACGTCGCTCGCATCACGCGGGAGTTCGCCGAAGGGGAGCAGAGCTACGGGCGGCTCTTTGCGTTGTTCCACGCCCATCACGCCGAGCGTCGGGGCAAGGTGCGGTGGGGCGACCAGCTCGGGATGGTGGAGGCCTTCGCCGATCCCATCTTCGAGGCATACCCGGAAGCCACGATCATCCACATGATCCGTGACCCCCGCCGCAGCGGTTCTTCCGGAGGCGTCAGCCACATCGGAAGACTCGGATGGGCAACCGGCCGGTGGCTCACCTCGGCGCATCTCGCCGAACGCAATCGCGCTCGCTACCGGGACCGCTACGCCGTCGTCCGCTACGAGACCCTCGCCGGTGATCCGGAGCAGACGCTCCGGGACATCCTGGCGACGCTCGACGAGGAGTTCGAGACGGAGCCCCTGGAGGCGCTCCTCGACGCAGAGTTGGAGGTGGCTCCCACCGACGGTGCGCCGGTAACCGCCGCATTCGTCGACCGCTACGCCGGCCGCGATCTCGTCGCGCTCGGGTACCCGACGGGCTCGTCGCAGCACGCGAGGCTCGGCCCTGCCTTCTACCTCGTCGACCTGCCGGCCAACCGCGCCGCGATGTTCGTCTGGAGTGCGTTCGGCGAGCGCTCCCTGACCCGGAGGGCGCAGCTGTGAGCACCAACGCTAAGGGCCCCGTTTTCGTTGCGGGCCTCGAACGCACCGGGACGAGCCTCCTCTACGCCCTGCTCGCCTCGCACCCCGGCCTCGCCATGACGCGCCGGACCAACCTGTGGCGGTACTTCTACAACCAGTACGGAGACCTGGCGGACGCGGAGAACCTCGAGCGCTGCCTCGATGTGATGATGCGCTACAAGCGCATCGTGAAGCTCGCCCCGGACCGGGCCCGGATCGAACGCGAGTTTCGTGCAGGCAAGCCGACGTACGCACGCCTCTTCGAGCTCATCGAGCAACACCACGCCGAGCGGATCGGCAAGTCGCGGTGGGGTGACAAGTCCCTGCATACGGAACGCTACGCGGCCCCCATCTTCGCCGCCTACCCGGGTGCGCGGATCATTCACATGATGCGTGATCCCCGAGATCGGTATGCCTCCGTGCAAACCCGATGGGAGAAGCGCCTCGGCGGCACGGGCGCCGGCACCGCCGAGTGGCTCTCCTCGGCCCACTTCGCCACGGTCAACGCCGCGCGGTTCCCGGACCGGTATCGGGTCATCCGCTACGAGGATCTCGCCGCATCGCCCGAGGACACCATGCGCGACGTGTGTGCGTTCATCGACGAGCCATTCGACACCGCGATGTTCACGATGGGCGGCGCCAGCGAGTTCCGCGACGCCGGGAGCAACAGCTCCTACGGTGCCCGGCCCGCAGGCGTCATCAGCACGGGCTCCATCGGACGCTACCAAGAGGTCCTCACACCGCCTCAAGTTGCGTTCATCGAGCGCGTCGCCCGCAAGGACATGGAACGACTCGGATACGAGCCGATCCAGGCCCGGCTCTCCGGGAGCGAGCGACTGAAGTACACCGGCGTCGTCCTGCCCGTCGAGCTCGTCAGGCTCATGGGCTCACGACTTCGCTACGGGTGGAGGAACCGCACCGGCCGGTCGGTCCCGGACTACCGGCTGATCGACACCAAGGAGCCAGTGTGACCTGCCCGACCAGAGTCGAGTGTGCGGAGCCACGACCGTGAGCGACGGTCCCATCATCCTCACCGGCGCCGACCGGAGCGGCACGACGCTGCTGTATGCGCTGCTCGCATCGCACAGCGATGTGTCCATGGTGCGCCGGACGAACATGTGGCGGTGGTTCTACGGCCGCTATGGAGATCTCGCCGAGCCGGCCAATCTCGACGCATGCCTGTCGATGATGCTCCGTTACCCCCGCCTCGGAGTGCTCGAACCCGATGCCGACGCCATACGCAAGGAGTTCGGGCGGCGAGCGCAGACCTACGGCCAGCTCTTTGCGGTGATGCACGAACAGCACGCGGCGCGGCGGGGCAGGAAGCG
>JBFINP010000077.1:0-13307 GCA_041611095.1 Acidimicrobiia bacterium | reverse complement strand
CGGCGATGCCATAGAGCCACGGCCGGCAGTTCTCCCGGGAGGTGTCGTAGCGGGAGCGAATTGCGAAGGCCCGGGTGAAGACCTCGGCAGCGAGGTCGCCCGCCGCATCGGATCCGATGCGGCGGGCGATGTATCGATAGATGGTCTGGAAGTACCGATCAAAGACGATCGAGAACTCGCTGCCGTCGCTGAGCGAGGCGGCGATGACCTCAGCGTCCGAACGTACTCCCACCACAGGCCGGGACGCTACCCGTCCTGTATCCGGGGCGGCGACGCGCTTCCCGCCGTCCCCGGGCTTGCTGTCTGGGGTACGGGCGTCCTACCAGGAGTAGTAGGCCACCGACTCTGTCCGGTTGTTGAACCAGGACGCCATGTTGTCGATCTGACCGCCACCGTACGTGTTGTAGTACGACCCGCTCTTGCTCGGGTTGTCGTAATGACGCAGGTGATAGCACCCGTTGAACGACGACGAGATCCGGTTTCTCCACCAGCCGGTGGCATTCCAATAGCCGCCTGAGCAGCTCGTGCCTGTGATGCTGATCGAGGAGCCGGAGCCGTTGTAGCCGTCGAAATGGATACCCAGTGTGAATGTCACAGCGAGGGTTCCGACGAGCTCGTCGCCGAACACCGCAACCGCGGCGGTGTCGAGCGGAAGCTCGGCTTTGCCATCCGAAGCGGCCGACATCGCCTCGGAGAACGTGGCGTAGCACGCCTCCGAGCCGAGGATCAGCTCGCCATCGACGGCCTGATCGACCACGCTCGCCACGCAGTGCTCGACCTCCGGCTTCGCCGGGGACGCCTCCTTTGCAGCGGATGCGGGTGCCGCGACGACCAACACGGTCGCAACGGTCATGACGGACAGAACTAGGGCGCGCCGAATTGTCGCCCTCCCACGCATTTCCATACCAACCTCCAGGGGTGCGCGTGCCTTGTTGTTTGTCGCGCACGGGAGATCGGTTCTCGTTTTCTCCACAAACCCCCTGTGTTGGAGGCCTGCGCATTGTCCGCGCAAGGTGGCGATGCCCGCCCGGGCCGGCCACCGCCGCCCCAACCCGAGCTCTGGGAGGCGCGTCATCAGAATTGATGAAAGGGAAGAAACCGAGAACTCGATCGGCGAACTCGGCAAACAACGGTTTGTGGAGCGCCGGGGGCCCATTCCCCCACCTCGGCGTCTCGGACGGTGCGACTGGGCGCCTCCCACCAACCTCCACGGCCCAAGCGCCCAGTCGTACCGTCGTCACGTTGGCGTGGTGACGGTCACTCGGGCGCACTGGCAGGAGTCGCTACCTGGTGCTCCTCCAACGCCCGGCCGCCCACGCCTTCGCCAGCGTCTGGGCTCGGACCAGGTCGCTCGGATGGGTGATCTTGAGGTTGTTCTCTTCGCCCGGCACGGTCGCAACCATCAGCTCGCCAAAGCGCTCTACGGTCTCGGCCGTGTCCGCCGCACCCGTCCATCCGGCAGCTCGAGCCGCGTCGTAGGCATCGAATAGAGCTCCCAGCCTGAACGCCTGCGGAGTCTGAACCCGCACCAGGCGATCATCGGGAAGCCGGCTCAGCCGGCCGTCGACGAGCTCGAACATCGGCTGGCCGACGGGAAGCGCCGGTATCGCGCCCCCGACCTCGTGCGCCCGAGCAATGACCGTCCGAAACAGGTCGATGCTTGCAAAGGGTCTGGCGGCGTCGTGGATCACTCCCACGGCGAGACCCCCACCACCAGCCGAACGGACGGCATCGAGGCCGGCCTGCTCACTCTGCATGCGCGATGCGCCGCCATGGGCGACGACGGTGGGCGTGCTGAGCCCCGCTTGCGCCATCTCCGCGTCGGGCTCCTCCCCCGGTGCGCACACGACCACGACCAGGTCGACTGCGTCGCAGGCATCGCAGGTTTCGAGCGAATACGACAAGAGGCTCCGGCCGGCCAGCGGCGCAAAGGCCTTGTTGCGATCGAGCCCCATGCGTGAGCCGCTACCGCCGGCCAGCAAGATGGCGACGGCACTCACACGTGACTCCTCATGATCGGCCGGAGCCTAGGAACCGGAGCAGGAGTTGTAGGGTCCATCCGATGTCGTTGGTCGTACGCCGGCTCGGGCGCCATGCGGCGCTCATCACCGGGGTGGTTGCGAGCTCCCCGCCTACGACGATCGATCGGGAACCACTGCTCCAGACGATGAGAGGCCTCGCAGACGGCGTCGACCGAGTCGTCCTGGCGGTCGACGAGCCCGGGCACGGCACGGTGGATCGGCTGCTGTCGCACGCCCGGGCCGTCGCCACGGCCGTCCGGAGCGTGGATGCCCTCAAGCTCGTGGCCGAGACCGTGGTAGTCCAGATGCTCGACAGGGATCGGATCCTCGCGGCGGGCCTTCCCGCCGTGGTCGAGCGCAGCCGTGGCGAAGCGGCGCTGACGGCTGCCGGGAGCGTCGTGTCCGTGGCCGATATCGTCGCACCGGGCGCCGACGAGATCCTCCTGGTGGATCATGACGGGAACCCGATCATCTGATCTCGAACGGACCGAGGTCGCCCTGCGCTTGCGCCCACGTCACGTCGACCCGGTGGACACGTGCCGCCGATGGACCGTCGTGCAGGTAGGCGAGGAGCTCGTCGAGGGCGTCCTGAGGACCTTCGGCCGTCACGTGGACGCTCCCGTCGCGAGCGTTGGCCACCCACCCCGCAAGCTCGATCTGCCGAGCCCGGTAGAGGGTCGACATCCGGAATCCGACGCCCTGCACGCGACCGATGACCGTCGCCTCGAATCGCCTGGACGCGGGTGGATGCGGCACGGCGTCCGAGGCTAGGCCCATCGCACCCCGCCGAGATCGCTTGAATGCACCCGATGGAGGTCTCCAACGCAGATCGCATCGTCTACCCCCGTGACGGCATCACCAAAGGCGACGTCGTTGCGTATTACGCCTCGGTGGCACCGGCGATGCTGGAACACATCGCCGGCCGCCCGCTCACGCTCCAGCGCTTCCCCAAGGGGATCGGCGAGAAAGGGTTCATGCAGAAGAACGCTCCGGACCACTTCCCAGAGACCATCGAGCGTGTCGAGGTGCCATCTCGGGAGCGCACGACGACGTACCCGATCGTGCACCGGGCGGAAGACATCCCCTACCTGGCCAACCAAGGGACCATCACGTTCCATGTCTGGACGAGCCGGCTGCCCGAGCTCGGCCATCCGGACCGGATCGTCTTCGACCTCGACCCGCCCGAAGGGCAGGCCGGTGCAGCACGCCGCGCCGCAGGCCTCGTGCGCGAGCTCCTCGACGACGTCGGCCTGCCATCCGTCCCGATGGCGACGGGCTCGAAGGGCTTCCACGTCGTCGCCGCCGTCGCGCCCCACATCCGCACGGAGCGGATCGCTGCGGCGAGCCAGGGTGCGGCCACGTGGTTGGCCCGGCGCCACCCCGAGACCCTCACCGACGAGTTCCGCATCGACAACCGTCGTGACCGCGTCTTCGTCGATTGGCTGCGCAACCGACCCGGCCAGACCGGCGTTGCTCCGTGGTCGCTACGGCCCCGCGACGGCGCTCCGGTCGCCGTGCCGGTCACCTGGGACGAGCTCGCGGTCACGGAGCCGGATGCGTTCAAGCTCGAGGCCATCGGCGAGCGCCTGGCCACCGGAGATCCCCTGGCACGGCTTGCGGCGACGCCTACAGAGCCAGAGCCACCGATCGCCGCATTGGAGGAGATGCTCGCGGCAGACGGCATCGAGCCGACCACCTTCGACCGGTTCCGCTCCTGAGCTTCGCCCGGCCGCTCATCGCCTGAGGGTCGAAGGGCCCCACCACGCACTACCCTGCGCTCGCCGCGGCCCCGTCGTCCAGCGGCCTAGGACTCCGGCCTTTCAAGCCGGCAACGCGGGTTCGAATCCCGTCGGGGCCACGCCCAGACCAAACGCCACCGCCCGGGGAGCTGGCCGGACGGCCGAAGCCCGGCCCGAGTGCGATGCGAAGTGAGCCAAGGGGGAGTGTGAGGGGGAAACACGCCGCGTTCCCCTCGCACGCAGTGCGGTGGCTCCGCCACCGCACTGCGCAAACAGCCGGCCGGGAGGCCAACAACTCAACTCGCCCGAAGCCTGCTTCGGGCGAAACCCCTACTCAGAGGGCCAGAGGTCCGACACCGCCCGGTTGAGGAAGGCCGCCATCTGACCGCGGGTCACCGAGTCGTTGGGGCAGAACTGGGTGTTCGCCGGCGGGTTACATCCCTTGGTGATGCCCGCCTCCGCCAGCTTCTCGATGTCCGCTTCGAAGATGTTGCCGTTGTCATCCGTGAAGTCGACCGATCCCGATGCCGTCAGATCGAGCGCACGCACGATGAACGCCGCCATCTGTCCGCGGGTGACCGGGTCGTCCGGGCAGAACTTCGTGTTCGCCGGCGGGTTACAACCCTTGGTGATCCCGGCCGTCGCCAGTTTCTCGATGTCGGCTTCGAAGATCGAACCGTTGTCGTCGGTGAAGTCGACGTTGCCCTGGTCGGTGAGCCCCAGCGCCCGCACCAGGAACGCCGCCATCTGACCACGCGTCACCGAGTTGGCCGTGCAATACAGCGTGTTGTTTGGCGGGTTGCAGCCCCTGGTGATGGCCGTGTTGCCCATCCACAAGATGTCGTTGAAGAACACCGACCCGAACATGTCGTAGAACAAGGGCCGGAGGTCGGCGTCGACGACCGTATTGGAGTTCGAGGTGACTTCGACGGCCGTCGAAGCGGTCTTCGACAGAAGTGGCAGATCGTCGTGCCTCTCACCAAAGAAGCCGACGACCTCGTCACCGGTGATCGCACGGAACTCGATGTAGTACGTGCCGGGCTGGACCACGTCGAAGGAGTACGCACCGCCGCCGAACGCCACCGAGTCGACACCAACCACGGCGTTGGAGGTGTTGCGCAACGTGACTTCGAGGGTGGCGGGCGATTGACCTGCCGCTGCCGGCAGGCCGGCCGTCACCGTCCCTGAGATCGAGCCCGGATCCTCGCCCTCGTTCGGGATGATGACGCCGATACCGCCGTCGTCGTCGCCGCCACCGCCGCCACCACCACCACCGCCGCCACCGCCACCGCCACCGCCACCGACGGGGAGCGTGGCCACGATGAAGATACGGCCGTCGCTGTGCGCCGCGATGCCGTTGGCGAAGGGCACCGCGGGGGCGATCGGGAAGCTCCAGAACGCCGTGGCGGACGCCGGCCGGAATCCCATCGCGTTGGCGAGATCGACCGCCACGACGGCCGGCTGCGGCGTCCACTGGATCGCCACCGGCTCCTGGGTGAGGAGAAACTCGAAGTCCAGGTCCAGCGTCGGGAAGCTGTACAGCTGGATGCGGTCGGCGAGCCCGACGGCGACGCGGCGTGCGCCCGATGTCGATGCGCTCGACAGCGTCGATGCGTCGAGGGCAATCTCGGTGAGAACCTCCGGGACGTTGCCCACGAGGTTGATGACCTTCAGACCCGTGTTGTCGAGCATGACGAACCGCCGGTTCTGCTCGGGAGGCGGCGATGCGGCCAGCTGGACGACGCCCGGCCAGCCGCCGTAGGTCGAGACCCCAAAGGTCGTCGCGTCGATGATCGACAGATCGTCGCTGCAATCCGAGGAGACCGCGATCTTCTCGTTGTCGGGGAACCCATCACTGTCACCGGCGATGGCGATCGCCGAGGGGCACGTGTCCCCATCGAGCGTGACCGTCTTTGCCAGCACTCCGGTCGATGCGTCGTAGGCCTTGATGCTCGGACCGTTCCGAATTGCGACCCACACCCAGTTGTTGCCGGCGTCGTAGACCATCTGGCGCACTCCGGCCAGGCCGGTCTTTCGGGCGATCTCGTTGCCTTCGAGATCGACGACGAGCACCGTGTCCTCGTTGGCGCCGCCGGTCAGGAACAAGCGGTCCGTGCTCTCTACGAGCAGGATGTCCTGGAAGCCGTCGATGTCGAACGAGATGGATGCGAGGACGGGATCGCCCTCCGCCGCACGTGCGTTCGGCACGGCCAGCATCGTCGACGTGACCGCAAGCACCAGCGCCAGCGCCAGCCACAGCGCACGACGCCACATATCAGATGAATGAACCCGACCCACGAGCAACTCCTCGTCTTCCCCTGTCCCCCGGCGGAGGTCGCTCCGCCCAAGACTACCGACCACATTGCAGAGGCAGGATGGGCCTTTTGACTCCAAGCTCCCCACCTCGGGGCGAGATGGTACCGGTGGTCCGGCGGTATTGCTACCGAATCTCTGCGAGCGCACGTCGCGCACGGCGGTAACCTCGGAGCCTCAGCCGACGCCGAGGGGAGATACGCGGCTCCATGATCATCGATGGGTTCACCCACCAGCTGCCGGACACCGATCCCGAGGAAACGAGGGAGTGGCTCGACTCGCTCGACACGGTCATCTCGGCCGAGGGCAACGCACGCGCCCAGTTCCTGATGGCCAAGCTCATCGAGCGCGCTCGGGCCCAGAACGTCGGCGTACCGGCATCGGTGAGCACGCCGTATATCAACACGATCCCGCCCGAGGCCGAGGCGTGGTTCCCGGGCGACGAGTACCTCGAGCGGCGCATCCGCCGTTTCATTCGTTGGAACGCCGCCATCATGGTCATCAAGGCCAACAAGGCGGCGGACGGGATCGGGGGGCATCTCTCGACCTTCGCCTCATCGGCGATGCTGTACGAGGTCGGGTTCAACCACTTCTTCCGCGGCAAGGCCGACGGCACCCCTGGTGACCACATCTACATCCAGGGCCACGCCGCGCCCGGCATCTACGCCCGGTCGTTCGTAGAGCACCGGCTCGATGCGGATGATCTCGACCGGTTCCGCCGGGAGATCGGCGGCGGCCTGTCGAGCTACCCCCACCCGCGTCTCATGCCGGACTTCTGGGAGTACCCGACCGTCTCGATGGGGATCGGGCCGATCAGCTCCATCTATCAGGCACGCTTCCTCAAGTACCTCCACAACCGCCGCATCGACGAGACCTCGGAGTCACGCGTCTGGTGCTTCGTCGGCGACGGCGAGACCGACGAACCGGAGACCCTGGGTTCGATCTCGCTCGCAGCGCGGGAGAAGCTAGACAATCTGACCTGGGTGATCAACTGCAACCTGCAGCGCCTGGACGGACCGGTTCGTGGCAATGGCAAGATCATCCAGGAGCTCGAGGCGGTGTTCCGCGGTGCCGGCTGGAACGTCATCAAGGTGATCTGGGGCCAGAATTGGGATCCGTTGCTGGCACGGGACGTCGACGGCGTCCTCGTCAACAAGATGAACGTGACCGTCGACGGCGAGTATCAGCGCTACAAAGCAGAGGACGGCGCTTTCGTGCGCGAGCACTTCTTCGGGCCCGATCCTCGCCTGCGCAAGCTCGTCGAGGACATGAACGACCGAGAGATCTGGGCGCTGCGGCGCGGCGGCCTCGACTACAAGAAGGTCTATGCGGCGTACAAGGCGGCCACCCAGACGCAAGGTTCGCCAACGGTGATCCTGGCCAAGACGATCAAGGGGTGGCTGCTCGGGCCGGGTATCCAGGGCGGCAACACGACCCACCAGGTCAAGAAGCTGACCACCGAGCAGCTGATCGCGCTGCGCGACAACCTGCACCTCCAAGAGGAGATTCCCGACGCCGCGCTGACCGAGGGCAAGGAGCTGCCGTACTACCGACCTCCGATCGATTCGCCCGAGGTGCAGTACCTGCGGCAGCGACGCAAGGCCCTCGACGGGCCGCTACCGAGCCGAGTCGTGCACATCCGCCGTGCACTGAAGATGCCCTCCGACGAGCCGTTCGCCGAGTTCGACCGCGGGTCGGGAGCCACCGAGGTGTCGACCACCGGCGCCTTCACCCGGCTGCTCCGTAGCCTCGCACGAGAGCCCGATTTCGGTCCCCGGGTCGTGCCGATCATCCCGGACGAGGGGCGAACGTTCGGGATGGACGCGCTGTTCAAGGAGCTGAAGATCTACGCCTCTCAAGGCCAGCTCTACGAGCCGGTGGACCATCACCTCCTACTGTCGTACAAGGAGAGCAAGGACGGACAGATCCTCGAGGAGGGGATCACAGAGGCCGGCGCCATGTCGAGCTGGATCGCCGCGGCGACCAGCTATGCGACCCGCGGCGTGCCGATGGTGCCGTTCTACGCCTTCTACTCGATGTTCGGGTTCCAGCGAGTCGGTGATCTGATCTGGTCGGCGGCCGACGCCCGCGCTCGCGGATTCCTCCTCGGCGCCACGGCCGGACGCACCACGCTGCTCGGTGAGGGGCTCCAGCACCAGGACGGGCACAGCCTCCTCCAGGCCGCAACAGTTCCCGTGTGCCAGGCGTACGACCCGGCCTTCGCCTACGAGATGGCCACCGTCATCAAGGACGGCCTGCGCCGCATGTACGGCGAGAACGAAGACATCTTCTACTACCTCACGCTCTACAACGAGAACTACCCGCAGCCCGCCAAGCCCGCCGGCAGCGATGCCGGGATTCTCCAGGGTCTCTATCGGTGGGCGGCAGCCCCCGAAGGCATGCCGCACCGAGCCGGCATCATCTTCTCCGGCCCGGCTCACATCGCCGCCCGCCAGGCTCAGCTGTTCCTCGCCGAGCACTACGGCGTCGGCGTCGAGCTGTACAGCGCCACGTCCTACAAGCGGCTTCGGGAACAGGCACTCGAAGCCGAGCGATGGAACCGGATGCATCCCGATCGGGAGCGCCTGGTCCCGTACGTGACGCAAACCCTTCGCGAGGTAGGCGGACCGATCGTTGCGGTCTCCGACTACATGAAGGCAGTACCCGATCTGATCGCTCGATGGGTGCCCCAGCCGTTCACGCCGCTCGGCACCGACGGGTTCGGCCGCAGCGATACCCGCGAGGCGCTACGCCGGTTCTTCGAGATCGACGCCGGCCACATCGTGGCAGCGACGCTGTCGAGCCTGGCGAAGGCGGGCGCCATCGAACCGCCGCTTGTCATGGATGCCATGCGGCGGTTCGACATCGACCCCGACCTCGCAGATCCGCGGGTGCGCTGAGACAGACTCTCAGGTCGTGGCGGCATCCTCGGGCTTGGGGCCGCGTCCACGCCTCCAGCGGAAACCCAGGGCGAGAAGGATCAGCACCCAGACGAACGGGATGACGGCGCCGGCGACCAGCACGGCGAATCCGCCGATCGTCTGCAGGAACTCGAAGCTGGCGGTGAGCCCGTCGCTGAAGCCGGGCAGCCCGGGCGGATCGATGGCCTCGAGGAACATCGTCGCAGTCGTTGCCACCCGCCGGTCGTCGAGGGCGGTCCCGTCGGCGTCCACCGGAGCAGCCGCCACACGCGTCTGGGTCCGCAGCGAACGCTCGGGCTCGAGCTCGGCGGCCAGGATCATGAACTGACCGGGCTCGAGGGTTGCCGATGGGTCGCCGAACACGACGAGCAGGTCGTCGAGCTCGACGCCGAGCACGGGATCGCTGAGCTCGAAGTCCGCCAGCGGCGTGTCACCGACGTTGCGAACCTCGAAGCACAGCGTCGCCGGCGTACGCTCTTCGACCGACAGCGAGCTGCTGCCTGGGCACGATTGACCGGCGTCGGCATGGCCGGGATAGGCGGTGACCGAGAGCTCGAGCTGCGGGCGGCTCAGTGCTTCGGTGAGCGTGACAACGATGGTGGCGAGGCTCACCTGGTCGCGCACGGTGCGCAGCTGGCCTCGCAGTGTCTCGAGCTGGGTCTCGCGCTCGAGCAGCTGGGCCTCGAGCTCGGCGATCGCGGTGACGCTCGTCGCCTGGTCGATGAGCGCCCGCAGCCGCTCGACGCTGGCCACGGCCGTGGTGATCCGGCTCTCCAGATCGACGATGCGATCCGTGACGTCGTCTGCGGTGATGTTCTGGCTCCGCAGCTCTCCGATCTCACCGAGGCGAGCGACGGCGTCCTGGAAGGATGCGGGCGGCACCTTGAACACGAGCATGGTGCGCGGTTGAGGGGCGCCGGTGGACTGCTGGCCGAACACGAATCCGCCGGCCGCCTCGACGATCCGGGTTGCCTCGGCGCCGGCCGCAGCGACGTCCGAGACCGCCACGGTGATGTCGGCGGTGAAGATGATGTCACGTCCCATAGCCTGGACGGCGAGCACCGTCTGCGCCGGGACGGGGTCGGCCCCGATCATCGCCCGATCGATCGCTCCATCGGCATCCACGTCGGCAGGTGCCTCGGGTGCGGCGCGTTCGTCGCCAGCGAACTCGCCGGGCGCCGCCGTCGCGGCGGATCCGCCGGCGCTGAAGAGCTCGCCCGCCGAGTCGTCTCCCGAATCGAATTCGCCACCGCTGCATGCCGCGGCGATGAGCGCGAGCACGATGACCGCAGCCGCCACCACTTTCATTCCCCTGTTGCGTGTCATGAGCCTTTCCTCACGTCGACTGACGTTCGGACGCTCACCAACGGCCGCCGGGTTCCCGCTCGGGCGGTCCGCGGTCAGACAGACTCGAGCATGACGGCGATTCCCTGGCCGACTCCGATGCACATCGTGGCCAACGCCCGCCGGCCACCGCGGCGGCGAAGCTCGAGCGCAGCGGTCCCGGCGATGCGCGCCCCTGACATTCCGGTGGGGTGCCCCAACGCGATGGCGCCGCCGTTCGGATTCACGTGCTCGGCGTCGTCGGGAAGGCCCAACTCGCGCAGGCAGGCCAGCGCTTGGCTTGCGAAGGCCTCGTTCAGCTCGATGACGTCGACGCCGTCGAGCCGGACCTCGAGCCGGTCGAGCAGCTCCCCCGTGGCGGGGACCGGCCCCATGCCCATGATGCGAGGCGCCACGCCGACAACCGCGGAACCGGTGATGCGAGCGATGGGCGTCGACCCATAGCGAGAGACCGCACGCTCCGAGGCCACGAGGATGGCGGCGGCGCCGTCGTTGAGACCCGATGAGTTGCCTGCGGTGACCGTGCCCCCGTCGCGAAACGCGGGCCGCAGACGAGCGAGCGCCTCGGTCGTCGTGTCCGGACGAGGGTGCTCGTCGGTGTCCACCACGTCGGGATCGGCCCGCCTCTGCGGAACGGTGACGGCCACGATCTCCTCTCCGAGCACGCCGTTCTTCTGGGCGACGGCCGCCCGTTCCTGGGATCGCAGAGCAAAGGCGTCCTGATCCCTGCGCGACACGCCGTGTTCGGCGGCGACGTTCTCGGCCGTGATGCCCAGAGCGTCGGTGTGGCCGAGCGCCTCCATCTTCGGATTGACGAGACGCCAGCCCAGTGTCGTGCTGGCGATCTCCGCGGTCTGCGCAAACGCCGACTCTGCCTTCGGGACGACGTGAGGCGCCCGCGACATCGACTCGACGCCGCCGGCGACGACCATATCGGCATCACCGACGGCGATCGCTCGCGAGGCTTGCACGAGTGCTTCCATCCCCGAGCCGCACAGCCGGTTGAGGGTGGTTCCCGGCACGTCCACAGGGAGCCCGGCAAGCAGTGCGGCCATGCGAGCGACGTTGCGGTTGTCCTCCCCCGCCTGGTTGGTGCACCCGAGGAGCACGTCGTCGGTCGATCCCCAGTCGATCTGTGGATGGCGCTCGATCAGCGCGGCGATGGGCAGCGTAGCGAGGTCGTCGGTGCGTACGGGCGCCAGCCGGCCTGCATATCGGCCGATCGGGGTCCGGACGTAGTCGACGATGAACGCGGGATTCACGGCCGGGCCCCGGGCTTCGCTGCAGGCATGGCAGGAGGCTATCGGGTTTGGGTGCGCCGTGAGCCGGCGGACCCAAACCCAGTGAGAGACGTTGCTTACCCGTCCACGTCGGCAAGGCGCCCGAACCGCACCATGCCGAACGCAAACGTGCCCACGGCGGCGACGATCGCACCCGCCAGCACGAAGGCCACGGCGGGGCTCGGTGGCTCGCTCGATCCACTGCCGAGCCCTGCGTCCAGAACCTCTTCGTCGGCCGCGACCACCTCCACCGTTCCCACCATCTCGGGATGCAGCGTGCAGAGGTACTCATAGGTCCCGACTTCGGCGAACACCTGCTCGAAGGAGTCGCCGGGTTCGAGGATGCCGGAGTCGAAGCCGGCGTCGGAGGACGTCACGGTGTGCGGGATCGCACCCTCGTTCATCCACCGGACGGCCTGACCCGCCTCGACCGTCACCGCCCGGGGCTCGAAGTCGTTGTCGACGACCCGCACGTTGCGGGCGACGGCCGATCCGCCCTCGGCCTCGCCGCGGGCGTCGCCACCGCCTGCCTCCGAGTCTGCGGAGGTTACCTCCTCGTCGGGGCCCCCTTCGATCGGGCCGGTGGCCTCGGTGACCACCACGGTGCCCGCCATCTCGGGATGGATCGTGCAGAAGTACTCGAACGTCCCCGGCGTGGTGAACCGTCGGCTGTACCCGTCACCGCTCATGAGGATGCCGGAGTCGAAGCCACCGTCCCGTGCCGTGACCGTGTGGGGAAGCGCCCCGGTGTTCGCCCACGAGACCGATTGCCCGGCGGCGATGGTCGCCGTCTCGGGCGTGTAGCCGTTGTCGATGATGGAGACACTGGACGGTCCCGCCGCAGCCCCGCTCGAGACACCCCCGTCGGGAATCAGCCCCGAGCCCGACACCTCGTCGGGCGGCGCCGGGCCCGTGGGTTCGCCGGTCACTGTGATCGTGCCTGTCATCGACGGGTGGATGGTGCAGAGATAGGCGAAGGAGCCCGGCTGGGTGAACGTGCGGCGGTAGGTGGCGCCGCTGGCGAGGATCCCCGAGTCGAAGCCGCCGCCGCTCGCCGTGACGGTGTGAGGCAGCGCTCCCGTGTTGGTCCACACGAGCGTCGTCCCCGTCGTGATCGTCTTGGATGCCGGATTGAAGGCGTTGTCGACGATCGCGATCCCACCCGGAGCCGGTGCGGGCGCCGAACTGCCTCCAGTGGAGCCGCCGGAATCGCCAGGTGGTGGCGAGGGCTCACCCGGCGGTGGCGGTTCGCCTCCGGAACCGGTCACCAGGATCGTTGCCGTCATCTCCGGATGGAGGGTGCACAGATAGGAGTAGGTTCCCGCCGCCGCAAAGGTCCGCTGGTAGGTGTCACCCGTGAAGAGGAAGCCGGAGTCGAACGACTGGCTGGTCGAGGTGACGGTGTGGGGGGCGGCGCCGGCGTTGCTCCACGTCACGGTCGATCCCTCGGTGACGGTGAGCGTGACCGGGTCGAAGGCGAAGTCGACGATGTTCACGTTGCCGGGGGAAGGCGGTGGGGCCGGCACCGGATCGGGATCGGGCGCAGGGGGCGGAGGCGGTGCCGGAGGAGGCGGCTCGCCACCGGCACCGGTGACCGTGACGGTGCCCGTCATGTCGGGGTGGATGATGCAGAAGTAGTTGTAGGTCCCGGCCGTGGCGAAGGATCGCGAGTAGGTGCCGCCCTGGCCG
>JBFINP010000076.1:0-13324 GCA_041611095.1 Acidimicrobiia bacterium | reverse complement strand
GTCCCACAACTCCGTGCCCGGCGCCGCAGCGAGGATCGAACGGGCCTCGTCGACGGAGACGTCCCTTGCGAAGAACATGGTGGCGGCGATGCCGTGCCCGACCATCACGGGCACCCGGACACAGGTGGGCTCGACGGCGATCTCGTCATCGCCGAGGATCTTTCGGGTCTCGTTGACCAGCTTCCACTCTTCGTCGGTGTATCCGGCGTCGGTGAAGCTGCCGGCGTGAGGGAGCACGTTGTAGCCGATGGGCCGGGCATAGAGGTCACCGCTGGGGTCCGACCACCCTCCCTGGGCGAGCAGCTCGCGGTCCTTGCCCAAGATGTCGAGCTCGTGACTGAGCACGTCCATACCCGTCTGGCCCGATCCGGACACCGACTGGTATGACGTTGCAGTCAGCCGGCGCAGCCGAGCTGCGGCGTGCAGCGGGCCTGCCGCCATCATCAGCACCATGGTCGTGCAGTTGGGGTTGGCCACGATGCCGTTGTGCTGCTCGATGGCTGCATCGTTGACCTGGGCGACCACGAGCGGCACGTCGGGATCCATCCGGAATGCCGACGAGTTGTCGACGACGACGGCGCCGGCAGCGGCGAACTTCGGGGCGTACTCCCGCGACCGGCTGCCCCCCGCAGAGAACAGCGCGATGTCGATCACGGCCGGATCCGCCGCGGCGAGATCCTCGACGACGATGTCGCCCCACTTCGTCGGAACCGTCCGGCCCGCCGACCGCTCGCTCGCCATGAGCCGCAGCTCCTGGACCGGGAAGTCACGCTCCTCGAGTACCGCAAGCATCGTCGTGCCGACGGCGCCGGTGGCTCCGACGATCGCCACATGCGGGAGTCTGGAGGTCATGCCGTGGTCTCCTGGCTTCGCTTGCCGAGCTCGAATCCGTCGTGGAGGCTGCGCACCGCCGCCTCGACGTCGCTGCCCCGCACGACGCAGGATATGCGGATCGGAGACGTAGAGATCATCTCGATGTTGATCTGATGATCGGCGAGGATCCGGAACATGCGGCCGGCAATGCCGAGCTCGGACTTCATCCCTGCCCCGACGAGGGACACCTTGGCGATGTCGGGGTCTACGTCGACGCCCTGCGCACCCACCTCGGCGGCAACCCGTGCGGTGACCTCCCGAGCCGTCTCGGCATGCGGCTTGGCGACGGTGAAACTGATGTCGGTGGTGCCGTCGTGCGACACGTTCTGCACGATCATGTCGACGTTGACACCGGCAGCCGCCAGCGGTTCGAAGAGTCGCGCTGCGACCCCCGGCTGATCCGGCACCCCCTGGATCGTGACCTTGGCGTCCTCGGTGTCGTGGGCGACACCCCGGACGATGGGCTCTTCCATCGTTGTCTCCTTCACCCAGGTTCCCTCGCCGCCATGGAACGACGAGCGGACGTGGATCGGTATCTGGTAGCGGCGCCCGAATTCGACCGACCGCGCCATGAGCACGCCGGCTCCGGCCCCGGCGAGCTCCAGCATCTCGCCGAAGGTGATCTCGTCGATCTTCGTGGCATCGCCGACCATTCGAGGGTCGGCGCTGAACACACCGTCGACGTCCGTGTAGATCTCACAGACGTCGGCACGCAGCGTCGCGGCGAGCGCAACGGCGGTTGCGTCCGAGCCGCCCCGTCCGAGCGTCGTGATGTCCCGGGAGTCGGGACTGAACCCTTGGAAGCCCGCAACGATGACGACACGCCCCTGATCGAGCCCCTCCCGTACCCGGTCGCCGCGGATGTCGATGATCTCGGCCTGCCCGTGGACGGATGTGGTCAGGATTCCCGCCTGCGATCCGGTCAAGCTCATGGCCGGAACACCGAGGTCCTGGATCGCCATGGCCAGGAGTGCCATCGAGATGCGTTCTCCGGCTGTGAGCAGCATGTCCATCTCACGGGGATAGTCGCGGTCGCTCACCTCGTCCGCCAGAGCGATCAGCTCGTCGGTGGCCCGTCCCATCGCCGACACGACGGCGGCGACCTGATTGCCTGCTCGTTGCGTGGCAACGATGCGTGCGGCGACATTGCGGATGCGCGACGCATCGCCGACCGAGGTGCCACCGTATTTCTGAACGATGAGTGCCATGGGCGCGGCGAGTGTACCGGCGCGCAGGGCGGCCTCAGGGGAGGCCCGTCAGAGGCGCCCTGGGCGGGTCCGCTGAGTGAGGAATCCGCCCGACGTGCGGCCGCTGATCTCGGCGATCTCGACCATGACGATGAAACGCGGCCCAAGCCCGATACCCGACGGCACCGAGAGCAGGCTCTGGTAGGCGTGGCGGTACTTGTCGAATAGGGCATCGACCACGACCTGATCGCTGTCTTCGCCCTCGGGCATCACCCTTGCGGTTCCGGTCACGATGACGCTCGACCAGTCACCGGTCTCTTCGTCGTAGCGGCTGACCTCGATCGAGACGCGAGGATCAGCCTCGATCGCCTCGGTCCGCCGACCCGGCGCCGTACGGAACGCAAGGTGCCCGCCGACGAGGACGTACGAGATCGGAGTCACGTAGGGGCCCCCATCGGTGATGACGCCGATGTGGGCGACCTTCTCTTCTTCCAGGAGCGACTGGCACTCCTCGCTGGTGAGCGTGTCCATGACGCCATTGAAGCAGCACGAGTGGAGCCGGGGTCCGAAAGCCTGCGGCAGCGGATAGCATCCGCAGCTCATGTCCCGACGACAGCTCCTCATCGGCGCCCTCGTGACGACGTTCATGCTCGTCACAGCCTGCTCGGGCGACGGTGATGCCGCGCCGTCTGATACCTCTGACACCTCACCAAGCACATCAGTTGCCGAGATCCCGCTCACGTCGACCCGTCCCCCGGTCCGCTATGAGGAGTTCCGGTTGCAGCCGACGGCATGTGGTGCCGCCCAGCCGCCCGAGCTGTCGCCCACCGAGTTCCCCGCTCCCGACGACATGGGAATCGCAGCGGGCGAGCTGCCCCTCGCAACCGTCACGACTTCGTGCGGGGACCTCGTCATCGAACTCGACCCTGCGGCGGCGCCGGAGACCGTCAACTCGTTCGTCTTCCTCGCCGAGCAGGGCTACTTCGACGGCACAGCGATCCATAGGGTCGTGCCGGGGTTCGTCGTCCAAGGAGGCGATCCCGAGGCGTCGGGGCGTGGTGGCCCGGGTTACGTCATCCCCGACGAGGCCCCGGAGCCCGGTTTCGTATACCAACCGGGCATGGTGGCCATGGCCAACGCGGGTCCGGGGACCTCGGGCTCCCAATTCTTCGTCATGCTGTCGGAGGTGCAGTTCCCGCCCGAGTTCCGCTTCAACCTCTTCGGCCGGCTCGTCGGGGGCGAAGACACCCTCGCCGCAATGACCACCGTCCCCCTCGGAGCGAATCCAGGCGGCGAGGTCAGCACGCCCCTCGAAACGATCTACATCGAGACGGTGACGATCGAGCGCTGACCCCTGCGACTCACCTGGCCGGGCCAGCCGGGCGGGCGGTATCATCGCCTGCCATGGCGACGTCGAAGCGAGACCGGCAGCGAGCGAACCGACAGGCGAAACAGGCCGAGCAGCAGAAGGTCCACCGCAAGCAGGTCATCCTCAGTCGCTCGAAGCGCATCGCGATCTGGGTGGTGATCGGCGCCGTGCTGTTCGTCGTCGCCAACCTCGTCTTCGGCGGCGACTCGGAAGCGAGCGCCGCGACCCACGGGTTGCTCGCGGCGTTGGCCGCCGGCTGACCGTTGGCGGTCGACCTCCACCTGCACAGCACCGAATCGGACGGAACCGATCCTCCAGCCGAGGTCGTGCAGCGGGCGGCTGATGCCGGCCTCACCACCATCGCCCTCACGGACCACGACACCCTCGACGGCATACCAGCCGCCCGGCGCGCGGCCTCCGACGCCGGCATCAGCCTGATTCCCGGAACCGAGCTGTCGGTGGAATGGCCCACCGGCACGATGCACCTGCTGGTCTACCACCTCGAAAGCGGCAGCGGCCCACTCCAGGATCAGCTGGCGATGCTTCGTGATGCCAGGGCGACGCGCAACGAGCAGATCCTGGAGCGCCTGGCGGCGATGGGCATCGAGATCAGCCTTGCCGCGGTGCACGCCGAGGCCGGCGACGGCGTCGTCGGGCGCCCTCACATCGCAGCCCTCCTCGTCGAGCGAGGCCATGCGTCGTCGATCGCCGAGGCCTTCGACCGCTTCCTCGCCCGCGGCCGGCCCGGGTACGTCGACCGTCGCCGGCTGGATGCGTTCGAGGCGATCGACCTGGCCCTACGTTCTGGAGCGGTGCCCGTGCTCGCGCACCCGCACACGATCGGCGTGGGCGCCTCCGATTACGAGATGGCGTTCCGCCGGCTTGCGGACGCCGGCCTCGCCGGCATCGAGTCCTACTACGCCGAGTACGAGCCTGCGCTGCGGATGCACCTCGCCGCCTTGAGTGAGCGACTCGGCCTGGTCCCCACGGGAGGCTCCGACTACCACGGCCGCTACAAGCCGGGCCTCACGATCGGTAGCGGTCACGGCGACCTGGTCGTCCCCGATGACACGGTGCCCCGCCTCGACGCTCTGGCACGGTCGGGCTGAAGTGATGAAGGGGGCCCCTCCGGATTGGCAACCTTGTGTTGTCCAACGGGCTACCGAACGGAGGAGCCCCATGTTGCATGCTGCTCTGGCTTTGAGTCGGCGACGAGTCGATATGTGCGTGCTCGACGAGGTGGGGGAGCGCGTGGAGTCCACCGCAGCGCTTCCCCGATGCTGGCGGTCTCGGTGATCTGGTGACCCGTGTTGGGCGGTTCGGGCAGCCGGCCACCGGAGCCTCCACCCCACCTATTCCGACCCCAGAAGCGGCAACACAGAGATGAGGACCACCCCGCCATGAACACCCCGCCATGACTACCCCACAACCCCTTGTCACCCCCTACCCCCTCATAGAGAGGGAGCTTCGACGGCTCGCTCCGCTCGCCGCACGCCGGGTGGATCAGTCGGTTTCGCCGTTCTCCGATGAGGCGGACCACGCCGTCGAGTCGTAGGTGTGCGACGGCAGCGGATCGGGGATCTCTCGGGGCCGGGCGGCGATGGCCCACGGGGACTGGCGAGGCCGGTGAACCGGCTGGGAGGCGCGGCGCGTCTCGGATTCGACGAGATGTGCGATGACGGCACCGATCGCCGCGGCAAGGGTGGCGTCGGCACCACCACGGATCTCGTACTGAACGTCGTCCGTCACTCGGCCACTTCCACGAGCTCGATCAAGGTGCCGGAGTTCTCCTTCGGATGGACGAAGGCTATGCGAGCGCCGCGTCCGCCCCGCCGAGGCTCCGTATCGATGAGCCGGACCCTCTGCGCCGCCAGATGGGAAAGGGCCTTGTCGATGTCGGGCACCGCAAAGGCGACGTGGTGCAGACCCTCGCCCCGTCGTTCGAGAAACCGACCAACCGGAGATGCGGAATCGAGGGGCTGGAGGAGCTGGACGAACGACCCTCCTACCGGGAGCATCGCCTCTTCGACTCCCTGCTCCTCGACCACCTCCCGATGGAGCGGGCTGACCCCGTACTGCGCGCCAAAGCGTCCGATGGCCTCGTCGAGGTCGTGCACGGCGATGGCGACGTGGTCGAGGTTGTATGGCAGCACGGTCGAAGTATGGCAGCGGAATGCGTCGTGAACTCAGCCTGCGCTCCGCGAGATGATGATTGCCGCACGATCGAGCCCGACGCCGCTCACGATCATCCGCTCCTTGGCGCTCTGGCACAGCCGCACGCTCCAGTCGACGGCACCCCCATCGCCCATTTCGACCTCCTGACCATCGAAGGTCGCGCTCACGTTGAACGCCACGTCCCGGTAGTACCCCGGTCGCCGGCCAGGGTCCGCCTCGACTTCGGCGCCCTCGATCTCCGCAATCGCAATGTCTGGGTTCCAGCTCGAAACCGCAATCCGAACACGCTCGGCACCGAGAGAGCGCAGCCCCCGAACCTGCGTGGCGAGATGGCGCTCAGCAGCCGTCCGCTCGAACCGTCCCGACCCCTCGTCACGCCCTGCGGTGACCAAAGCGAAGATCGAGAAGTGGGCAAACGACATGGGACCCTCGAACAGCTGTGCCCGCACAACCCGCTGCAAGCCGGCGAGCCGCACGGGAGCGGGCGACCTGGGGTCTGAGGACATCAGCTCTCTGCGACGCAGCGCTGCTTCGAGCGCCAGCCCATTGGTCGGGTCGCCGGCGACCTCCGTACTGCGGACCGTCGTCACCAAGTTGTTCTGATCCACGTAGCCCATCGCCGCGTGAGTCGCCAGCGGAACGACCGGAGCGAGCGTGATCCAGTCGAACCCGTCGTCGGCGGCAGCGATGAACGCATCCTCGACCTGCCGCATCGCGAGGAAGCTCGGCCCCGGGCGGACGAAGCGATCGACCTCGTAGCGGCGGGCGACCTCAGCGGGAGTCACACGGCTCGCCCGCCTGCGCATCACCTCGAGGAGCAGCGTGGTGAGGTCGGACCCGGGGACGTCCTCGGCGAGCCGCTCCGTGATGTCCGGCACGCCCAGCTCCCGCACTATGCGTCGCAGGGGTCCACCCATTGACGAAACGCTACCCGGTGCGGCTCTGCCGGCCGGTTCCCGACCGCCAATCGACCGAATGACGCCTTGACGAGCGCCGATACACTCAGCCCACGAGCTCGCGAAAGGCCGGATATGACCAACCCGGTGATCTGTTCGATTGTCCGAACCCCGATCGGGAAGTTCGGCGGAGCCTTCACGCCGTTGACGGCGATGGAGTTGGGCGGCGTGGCCATCCAGGGGGCTCTCGACCGCGCCGGCCTCGATCCGGGCACCGTGGACGAGGTGCTGTTCGGCCATGTGATCCAAGCCGGCCAGGGCCAGATCACGGCGCGACAGGCGGCGCGCAACGGCGGGATCCCGATGACCGTCCCCGCCACCACCATCAACAAGGTTTGCCTGTCCGGGATGACGGCCATCGCCGAAGCGGGCCGTCACATCCGGCTCGGTGAGGCGAACTTCGTCCTCGCGGGCGGCATGGAGTCGATGACGAACGCCCCGTACGTGTTGCCGAAGGCCCGGCAGGGGCTGCGTATGGGCGATGCCGTCCTCATCGACGCCATGAACCACGACGGCCTGTGGTGCGCCTTCGACCACTGCATCATGGGCGAGTCGTCGGACGTCAAGAACCGCAGCTTGGGCATCGGTCGCCGCGAGCAGGACGAGTGGGCTGCCGTCAGCCACGAGCGTGCCCTCGCCGCCACCGAGAGCGGCGTGTTCGCTGCCGAGATCGTCCCGGTACCGGTGCCGCAGCGCAAGGGCGATCCGGTGACCGTCTCCGTCGATGAGGGGATACGGCCCGGAACGACGGCCGACAGTCTCGGGGCGCTGCGCCCCGCTTTCGCCGCGGACGGCAGCATCACCGCCGGCAACGCCTCGCAGATCTCCGATGGCGCCGCCGCCGTAGTCGTGGCCGACCCGGCGGCGGCTGAGACTGCCGGACTGCCGGTCGTCGCCGAGATCCTCGCCTACGGCCAGACGGCCGGACCCGACGCCACGCTCCACGAGCGCCCGGCCGAGGCGCTCCGCATCGCGCTGAAGCGAGCCGACATGGAGGCATCCGACCTCGACCTCGTCGAGATCAACGAGGCCTTCGCAGCCGTCGCGCTGTGGTCGGCCGGCATGCTCGGCATCGGACACGACAAGGTCAACGTCAACGGGGGCGCAGTAGCCCTCGGTCATCCGCTGGGCGCCACCGGGGCCCGCATAATCGTCACGCTCGTCAACGCCCTCCGACACCGGGGCGGCGGCGTCGGCGCCGCAGCACTGTGTGGCGGTGGCGGGCAGGGCGACGCGTTGATCGTGGAGGTGGGTGCCGACAATGGCTGAGCGACCCGACAGAAACCTCGCACTCGAGCTCGTGCGGGTCACCGAGATGGCGGCCATCGCCGCGGCCCGCTACCAGGGGCGCGGCGACAAGAACGCCGTCGACCAGGCCGCCGTGGATGCGATGCGCGCCATGCTCTCGACGGTCGACATGGACGGCATCGTCGTCATCGGCGAGGGGGAGAAGGACGAGGCACCGATGCTCTACAACGGAGAGGTCGTCGGCAACGGCCGCGCTCCCAAAGTCGACGTTGCGGTGGATCCGGTGGACGGCACCCGGCTCACCTCGCAGGGTCAGCCCGGGGCGCTGGCGGTCATCGCCCTCGCCGAGCGCGGCTCGATGTACGCACCGGGAAAGCTGGTCTACATGGACAAGATCGCCGTGGGCGAGGAGGCAGCGGGGGTCATCGACATCGATGCGCCCGTCGCCCACAACCTCGATCGTGTCGCCAAGGCCAAGGGCAAGAGCGTCTCGGACCTCACCGCCGTGATCCTCGACCGGCCCCGCAACCACGAGTACATGCGACAGGTGCGAACCGCAGGCGCACGGATCGCGCTCATCGGCGACGGCGACATCTCGGGAGCGATCTCAACGGCGAAGGAAGACAGCGGGATCGACATCCTCCTGGGGATCGGCGGATCGCCAGAGGCGGTGACCGCAGCGTGTGCGATGGCGGCCTTGAAGGGCGAGATCCAATGCAAGCTGTGGCCGCGAGACGACTCCGAGCGGGAGTGGGCCCGGGCCGAGGGCCTCGAACTCGACAAGGTCATCACCATGCGCGACCTGGTGAACTCGGATCACACGTTCTTTGCGGCAACCGGTGTGACCACCGGCTCGTTGCTCAAGGGGGTCGAGTTCCTCGGCGACAGGGTCGAAACGCACTCTGTCGTGATGCGCTCCTACAGCGGCACCGTCCGCTTCGTCGAGGCCATCCACCGGCCCGAGCGGGTGCGTCCCGGAGCGCCGTCCTTCGGCGAACCCGTGTAGCGCCCCGGGGCGGGTTTCGTGCCGGCCGTATCGCCCGTGCCACGGATGTACTCGGATCTCGCCGAGTGGTGGCCGCTGCTGTCCGCACCCGAGGACTACGCCGAGGAGGCCGAGGTCTACCGGCAGGTCTTCGAGAGCCATGTCGCACGACCGATCGAGACCATGCTCGAGTTGGGCTCAGGTGGGGGGAACAACGCTTCCCATCTCAAGGCGCACTACCGGATGACGCTGGTCGACGTCGCCCCGGGGATGCTCGAGGTGAGCCGAGCCCTCAACCCCGACTGCCAGCATGTCCTCGGCGACATGCGCTCGGTCCGGCTCGACGAGACGTTCGACACCGTATTCATCCACGACGCCGTCGACTACATGACTTCCGAAGACGATCTGGCTGCGGTGATGGACACAGCCGCCACCCATTGCCGCCCAGGTGGAGTGGCGCTGTTCGTCCCCGACTACGTCACCGAGAGCTTCAGACCCATCGTCGGGACCGGAGGCCACGACGGCGACGGGCGTGGCCTGCGGTACCTCGAGTGGATGTGGGATCCCGATCCCAGCGACACGACATTCCGCAGCGAATACGTGGTGCTGCTGCGGGACGGCGACGACGTGCGCTCCGTCCACGAGACCCACACCTTCGGGTTGTTCCCGTCCCAGACGTGGCTCGACTCGCTGACCGACGCCGGATTCGGCGCCTCCACGACCACCGTCGACCTCGGTGCCGAGGTGCCGACGCACCTGTTCATCGGGGTTCGCCCCCTAGCCTGATGTCGTGACGCCGCGACAGTTGCTCGAACGGATCCGCGACAGCCTGCTCTACGTGCCTGCGGCGTTCATAGCAGCGAGCCTTCTGCTGGCGTGGGTGGCCAACCGCCTCGACGACGCCATGAACACGGAGGATGTGTTGTATCTGCTGCCGACGTCGATCTCGGCGGCTCGCAACGTCCTCGGCACCGTGGCGGGCGCGACGATCACGGTGGCAGCCCTCGTCTTCTCGATCACGGCGGTGAGCGTCCAGCTCTCAGCCACTCAGTACTCGCCACGGGTGCTCCAGGGCTTCCTGCGCGACAGGTTCCAGCAGATCGTCGTGGGCCTCGTCATGGGGACCTTCACCTACTCCCTCGTGTCACTCGCCACCGCCGGGACTGCGGGGCGAAGCCCAGAGGTCGTCGATGCCAGTTGGGCTGCCACCATCGGCCTCGCCCTCGGCGTCGTCTCGGCGCTCGCCATCGTGGCGTTCATCGATCACGTGACGAGGCGGATCCGTGTCGACGACACCATCCGGCGGCTGACCGCACTCACCGCCGAGAGCCTACGAGCCACCTTCGCCGAACCCACCGAGTCAGCGCTTCCCAACGAGGGGTGGCGTGTCGACTCCAAGGCCACTCCGGTCCGCGCCGTTGCCGGGCACAGCGGCTGGGCCCAGGAGATCAGACCGCGCGAGCTCCTCGGCGCGCTCCCGCCCGGCGCCATCGCACGTCTTGACGTGAAGGTCGGCGATTACGTCGTGAGGGGAGATCCGATCCTCACCGTGTGGCCCCCCGAGCACATCGGGGACCACGAACTCGAGATCGATCACCTCGGACGCAAGGCAACGTTGATCGGTGAAGGCCGCACCATCCAGCAAGACCCGGCGTTCGGGCTGCGCCAGCTCGTCGACATCGCATTGCGAGCCCTGTCGCCGGGCATCAACGATCCGGCTACCGCAGCCGACGTCGTTCGCCATCTCGTGGAGCCGATGCGGGCGGCGGCGAGTCCCCACAACCGGCACCGCATCTACCGCTCCGACTCGGGCACCCGGGTGATCGCCCGCACCCAGCGCGACGGCGGCGACTACGTCCACCTCGCCTTCGGGGAGATCCGGCTGGCCGCCGCAGACCAGCCGCTGGTGCTGCTTGCGCTCGTCGAGAGCTTGGGCAAACTCCAGCGGGACAGGGAGGAGGATGCCGGGGGCGGTGACGTCGCCAACGCGATCGACGTGGAGCTCGAGCTGATCCACGAGTCGGCGGTCGCAAGCACCGCCATGACCGAGACCGATCGAAAGCCCATCCTCGCCGCGCTACGAAGCCTTGGGATCCCGTCGAGGACGGAGGATGAGGACGCCACGGTCAGTCGCTGATCGATGCTACGACCGCGTCGTACCGGGGAGCGACCGCGCTCCAGTCGGACTCGGCCATGAGAGGACGCAGGCGCTCCGCGATGGCGGCGCTTTCGGTCATGTGGCCTATCGCCCACTCGAGCTTGTCGACGAGCTCGCCGTGGGTGCGGTACAGGACATCGCCGTGGAAGGCCGGAGGAATCCGCTCCGGGTACACGAGCCGGTCGGGGAGGATCGGGAAGGCGCCGGCGTAGATCGCCTCGGTGATGGCCACCCCGTAGAACTCCTGCAACGCGGTGGACACCACGATGCCGGCACGACGGAGCAGATCGACGTACGTGGCTTCGTCGGCGTAGCCGTCATGGACGATGCGGTGGCCGAGGCGGGTGCGGAGCTGGTCGAAGGCCGAGGGCTCCGACACGAAGCGCTCTCCGGCGAGGGCCACCGCGAAGTCGGCGCCCCGTTCGTCCAGGGCAAGCAAGGCGGTCACGAACTCGTCGGGCCCTTTGTCGTGCTCGCACCGCTGGTTCCAGAGGATGAGCGGCACGTCGGCACGCTCGAACGTGCCGTCGAGACGTGCCAGGTCGATGCCGACGGGAAGCACCTCCGCCCGGGAGGCGACCTCGTCGATCATCGGTTCGTGGCGGTAGTCGGGGAAGTTGCGGAGGAAGGCGGGGACGGCGGTGAACCACTCGCTGCGGTGGAAATCGGAGTTGAAGACGACCAGATCGGCGGCCGCCATGGAGCGCCAGTTGATCATGGCGTAGGTGGCGTCGGGCTCGTCGCGTGGCGACGGGGGGTAGGTGAGCTGGTTCTCGTGCATGTAGAGCACGGTGCGAGCACCAGCCACCATCTTGCGAGTCAGCCCAAGTAGCGTCGCCAGATCGGTCATGCTCGAGGCGATCACGACGTCGACGTCGCTCTTTGCGGCGACCACGTCTGCGATCTCTGAGGCCATCGTCAGCGGAGCACCCTGCATCCGCCACTTCCAAAACCGGCCCTCGTGGGTGACGAGCGACACCTGGTGCCGGGAGCGCTGCGCATACCCCTCCGCCCAGGCGCGATGCGATCCCGTGAAGTACGGCTCGACGAGGAGGATGTGCACGGGCGGCCCGTCGCTCACGAGGAACTACAGCTGCTGGCGACCCGCCAGCGCCCGGCCGAGGGTGATCTCGTCGGCGTAGTCCAGATCGCCACCGACGGGGAGGCCGCTGGCCAGGCGGGTGACCGTGACCCCGAGCGGCTTCAGCAGCCGGGCGATGTACATCGCCGTCGTGTCGCCCTCGACGGTCGGGTTCGTCGCTGCGATCACTTCGGTGATCCCCTCGTTCTCGATCCGAGCCGCCAGCTCACGCATGCGGAGCTGATCCGGCCCGATGCCTTCGATGGGTGAGATGGCGCCACCGAGGACGTGGTACCGCCCCTCGAACTCCTGGGAGCGTTCGATGACACCGATATCTTGTGCGCGCTCCACGACGCACACGAGCGTGGGGTCACGTCGCGGGTCGCGACAGATCGCACATTGGTCCTCGGCCGTGACGTTGAAGCAGCGGACGCAGAGCCGCACCTGGTCGCGCATGTCGATGATGGCCTGGCCGAGCCGGGCCGCATCGGCAGCTTCGACATGGAGGAGATGGAAGGTGAGACGCTGTGCCGTCTTGCGGCCGATCCCGGGGAGCCGGGCCAGCTCGTCGATCACCCGCTGGACCGGCGCCTCGAACATCAGCCGAGGAGACCTCCGAGGTCGAGGCCGCCCGTCACCCCTCCCATGGCGGAGCTGGCATCGTCGGCCATCGCCGCCATCGCCGAGTTCACGGCGGCGACGACGAGATCACCCACGAACTCGGGGTCGTCGGGGTCGAGCACCGACGGGTCGAAGATCACCTGCTCGAGCTGGCCGGAGCCCTTCACAACGGCCTTGACGACACCGCCGCCGGCGGTGCCCTCATAGGTCTTGTCGGCCAGCTCCTCTTGCGCCCGCTGCATCTCGGCCTGCATCTTCTGCGCCTGCTGCATGAGCTGGCGCATGTCCTTTGGCATACGTCCCATGCCGCTCAGGGTAGCCGGGCCCAACGGGACCGCCGAGGGTCGTCGCCGAGCCCTACTCGGTGACGACCTCGCCGCCGAGGAGGTCGGCGACGATGTCGGCGGGGTCCTCCCCCTCGTCCCCCTCGGCGTGGGTGAGCTGATCGTCGTCGGGGACCTTCAGCGGCTCCGGTTCCGGGGAAGGGTCCGACTCGCCTTCGACGGCAACGAACTCGATCCCCACCGATCCGCCGAGTAGGCCGGCGGCGATGTCCGCCATCTTGGATTGCAGGTCGCCATCCTCCCGCAGACGCTCCAGGTGGAACGGCATGTGGGCGGGAAGCGCCAGGCTGACGACACCGTCGCGGACCGCCGACGGCACCGCAACCT
>JBFINP010000075.1:0-13436 GCA_041611095.1 Acidimicrobiia bacterium | reverse complement strand
AGCACCCGGAGGAGTATGAGGATGGCGAGTTCGTCGATGCTCCGACGTGGCTGGCCGGTCTCGAGGGTGCCAAGGCCGGGATCGCGATGTTGGGCGATCCGGCCCTGGGCACGTTGAGCTACTCGCAGGGATGGGGACCGGAAGTCGAGTTCGTCGACAGGGGTGTTGTCCACCAGATCGGGCGACCGGACTGCGTCGAGGCCGATTGCTACGCGGACGTCCTCGTCGTCGCCGAGTTCAACGTCCTCGAGGCCGGAGCGTTCCAACTCAAGTACTTCGCACCCGGCGTCGGCAACATCCGTGTCGGCTGGACCGGCACCGACACCACCCAGGAGGAGCTCGAGCTCGTCTCCGTGGAGCAACTCGACGCCGCCGAGATGGACGAGGTGCGAGACGAGGCGCTTGCGCTCGAGGCGCATGCCTACGAGATCAGCGAGGTCTACGCAGAGACGGAGCCCCTCGAACGCCGTTGAGGCCCCCGATACGGCAGGGTGCGCCCGATCGGGCGCACCCTTGCCGTCCGTCCCGGTCCTGGGCGTCGCGGTAACCTCGCCACGGTCACGATCCAGGGAGGTTGCGCATGTCGCGCTACGTCGGCGCCATCGACCAAGGCACGACGAGCACAAGGTTCGTTCTCGTCGATCAGTCGGGCTCGTTCGTTGCGATGTCGCAGCGCGAGCACGAGCAGATCTACCCGAAGCCGGGGTGGGTCGAGCACGACGGCAACGAGATCTGGGCAAACACCGAGCAGGTGATCGGCGAGGCACTGGACGCTGCCGAGGCGACGTTGGCCGATCTGGTGGCGGTCGGGATCACGAATCAGCGGGAGACGACGATCGTCTGGGACGCAACGACCGGCGAGCCGGTGGCCAACGCGATCGTTTGGCAGGACACGCGCACCGCCCAGCTGTGCGAGGCCCTCGCAGGAGAGGACGGACCCGATCGCTTCCGGCACGTGACAGGCCTCCCGCTGGCAACCTACTTCTCGGGGCCGAAGCTGCGGTGGCTGCTCGACAACGTCGACGGACTGCGGGCACAGGCCCAGTCCGGGGCGGTGAAGTTCGGCACGATGGATTCGTATCTCGTGTGGAAGCTGACGGGTGAGCATGTCACGGACGTGACCAATGCAAGCCGCACCATGCTGATGAGCCTGGAGTCGCTGACGTGGGATGCCGACCTGCTCGAAGCCTTCGACGTGCCCGAGGCCATGTTGCCGCGGATCGTGCCCTCGGTCGACACGATCGCACGGGCTCGGGGGGTGCTCGATGGCGTCCCGGTCACGGGCATCCTCGGAGACCAGCAGAGCGCCATGTTCGGCCAGGCGTGCTTCGCTGCAGGCGACGCCAAGAACACCTACGGCACAGGTTGCTTCATGTTGCTCGGCACCGGCACCAGGATCGTGCGCTCCGAGCACGGGCTGCTGACGACCGTGGCCTACCGGATTGGTGACGGGAAGCCTCGCTACGCACTCGAGGGCTCCGTTGCGATCGCCGGTGCAGGCGTGCAGTGGTTGCGGGACAACCTCGAGCTCATCGACTCGGCGCCCGAAGTGGAGGGACTGGCCGCGTCGGTCGAGGACAACGGCGATGTCTACTTCGTGCCGGCCTTCTCGGGCCTCTTCGCTCCCTACTGGCGGTCTGACGCGCGCGGGGTGTTCGCCGGCCTCACCCGGTACAGCAACCGTGGGCACTTTGCTCGTGCCGTCCTCGAGGCGACGGCCTATCAGAGTCGGGACGTGCTCGAGGCGATGGAGGCGGATTCGGGTGTCACGATGCACGAGCTACGTGTCGACGGCGGCATGGTCGCAAACGAGCTCTTGATGCAGTTCCAGGCGGATCAGCTGGGGGTTCCGGTCGTGGTTCCCGAGGTGACGGAGACAACCGTTCTGGGGGCCGCATACGCCGCCGGCCTCGCCGTTGGCTACTGGCGCAGCGTCGACGAGCTGCGCTCGCACTGGGTCGAGGGGCGTCGCTACGAGCCGGCGGCGGCGGAGGCGGATCGCGAGCGGCTCTACGCAGGCTGGCAGAAGGCGGTGACGAAGAGCTTTGGCTGGGTGGGAGCCGGTCCGGTCTGACGTCCCGACACCCCGGCGACGGAATCCCGGGTCGGCCTCCGGGTACCATCGATGGCGTGAACCTGCCGAATCTGCTGGCGTACGTGCGCATCGTCTTGACGCCGGTCGTCATGGCCCTCGTCTTGGTCGCCGATCAGGTCGATGAGGCGTTCGGACTGGCGGCGATCGTCTTCGCAGTGGCGGCGCTCACCGATTTCGCCGACGGGTATCTGGCCCGCCGGTGGGAGATCACGACCACGCTCGGGGCATTCCTGGACTCGGTGGCGGACAAAGTGCTGGTCACCGGCAGCTTGCTCGTGCTCGTCGAGGTGGGCCGGGTCTGGTCGTGGGCCGCGTTCATCATCATCGCCCGCGAGCTCGCCGTGATGGGGCTGCGCGGGGTAGCCGCGCTCGAGGACCAGTCGGACGTGCCTCCTAGCAACTGGGGAAAGGTCAAGGCGCTCTTCCAGTTCATCGCCATCGGCTTTGCCATGATCAGGTTCAGCACCGAGCTCGGCCCGCTGTTCTTCGACGAGTGGCTCATGCTCGTGGCGGTCGCCGTCACCCTCATCTCTGCGTGGGACTACTTCGCCCGATTTGGCGGCGCCTTGCGGGCCAGGGCCGGAACGGGTCGGTCGGCGCAATGACTTCGAGCGACGATCTGTTGCGCAGCGCACGGGCGGAAATCGCAGGCCTCGGGCCGAGACCGAAGCGACGCCTGGCGATCGTGACCTGCATGGATACGCGGATCGATCCGCTTGCCGTCTTTGGCGTGTCCACCGGCGACGTGCACGTCATGCGCAACGCCGGGGGCGTCGTGACGAGCGATGTCGTCCGTTCTCTCGCCGTCTCCCAGCGTCGTCTGGACACCAATGCGATCGACCTCATGATGCACACCGAGTGCGGCATGCTCGGACTCGACGAAGATGCGCTGCGCCGTGAGATCGCGGCCGGTGCGGGCCGGCCGGTCGACATGCGGCTCCACGCCTTCGCCAACCTGCACGATGCCCTCCGCGAGGGTGTCGGCCGCCTCCGTGCGAGCCCTGCGCTGGCGCACCGGGATCGGATCCGCGGACTCGTGTACGACCTGCGGTCCCGGCGCACAAGCGTCGTCGTCCCCTGAATCGCCCGAAGCAGTTTTCGCCCGAGCAGGCTTCGAGCGAGTTCCGACGTCGGCCGCCGGGCCGGCTCGCTGTGAGGTAGGGCGGCGAATCCACCCAAGGCGGGTCGAGAGGGGTCGTGGAACGTCCCCTCGCTCGCTTCGCATTACGACGACGGTACGATCTGGCTTCGTGACTCCGCCGCTCTCCGTGGTCCTCGAACGGTGGCCGGCCGCCCGCATTCCTTCGATCCCCAGCCGGGTTGCCGTCCCCGTCGCGTTGCGCGCCGTCACATTGGCCGCCGTGGCCCGAGGCGCCGAGGGAGCGGTGCTGGCCGTCGTTCCGGGCGAGCGCGATGCCGAGGAGCTCCTCGACGACCTCGCCCTGTTCACCGACTCCGCAGTGCTGGTGCCGGCTTGGGGCACGCTGCCGTTCGAGCACATCTCGCCCAACATCTCGACGATGGCGGCGCGGTGCGAGGCACGGCACCGGCTCGTTACCAACGAGCCGGGTCTCGTGGTCGTCGCCTCGGTGCGGGCGACGATTCAGCGGGTGAGCCCCACGCGCGTCGATCCGGTGGTGGTGGAAGCGGGCACTGAGCGCGATTTCGACGCTCTCGTGGCCGATCTGGTCGAGTCCGGGTATGTGCGGACCGACCGTGTGGAGAATCGCGGTGAGTTCGCCGTGAGGGGTGGCATCGTCGATGTCGCCCCCGCACAGGGAGCCCCGTCGGTGCGCATCGAGTTCTGGGGCGACGAGGTCTCCGAGCTGCGCACGTTCGACACCAAGACCCAGCGCTCAGTCGACATGATCGAGAAGGTCGTCGCCTATCCCGCCCGAGAGGTCATGCCAGACCAGGCGATTCGAGAGGCCGCCAAGCGGCTGGCGGTCGAGGAGCCGTGGGCCGTCGCCACGTGGGATCGCATCGCCGACGGCATCACCTTCCCCGGGCTGGAGAGCTGGTTGCCGTGGCTCGCGCCAGAACGGCATCTCATCGACGAGGCTGCCGCTGTCGGTGTCGTCGTGTTCGACGTTCCACAGTGCCGGGCCCGAGCCGCCGATCTCGTGCACGAGGAGGAGGACCTCGCGGCCGCTCTCGCCGGTACCTGGGGACAGGGTGCGCCAGAAGCGGGCGCCCATCCACTGCTCTACCTCGATGTGGAGGGGACCCTGGAGGCGCGGCCCCACCTCGACGCACCACCGACGCCATCGGGACCGGCCGAAGACGCCCTGGTGGTGCGAGGCTTCGATGCGACGCCCGGCGACGCCGCATCGATAGGCGCCGCCGTCAATCGATGGAAGACGCGCGGTATCGACATCGTCATCGCCATGGATGGCGACGCCGCGGCGACCCGGGTGTCGCGGCTCCTCGGTGAGGCGGGCACCTTGGTGCCGAAGCTGGAGTCCCTCTCGTCGCTCCAACCAGCGGTGCTACCCGTGGGCATCCACCGGGGCTTCGTGGCCGACTGGCTCGGCGTCGGCGTCGTGGGGGAGCAGGAGGTCGCCGGCCGGCGACGTTCTCATCGCCGCCCTGGCCATCGCCGCACCACCGATACGGGCGACGGCTACCGGGATCTCCGTCCAGGCGACTTCGTCGTCCACCACCACCACGGGATCGGCCGCTTCGAGGGGCTCGTCCACCGTGAGATCGCCGGCGTCGAGCGCGACTACCTCCTCGTGGCCTACGCCGGTGAGGACCGCCTCTACGTGCCGACCGACCAGCTTGCCGCCGTGCGCCGATATACGGGCGGGGAGACACCCCGGCTCTCGCGCATGGGTGGATCCGACTGGGCGAACACCCGCGGCAAGGTACGCAAGGCGATCGCCGTCGTCGCCGAGCAGGTCGTCGATCTCCACCGCAAGCGGGCCGCCGCGCGCGGCCATGCGTTCGGTGCCGACACGCCCTGGCAGGGCGAGTTCGAGGCGGCATTCCCCTACGAGGAGACGCCCGACCAGCTCACTGCCATCGCCGACGTCAAGCGCGACATGGAGGAACCGGATCCCATGGACCGGCTCATCTTCGGCGACGTCGGATTCGGCAAGACGGAGGTCGCGTTGCGCGCCGCCTTCAAGGCCGTCCAGGACGGCAAGCAGGTCGCCTTGCTCGTGCCGACGACGCTCCTCGCCCAGCAGCATCACGCCACCTTCGAGGACCGGCTCGACCCGTACCCCATGCGGGTCGAGATGCTGAGCCGGTTCCTGACTCCGGGTCAGCAACGGGGGGTGATCTCCGGGCTCGCCGACGGCTCGGTGGACATCGTCATCGGCACCCACCGTCTGTTGTCCGAGGACGTCGAGTTTGCCAAGCTCGGGCTTCTCGTCGTCGACGAGGAGCAGCGGTTCGGGGTCGCCGCGAAGGACAAGCTGAAGCGGCTCCGCACGTCGGTCGACGTGCTCACGCTGACGGCGACGCCGATCCCGCGCACCCTCGAGATGGCGCTGACGGGCATCCGCGAGGTCAGCAGCATCCGAACTCCACCCGAAGATCGTCACCCGATCCTCACCTACGTGGGTCCCTTCGACGAGCAGGCGGTATCGGCCGCCATTCGCCGCGAGCTGTTGCGTGAAGGCCAGGTCTTCTACGTCCACAACCGGATTCAGTCGATCGACCACGCCGTCGAGCGGTTGCGCCGCCTCGTTCCCGACGCCCGCTACGCGGTCGCTCACGGCCGGATGAGCGAAGGACATCTCGAACAGGTCATGTACGAGTTCTGGAACCGGGAGCACGACGTGCTCGTGGCGACGACGATCATCGAGTCCGGGCTCGACCTCCCGCAGGTGAACACCCTGCTCGTCGAGCGGGCGGAGCGCCTCGGGCTCGCCCAGCTCTACCAGTTGCGGGGGCGGGTCGGGAGATCGAACCAGCGCGCGTACGCCTACCTCTTCCATCCGCCGAGCGAGCGGCTCAGCGACGATGCGTATCGGCGCCTCGAGGCCATCGGCGAGTTCGCCGATCTGGGTTCAGGCTTCGAGCTGGCGATGCGTGACCTCGAGATCCGGGGCGCCGGGAGCATCCTCAGCGAGACGCAGGCCGGGCACATCGCCGCCGTCGGCTTCGATCTCTACGTCGAGTTGATGGCGTCGGCCGTGAACGAGCTGAAGGGCGCACCGATCGAGGTCGAGGAGGTGCCCGAGATCCGTATCGACCTCCCCGTAGACGCTCACCTCCCCTCCGACTACGTGCCAGGGGCGGATCAGCGTCTCGAGGCGTATCGCAGGCTCGCCGCCGCCACCGCCCCCGAGGAGGTAGAGGACGTCGCCGCCGAATGGCGAGACCGCTTCGGGCAGCTGCCCCCCGCCGCCGCCTCGCTCGTCGACGTCGCCAGGCTCCGCGTGGAGGCGATCCGCTGCGGGGTCACGGAGATCGTGAAGGTTCGCAACGAGGTTCGCATCGCCCCGGTGACGCTGCGTGCCTCGGAGGAGGTCCGCTTGGAGCGCCTGGCCCGCGGTGCGGTCGTCCGGGGCGACGTGATGTTCATCCCCGCACCGCGGGGCGAGCCGGCAGGCGCATTGCTCTCTTTCCTCCGTAAGATGTGGCCGCCCACCTCGGAGTGAAGGGTGTTCCAGAGGATCCGCAAGACATCGCTGGCGTGGCTCGTCGTCCTCGCCATTGGCGCCGCCGCGTGCAGCTCGGCCGACACCGTGGCCACGGTCAACGGGGAGCCGATCTCGCGCGCCGATCTCGAGGCGCTCAACGTCGGCTACCGGGACGCCCCGCTCGCCCCCGGTGAACAGATGCGCCAGGACGTCACCCAGCTCATCATCGCCAAGGCCGCCGCCACGGCCGCCGAGGAGCAGTTCGGCATCTCGGTCTCCGACACCGACGTGGACGCCCGTATCGCCTCACCGCCGATCCGGTACGCCGGTCTCTTCGCGGCGGCTTCCGACTCGGCACAGGCACGCTCCGACGCCCGGCAGACCCTCGTCCGTGACGCGGTCGTCACGCGGCTGGTTCAGGACCAGTTCGGCGGCGTGGCGGGCTACGTCGCCGAGAATCCCGAGGACGTGGTGCAAGTGTGCGTGCGCCACATCATGTCGGCGACACCAGAGGAGTCGGTGGCCGTGCTGGCCCGGCTCCAGGCGGGTGAGGCGTTCGACGACGTGCTCGGCGAGGTGTCGCTCGATACGTCGACGCCGAACGGGCTGTTGACGATCAATGGTCAGTGTCCGATTCACGTCGGCGTGGTCGGGGAGGAGTTCGCCCTCGCCGTGGCGACCGCTTCGATCGGGGAGCCCACCGGCCCGGTGGCCAGCGACGCCGGTTTCTTCCACGTCATCCTCGTCGAGGACCGGACGGAGCCTGATGAGTCCTCGAGCGACGAGGAGTTCCTCGACCATCTCGACAACGCGGCCGCAGCCGCCCTGTTCAGCCCGTGGGTCAACGAGGCGCTGCGCACGGCCGACGTGGAGGTCGCCTCCGAGATCGGCATCTGGTCGAGCGCCGGGCTGGGAATCGCACCGCCGGGCACCGACGTTTCCGGCGGCTGACCCGTGCCGCCGGGCCGGATCACGATCGTCGGGCTCGGACCGGGCGGGCTCGACCGGCTGGTCGGCGTGGCCCGTGACGCCGTGCTCGATCCCGACGCCACCGTGGTGGTCCGAACGCTCGGTCATCCGGCGGCATCGGAGCTGGCGGCCGAGCGCAACGTGGTCCCTTGCGACGACCTGTACGACGCGGCGGTCGACTTCGACGAGCTCTACGACGCGATCGCAGACCGAGTCCTGAGGCGAGCCGCCTCGGCGGATGTCGTCTATGCCGTCCCGGGTAGCGCCGTCGTCGGCGAGCGCTCGGTCGCCATGATCAGGCAGCAGGCACCGGAGCGAGGTCTGTCGATCACGCTGCACGCGGGCGAATCGTTTCTCGACCTGGTGTGGATCTACGCCCGTTGCGATCCGATCGCCGAAGGTGCGCAGGTCCTCGACGGTCGCCGGCTCCCCGACCCCCTGCAGTTGCATCTGCCGACCGTCGTCACTCAGGTAGACCGACCCGAGGTGCTCGTCGACGTTGCGGTGGCGCTGGGTCGAACCCTCCCTGACGACACCGAGGTCACGGTCCTCGACCGGCTCGGCGATGCCGACGAGCTGGTCGAGACGATGCCGTTGCGCGAGCTGGCCGGGTTCGATTGCGGTCCAAGGACGTCACTCTTCCTCCGGCCACCGGCCACCGGGTGGTTCGGCCTGGTGACGACGAACCGGCTGCTCCGCAGCGAATGCCCGTGGGACCGGGAGCAGACCCACCGCAGCCTCGTACCGCATGTGATCGAAGAGACGTACGAGCTGGTCGACGCCGTCGACAAGCTCGGGGCAGAGGCCCCCGGCGGTGCCCCCGACTTCGGGGCCTACGCAGAGGTCGAGGAGGAGCTGGGTGATCTCCTCCTGCAGGTCGTGTTCCACGCCACGCTGGCCCAAGAGCCGGGGGCGTTCGGGATCGAAGAGGTCGCCGAGGGGATCCGGCGCAAGCTCGTCGCCCGCCACCCCCACGTGTTCGGGGACGTCGTGGCACATGACGCCGGCACGGTGCGGGCCAACTGGGAGCAGCTCAAGCACGACGAGAAGGCACGGGCCTCGCTCATGGACGACGTGCCCCGGGCGATGCCGGCACTCAGCCGGGCCGACAAGCTGCAGCGGCGCGCCGCTGCGGTCGGGTTCGACTGGCCCGAGATCGCACCCGTCGTCGCCAAGCTGGTCGAGGAGGTCGAGGAGCTGAAGCGGGATCTCGACGATCGGGAAGCCGCAACTCATGAGCTCGGGGACGTGCTGTTCTCGGTTGTGAACCTGGCCCGGCACCTCGGTATCGATGCCGAGCTGGCGTTCCGCCGCGCCAACGACCGCTTTGCGGAGCGTTTTCGTACCGTTGAGCGCCTCGCCGTCGAAGCGGGCAGCGATCTCGCCGCGATGTCGCTGGAGGAGCTGGACTCGCTCTGGGAGCGGGCGAAGCGCGGAGGCCGAGCCGCTCGTTAAGGCACTCCCTCGCTGCCGGCTCGTGATAGCCTCGCCGCCAGCGAAGAGGAAGGGCCCGCATTGACCACGATCGTCGAAGTCCGGGCCCGCGAAGTCCTGGATTCCCGGGGAAACCCCACCGTCGAGGCCGAGGTCTTCCTTGCTGGGGGAGGATTCGGTAGGGCGGCAGTCCCCTCCGGTGCATCCACGGGGGCGCTCGAAGCGATCGAGCTTCGAGATGGCGGAGACCGCTACGGCGGCAAGGGCGTACAGCGGGCCGTCGCCAACGTCAACGAAACGATTGCTCCGGCGCTGACCGGGGTCGACGCCACCGCCCAGGAGGCGATCGATCAGCGCATGCTCGACCTCGACGCCACGCCGAACAAGGAACGGCTCGGGGCCAACGCCATCCTCGCGGTGTCGCTCGCCGTCGCCAGGGCAGCCGCCACCGGGGTGGGGCTCCCTCTCTACCGCTACTTGGGCGGGACGGCGGCCCGCACCCTTCCCGTTCCGTGTCTCAACGTGTTGAACGGCGGCGCCCACGCCGCCAACTCCGTCGACATCCAGGAGTTCATGCTCGTCCCCGGTGGGGTGCCGAGCTTCCGTGAGGCGTTGCGGGCCGGGGTCGAGGTGTACCACGCCCTGAAGAAGGTCCTGACCCGGCGGGGGCTCGCCACGAACGTCGGAGACGAAGGCGGCTTCGCGCCTGACCTCGAAGCCGATCGTGCCGCCCTCGAGCTGCTGACCGAGGCCGTCGAGGCCGCCGGATACACCGTTGGGGAAGACATCGCTTTTGCGCTCGACGTCGCCGCGACCGAGCTGTACGACTCCGGGTCGTACGAGCTGAACGGCCGCAAGCTCACGTCCGACGAGATGGTCGACTATCTCGCAACGCTCGGCGACGAATTCCCGCTCGTATCGATCGAGGACGGCCTTGCGGAGGACGACTGGGATGGGTGGGCGCTGCTCACCGACCGGCTCGGCGATCGCTTGCAGCTGGTGGGAGACGATCTCTTCGTCACGAACGAGTCCATCCTGAGGCGAGGCATCGACGAGAGCGTCGCCAACGCCATCCTCATCAAGGTCAACCAGATTGGCTCGCTCTCCGAGACCTTGCACACGATGCAGCTTGCCGAGCGCCACCGGTACGGCCGGATGGTGTCGCATCGCTCGGGTGAGACGGAGGACTCGTTCATCTCCCACCTGGCCGTGGCGACGAATGCCGGACAGATCAAGACGGGGGCCCCCGCCCGCGGCGAGCGGACCGCCAAGTACAACCAGCTCCTTCGCATCGAGGAGGCGCTCGGCGCCGATGCCCGCTACGCCGGCTGGTCGGCGTTTGGAGGGAGACGTTGACGCAGCTGAGTGCACGACCGCGTCACGAGGGCCACGAACCGCGTTCGGGCCGCCGGGCGAGTTGGTTCGCCGTGCTTCTCATCGTTGCCCTCGCCATCACCCTGGCGGGCGTGTTTCCCTTCCGGCAGATCATCGCCCAGGAACGGCAGGTGACCGATACGCAGGCGCAGCTCGATGCACTGATCTCGGAGAACGAGCGCTTGGAGGAAGAGGTCGTCCTGCTGCAGACACCGGCCGAGATCGAGCGGCTCGCCCGTGAAGATCTGGGGCTGGTGCGTCCCGGCGAGACGGGATACACGATCGAGGAGGTCACCCCGGACCCGGCGGCTCCGCTCGTGGTCGAGCAGGATGGCAGGTCCTTCTTCGAGAGGATCTGGGACTTCCTGACCGGGCGTGACCTCGAGAAAGATGGATGATCGCGACGCCGTTGCCGTCCAACTCGGTCGCCCGCCCCGCTCGCCGGTCGACGTGGTTGCCCGCTGCCACCTCGGCGTTCCGGTCGTGATCGCCGTGCCACCTCACCTCGACGACGGCACCCCGTTCCCGACGCGCTTCTGGCTCACGTGCCCGCTTGCGGCTCGTCGCATCGGACGCCTCGAGGCCGCGGGTGGCGTCAAGGCGGCCGAAGATCGGATCGGTGCCGACCCGGAGTTCCGGGCGCGGCACGACGCGGCCATGTCACGCTATGCGGCCGACCGAGATGCCCTGACCGGATCCGACGCTCCTGCCCACAGGCCGAGCGGCGGTGTCGGTGGGGCGCAGCGCGGCGTGAAATGCCTGCATGCGCACTATGCCGACTACGCCGCCGGGAACGACAACCCGGTTGGTGAGGACACGGCGGTGTCGGTCGAGCCGCTCGACTGTCGAGTCGAGTGTGTTGCGATCGTCGAGGGGGAGCCTGCACACAATCCGGCCTGGCGCGAACCGAAGCGAGACCTGCCGTGAGGGTGGGTGCGATCGACATCGGAACCAACACGACGCGTCTGCTGGTGGCGTCGGTTCGACGAGGACACACCGAGTGGCTCGAGCGGATCGCCATCGTGACAACGCTCGGCGAGGGCGTCGATGAGACCGGCCGGCTCCAGCCGGAGCCGGTTGCCAGGACCCTCGCGGTGCTGGCGCGGTATCGCGCCGCGATCGAGAAATGGGACGCCGAGGCCGTGCGGGTGGTGGCGACGTCGGCGGTCCGTGATGCCGCGAACCGCAACGCCTTCCTCGATGCCGCCGAGGCCGAGCTCGGCGTGCGTCTAGAGGTCATCGAGGGTGACGAGGAAGCGGCGCTCTCGTTTGCCGGGACGACTGCGCAGTTCGAAGCTCCAGGCCCGATCGTGGTCATCGACCTGGGAGGTGGCAGCACCGAGTTCGTGCTCGGCCAGACCGCCCCCGAGTACGCCGCAAGTGTCCGGATCGGCTCGGTCCGCCTCACCGAGCGTTTCATCGACCAGCGGCCCCTCGACCCAGACGGTCTCACGCGGGCACGCAGCCACGTCGACGAGCTCCTCGAGAGTGGAGTCCGGCTGCCCCGCCAACCCCACACCGCCATTGGAGTGGGCGGGACGTACACGAGCCTCGCCGCGATCTACTTGGACCTGAAGGACTACGACCCATCGCGCGTGCACGGCACGGTGATCACGGCGGTGGAGCTCCACGAGCTGACCGACCGGCTTGCCCGGCTGAGCGTGAGGGAGGCGGCGGCGATCCCTTCGCTGGATCCGGCCCGTGCCCCTGTCATTCTCGGCGGCGCCATCGTCGCCGAGCGAAGCCTGCGCCGTGTGGAGTGCGAGGCGTTGACCGTTTCGGAGCGCGACATCCTCGATGGCATCGCCCTGAGCCTCGACGGATAGGAGCAGCCTGTGGGTCGATGCAATGCGAACGCCGTCCTGGTTACTCTCGGCGGCCTATGACGAGCAGCGGCGTGTCGATGCGGCCCGGAGCGGTGTACGCCACCGATCGATTCGGTGTGCTCTTCCTCGAGCTGCTGGCGCTTGTCGTGTTGACCGCGTTCTCCTCGACGTCGCGACTCGCGCTCGTGCTGCAGGGCATCATCGTGCTGGTGATCCTGATCACGGCGCTGCGAGTGTCGGGCACGACGCCAACCCAGATGAACGTCGCCCTCGTGACGGCGGCGGCGATGTTCTTCGTCGTCGTGATTGGCGGATCGTGGGGCGGCGAAGCGGTGAACGGGGCGATTTCGATCGGCGTGGGACTCCTTCTCGCGGTCGGCGTCGTGGCGGTGATCCGCCGGATCTTCGAACACGAGCGCATCGGGATCTCGCAGCTGATCGGCGCGTTGGCCGCGTACATGCAGATCGCCGTCGTCTTCGCCACGCTCTTTGCGGGCGTCGACCAGATGACCGATCAGTCCTTCTTCGCCGTAGGCGACGCCGACGCCCCGGGCGTCTACCTCTATTTCTCCGTCGTGACGATGACGACGCTCGGCTACGGCGACTTCTCGCCGGGTACGAGCCTGGGACGTTCCTTGGTGATGATCGAGACCCTCCTCGGCCAGATCGTCCTCGTGGTGCTCGTGGCGTACCTCGTTGGTTCGCTAGGTGTGCGACGTCCCAAGCTACGCGACCAAACTCGAAGTCACTCTGACGATGGGGGGTCGTGACCGCCGAGGTCGCCGTCAGGTCTCCTCGGCCGGCTCGCCAGGTTCCGCGGCAACCGCGACTCCGCGCCGTTCCAGCCACCGGCTCAGCGGTGCCGGCATCTCCGCGGGGCGGTCACCCCAGTCGTACACGACCGCGGTTCCGGCGATCACGTCGTGGAGGGCACGGCGCTCTCGGCCGAGCACGATGCCGAGAAACCCCAAACCGAACACGAGGAAGCTGAGTGGCAACGCGAGCACCCGAATGACGGAGCCGCGAGCGCCGACGGGAGCGCCATCCCGCGTCACGACCTTCAGGCCGAGCAACGTCTTGCCGAGGGTACGGCCGGTGATGACCAAACCGGCGGACAGGTAGACGAACGCCCACACCAAGAGT
>JBFINP010000074.1:0-13469 GCA_041611095.1 Acidimicrobiia bacterium | reverse complement strand
GGTGAGCAGGATCGCCAGCAGATCGGCTCGGTCGACGTTCAACCCAGCCAGGTTCGGGAACACGCCCGGGTAGAGCACCGGCAGGAGCGCCGCCAGCTCGGGCCGGGCCACGTACTGGGCGTACTCGCTGTCCCCGTCCGGCTTGTCGGCGTTCCACTCGTCCTTGCGGGCGAGGGGGATGATGACCTCGTTGACCAGCGGATTGCCGAGCCGGGAGACCTGCTCCCACGGGCCGACCGACTGGCGGACGCCGTCCTTGATGGTGAGCACGCGCTGGCGCGACGCCGTTGCCCAGACGCCGATTGTGGCCGTTGCATTCAAGACGTCCGCCGGGACCACTCCGCCTGCCGTCAGGTCCGAGATCGGAACCTGGAGGGCCAGCGCCTGCACGTTGGCATTGGCCAGCGCATCCACTCCGTCGTCGGCTGCGGTCACGAGCAGGTGCAGGTTCTGGAAGGGCCGGAGCGTGCCGAGATCGAACACCGACCCGAGGTCGACGAAGAAGGCGTCGGCGCGTTGACCGGCGAACACCTTCGTCGAATTGAGCGTGTGCACGGCCCCCGCGGCCAGGGCCTCGTAGGACGGGGTCGAACGGGGCCCGATGTTCACCGGCGGTGTCGTCAAGCCGGTGCCGAGGGTCGTCGTCTTCTTCGATGAGCCGGGCCCGGTGACGACCTTGGTGAGGTTGTACGTCTGACGCCGGTTCCAGTTCGGGTCGGTCAGCGAGCCGATAGGGCCGACGTTGTACAGAAACGTGTCGGCGATGGTGTTGACCGTCGTGAAGCGGAACTGGTAGCTGACGTTCGGCTTGGCGTCTCGGTCGTTGTCGATGTGGATCTCGTAGAGGACCTCGTCGCCGAACTCGTAGAAGTTCGGGCCTCCGGCAGGGGCCTCGACGGGTAGGTAGCAGGCGATCAGGGTGACCGTGTTACCGGGTGTGCGAAACGCATACACATCGGTGTTGTCGGCGACGGGATCCTTCGATATCGCAGGGGCCTCACGATGCGACGACATTGCGGTGGCTCCTTGCAGCACGCGCCAGCTTGGCGACGAGGGACCGATCGGTGAACGGCACCGCCGTCTCGCCAACCAGGATCTCGAACTCGCCCCTGGCGGCATCGACGACGGACAGCATCACGGGGACGCTGAGAGATGAGACTTCCTCCGCGGTGGGCGCGGTTCCAGGGGCGGCGAGTGCGAGGCCTCCGGAGAGGCGGGCAGCTCCCACAGCGCCGACGGCTGCAGCCGAACCCCCGAGGAACCTGCGGCGTGAAACAGCCACGTGATCCTCCCTTTCAGAGATCGCACGAAGCGTACGCCGCATGGAGGCGTGCGCCAGGGGCAGTATCCGACGCGCCGTCGCTTGGGAGACGGGTGTCGTGAGCGGTCGACGCCCGGACCCCGACACAGGTCCGATCCCGCCGATATGCTCACCCGTCCGGCGACGCGCGGAGGACACGGCGATGGGCAACCGGAGCGAGGGGATGGGGGCCATCCCCGACGACGAGGGAACGACCTTTCGGGTATGGGCTCCCCATGCAGCCGGCGTAGACGTCGTCGGCTCCTTCAACGACTGGGAGGAGGGCTTGGACTCCCTCGACCGTGAGGAGGGCGGATACTGGTCACGCTGGGTGCGGGGCGCCGCCGTCGGAGACGAGTACAAGTTCGTGGTGCTCACCGACGATGACGAGCTCTACCGGCTGGACCCGTACGCCCGGCAGGTGACGAGCAGCGTGGGCAACGCCGTCATCCACGGCCGCAGCGGGTACGACTGGCTGGTCCCCGACGACTATTCGAGCCCGGCGCCGAACGAGATCGTCATCTATGAGATGCACCTCGGGACATTCACCGACCCTCCCGGCGAAGAGCCCGGCGATTTCGCATCGGCAATCCGACGCCTCGATCACCTGGCCTCCCTCGGCGTCAATGTGATCGAGCTCATGCCGCCGATGGAGTTCCCCGGTGAGCGGTCGTGGGGCTACAACCCTGCCCATCCCTTCGCCATCGAGACCGATTACGGCGGGCCGGATGCGTTCAAGGATTTCATCAGGGAGGCCCACGATGCCGGCCTCGCAGTGATGGTCGACGTCGTGTACAACCATCTCGGACCCTCCGATCTGGACCTGTGGCGCTTCGACGGCTGGAGCGAGAACGACGGGGGCGGGATCTATTTCTACAACGACTGGCGCCGGCACACGCCGTGGGGCGACACCCGCCCCGACTACGGACGGTCCGAGGTGCGTCGCTATCTGCGTGACAACGCCTTGATGTGGCTCGAGGACTTCCGTCTCGACGGGCTCCGCTGGGATGCCACCGCCTACATCCGTAACGCCTGGGGTGGCTCTGACCCCGGAGCAGACATCGGCGACGGGTGGGGGCTGATGCAGTGGGTGAACGACGACATCGATGCGCGGCAGCCGTGGAAGCTCTCCGTCGCCGAGGACTTGCGCAGCAACCCCGCCATCACGGCCCCGACGTCGGCCGGAGGCGCCGGCTTCGACGCCCAATGGGACGGCCAGTTCGTGCACTCAGTGCGTGCCGCACTCACCGAGGCTGACGACAGCAGACGGAGCATGGCCGCAGTGGCTCGTGCCATCGATCATCGCTTCGGCGAGAACGCCTTTGCCCGAGTCGTGTACACCGAATCCCACGACGAGGTCGCCAACGGGAAAGCGCGCGTGCCCGAGGAGATCTGGCCTGGCAATGCCGACGGGTGGCATGCCCGGAAGCGTTCCACTCTCGGCGCCGTCCTGGTCTTCACGGCGCCCGGCATCCCGATGATCTTCCAGGGTCAGGAGCTCTTGGAGGATCAATGGTTCCGCGACGACGACCCCATCGACTGGAGCCGGCTCGACACCCACGCCGGGTTGGTGCTGATGTATCGCGACCTCATTGCGCTGCGACGCAATCTCGGCGGCGTCTCGGGCGGTCTAATGGGGCCTCACGTCCACGTCCATCACGTGAACGAGTCAGACAAGGTGATCGGGTTCCATCGGTGGGATCGGGCCGGCAATGACGATCTGGTGGTGGTCGCCAACTTCGCCGACCGCCGCTATCGCGACTACGAGGTCGGATTGCCACGAGCGGGTCGGTGGAACGTGATCTTCGACAGCGACGCCCCCGTATACGACACGTCGTTCGAAGGCAGCGGTGCCGGTCACGTCGACGCCATCGAGGCTCCGATGCACGGTATGCCGGCTCGGGGCTCGGTGGGGCTTGCACCGTACAGCGCTGTCGTCCTCGCCCTTCCGTCGTGATACTGCGCGTCGGGCAAGGCTGAAGGGTCCGGGTCAGGCGGCCTCGAGCCCGGGGGCCGTCTCGCCGGTGACCTGCTCCCACGCCGAGGCGGCTCCCCGCCGTCCAAGAACGCGGGCGACACCCGCGGCCACGCCGGCCACCACCGCCCAGCCCGTCGCCGCACCCCACGAGGAGGAACGGTCCGCCGGGTTCACCGGGGCTTCCGTGTCGGCGAACCGAGACCACAACTTGGCGGCCGCCTCCCGGGCTACCCACGCCGCAACCATCGCGGCTCCGGTGACGATCACACTCCAGACCTTGCTCTTCACGTCGACTCCTTCTCCCTCCGCTCCGCAGACCTCACCGCCTTGACACGGCGCCAGGGCGGTGATCTCCTGCCTGAGCATGACGACTCTCCACCAGGTCACTACCCCGAGAGCCCGCCCACCAAACGGTCCGAGGCCGTCGCGCCGTCTCTGGACCCGGCCCGAGCGGGTCCCGTGATCCGTCCCTTCCGGCCCGACGATGAGGACGACGTGATCTCCGTGTGGCTCGCCTCGACCATTCCGGGACAGGCATTCTTGCCGGAGAGCTTCTGGCGAGCCATGGAACCGGAAGTCCGCAACGAACTGATGCCCATTGCCGAGACGTGGGTGGTCGAGACGGGTGGCGAGGTCGTGGCATTCATGTCGATGCTCGGCAATCTCATCGGCGGCCTCTTCACCCACCCGCAGCACCAGGGAATGGGCTACGGAAGGTCGCTCGTCGAGCACGCTCGTGCCCATCACGACCCTCTGCTGGTCGAGGTCTTCGAAGCCAACCGAGACGCGCTGCGCTTCTACCGGAAACGCGGATTCGTGGACCACGAGCGCCGCATCGACGAGGCTTCCGGCATGACGCAACTGATCCTGAGGCTGGAGGATCGCGGCGCCGTCGGCCATTAGTCCTGATTGGCGACCTCTCGTGCCAGCTGCTCGAGCGCTTCGTGCCGGTCGATCAGCCGGTAGAAGATCCGGTCGTCTCGCGTCACGGCCACCCAGCGGCCCTCCGCTTCGAGCACGGCTCGGGTCCTCACCTCCTTCGACCATGCCTGCCAGTCGTTGAGGCGAACGGACCGTGGATCGAGGGAGCTCCCCAGGACGTCGGTCACCAGTGACCCCGTGAGCCAGACGGCAAATTCCTCGACAACGGGCGCAGACCCCAACAGCTGCCATTCTTCCGACGCCGGTTGCGCCCCGGGGGGCCGCTGGATCGCATCCAGGAACCATCGCAACAGCTCCGCTGCAGGCTCGGGGCCCCACGCATCGGTGAGCCGCCCCTGCGCATCGGCGATCGTGACACCTTGGCGAAGCGGATCGATCGCGGCGGGCTGGCTGTTCGGGTCCAGCTTTCCTGGAATCGTGATACGGCCGGCAGCATCGTAAGGGTGCCCCCACACTCGGAGCTGAGCGGCCGCCAGGGCGCTCTCGAAGCGTGGCCACCGGGCGGCGAGCCTCCACCTGACCTGCTCGCTCTCGACAAGCCCAAGGAAACGGCGCCGCTCATCGTTCACGGTCTCGACGAAGACAAACGCCTCGAGCCCGCGCATGCGGCGGAGGATCACCGAGAGGATGTACAGCCGTGACGAAAGCCACTCTGTGCCAAGTCCCAGATCGACCACCGCATGGGTGAGCGGCGTCGGGTCCTCGATCTGTCGGTAGAAGCTGCGCAACGTGCTGTCGTTGACGTCGTTCGGTGTCCCGGCGTGGCGCAGGTCTACTGCGACCCCTTCCGCCGCCAGCAGAGGCCGGGTCTCCGGAGCCGCGAGCTCGAGGCTGATGCCTGCGGCCGAGATCGAGCGGATCCGCTGCGGCAGGGCCTGCAAGAAGGCGGCGAGCGGCTCCCGAAAGCGCCAGAAGACGAAGACGATGACGGCCGCCCACAGCAGGGTCGTCAACACGGCCCCGACGTCCAGGGTCACATCGAGCGTCCAGTCGTCGGCTGCCGAGTTCGTGAGCATTGCGCCACTCCGAGGTTGGGGATGCACGAGCCCGTGCGCCGGCTCATCGTGAAATCTACGTGACGGTTCGTGGGAGGGGTGTCGCCACCCCTCCCACCACTCACGCTCTCGTCAAGGCATCTCGTCCATGAAGAACTCGGGCGGTATCTCACCGCCGAGTGCTTCGTGCATGATCATGCGGTAGAAGTAGTGCGGATGTGAGATGAACTTGACGCTCGACAGCGCCTGGTCCTGGCCCGCCGATTCCACATAGAAGTGGCCGTAGTCGAGGAGACGGCCGACGAAGGTCTGGTCGTACCTGATGTCGGTGAGCGCTCTCAGCGGCAACGTCCCGACCACCCGCGTGATGATGCCGCTGACTCGGAACAGCCGCCGGTCGGTCAGATACACCGTGGTGAGGAAGTACTCGATCGTGCGGTAGATGGAAACGAGAAGCATCGCGCCGATGATGATGAAGATCACGGTGTCGGGGTTGTCGAGGTACCCGGCGAACCACAACAGCCCGGCAACCACGAGCACGGTGAGTCCGAAGCTCATGCCATAGGCGTAGCCGCGTACGCGTGTCCATTGGATGAGGATCAGCAGCACGATGATCGTGCCGACGATCCCGAAGAGCCCCATCGCCAGGAGCGCGGCGTAACCGAAGACGGTCAACTGGATGAAGGGAATGACGGCGACGATGGGATGGTGCCGTGATGCCAGGAGCGGCCGTTCGTTGAAGGTGAGGTAGCTGCTCTCGTCTGGCAGACGCCAGTCACGCTTCACTGGCCGAACGTGCCTCGGACGAACGAGGCCGACCCCTCAGCCACGCGGCCAAGCAGGTCGCGCGTGTTCGTGAGCAGTCGAATCGAATCGTCTGGGAACTGGACGATCATGTAGAACGCAAATGCGATCAGTCCCCATGTGATGTACTTCTTCACCGTCGGTCTCCAGACGTGCCTTCACAGGCCCGCCTCCGCGGCGCCAGCACGTAGAGCATACAACCGGCTTGCGCGGTAGTGAAGAACCGACGGTCCCGACCCGGCCGTGCCGTGTTCAGTCCAGCCCGTCGGCAGCCGCCAGTGCCTCTTCCCGCCCCAGCCCGCCGGGGAGGCGGCGAATGACGCGTCGCAGGTGCCGTGCGCTCGTCACCCACACGGGCCACCCGTCGACGTCGATGAGACGAGGGCGGCCCCTCATCTCGGTGACGCACAACACCGCGTCAACCTCGACAGCGATCCGGAGACCCCGCCGCACGGCTGCGGCGCCGGCGAGCGCCTGATGCAGCGGCCGCCCGGGCAATGTCCGTCCGCCGACGCGGACGGTGCCGTCGCGCCGCACTCGGACCCGTCCGGCACCCAGCTTCACCTCGACGGCGGCGGCCATCGGGCCCAGCACGACGACATCGACGTCCCCATACCTTCCCGGGAGACGGGCGTTGTACACGACGACGTCGGCGCGTAGTCGAGCAAGCCCACCAGCGGCGCGGTCCTCGGCGTGCGCACCTGCGGCGGCGCGACCCGCCGCACGCATCAGCCAGGCGCGCCCGGCCAACCCCGCCACGACCACGACGAGGCCGGCGGCCGGCAAACCTGCCACCAGGAGCAGCGCCGCCAGCCCGACACCGGCGACCACGACTAGGGCGGCGAGCAGGCGGCGCCGCCTGGCCAGGTGTCGCGGCCCGGCGCCGGGATGTCCGATGGTCGACCTTCGGGTGAGCATGCGACCACCATATGAGGTGGGTGTGACAGAAACCGCCGCCTGTCGCACGGGCGTGCGGTGCAACTACCCTGTGGGCACACAGCGCTCGCAAGAAGGGACAACGGCCCGTGGGGTTCGAGTCGATACCACAGAAAGTTCTGAACAACGGCGTCGAGAAGGCGGGTCGACCCGCGTACTACGAACGCACCGACGGTCAGTGGGTCGCCACCCCATGGCAGACCTACGCCGACCACGTGATGGCCGCCGCCAAATCCCTCATCGCGCTCGGTATCGACACGGGTGACACCGTCAACATCCTGGGCTTCAACCGCCCTGAGTGGGTCATCTTCGACATCGCGGCGATGGCGGTAGGTGGCGTGCCAGCAGGGATCTACACCACCAACTCGCCTGCGGAGTGCCAGTACATCATCAACCACTCCGAGGCCCCGGTCGTGCTCCTGGAAGACGAGGGGCAATGGGCCAAGATCGCACAGGTGCGGAACGAGCTTCCCAAGCTCCGCCACGTGGTCATGATGAAGCCTGCACCGCCCATCGACGACCCGATGGTCATGAGCTGGGACGAGTTCATGGCCAAGGGCGAGGCGGTCGCGAACGACGAGGTCCAGGCCCGGCTCGACGCCATCGAGCCCGACCAGCTCGCCACCCTCATCTACACCTCGGGCACGACCGGCCCACCGAAGGGCGTGATGCTGAGCCACGACAACTTGGTGTGGACGGCGGCCGGCGGCATTCAGGCATTTGCGATGAACGAGAGCGAGAAGAGCATCTCGTACCTGCCGCTCTCTCACATCGCCGAGCAGATGTTCACCATCCACCTACCGGCCGTGCTGGGGTCATCCGTCGCCTACGCCGAGTCGATCGACAAGCTCGCCGACAACCTCAAGGAGGTCAAGCCGACCTTCTTCGCCGGCGTCCCCAGAGTGTGGGAGAAGTTCTACGCCGGGGTGACCCACGAGCTGTCCCACGCCGAGGGCGTCAAGGCCAAGATCGCCAACTGGGCGATGAACGTCGGACGCAAGGCAAACATGGCCCGGATGGGTGGCCGCGCACCTAGCCCGCTCGTGGCGGCGCAGGAGAAGGTGGCCGATGCCCTGGTCCTGTCGAAGGTCCGCTCCGCGCTCGGCTTCGACAACTGCCGCACGTACGTCACGGCGGCAGCACCGCTGTCGCCGGAGATCCAGGAGTTCTTCTCAGCCTTTTTCGTGCTCAACGAGGTGTACGGGCAGTCCGAGGACACCGGGCCCACGTCGATGACCGTGCCGGGGCGAACCAAGTTCGGCACCGTCGGCATCCCGTTCCCCGGCACCGAGGTGAAGATCGCCGACGATGGCGAGATCCTCGTGAGAGGCCGCAACGTCTTCCTCGGCTACTACCGGCAGCCGGAGGAAACGGCCGAGACGCTCGTAGACGGCTGGCTCTACTCCGGCGACCTGGGGGAGTTCGACGACGAGGGCTACCTGACGATCACCGGCCGCAAGAAGGACATCATCATCACGGCGGGCGGCAAGAACGTGGCGCCCAAACCGCTCGAGGGCGGGCTCAAGAACCACCCGCTCATCTCGGAGGCCGTCGTCATCGGGGACCGCAAGAAGTTCCTCTCGGCCCTGGTGACGCTGGACGAAGAGGCGGCGCCTGCGTGGATGGAGGAGCGCGGCGAAACGGGTCCGGTGCACGAGTCCGAGTCGATCAACAAGGAGATCCAGTCGGCGATCGACGAGCTCAACCAGCACTTTGCCCGGGTCGAGCAAATCCGCAAGTTCGCCATCTTGCCCCGGCAGCTCTCGATCGAGGGCGGCGAGCTGACCCCGACGCTCAAGGTGAAGCGCAACAAGGTCGCCGAGCACTTCGCCGACGTCATCGACTCGATCTACGCCGGGTGATTCGGTCGAGGCAGACCTCGACCGAATTGGATTCGACGGCCTCCCGGCCGGCTCGTTGTGCGGAGCGGCGGCGGAGCCACCGCTCCGCGGGCCGAGGGGGTCGCGGAGCGTCCCCCTCGAGCACCCCCTGGCTCGCTTCGCTCGCCTGACCCCGCTCGCATCGCTGCGCTCTGCGATCCCCTCATTCACCATGCGGTCGCCTCGGCGGCGGGTGTCCGTCTGGGACCGACCTACCATGGTTGGCCTATGACATCGCTTTCCGGGTCCATTGAGGCCACGACCGTTCTCGAGATAACCGCCCCGGCGCTGGAGCAGATCGTGGCGCTGCGCGATCAGGAATCCATTGCCGACCTGTCCCTCGGCGTCCGCATCGCCGGAGTGGGGCACAACGGGTTCGTCTACGAGACGGCCTTCCTGCGGCCCGAAGACGTGGAGCGCGAGGAGCACCACATCGAGATGCACGGCGATCTCCCGGTTGCGATCCCGCCCGACTCGATCGACAACCTGCGCGGCAGTGTTCTCGATCTCTCCACCGATGCGGCTTCCCCCGGTCTGGTGCTGCGCAACCCGAATCCGGCGTCGCCCACGGTCGGCGGCCCGGAGATCCCGGACATCGAGCTCACCGGGTCCGTCGAGGAGCGGGTGGCCCAGCTGCTCGATCATGCGATCAACCCGGCCATCGCCGCTCACGGCGGGGTGGCCCGCCTCGTCAACGTCGAAGGCGACACCGCCTTCCTCGAGCTCGGCGGCGGATGCCAGGGGTGTGGGCTGGCCGCCATGACGCTCCGTCAAGGCATCGAGACGGCGATCAAGCAGCACGTTCCTGAGATCCAAGAGATCGTCGACGTCACCAACCACGCCGCCGGCGAGAATCCCTTCTACACCTGAGCTAGTCGCCTGGCGAGAAGTCGGGCACCGGTCGCGCTGCCGCCTCTTCCTCAGTCGTCGCCTCGCCGTTCTCGGCGATGTCGTCGATGAGCCATTCCATCTCGGCGATCTCGCGGCGTTGCGCCTCGACGATCTCGCCGGCCAGCTCCTGCACGCGGGCGTCGGTGATCTCGGCGCGTTCGCTGGTCAGGATGGCGATCGAGTGGTGGGGGATCATGGCCTTCATCCATGATTGATCCTGCACCGTGGTCTGGCTACGGACGAGGAACAGCGCAAGGGCGAAGACGAGCGCGCTCCCGACGAAGATCGCTGCATTGACCTTCTTGTTGCGGTGCATGTTGAGCATGAAGCTGAGCATGATCACGGCCATCGCAGCGCCCATGACGAACGTCATGTAGAACCGCGTCTCGCTCCACTGCACGTGGGACAGCTCGTAGGAGTTCACGTACGTGAGCGCGAACATGGCGATCATCGATGTGGCGATCATCGCTCCGAACCTCAGGTAGCGGCGGCGCTCCTGTTCGGGCGTGTCGGCTCGATGACCTCGTTGCTCGCTTCCGGTGTCGGGCGCATGTGTCGTCGACACGGCCATACCGCTGCTCCTCTCGTAGCGCTCTCGAGAGAGCCGTACCCGTGCGAGGGGAGTGGCAAACGCCGGCCGCCGGACGCTACTCCAGGATTCCGGCCTCCCGGCCGCGAGCGATGGCGCTGAGCGAGTCGATCAGGCCCACCAACTCGCGGATCTCGGATGCGAAGGCCTTGCGCCGCTCCACCATGTCGGCGGCCGCCTGGAACAGGCCACGGTTGGTGGCGAGATCGATCGCCGAGTCGAACAGTACGTTGGACACCGACTCGGGTGACTTGATGCGACCCTGCAGCCGGTACTGCTTACCGAGGGCCATCGCATCCTTGCGGAGCTTGTCGAGGTCGATCGTGGAGTGGTAGGCCGAATGCTCGATGAGGTCTGCGACCACCTGGTAGGCCTCGACGAACGGGCGAAGCACGGCCGGGGCGAAGAACGGATCGAACCCCGCCAGCACCTTGCGAACCTCGCCGGCGTCGAGGTGGTCGCGCCAATCCACGTCGTGCTCGGACAGCTCGAGGCGAATCTGCCGCTCGAACTCGTCACGCGAGGCGAAGAAGAACTCGAACTTGAGGAGGTCGCGGATCTCCATCGCTTCGCCGATGACCGCATGCACCAGGTCCGGGCCGTCTCGGCGCTCGACGGCGAGCAACGAGAGCTCGGTGATCGCCGTGTTCAGGAAGAAATGGATGATCGTGTTGCGGTAGTAGGCGGCGGAGAGGTGCTGCTCGGGTCCGATGCGGTAGACCGTATCGGTGGCGCCGTCGAAGCGGGACACCACCCCGTGGAGCACCAGCTCGTCGAGGGCGGCGGCCACCTGGGGGCGTTGCGAAAGGTCGAGTCGCTCCGTCATCGGGAGGTTGCGGCGGTCGACGATCGCCAGGTAGGGGCGCAGCCTGTCGATGGTCTCGTCGATCGTGAGGCTGCGGTCCTCCTCGGCGAGCAGTGCAAGAGCGACGAGGGAGATCGGTGTGATCGGCGTCACCTCGTTGATACGCACGCTGATCTCGAACGCCAGCTTCGGGATGGCCGGGGACTTGGTGTCGTCGGCGTCGGCCGGGATGTCGATGGAGGTGTCGGCGAGGTAGCTCCGCAGCGACACCGGGGCACCGAAGCGGAGATGAGCCGACCCGTACCGGCGCTGCACGCTGCGGATGGCACGGACCAGCCAGCCGAAGCTCTCCCGGTCCTTGCCCTCGCCTGCCTGCTCGGCGGCGTAGGCGCCCACGTCCTGGATCTGGTCGTAGGCGATCGATACGGGAATGAGGATCACGTCGTCGGCCGAGCCGCGTTGGAAGGACTCGACCACGTAGGCCAGCATCCCGAAGCGAGGCGGCCGCATCTTGCCCGAGCGGGACCGTCCTCCCTCGATGAACCACTCCAGGGGGAACCGCCGCTCGAGGAGGTAGTCGAGGTACTGGCGGAGCACGAACTTGTAGGGCTGGTTGTCCCGGAACTCGCGGCGGATGAAGAACACGCCGCTGCGGCGAAGGAAGGGGCCGACCGGGAAGAAGTTCATGTTGATACCGCCGGCGGTGTGGTTGGGCGGCAGCCCGTTCTCGTACAGCACGTACTGGAGGACGAGGTGGTCGAAGTTGGACTTGTGGGACGGCAGGAAGACCAGCGGGTACTGCTGGCTCAGCGTGTACAGGGCCTCGAGCTCGTCGTTGTCGTAGTGCAGCCCGACATACGCCTTGCCGAGCAACCATTTGATGCCGCCGGTGACGAGGTCGATGACGAAGGGGCTGTGGGTGGCGGCGATCTCCTTCACGTATCGCCGGGTGCGGCGCGCCATCTGCTCGTACGGGACACCGCTCGTGCGGGCCAGGTTGGCGACGCCCTTGGCGAAGGACTTGCGCTCGACGAGCATCTCGTGGGGGAACTTGGGCACCTTGTAGCGGCTGCCGCGGAGCCGCCGTTCCGCACGTTCGAGGGCGAGCCACGCCTGGAGCCCGACTGACTCGGCCAGGCTGCGACCGTCGGCCTGGGCGGGTCCGTCGGGATCGGCCCAGGCGGCGCGTGCCTCCGACGCCCGTCCCGTACTGCCGGCGATGATGCGGGTGCGGTCTCGTTCGAAGTAGTGGATGGCGTACTGGCGGATCGGGTCCGGGTCGCGAGGGTCCCCGAAGGTGAGCAGCTCCCGCAGCCCAACGGTGCGCTTGCCGTGGCGGGTGCGCGCCAACCAGACGACGCGCAAGGGGACGAGAAGCGGGTCGCCGTCGAGGCTGAGGAACGCTTCGAGACGCGGGTCCAGCCGGCGTCGCCGTCGGCGGCGGGTGTGGGGGAGGAGGGCAACCTGAACGTCGCCCGGGTCGACGTCGGGTGGGCGGTTGCGCTCGATCCAGGCGTGGAGGAGCTGGCGCTCGAGGGGGCCGGAGACCTCCAGCAAGAAGAGGTACGGGCCCGGCTCGTCCGGCCAGCGCGGCTCGTCGATCAGCGGCGCCTCGGCAAGCCCCTTGGTCTCGGTCATGCGTTGAGTGTAGGAAGCGGCCGGACGACGGGTCGGGCCGAAGTCAGCCGAGCAGGTCGCCGGGGTCGAACGTGACCGTCATCGAACCTGCGTCCATGGTGGCGGGCGACCCGGCGCCGTAGCGGCCCGTTTCGACGTACCCCCCGTGGTCGGCCAGCGCAAAGGTGACGACCTCGATGGGATCGGTGTCGATGACCCAGCAACGGCCCAGGCCGGCTTCCGCGTACTTGCGGTGCTTGCGCAGGAGATCGGCGCCACGGTCGGTCGAGAGGATCTCGACGCACAGGTGGGGTGTACCGGTATAGCGCACGTCCTCGGTGGTCTCGTCGTGCACGATGACGTCGGGTATGAACTCGTCGGCCCCCGGTTTCCATGCCCAAGCCAGCTGGACACGGACGTGGGGCGGTGCGGCTTCGATCAGCCGGTTGGCGAGCTTCACGCCGACGTCCTGGTGTCGGGCCGTCGGATTCGGGCTCATGATGAGCTCGCCGTCGATGTACTCTCCGCGCACCTCCTCGCCGAGGGCTTGGTACTCGGCCCACGACATCGATCGGCGGGTGATCTGCCTGGTCTCCATCGTTCCATACACGGTACATCCCCTTCCGGCCGCCGGTCGCCGCCGCATCCCAAGCTATGAAGGGGGTGTGACGGTTCTTGGGGCGGTCTGTTCCGGACGAACGTCTGCGTGGATCGGCAGTCCTGCGCGCATGG
>JBFINP010000073.1:0-13581 GCA_041611095.1 Acidimicrobiia bacterium | reverse complement strand
TGGCCCGCTCAGGTCGTCCACGTGGCGACGCAATGTGTGGCTGCCTGCCACCAACAAGGTCGGCATCGACTCGCTACGCGTTCATGACCTCCGGCACACGGCAGCAAGCCTGATGATCTCATCGGGCGCCTCGATCAAGGCTGTCCAGCGCCAGCTCGGACATGCCACCGCCACGATGACCCTCGATCTGTACGGGCACCTCTACGACGACGATCTGGACGCCCTCGCCGACGCACTCGACCGTCGTATCGCTGATTCTCCCGCGCCCCCAGCGCGCCCCCAGCGCGCCTCGAGAGGTCGTGGCGAGGTCGTCGACCTCCCGACTGACCGGCCGGAAAGCCATACGTAACAACGGGTTTGAGCGGAGGGAGTGGGATTCGAACCCACGGAACCCGCTGGGGGCTCGGCAGTTTTCAAGACTGCTGCCTTCGTCCGCTCGGCCATCCCTCCGGACGGGTCAACGGTAGCGCTGCCCGGGGCCGGCTCGGAAAGCCATCGAATCGGTGATCGGCCCTCGTACGCTATTGCGCTCCAGTAGCCGAGAGAGGGGCCTGGCGTGTTGACCAAGAGATACCTCAAGACCAAGAACGAAGTCGATGTCACGTTCGAGTTGGACCGTCCCGACGCCGACTCGGTCGAGTGGGTGGCCGAGACGACAGGGTGGCAACCCGTGCCGATGAAGAAGGCCAATCGCGGCAAGGGCCCGCACCGCCTGCGTGTGCGGCTCCCCAAGGGGACCGCAACTCAATTCCGCTATCTGCTGAACGGTCGCCGGTGGGAGAACGACGAATCCGCCGACGCCTACTGGCCCAACGAGTTCGGTTCGGACAACTCGGTCGTCTTGACAGACACCTCAGCACGCTGAATCGATCGGGCCAGCCGGGTTTGGCGCCCGGTAGGCGCTGAAGCCGGCGGGACGTCGGGTGAGCTTGCGGAGGGAGAGGGATTCGAACCCTCGGGACCCCTAATGAGGCCCAACGGTTTTCGAGACCGTCGCCTTCGTCCGCTCGGCCATCCCTCCGGAATCCGGAATTGTAGGCGGCCGGCCGGCGAGTCCGGCCCTCAACGCTTCTCGGCGAAGAAGCGCTCCAAGAGGCCGGCGGCCTCGTCCTCACGCACGCCGGCGACAAGGTCGCACCGATGGTTGAGCCTTGCGTCCTGGGGAATGTTGTAGAGGCTCCATGCGGCACCGGCTTTGGGATCGGGCGCGCCGTAGACGATGCGCTCGAGTCTCGCCCACACGGATGCCATCGCACACATGGGACATGGCTCGAGGGTGACCACCAACGTGTGACCGTCGAGCCGCCAGTCACGGTTGCGGCGACTCGCCGCCGACAGGACGAGCAGCTCCGCGTGGGCGATCACGTCGCCGGTTTCCTCCCGCCGGTTGTGATCCGAAGCGACGACGGATCCCTCGGGATCGAGCAGGACCGCACCGATGGGCACGTCGCCGTGGTCGGGAGCGGATCTCGCCTCTTCGAGGGCGAGGCCCATCGCACCGTGCCATTGCTCGGCCTTCACCGTCGGAACAGCCCTTCTCTAGACTGACGGACCCTAGGAGGGATCGCATAGTCTGGCCTAGTGCGCACGCCTGGAAAGCGTGTAGGTGGTGTAAGCCGCCTCGAGGGTTCAAATCCCTCTCCCTCCGCCACTGACGAACCTCCCCGCCGGCTTCCCGTTCTGAAGGGCTCCCCCTGCGGGGGATCTGGCCGGGCGGGCGAAGCCCGACGGGGTCGAGGGGGACGCAGCGGCTCGCTTCGCACGCCTCACCCCCCTCGGCTCGGCGTTGCCACGCCGATCCACCCTCATCGGGATCATCAGCAGTCCGACGGGTGGGAAGCCATTCGAGTGAATCCCCCCAGAGCGGGGCGGTGAATGGCGACCGCCCCGCTCCTTCCTCGTCGTCTAGAGACCGTACGCTTGTTTGCGCTTTAGTCGCGGTACAGCCGCCTCCGAGGGCACGGTTCCCCGAAGGCGGCTGCAGTGGTGGTCGGGTCAGATCTCGCCGTCGGTGGAACGACGGCTGCGTCCCAGTACGAACATCGCACCCAACGCCCCGGCAAGAGCCCCGGCGCCGACTACGGCCGCGAAGCGCCAGCCGTCTTCGGTATCGGGCGACAACCCCATCGCCCGCAGGTGGCCCCGGGTCGGCTCGAACTTCGTGAAACCGGCGTCGACGAACGACGGCGACCGGCCCTCGACGCCGATGGCGAGGTCGTACACCACGTTCTCGGCCTCGGTGTTGAGTGCCAGATAGGTCAACCAGCCCGACTCGGGCATCCACTCCATGTTCTCGTCCGAGCGCAGGTCATCGAGGAGCAAGTCGCTGGCGCGCTCCGAGCGCTCGATGGAGAGGCCCTCGCCGTACAGCAGGTCCGGCCGGTCGGGAGTGATCAGGAAGACGTCGGCCTCGATGATCGCCGAGTCGGGCGAAGCCCCATGCAGGATGTGGAGCGGAACCCACGGACGGTCGATCGGGATCTCGATCTGCACGGGGATGCCGTCGCCAGAGACGAAGCCGTCCTCGGCGGCCAGGTCGGCGTCGAAACGGCTGGCCAACCACACGTCGGAGCGGTCGCCGTAGAAGTCGAACATATGGTCCGTTTCCGGGGTGTCCGGCAGGTTGAACCCGTTCTCGTTGACCCACGCCCGAACCTCCTCGGTACCGCCGCGAAGCACGGCGATGTCGAGGGAGTCGATCTGAGTGCGCAGGATGACCTCGGCGCGGTCCTCGGCAACGGTGCTCGCAGCGAAGAGCGCAAGATCACTGGGGGCCGGCGGGTTCACTTCGAGTTGCAAACGCTGGAGCGTCCAGTCGCCCGCACGCCGCACGTCTGTCGGCACCGCCGGGAGCGGGATGATCGACCCGAAGGACTCGGCCTCGCCGGCGAACTCGAAGTTCGTGATGTAGTGCTCCACGCCGTCGTCCCAGACGACAAGGGTGGTCGTCTTGCCGAGGTTCACCGCCCCGTTCGGAGAGACCAGGAAACCGCAAGCCTGCGCCATGGGTGCCGCCACCAGGATCGTCAGCACCATCGTCGCCGTCATCGTCAGTATTCGTCGCACCATTCCTCCTCGAGCGCCTTGGGGCTACGACGGTCCGAACGGCGGCTGAGGTTCCCAGCCTGCCGACGACCGTGCGGAGGAGGGCTGATAACCTGCCCGACAACTGGAGAGGTGGCCGAGCGGTCGAAGGCGCTCGCCTGCTAAGCGAGTAGGGGGTGTTAAGCCTCCTCGAGGGTTCAAATCCCTCCCTCTCCGCGGTTTGGTTTCGCTCACAGCAGGTTGCGGGCGAGGTTGAGTCATCGGCCTCTCGGCCGGCTCGTCGTGCGGTGTGCGGCGGAGCCACCACACCGCTGATCGAGGGGGGTCGCGGAGCGTCCCCCTCGAGTTCCCCCTGACTCGCTTTGCATCGCTTGCGACAAACGAAAAGGCCCGCTCGAAGTGGAGCGGGCCTTTTCGCTGTGGTAGGAGATGCCAGTGTAGCGCACTGAGGCTTTCGACTCACCATTCACATAGGCGAAGTTTTCGCGCTCCGCCGAGGGTTCTCGGGTCAGCAGGTTCCCTCTTCGCCGTCTACGTAGCAAGTGTCCGACTGGTACTTGTTCCACAGGAGCAGGTCGCTGCGCAGCTCGGCGAGGAAGGCATCGACCTCGTCCGGCCGCTCGGCGTGGCGTGCCCCGTCGCGGATGAGGAAGCCGTCGACGTCTGGATCCTCGATGAGCTTGAAGGCCACGGTCATGTCGCGCAACGTCGCCACGACCTCGTCGGCCTCTCGAGACCCGGGGCGGTGGACGATCTCGATCACGGCGTCGACCACGCCTCGACGAGATCGCCGAGGATGCCCAGGGGCACCGACCCCGAGCCGAGGACGACGTCGTGGAAGCCGCGGATGTCGAACTCGTCGCCCAATCGTTCCTCGGCCTCACGGCGCAGGCGCACGATCTCCCGCCGGCCGAGCATGTACCCGAGCGCTTGGCCGGGCCAGCCGATGTACCGGTCGACCTCGGTCTCGATGTTGTTCATCGCCTGGGGGGTATGCGTGGCCATCCAGTCGATCGCCTCCTGACGCGACCAACCCAGTGCATGGATCCCGGTGTCGACCACCAGTCTTCCCGCCCGCCACGAGTCGAAGGACAGCATGCCGAGCCGGGTGGTGTCCGACGTGTAGAGCCCAATCTCGTCGGCGAGGCGTTCCGTGTAGAGGCCCCAACCCTCGACGTAGGCGTTGACGACGGCGTGCTTGCGGAACTCGGGAATACCCTCGAGCTCCTGGGCGATGGCGAGCTGGAGGTGATGACCCGGAATCGACTCGTGGAAGGCGAGCGCCTCGGCCTCGAAGCGCGTACGCGTCGTCGGCTCGGAGGTGTTGATGAAGAAGCGGCCCGGTCGCGTCCCATCGGGAGCGGGCGGGAAGTAGTAGGCGAGCGGGGCCTCTGCGGCTCCGGGCTCGGGGATGACGGCCATCTCGCACGGCGCCGTCGGGAGGCGGCCGAACCACTCGGGGATCGCCGCTCGGGCCCGGTCCATCGCCCCCTGCGCCGTCGCCACGATCTGGTCGGGTGTGTCGAACCGCAGCGCCGGGTCGTTGCGCAGGCGGTCGAAGATGTCCGGAAGGTCGGACGTGCCGAGGACGCGGCCGGCGAGCTCCCGGTACTCCTCGGCCAGCTCTTCGGTGATGCCGAGGCCGATCTGGTGGAGGTCGTAGGGCGGGAACTCGAGCGTCGTGTGGCGCCGGATCGCCCGGCCGTACACGTCGTCGCCGTCCGGGAGCCAGCTCACACCGGTGCGCTCGGCGGGGCGCGCCTTGGGGGCGACCTCGGTGGCGAGCGCCTCCCGGTAGTGCGCGTAGCCCGGCCGCACCGCTTCCTCGACGACCCGCCTCAGCTCATCTCGCCAGGCCGTCGTTCGGGCCTCGTCGAAGCCCGGGGGTGGGGTGACGTTCACGAAGGGGTCGCTCTCGACCGGCGAAACCAGGTAGGCATCGATCTGGGCAACAACCTTGTCGACGGCGACGATCGGTGGAGTCCGATCCTTGGCGAGCCCCTGGCGGAGCCGATGCACCGCCTGCTCGAACACCGTCCCCATACTGGACAGCCGGGCGACCAGCGCCTCCGCGTGGGCAGCCTCGGTCAGCGGGAGCTGGTCCACGATCTGAAGGTATCCCAGGTGGACGCCATCGGAAGGGCTGACCGCGAACTCGGCCATCCGTGACCGCATCTCGTCCGCCGTTCCCTGCGCCTCGTGGATGAGCACGCCCCGGGTCACCTGCTCGTCGGCGGTGAGCGATGAGGGATCGATGGCGTCGGCGGCAGCGACGATCTCGTCGAGCTTGGCGATGTGCCGGTCCTCGGCCTGCCGGCTGAGGTCCTCGATCTGGTCGTCGAACCGATGATCCCCCAGCAGCGTGGCCGTCGTCGGCGAGATCTCACCGAGCACGTACTCCCAGTAGTCGTCGGCGAGCGCCGCCAGCCGGTCCGCAGGCGTTGCGGGCGCGTGATCGGTCATGGCGGGGACGTTACCCGCTCAGCCGATCGGCTCGGGAGCCGTCACCAGCTGGCGAGCACGCGGACCGGGCTCCCCGAACCGTCCTCCCAAGGGATCGCTCCGACGAACGCCACGGCGCCTCGAGGCGGGATCGCATCCAGATTGGCGAGGCTCTCGATGCCGTATCGGCCGCTGCCGAGGAAGGTGACGTGCACGTCGAAGGTGGCCGAGTTTCCCGGGTCGAGGCTCATAGTGTCGACGCCGATCCCCACCGGGTCGCGGTGGGCGATGAGCCAGTCGGTGGCGTCGGCGCCGAACCCCGGGAAGTTGAGATCGGGGAAACCGGTTCCACCCCGGAAGACGTCGCCGTCGTCGACGCGATCGGCCCATCCGGAGTTCATGGCCACGATGGCGTGGCGAGGGATGCGGCCATGCGTCGACTCGAAGGCGACGAGATCGGCGGGCTCGACCATCGCGTTGGGGTCCGCCGCCGTCTTGTCCTTGATGTCGACGACGACGATGGGCGCCATGAGCGTGCGCGGGTCGAGCGCATCCACCAGCGTCATGCCCTCGGAGAAATGGCCGGGCGTGTCGATGTGGGTGCCGATGTGCTCGGAGAGCGTCCACGTCTTGCCGTAGAAGCCGGCGGTATCGAAGTCGAAGGTGACCTCACTGAAGGCAGCCTGCGGTCCGAAGAACGACGGGAACTCCTCGACCAGCCGGTGGGTGAGATCGGCTACCCGAGTTCGACCGTGGCTCGCCAGCGCCGGGAGGGCCGGACCGGCGGCGGCCGCCGCGGTCCCGGCTGCGACGGCCGCTCCGAACTTCAAGAACGAGCGCCTGCTCAGCCCGGTGTGCTCGTGATCGTGACCCCTGATGGTGGCGGTGGTGCCGCTGACACACATGACAGCTCCCTCTCCTGGGTGGAGTTCTCTCCACCGCCAACCGTACGCGTCAGTACCGGCTGGTGCTGAGAAACGGATCCGGCCCAAGGCCCTCGACGGGTGCGGCGAACCGTTGAGGAGGCCGCAGCTCGCACATCCATAGTCGAGAGCTAACCGAGACCTAGCCCGGGCATTACCCACGTCGAGTCATTGTGGTGCGACGGCGACTTGGGAGGCTTCGATGAACGCAACGTCCGTACGTCCACCCTGGCGCGGCCCGAGCCGGCGCGGTTCCCGCGTGTTGCTCTTCCTTGCAGTCCTGCTCAGCGTCTTCACGGCCGTGCCTGCGACCGGGCATGCGCCGGGCTCGTCCACATACGGAGTCGTCGGATGTTCGAACACCGAAGGTGCGGTTCGCGGCTACACGGCGGCATCTACGCTCGACCTCCTGCTCGCCGGCGATCTCGGCGGCGGGAGCATCCGCGAGTGGGGCGATCCGCTGGATGCCGACTACACCTTCTACTGGGACCAGTACACCCAACTGCGACCCACCGGCGGTTACCAGGCAGTCCTCTGGCAGCCCTGCATCCGCGCCACCGATCACGCTGGGGTCATGACCGCCGAGCACCAGGCCTGGGCGGACGGCATTGTCGCCAGGATAAGGGAGCTCGATCCCGGTGTGACGATTCACGCGGTGCCTCTCAACTTCTTCGAGCAGGAGTGCCCTGCTTCGGGTCTCGAGGGTCCGGCGGTGACGGCCGAGATCGTGGATTGGGCTCGGTCCGAACATGGTCTCGCCCGCGGCCCGGATCTCGGTCCGCTGGCACCGAACCAGCTCCTGCGCGACCTCTGCCACCCCAATAGCGCCGGCCGGGCGATCCTCGGGGCGCAACTCGTCGACTACCTGGATGCGGGTCTGGTGAGCGGCGGCGCCGTGCCCGACATCGATGCGCCGCTCTCCGCCGATCTGGGGACGGCTGCGACTGGTACGTCCATCGACGGCGTCGTCACCATCACCAATCCGAGCGGCGTCGACCTCAACATCACCGGATTGTGGACGACGGAGCCGGCCTTCGCCCCGGTGAGCCTTCCTCCGCTGGTGGTGGCGGCGGGCACCAGCGCCGACGTGACCGTCCGCTTCACCCCGCCCACCGAGGGTCTCACATCAGGCCGCCTCGTAGTCGAGAGCGACGATCCTGCCGAGCCCGTTGTGACGACTGCGCTGAGTGGGACCGGTACCGCCGGGTCACCGGTCGCGGACATCGACGTGTCACCTCTTCAGCTCGACTTCGGCGCGGTACCGGTCGGCGGATCGGCAACGATGGCCACCACAGTCACCAATGTCGGTTCGAGCGACCTCACACTCACCGCGGCGACGACGACCGGCGAGGGGTTCTCCGAAGTGACTCCGGCCCTGCCGCTGACGCTTGGTCCGGGAGCCGGCACCGGCGTGTCCGTCCAGTTCGATCCAGCAAGCATCGGCGTTTTCGCCGGTGAGCTGTCGATCACCAGTGACGACCCGGACGAGCCGGTCGTCACCGTTGCGTTGAGCGGGACCGGCGACTCCAGCAGCCCAGAGCCGGAGTTGAGCGTGACGCCTCAGAGCCTCGACTTCGGCGACGTCATCGTCGGCGCATCGGCGACATCAGACGTCGTGGTCGACAACCTGGGCACTTCCGACCTCTCGATAACCGGCATCACGGTCACCGGGCCCGAGTTCTCGACCAGCGCGACGGCCCCGGCATCGGTAGCCGCAGGCTCATCCCTCACCCTGCCCGTGATCTTTGCGCCTGGCGCCGAAGGCCTCGTCGCCGGCGAGCTGGTCATATCGAGCGACGACGCCGACGAGCCGACGGTGACGATCCCGCTGAGCGGAACCGGCACGTCCACACCGCCTCCGCCGCCTTCTGCGACGGCGATCGCAGTCAACGCCGCGGGCGGCGATTACACCTCGACTGAGGGTGATGTCTTCGCCGCCGACCAGGCGTTCGCCTCCGGCTCTTGGGGCTACGAGGGAGGATCGACCGGATCGGTGACCGCGCCCATCGCCGGCACCGAGGACGACGCCCTCTATCAGGCCTACCGCACCGGGTCCGCGTTCTCATACCGTTTCGACGGGCTCGCCGCAGGCGACTACACGGTGGACCTGCACTTCATGGAGCCCCGAACGCGGCGTACCGGGTCACGGATCATGGACGTGAGCGCCGAAGGCGTGGTCGTGATCGACGACCTCGACCTCGTTGCGGTGACCGGGGCACGCCAAACGGCGCACGTCGAGACGTTCACGGCAACCGTGGCCGATGGCCGGCTCGATCTCGATTTCACTGCGTCGTCTCAGACGGCCGTGGTATCGGCGGTCATCGTGACGCCGGTGGCGAGCCAGCCACCGCCGGAGCCACCCCCGGATCCACCGCCCCCGCCAGACGAGTCTCCGTTTGCGACGCCGCTGACGACCGACACGGTTGGCTCGACGGGCTACTCGAATTGGACCGCCGGCGAGACCGGGGCGCTGCCAGCGTATCGCGAGCAGTCCACCAAGGACCTCCTCGTCGGCGGCTACACGTACGGCTCACTCGACTGGGCACTGTGGCGCAGCCTGGATCCGACCCCGTGGGACCGTCTGTACGAGCTGGAGCCCGCAGGCGGCTACCGGGCCATGATCGCGCTCTTCGGGATACTCGAGGAAGACGCCAACGACGGCGTCATCGACGCCGAGCACGAGGCGGGGGTCGTGGCGGTCCTCGATGAGTTCCTTGCCCGGGACCTGAGCGGCACGCTCGAGGTCGTGTGGTGGACACCCATGATGCAGTACGACAACGCCGAATCGCCCGTTTCCGGCCCGGCGCTGTCGATCGCTCTCCGCGACTACGCCCTCTCCCTCCACGACAACTACCCATTCGAGATCCTGCCGGGACCGCTGATGGGACCGCTCACCGGCGACCTGCTGGATCCCGACAACCGGCACCTGAACGAAGCCGGCGCCGGGTTCGTGGGTAGTCAGCTGGTCGACTTCTTCGACTCGTTCGGCGAGTGAGGCCTCGGTTCTGCGCAGTCAGGCCGAGGCGCCGGTGTAGGAGCGCAAACCGAGTCGCCACACGGCTCGGGTCACGGTCATCAGCACTGCGGTGAACACCAGCGCAGTGACGAGGGTCCCGACGGTGAGCCGGCTCGTCAGTGCTTCCGCGGGAACGGTCACGGCGAACGCCACGGGAACGAGGAAGGTGAGACTGCCGCGCATCCACAACGGGTAGATGCCGACCGGCCAGCGGCCGGCCTGATACACCCCGCTGAAGAGCTCGAGGATGTTCTCGACACGGACCACTCGGAAGGCCCCGGTCGTGAGGAGCAGCCAGAAGCAGTAGATCATGATCGCCCCGAGCACGATCGCCAGGCTGAACGCCGCGGCCGCAGCAACGCCGACCTGACGCTGCAGTTGAGTGATGGCCACGCCGATGACGATGGCTCCGGTCAACACGTCGACGAGACTCCAGATGCGGACCTCGCGGACGCTGACCATCGTCTGCGAGTCGGCGGGTTTGGTGAGCGTGTAGTCGAGCGTGCCCATGCGAACGTCCTGCATGAGCCGCGCCATGTTTGGCTGGATGAACGTCTGGATGACCCCTCCCATGACGATGTGGACGCCCATCACGACGAGGAGTTCGGGAGGGAGCCAGCCGGCCAGCTCGTCGGTCTGGCTGAACACGAGCCACAACCCGATGAGGGCGGTGCCGAGCGCCAGCAAGGACTGGAAGAGCTGGACGAAGAAGTTGACCCGGTATTGAAGCTCGTTCATCGCTCCGACTCGGAAGTGCGCCAGGGCGAGACGGAAGAAGCTCACCTCAGCCCCCCACCGCGGCGAAGCGCCGCACGCCGCGGCGCCACACCGCCGCCGTGATGCCGGTACCGATGGCCGTCCACAGCACCTGCATGCCCAGCCCCGACCAGATCTCCTCGGTGGTGAGCTTGCCGATGAGCACCTCGATGGGGAACTGGAATGCCCACTGGAACGGCAGGAACGCCGCCAGCGTCTGCACCCAATCCGGCATGAGGGAGAGCGGCACCAGCCGGCCGGAGAGGAGCAGCTCGGCGGTGAAGTACAGCTCGTACAGCGCCTGCACCCGGGTCGTCCAGAACGTCACCAGCCCAAGCGCCCAGAGGGCGAAGAACCGCACGAAGAACCCGCCCCACAACGCCACGGCGAAGAAGCCCACCTCGGCGGCGGTCGGGTCGAGGTCGGGGTCGAAGGCCCACGCCAGAACGGCGGCGATGGGCAGCCACATGACGATCGCCACGACCTTCCACCCGGCGAAGTAGGCGAGATCGCGATGGAGGGGATGCACGGGCCGCAGGAGGTCTTCGGCCAGTTCGCCGCGCTGGATGCGTTCCTCCCACACGTATGGCGTGAGGACGATGTTCATGTTCCGCACCAGCGTCCACACGATGTAGTAGGCGGCGAGCTGGCCCGCAGTGAACCCGCCGACCTCTCCCCCCTGGGCCTCGGCCACGGTCGACCACACGACGAGGTAGATGACCGGTTCGGCGATCATGCCGATCATGTAGAAGTAGTTGGCGGCGCGGTACTGGAATTGCTCGAGGATGGCGATGCGTCCCCAACCCAGGTACAAGCGGGCCATGTCCGTCACGGCGTCTCGGATCTCTGATCGGGTTCCGCGAAGACCCGCTCGATGACTTCCTCGATCGGCGGATCTTCGATAGTGAGGTCGATCACCGCGAAGTCGCTGAGGAGGCGCGAGGCCACCCTCGAGGTCTCGGAACGGTCGACCTCGAACGTGGCTTTCAGCGGTTCACGGGCGACGATGGTGCCGTAGCCGTCCAGCGTGCCGGCCGGCTCGGCGAGTGTGATCGTGATGGTCTTGTGGGCGGCGAAGCGGGCGCTGAGCCCGGCGAGACCGCCGTCGTAGAGCAGCCGGCCGTGGTGGATGACGATGACCCGCTCGCACAACGCGACGACATCGGCCATGTAGTGGCTCTTCAGCAGCACGGTGGCGCCGTGGCGGCTGTTGTACTCGGCGATGAATCCGCGGAGTTTGCGCTGGGCGGTGACGTCGAGGCCGATGGTCGGTTCGTCCAGGAACAGCACCTTGGGCCGGTGCAGCAATGCGCCGGCGATCTCCATCTTCATACGCTCGCCGAGTGACAGGTTGCGCACGGGTTTGTCGACGAGGCGCCCGACGTCGAGCAGCTCGATGAGCTCGTCACGCGTCTCCCGGAAGGCTGCCGCGTCGAGGCGGTAGATGGACCGGTTCAGCTCGAAGGAATCCAGGGCGGGGAGATCCCAGGAGAGCTGATTGCGGTTGCCCATGACCAGCGTGATCTGGCTGAGGAACTCCTTGGCGCGCTGCTCCGGGCGGTGACCGAGCACGTCGGCCACCCCACCGTCGGGATGGAGCAGACCCGACAGCATCTTGAGGGTCGTCGTCTTGCCGGCTCCGTTGGGCCCGAGGAAGCCCACGACCTCGCCCGGCTCGACCTCGAACGAGATGCGATCGACGGCGAGAACGTCACGATGGCGTCGGCGGATCAGACTTCGGATCGAGGCGCGCAGCCCCGACTCCCGCACTGGGACGCGGTAGTGCTTCGACAGCTCGGCGACCGATATCGAGGGCACGGCCGCAAGAGCGTACCGGCGTTCCGCCGTCGCTCAGGACGCCGCCCATTCCTTCACCATGCGCTCCAGCGTCGGTAGTGGCACCAGGCCCGAGCCGAGTACGACGTCGTGGAAGCCCTTGATGTCGAACCGGTCGCCCATCGCCGCCTTGGCCTGGGCTCGGTAGTCGAGGATCTCGAGGCGCCCGATCATGTAGGCCAACGCTTGTCCCGGCATGCCGCTGTAGCGATCGACCTCGCCCTCGATCGTCGCTCGGGTCATCGGTGAGTTGTCCACGAAGTAGTCAATCGCCTGCCGGCGGCTCCACCCCATGGCGTGGATCCCGGTGTCGACGACGAGCCGGCCGGCTCGCATCGAATCGGCCGACAGCATCCCGATGCGGTCGAGCTGGCTGCCGTACAGGCCCATCTCGTCGGCGAGCCGCTCGGTGTAGAGCCCCCACCCCTCGGCGTAGGCGGTGACGCTGGCGTGCTTGCGGAACTCGGGGACGCCCTCGAGCTCGCCGGAGATGGCGAGCTGGAGGTGGTGCCCGGGGATGCCCTCGTGGTAGGCCATCGCCTCGATCTCGAAGGTGTGCCAGCGTGTCGGATCGGCGGTGTTGATGAAGAACGTCCCGGGACGCGACCCGTCCGGGGCCGGGGGGTAGTAGAAGGCCGTGGGTCCCGACGGCGTCTCGCGGACGACGCAGTCGGCCTTGGGCAAGCGCCCGAACCAGTCTCTCATCGCCTGTTTTGCTTTCGCCAGCGCCTCCTCCGAGGCGGCGACGATGGACGGTCCGTCTTTGAAGTGAAGCTCCGGGTCCTCGCGCAGTCGGGTGAAGATCTCGGTCAGGTCGGTCGTGCCGAGCACGTCGCCACCGTGCTCGCGGTACTCGTCGGCGAGCTTGGCGATCTGGGCGAGGCCGATCTCGTGGATCTGCTGGGCGCTCATCTCGACCGAGGTGTACCGCCGGATGGCGCGGCGATACAGCTCCTTGCCGTCGTCCAGCCAGCACACTCCTGGCTCCGTGTCGGAGCGACTCGCCGGGGCCACCTCGTCGACGAGCACCTGACGATAGTGCGCCCACGCCGGGCGAACGTGGTCGGCCACGACCCCGGCGATGTCGTCACGCCAGCCGGCGAGGTCGTCAGCAGTGAACACGGATGGTGGGTTCAACGCCAGGTATGGGTCGGAGGACGGGTCGGTGGCGAGGTATCCGTCGAGCTGTTCGATGGTTTTGTCGACGGTGGAGCGCATCGGGGTCCGCCCCGAAGCCACCCCCTCCCGGAGACGCTCGGCGGCGTCCCGTATCGCTTGGCCCATGCCCTGGTACTTGGAGACCATGGCTCGGGCATGCTCCGGTTCGACGAGCGGGAACTGCTGGATCATGACGGGAAAGAAGGCCTGGATGCCGATCGTGTGGTTGGCGGCCAGCTCGGCTTGGCGGGTCTCGGACATGTCGGCAGTCGTCGACGCCTCGAAGATCAGCACGTCGCGGGAGATCCGGTCGTCGGCCGACAGGCCGGCGGGGTCGATGGCTTCGGCGCGTGCGGCGAAATCCCGCTGCCGGGCGATGTCGGCGTCCTCGGCTTCCCGGGAGTA
>JBFINP010000072.1:0-14357 GCA_041611095.1 Acidimicrobiia bacterium | reverse complement strand
TCGAAGCAGGCTTCGAGCGAGTTGACGTCGGCCTCTCGGCCGGCTCGTTGTGCAGTGCGGCGGCGGAGCCGCCACACCGCGGTACGAGGGGGGAACGCGGAGCGCTCCCCCCGAGCACCCCCTGGCTCATGTCGCATCGCCATTCTGAGGCTCCCCCTGCGGGGGAGCTGGCCGTTCGGGCGTCAGCCCGAGCGGTTTGAGGGGGAGGGGCTCGGGACTACGGCCGCTCGCCTGACCCCCCTCGCATCCTGCGCTCCGCGATCCCCCTCATGGGGGATCATCCAGTCCGCTCGCCCTCGCCCGGCTCTGGCCCTGCTGCGCCGAGAGTCGGAAAAGATTGTTGCGGTCGCGAAATCGGACCAGCTCCTGTGCTTGTTGCCTTGCTTGCTGCGAGCTATCAATGGCAGTGGCTTCCCCACGACCAGATGCGGCGACGTTGTCGCGTGCCCGAGACGAGCTGAGAATCTGTCACACCCACGTGGTTGAGTCAGAGTCGGCGGGCGGGGTCAGGACGACGGACGGCAGATTGGAGGCGTGGTGACATCGGTGGTGGAGCGCGAGAGCGTGCGTGGGATGAGGGTGGCGCCCCACAGCGTCGAGGCCGAGGAGTCGGTCTTGGGAGCGATCATGATCTCCACCGAGGCGGCAGATGTCGCTCTGGAGACGCTCCACCCGGAGGACTTCTACAAGCCGGCACACCAGTCGATCTTCGAGGTCGTGCGCCGGCTGTTCGATGCGAACGAGCCCATCGACGTCGTGACCGTCACGGAAGGTCTCCGGAGGGCGGGACAGCTGGACCGGGTTGGCGGCATCGGCTTCGTCACAGCACTGTCGGATGCGGTCCCGACGGCCTCCAACATCGGCCACTACGTCGGCATCGTCGAGGAGCATGCGCTGCGCCGGCGCCTGCTGCGTGCCGGAGGTGACATCGGGACGCTCGCCACCGAGGTGGACCGGCCGATCGCCGACGTGCTCGATCTCGCCGAACAGACCGTCTACGGCGTCGCCGAGCGACGCGTCGGCGACGGGCTGGCGCCGATCGATCCGCTGCTCTTCCCGGCGATCGAGAAGGCCGAGGAGTTGAGCCAGAGCGGCGCCGAGGTAACCGGCCTGCCAACGGGATACCGTGACCTCGACCGCAAGCTGACGGGTTTGCACCCGACGAACCTGCTGATCATCGCCGCACGTCCGGGTATGGGGAAGACCTCCCTCATACTCAACATCGCAAAGAACGTGGCGCTGACGGATCAGCCCGTAGCCATCTTCTCGCTAGAGATGAGCCGAGAGGAGGTCGTGACCCGCCTGCTGTGCTCCCAAGGGAAGATCGACTCCCAGCGGCTGCGGTCGGGTCGACTCAACGAGGGCGATTTCACCCGGCTCTCGAACGCAGCCTCCGTCTTCTACCGCAAGCCGGTCTTCGTCGACGACTCTCCAGGTCTCACCGTCACCGAGATCCGGGCCAAGTGCCGGCGGCTCAGCCGCCGCCCCGGTCTAGGGCTCGTGATCGTCGACTATCTCCAGCTCATGCAGGGCACCAGCGGCGAGAACCGACAGCAGGAGATTGCCACCATCAGCCGCCAGCTCAAGAACCTGGCTCGGGAGCTCCACATCCCCGTGATCGCCGCCTCACAGCTCAACCGGTCCCTCGAGTCGAGGGAGGACAAGCGGCCCCGCCTCGGCGACCTTCGTGAGTCGGGGGCCATCGAGCAGGACGCCGACGTCGTGATGTTCATCTACCGGCACGAGTACTACCACCCCGAGGCTGTCGAAACAAAGGGCATGGCCGAGGTCGTGATCGCCAAGCATCGCCAGGGTGCGGTCGGCAAGGTCGATATGACCTTCCTCCCCGAGTTCACGTTGTTCGCCGATATGGGTCGCGACGTCCCCGTGCCGGTCTGAGCTTCGGCAGCCGGGAACTCAGCCGGCGGGGGGAACCTCGTTCTCGGCGAGCCCGACCAGGTTCCCTGCCGGGTCGGTGAACATCGCAAAGGCTACGACCCCGGGGATCACGGTTTTCGGTACGACCGTGGCGCCTCCGGCTGCGTTGATCTTGGCCAGGTGCTCGTCGATGCTGTCGACGCCGACGTACATGGCGCTGTAGGTGGGCATCTCCTCGCCGCCCTTGCCGACTGCGCCGCCGACACCCGAGTGACCCTCTTCGACGATGTGGTATTCGTCGAAGCCCTCCATGGGCTTGGCGTCCCACCCGAACATGTCGCTGTAGAAGCCGGCGAGTGCGTCGCCGTCGGGACCCATGAGCTCCCAGTGGATGATCTTGTTTCCCATCGACGGCTCCCTCTCTCGTGGCCTTGATGCCGTGGAGCCGGACGCTACCCAATCGCGCCCGTCGCCGCCGAGCGTTTCAGAGCGACGCAGCCAGCTCGCCGAGCATGACCCCTGCGCCGCTCTCGACCGGCTCGCCGTGTCCGAAGAGGATCGTCTCGACGTCCAGCAAGGCGAGCTTGCGTATGGACTCGTCGGCGACGGCGATGTCAGCGGTGAACTGGGGATTTGCGCCAGCGACGGTGCCGGCCTCGCCGCCCATGGCGTCCCCTCCATTGAGCGCATCGCCGGCGACGAGAACCCGCCCGGCGATGTCGAGCACGCTGATGTGGCCCGGGGTGTGGCCGGGTGTGGCGACGATCCGCAAGCCGAAGACGTTGTCGCCGTCGGCGACCGGTGTGAGCGCCCGGGGTGCAGTTATCTGCGGGATGTCCTCGGCGCCGGCATAGGCGGTGGCTTCCGGGACGGCATCGAGGACCGCCCCGACGCTGCCGACATGATCTCCGTGGGAATGGGTGAGGATGACATGGCCGACTGCGTCCCAGCCGAGCCCGATGGCGGAGAGCCCGGCCTCGATCTCGCCTTCGCTCCCCCCGACACCGGTGTCGACGACGGCGGCCTCTCCGGAGCGGGCCACGACGTACGCGGAGACGAAGCCAAGGTTCACGCGTTGCCACATCGCCGCCGGAGCTTCCGCCACTTCAGTCGTGGTGGAAGCCGCAGCCGGCTCGTCTGCCGTGGTGGTGGGAGCCGCCGTGGCCGGCGTTTCCGTCGTCGGTGATGCTGTGGAGCTCTCCGTCCGAGGCTGCAGCGCCTCGTCGCCGGAATCCTCGGCGCATGCGACCACCCCGACGCCCAGGACCGCAACGGCGAAGGTGCCTCGGCCGAGTTGGGAGAGGAACAAGCGTCGGGACTGGGCATTGCTCATCAGGACACCTCCGGGGGGTCGTCCTGCAACGGTAGCCCTGGAACGTGGGTAGGACGGGGTCTCAGGCCCTGACGGCGCCCAACTCGTCGGCGGTGGCCACACCCGACCACCGGGCCAGCTCGGCGTCGAGGTCGAGCCGTTCGACGACGGCACGGCTCTCGTACTCACCCCAGGCGTCACGCGGAAGCATCCACATGACCTCGAACTCGTTGCCTGCCGGGTCCGCCCCGTAGACGCTGAGGGTCGCACCGTGGGACGACTCGCCCGTGTAGTTGCCGGAGCCGAGCAGAGCCTCGCGCACCTGTGCGAGCTGGTCGAGGGTGTCGACCTGCCAGGCCAGGTGGTAGAGCCCGGCACGACCACGTTGGGGGCCGGGCGCATCGGGCCCCAGTCCGAACAGCCCTAGGTCGTGGTGGTTCGCCGACTCGGCGGCCCTCAAGAAGGCGGCGTTGAAGCGGGGCTCATGAGTGACCATTCGAAACCCGAGCACCCCTCGGTAGAAGTCCACCGCGGCGTTCAGGTCGGTGACGAAGAGAACTGCGTGGTTGAGCCTGCGGATTCCGGTCATGTTCGTGCTCCTCGGAATGGCTCGGGGGACCGCTGTCCGGTCCCCCGAGTCTCCTGGTTGTTGGTGCTTTCAGGCGGCGGCGGCCTGGATCTCGAGATCGATGTCGACGGTCTTGCCGACGAGCCAACCGCCGGCCTCGAGCGCGGCGTTCCACGTGAGACCCCACGCCTCGCGGTCGATCTTCGTCGTGGCCGAGAAGATCGCCTTGTCGTTGCCCCAGGGGTCGGTGACGAGCCCCAGGTAGTCGACGTTCAGCGTCACCGGCCTGGTCGTGCCACGGATCGTGAGATCACCGTCGACCTCATATCCGTCGCCGTTGGGCCGCACCTCGGTGGAGGTGAACTCCAACGTTGGGTGGTTCTCGATGTCGAGGAAGTCGGGCGACCGCAGGTGAGCATCGCGATCGTCCACACCGGTGTCGATGGATCCGGCGTCGATCGTCACCGCTACGGACGAGTCTGCGACGTCGTCGGCGATCTTGATGTCTCCTGAGAACACCTTGAAACGCCCGCGGACCTTCGATGCGACGAGATGCCGGCCTGCGAACCCGACGACGGTGTGTGCCGGGTCGATGGACCACGAGCCAGGGGACGGGAGGGCGGTGGGGGTTGCCATTCGGCGCTCCTTCTTCCAAGTGGAATACTTGACTAAGCAGAGATTGTATGCAAAGAAATCTGCTTTGTCAACTGTTGTGTGGTAAGGTTGATCTATGACCGACTCTGGTGTCGAGCAACTGTTTGCGGACGACCGCATCACGACCTTCGGCCTCCTCGTCGAGGCGCATCGCCGTCTGCAGCGGACGTTCGACAAGTCGCTGCGTGATCACCATGACATGACGGGCGTCACCTACGAGGCGTTGATCCGCCTCGCCCGGACTGAGGGGCGTCAAATGTCCATGTCCGAGCTCGCCGATCAGATGGTGCTCACATCAGGTGGGGCCACCCGCCTCGTCGACCGGCTGGCAGAGGCCGGTTTCGTAGAGAGGCTCCACTGCCCGACGGATCGCCGCGTCTTGTGGGTCCATCTCAGCGAGCACGGCGAGTCGGCACTCGCCGCCGCCACCGAGACGCACCTGAACGACCTCCAGGAGCACTTCGCCTCCGAGATCGATCCAGACGAGCTGCCCGTCTTCACCGAGGTCCTCGACCGGCTTCGCCGCGGCTGCACTGCGCAACGCTGAGACCGTCGCGTCTGGTGCCGCCGTTCCGGTACGCTGCCCTCCATCGCGGGAAGGCTTGAGTGACGGCGATTCTGGGCTTTGGGGGCTATGTCCCCGAACGGGTGATGACCAACGACGACTGGGCGCAGCTCGTGGACACCACCGATGAGTGGATCACGACGCGCACCGGGATCAAGCGTCGCCGCTTCGCCGCCGATGACGAGTCGACGCTCGATCTCGCAGGGGCAGCGGCCGAGCGGGCACTCGCGAACGCCGGTCTCACGGCGGCGGACGTCGGCGAGATCATCGTGGCGACCGACACGCCAGAGGTCTACACGCCGGATACCTCGTCCCTGCTCCAGGACCGGCTCGGTTGCTCGACGATCCCCACCTACGACCTCGGTGGCAGCGGCTGCGCGGGGTTCCTCCAGGCGCTCGACGTCGCTCGCGCCCGTGTCCACTTCGCCCCGCGTCACATCCTCGTCGTCGGTGTCGAGCTGATCTCCCGGCTCATCTCGTGGAGCGACCGCAGCACGTGCGTGCTGTTCGGCGACGGAGCCGGTGCGGTTGTCATGGGCCCGAACGGGGGGAAGGCCGACGTGTTGGAGGTGGTCACCGGTACGGACGGTAGCCGGGCGGACATCCTCACCCTGCTGACAGGGGGCACCCGCCATCCGTTCAACGAGGATGCGCTCGCCACCGGGGCCCATCAGCGGCTCACCATGGACGGTGGCGAGGTCTTCAAGGAGGCCGTGCGGAGGATGAGCGCTGCGGTCGGAGAGGTGCTCTCTCGCATCGGGAAGACGGTGGACGACGTTGCGCTCGTGGTTCCACATCAGGCCAACAAGCGGATCATCGACGCCATCGGAAGGGGGCTCGAACTCCGCGACGACCAGGTCTACGTCAATATCGAGGAGTACGGCAACACCGGGTCGGCGTCGGTGCCCTTGGCCCTATGGGAAGCGCAGGAGACGGGCCGCATCCGCTCCGGGGACCTGGTCGTGCTGGCCGCGTTCGGTGCGGGCTTCCATTGGGCCGCAGCTGCCGTCCAGTTCTGAAGTAGCGCGATCCACCGCTCCGGCTAGATCTCGGCCCGCTCCTCGGCCGGGACCGCCTCTCGGGCGATCCGTTTGGCGAAGTAGTAGATCCGCTTGAGGTTGGCGATGACGTCGATCTCGAGCCGGTACGTCGCAACGCGATCGGGAGCCTCGGCCATGAGCCTCTCGACTTGATGGGCGCTGGCGGCTCGCTCCATGGAGTTGATCTCGCTCTTCATCTTCCCGACGCGACGGGCGGCGTCGGCGTTCTTCTGCGTCAGGGCGAGCATGGCCAGATCCAGGGCCTCGGCAATCGCGCCGTGGAAGTCGGAGAGGACGGTCCGAGTCGAATCGCTCACCGACAGCCCATGCTCGATTCGCGCCAGGCCCAGCTGGACGAGGTTGGTCTCGATCACGTCGCCGATGGCCTCGAGGTCGTTGGCGGCCTCCATCACACCGATCAGCTCGGCTGTGCTCCGAGGGCTGAGCCGCTGTCCGCTGATCTCGCCGAGGTACTTCACGATGTGACCGTGGAGGGCGTCCACCTCGTCGTCCATGGCCTCCACCTCGGCCAGCGACCACCGGGTGCCATCGAGGATCTCGGGAAGCACCGTTGCCAGCATGGTCCGCACCCGGTCGGCCATGCGCAGCAGCTCGAGGCGGGCGCGGTCGATCGCCAGGCTCGGCGTTCTCAGCAGCTCGCGGTCGAGGTACTTGATGCGAATCACGCGCTCCTCCGCTTCCGGCCGGTCCGGTACCAAGCGCTCCACGAGCGCTGCGAACTGGGGAACGAACCCGATGAAGATCAGGGCGTTGGCGACATTGAAGAAGGTGTGTGCGTTGGCCACCTCCCGCGCCGTGCCCCCACCCAATCCGGCGACCGTCGATGCCAGCAAGCCGAGGAAGGGCAACCAGATCACGACCCCGCCGACGTTGAACAGCGTGTGGCCGACCGCTGCTCGCATCGCCTCGCGCGGTTTGCCGATTGCTGCGAGGAGGGCGGTGATCGACGTCCCGACGTTGGCACCGAGGATCAGTGCGATGCCCGTCTCCAGTGTGATCAGACCCTGCTGGGCGAGCACGATCACGATGCCCGTCGTGGCCGACGAAGACTGCACCAGCGCCGTGAAGACCATGCCGACGAAGATCCCGAACAACGGGTTCTCGAGACGGGCCATCGTGTCGATGAAGGTCGCCGAGGACCGGAGCGGCGCCATGGCGTCGCCCATCACGCTCATCCCAAAGAAGACCAGGCCCAGTCCCATGAGCGCCGTTCCCTGCGCCTGCCGCAACGGTTGTTTGGAGAAGAAGGAGAATCCGAATCCGACGGCGACGCCGACGAGCGCATACGACGTGATCTTGAAGGCGATGATCTGTGCCGTGATCGTCGTGCCGATATTGGCCCCGATGATGACCCCGATCGATTGGACGAACGTCATCAGGCCCGATGAGATGAAGCCGACGACGAGAACCGTCGTGACCGAGGACGACTGAATCACGGCCGTGACGACGGCTCCAGTGAGCAGCCCCATGATCCGGTTCGACGTCAGGCGCCCCAGGATGTCCCGCATCCGCTCGCCTGCGATCAACTTGAGCGCCTCGGTCATGCGGTCCATACCGAGGAGGAAGATCGCCAGCCCGCCGAAGAGACCGGCGAGAACGAGGAACAGATCGATCTCGGCCGAAGCCTCGACGGTCTCCGCCGTCCCCAGAACGAGCCCGGCGATCACGCGACCGGCTCGCCCTCAACCTCGACGGTCAGCTCGTTCCTCACGATTCGAGCGTTCGCCGGTCGTCCTTCGCCTCGTCGTAGTAGTCGAGCTGGTCGATGGGCAGCACCAGCGACGTCATGAGGTTCATGACGTGTGCGGTGATTCGCTCGAGATAGAAGTAGTAGAGGGCACGGGTCACGGCATCGAAGGCGGAGCCCTCGGATTGTGCTGCGGCCTTGACGTGCTGGTCGTACTCGTCCAGGAAGCCGTCGGCCTTGGTGACCAGCTCCCGGGCGCGATCGACGTTGCGTTCCTCGAACACGGTGGCCGCTTCGTCGATCAGGCCTCCGACGGCGTGGCAGTAGTGCTCCAGCGTCTCGCGATCCGGGACGGCTGAGAAGTCGGCACCGTAGCGAGCGATGTCGTACACGCTCTTGGCGTAGTCGCCAACCCGCTCGACGTCTTTGACGACGCTCATGTAGGCCAGGGCGAGGGGCAAGTCGGGTTTGCCGGTGACCGACGCATGCATGAGCAGCGCACGGCGCACTTGGCGCTGGGCCTCGTTGATCTCGCGGTCGGTACCTTTGACCTCCTGCTTGGTGTCCTTCGATGTCCCTCCGCCGAACACGGCTGCGGTGGCGGCGTCGTATACGGCCCGACCGTCGCGCAGCATCTGGACGAGGAGGTGCTCGACCTCGTCGATCGTCGACGTGCCTCTCTTGAAGAAGTCCAACACCATGTTTCAGCCTTCCTCTCCCCTACAGGACGACGATACCCACTAGCGGCACGACGATGAAGACAACAAGTAGATAGCCAAGTGCGAGCTCCTTTCGCCGGATGGCGAGATCGGCGAGCCGCTCGGCGAGTTTGACCGGTACGTAGCGGATCCGGTGCCACGGGTACAGCAGCAGGATTCCGGCGATGTTGAACAGGGTGTGCGTCACGGCGATCGTCAGCCCGTCGAGCGTACCCGCTCCGAGCGCCGCCAGCAGCGCCGTGATGGTCGTGCCGATGTTGGCGCCCAGGGTGATCGGGTATGCGTTGCGTACGAGGAGCACGCCGGACGCAACCAGCGGCACGAGGATCGACGTCGTGATGCTCGAGGATTGAACGGCAATCGTCACGATCGCTCCGACAACGATGGCAATGGTGCCGCTCCGCGCCAGTGCGGCGTTCAGGGAGCGCTCGATCCGGTCGGCGACGAGGACCCGCATGTTCTTGGTGATGAAGGTGAGCGTGAAGAAGATCAAGCCGATGCCGACGATGATCGAGAGCACCGCCATCACGTGTTCGCTGTCGGTGAACCATCCGAGCACGGCTCCGACTTCATCGGCGAACCACCCCACGGCCGACTTGATCGGGCTGTCGAACGAGCCTCCGAGCTCCTGCCCGCCGGCGATGAACTGGGCAATGGCCTCGGCTGCGGACGACAGGAAGCCCGTGAGGATCTGGAGGGGCAACAAGATCGCCACGGCAAGGACGTTGAAGAAGTCGTGCATCGTGGCCGCGGCGAAGGCGCGTCGGAACTCCTCCGAGCGGCGCACGTGGCCGATCGACACGATCGTGTTGGTCACGGTGGTTCCGATGTTGGCGCCCATGATCATGGGTACCGCGGTCTGGACGTCGAGGACACCGCCGGCAACGAGGCCGACGATTGTCGACGTCGTCACCGATGACGACTGAACGAGGACCGTCGCCAGGATGCCCACGAAGAGCGCGGCGAGGGGATTGGTGACACCTTCGAAGAGCGTATTCGTAGCATCGCTGCCCAGGCCGTTGATGCCCTCCTCCAACAACTTGACGCCGCCGAGGAACGCATAGAGGAGCGCGAGCACGATGGTGCTGCGGAGCCATCCCGGCAGCGATTGGCGCCGTCGGCTCTCTTCTACCTGGTCCAAGTTGCTCCACTCCGAGGTGGGCGGCAGCTTCGCACGTCGGCTGCTTCCACCGCAACCGCCGATGGTCCCCGTCACCCGAGACCGTCGATGACCTCCCTGAACCCGATGAGTCCCTGACGGAGGGATTCGGCCAGTCGGGCTAGCTCGGTGTCGGCGACTGGTACCTCGATGGGAACCGTGAGGTTGACGGGAATGGACGTAGAGATGGGCACCGTCTCATTGATCGGCAAGTCCAACTCGAGATCGATCGGCAGGTCGAGGTCCACCGGAACGGTCACGTCGACGGGGATGTCGACGCCGAAGGGGGCGGTGACGGTGATGGTGGTGGCGATCGTCTCGTTGATCGGGAGCGTGGTCTGGATCGGCACGGTCAGCGTTCGATCGAGCACGATCTCCGTGTTGATCGGGATGCTCTCGTCGATGGGCACCATGAAGGCGAGGGTCGAGGTGGCGAAGGTCTCGAGCTCGACGATGGCTTCGTCCAGCGAGGCGCCCACCGTCGGTGCGAGCTCGGTGAGCTGGTCCTGGAACGCCGTGATTTGACTCGCGAAGATCGCGGCCCCGGATTCCACCCGGTCGACGTCGGCCCGCAACGACTCGAGGTCGCCCTGGAGGCTCGCCGTGCGGACCACTGCGATCGCGGCGAGCACACCGAGAACGAGCACTGCAACGGCCATCGCAAGGACGACCGTGGTTGCGTTCCTCGTGACGAAGTTCTTCATCGATGCTCCTTCGCTGCTGTCCACGTTGCTGCCGTCAGGGCGCCCCTTCGGCGGTTGCGCCCTCTCGCAACGGCGCTCGCCGCATCGCCGTACCCACCACGAATGCGAGCACGACCACGATGCCGGCGGCCAGGAAGGTCTCGGCGAGAGCCGATGTGGTGAGCTCGCCCTGGGCCGTCCGCAGGGCCTCGCCGTATCCGGGGTCGTCGAGCGGAGGGAGCTGCACGTTGTCGCGGAACTGATTGAACCGGAACAAGCCCCACGCGGTGAGGCCGGAGAGGCCGACGCTGAGGCCGATGAGGCGCAGCACGACGACCACGCTCGCCGCGGTGCCTCGGCGATCCGGAGGCGCCCCGTCGACGACGGCCGCGCTCGTCGGTGCGATGACGAGCCCGAAGCCCACGCCGAGCACGGCGAGCTGGGCAGCCATGAGGGGGTAGGCCGTGTCGACCTCCCAACCGAGACCCATGGCGATGAAGGCCGTGGCGGCGAGGGCCAGTCCTGTCAGCGTCGGCGGCCGGTACCACGATCGCTCGGTGAGCCTGCCCCCGATGTAGGCGGCGACGGCCATCGAGGCGGTGAGGGCGCTCAACACCCATCCGGCGATGACCGCAGACCGGGCGATGTTCACCTCCACGACGTTGACGAACAGGGGCACGTCCACCATGGCGATCACGAGGGCGCCACCGGCGAGGAAGTTGATCACCACCGAGGCCGTCAGGTTGCGGCCCGCAAACAGGCCGAAGTCGATGAGCGGGTCCGATGTGGTGCGCTCCCGCCACGCAAAAGCAACTGCGGCGACCAAGGCCACCGGATAGAGCCAGCGCAGACCGGCACCGGTCGATCCCGTCAGGTCCTCGAGGCCCGTCACCGATTGGATCTCGGCGCTGCCGAGCAAGGCGAGGTTGAGGGCGACGAGGGCGACCGTGAGGGTGCCGGCCCCCAGCCAGTCGATACGCCCACTCCGCACCGGCTCGTCGTGACCGGCGAGCGCCCACCAGGCCGCAACCATCCCAGCGATCCCCAAGGGGATGTTCAGGTGGAACTGCCATTGCCAGGACAGAAAGCGAACCAGCATCGCCCCGAAGAGCGGACCCCACACCCATCCGAGCGTGTCGACGGCTCCCAGCACGCCCAAAGCGCGAGCGCGCTTCTTCTCGGCAAATGCGTCACCGACGACCGCCATGCCGATGGGGACGAGCGCACCACCTCCGATGGCGGTGAGCACTCGTGCGAACAAGAACGGTCCCAGCGTGTCGGTCCGCGGGATGATGAACGAGCCGATGACGAAGAGGCCCAGGGCGGCCAGGTAGACCCTTCGGCGCCCGAGCAGATCGCTGAGCCTGCCGCTGAATGGCATGACGGCCACGTAGGCGATCAAGTAGGCGTTGACGATCCAGGCGGCGTCATCGAGGCCGTCCGGGAGAACGATGCCGAGGTCGCCGATGATGGGTCGCAGCATCGTCGTGACGACGGTGAGGTCGTCGGCGGCGACGAAGACGCCGAAGGCGACCACGGCGAGCACGGCCGTCGGGGAGGCTTTGCGGCGCAACGTCTCAGCCCTCGGTGGGGAGGTCGGGGACCTCGATGGTGAGATCGGCGCCGTAGTCGGCGAACGTCAACCGCCAGTCGCTCGCCTCTCCCCGGTACAGCGTGTCGAACTCCGCCTCGACGACTGCACCGGTCACAGGATCGAGCCACAGATCCACCGTGACATCCTGGCCGACGAGCCCCGCGGTGATGAGCGAGATGCGCTCTTCGGGTGCGTCGCCACGGAGGTGATAGCGCGGTGAACCGCCGCGCTCCTCGAGCCCGACGAGCTGGACGTTGGTGAGGTCCTCGGCGAGAAGGGGCCGCCATCCGGCGGCCGGATCGAAGAGCGTCGCCGGGTCGAACGTGTACCCGTCGGGTGCGGGCTCCCAATCGCCGGTGATCGGGTTGGTCAACCATGTGTCGCCGTCGATGGCGACCGCACCGACCTGCGCTCGGATGTCGCCGACGGCGAGCACGACCAGGGCATCGGCCGCTGCCGGCGTCTTGAACCGGCCCTCGGCGCTGACGAACTCCAAAGCGTCCAAGGGGTCGATGTAGACCGGAGCGCCGCCGCGTTCGATCGTGAACCGCACGGACTCGACCTCTCCCATCGTCTGCGCCGACGCCTCGAGCAGCGTGTCGACATCCGGAGCGAGCGTTGGTCCTGTGTCGTCTCCGCCGCATGCCGCGGCCAGCAGCGCCACGGCGAAGAGCAGCAGCACGGAGTGGAGCTTGTCGAGACGCATGGTTCCTCGGCGTTTGGGCGGATGGTCACGATACCGACCCCCGGTGCGAGGTGACGCGCAAGCGGGGTGTCGGACCTCGCCCGAACACCCCGCTTGCGTCGTCGCTCTGTGGTTAGAAGTTGAAGAAGTCGCCCAGTGCGTCACCGGGGGTGATCTGATCTGCAGGCGGCGCCTCGACGACGATGTCCGCCCCGTAGTCGTACATCTCGAACGTCATCACCATGCGGTCAAAACCCTCGCCCGGAGCCGCGGGGACCGTGGCGCCGTCGATGTCCATCACGTACTTGTAGATCAGGCCGTCGTCGGCTCCTATCCACAGATCCATCGGCAGCTCGTCGAAGGGCAGCGGTCCCTGCGCCTCCAACTCGGCTCGCTCCTCCGGTGTCGCCTGCTCCAGGAGCTTCTCCATGTCGAAGGTGACGAGGTAGCGCATGGTGTCGATGCCTCGAACTTGCTCGGGGCCGATCTCGACGATGTCCGCATCGGCCTCTTCGAAGGCTGCGAGGAAGTCCGACGGGTTCGCAGGGGTTGCGGCACCGAAGCCGCCGGCGGTCGAACTCGCCTCCTCGGCGGGGATCTCGATCCACTCGACATCGGGTCCGAGGAACAGCGAGAAGAGCGGGAACCGCATGTAGGCCACGTCGCCTATCTGGCGAATCTCCATGACCCCGAACGCATCCTCGAATCCCGGCGGCATCTCTTCGCCGAGTGCGGCGGCGAAGCCGCTCATGTCCAGCGAGAACTCGAACGTCTCCTTTGCATTGTCGAATGCGCCTGCAAACGGCATGCTGATCTCGATCCCGCCGGGCAGCCCCTCGATGCCCTCCATCACGAAGGAACCCTCCATGCGACCCGACGTGACCTCGGCGGTCTCGAGGAGCGCATCCTGGAGCGCCGACGGCTCGCCTCCACCGCCGGAGGTGGTCGTGGTCTCCGCGATCGTCGTCGTGGTGGTCGTCTCGGCGACCGTGGTCGTGGTCTCGGCCGGCTGGGTTGTCGCCGTCGCCTCGGTCGTTGCGGGCGCCGCGGCTGTCGCCGTGGTGTCGACGGCGTCGTCGCCGCCGCAGGCGGCAAGGACGACGAGCAGAGCCGCGCCGAGCAATAGCAATCTTCGTTTGGGCATGCGTTGGATCCTCCACAGAGAAGAGCAGCGTCCAGTTTGGGGGGTGGAGAGTCTGGACACCAGGGTCGCCCGGCTCAAATCCTGGAAACCACACCGTCTGCGATTCCTAGGCTCCTGACCGATGACTGGCCGGCGTCGACGCTCCTCGGAACCCGCAATCCCCGCATCGTGGAAGGCGATACTCGCCGAGCGGGTGGCCCTCTGGGCCGATCTCGACAGCACCGAGCGAGCCCGGCTCGAGTCCATGGTCGGCGACTTCGTCTTCCACAAGCGCTGGGAGGGCGTGGGCGGGCTCATGGTCACCGAGGAGATGCGGGTGGTCGTCGCCGCCCATGCGTGCGTCCTCGTACTGGCGCTGGACCCCAGCGTGTTCAAGGGTGTCGGATCCATCGTGATCTACCCGCGTCCGGTGGTCAGCCTGCGCACGCGCTCACTTGGGGGTGGCATCGTGGCCGAAGGCCCTATCGCCATCCACGGCGAGACCCGCCAGGGCGGTCCGGTCGTGATCGTTTGGAGCGCGCTCGACATCGAGTCCCGGCGACCCGAGCTGGGTCGCAACGTCGTCTACCACGAGTTCGCCCACCAGCTCGATCTCCACGATGGTGCGTTGGACGGAATGCCCCCCTTGTCACGAGAGATCCGATCCCG